>NZ_JAHKRO010000006.1 GCF_019396325.1 Nonomuraea ceibae
CTTGCTCTGCTTGGGCTTGCCCGCCACGCCGGCGTCCTCCAGGTCGATCTCCGTCGATGCCTGGATCACAGTACTCATCACGGGTGTCCTCCATGATCAGGAGTTACACCGTTGTTCTTACACTCCCCGACGTGGAGGAAGGCGAAGAGCCGATGCCGCTTGGCGTGCATGAGGAAGGTTCGGAGTTGAGCGGCGGTCCAGATCGTTCCGGGTGGCTTGATCTCTGAGCGAGGCCGCTTGGCCTTCTCCACGGGGGAGCTGCTCAGGTACTCGTGGACGACGACCGCATCCCGGAAGGCACGGCGCAGGATGGCGTGAGTGTGCGTGACGGTCGAGGCCTTGAGCGGCTTGCCGTCCTGGCGGCCCTTGGTGCTCAGGTCGCGATAGAGCTTGGTGATCGTGGCGGGCCGTACCGCTTGAAGGCGCATCTTGCCGATGTACGGCTTGATGTAGAGGCGGATGCCCGCCTTGTAGTCCTCCAGGGTGCCGGGCTTGATCTCCATCGCGTGGTCCTCGATCCACATGTCGAGGAACTCCGCCACGGTGATCTCATCGCGGTCTACGTACTCACCGCGACGAGCCTTCACCCTCGCCTCGTCGCGAGCTTCCTTGGCCTTGTCCTCGGTGGTGAATCCGCCGACCCAGCGAGGACGGCTGAGGCCGGTCTCGGGGTCCTTGACGCGGATGACGTAGTACCAGGAGTTGCCGCGCTTGATCACGCCGTCGCGCAGCTTCGGGCCGGTCTTCTTCCGGGGCTGCTCGTCCGGAGCGCCTACGAGAGTCTTGGTCATGCTGCGTCCTCCTTCGCGGTCAGGCGGGCGATGTAGTCGGTCAGAGCGGTGACGGGGATACGGCGAGAGCCGTCGATGCGAAGGGAGGCGATCGCGCCCGTGGTGATCAGCTCGTAGAGCTTGCTACGGGAGATCGCGAGGGCTTCGGCCGCTTCGGGGACGGTGAGCAGGAGCCTGGTCATGGGCGGCCCCTGGAGTTGTGCAAGGCTTCGGCGAGGAGCGCGTCTCCGGCTGAGTGGCCCTTGCCTGCGTAGGCCCACTCGCTGATCACAAGGACGGTGTCCTCGTCGAAGAGGGGCAGGCGGCCAACGGCGATCTCGTGGTCGCGTACGTGGTCCTCGCGCGCGGCGCGCAGTGCGCCGAGGGTGGTGGAGTAGCGGCGGGAGCGGGTGGAGAAGTGGCCCCGGAAGCCGAGCATGTGTGCCCACTCGGCAAGGCGGAGTTCCTTGAGGTCGTCGATGGCACCCAGGCGGAGGCACTGGGTGACGAGTCGTTGGGCGTGGTCGCGGAGATTGAAGGCGTCGAGGTTGTCGAGTGGGTTGATGCGGCGGTCCAGGGTGCCGACGCATTCAGCGGCCTTGGTGGCGTACTTGGCGATGTAGCCGGCCACGGCTTGCTCGGTCAGGTCGCCGTCCATGGTGATCGGGCGAATGTCGAGCTGAGCTCCCCACTTGAGCAGCCGAGCCGGGGCATTCTCGATCGCAGGGACGAGAGCACTCACGACATGGGCGGCGTGCCGTACGGCTTGCGCCAGGACGTCAGCGGTGGCCCAGGCCGGAGGCGGTACGGCAGGCCCGCCGGGGCCGTCGAGGCGGATGATGGCGTGGAAGTGGACGACGCCGCGTCGCTGGTATTCGGCAACCTTGGCGAAGGAGACCGTCACGTGGTTGCGAAGGTCCTTGAGGGCCAGGCCGCCGAGCTTGGCCAGGTGGCGACGCAACGAGTCGGCGAACCGCTTCCAGAGGGTGGGCGCCAGAGCGTTGAACAGGACTGAGCCCGTGTAGTCGTAGCAGTCCGGGCACAGCGGTTCGCCGAGGCGGGGATCGTCGGGGCTGTGCTTGGCCGTGCACGACAGGACGCGCCCGTGAGGACATGTCTCGGCGTCGCGGCGGGCGTGACAGGGCAGGGCCTTCCCGCTCCTCTCTTTGCGGGAGTGGACCACGCCGAAGGACGGAGCGGTGAGGGTGACGAAGAGCGTCGGGTGCGAGGTGACAGCCTCAGGGACGCCCTTGCCGCCGACGAGCCCGGCGCGGATGAGTTGGTAGGTGTCGGCCCGGTAGACCTCAGCGCAGGCTGGGCAGCGGGAAGCGCGGCGGGTCTTGCAGGGCAGGCGCAGGACGCCGTCAGGCTCGCGGTTGGTGCTGTAGCGGTGGAGCAGTGCGCCGGTGGCGGCGTCGTAGTGCTCGACCTTGCCTCGCAGGTGAATGGGCTGTCGGCATCCGCCCGTGGCGTGGATCTGGGCGGCCCACCGGTCGAAGTCGTCGGAGTTGAGGCGGGTGATCAGGCCGTGGAGTACGTGCGGATTGGTGATGCTTGTGGGCAAGATGGAGACCTCCTTTCGCTCGTTCGGGTGAAGGGATGGCCCCCGACCTGGCAGGCGTCTTGGCGGATGTACGGCCAGGCCGGGGGCGCTGCGCTATGCGCCGTGGTTGTCGAGACCGGAGCCGAAGCAGTCGCGGCAGGTCTCGCGGTCACCGTCGAGGCCGGTGCCGTTGCAGGTACAGCAGGCGAAGCGCATGGCGATCACCTCCCTTCCTTGGGCAGGGTGTTGACGTAGACCCGCCAGTGGCGAGGGCGAGCGCGGTCGGGGTAGGCGCGGGAGACACCCGAGACGGTGAAGTTGAGGCGGAGCCGGAACAGGGCGTCGATGATCTCGGCGCGGGTGCCGTCGAGGCGGATTCGCATGATCGGGTCTCCTATTCGGGATGGACGTGGCCGTAGTAGCTGGATTCGGCCTGGTGGCGAGCACGTGCACCGGAGAGGATCGCCACGGCCCGGTACTCGACCGGCCCGAAGTGGATCGAGGTGCCATAGTGGCCGTGCGGGATCTCCTCGATCTCGACCGTGGTCCCGAGCCAGGTGGCGATCTGGTCGACTTCGGCGCACAGAGCGCCATCGCTAGCGTCGTGCGGGAAGTGATGGACTGTCGCGGTGCGGGGGACCGGCAGGGCGGGGTTGGCCTCCAGGAAGGCGGCCAGGTCGCGCAGGCCGGAGATGACGGCGGTTCGGTGGTTCATGTGGTGATCTCCCTTCAGGCAGTGCGCAGGGTGCGCAGCAGGTCGGAGGCGAGTTGGTTGGAGACGCCGAGGCGGACTCGGAGGGCGTCGCGGGTGATGGGCCTGCCGTGCTTGGCTTGATGTTCGTCGGCGACACGGCGGGCGTAGTCGAGCAGGGCCGGGGCGGGGCTTTCGGCTCCTTCGTCCTCGGACTCGTCCCCGGCGTCCTCGATCTCCGGGACGGGGACGAGCGCCGGGGACGGCTCAGGACGGGAGTCGGTGGCGCGGCGCTCCAGCATGGAGACGGCGACCAGGAAGGCCCCGGCAGGCGTAGCGGCGGTGATCCAGCCCCACACGGTCGGTATGGCTTGCGCCAGGTTGGCAGCCAGGGACAGGACGACACCGCCAGCCAGGACGAGGACGGGCCAGGAGATCAGCCCGCGCCGGACGCGGCCCGTCTTCTTGTCACGCTGCCTTTCTCTGGCGGCCATGACACAGGTGAGGTCGATGCACACCGCCACCGCCCAGGACATCCAGCCGGTTTGGCCGTGGTCGGCGGCGGTGTCGCGGATGTGGGTGAACGATCCGGCACCAGCGATGACGGCCAGGACGAGGACCGGCCCGGAGTCGAGCAGCCAGGAGGCGAAGCCTCGCATCGTTACCCCCTTTCGTGGATCAGGCGTCGAGCAGTTGGGACGGGTCGAAGTCGGGCAGGTGGGCGGTGATCTCGTCCCAGGCCGGGGCCAGGTGGGCGTACGTCCTGGCGGCGTGTTCAGCGGCGGTTTCGGTGACGTAGAAGGAGCGAGCGCGGTACCACTGGCCGTCCGAGGATGCGATGATCGCGACGCCGGGTGTCTCGGCAGCGATGGAGCGAGCGGAGACGAGCGCGGCGGGGTCGAGGTCGCCGAGGGTCATGGTCGCCGTTTCTGGATCGTTGACCCGGTGGCAGATCCGTCCCGAGCACTGGGCGCGGAGAGCGGTGACGCCGGGGCCGAGGTCGGAGCCGATCCGTTGGCCGCAGCAGAACAGGTAGATCCCGAACGCCCGCCCGAGCTGTGCCACCCGCAGGAGCGCGGTCGAGGTGCGGGCGACCTCGTCCTTCTCGGACTTGTCGGCCATCAGGTAGAGCTCTGCCAGCTCATCGACCAGGACGACGACCGGGACCGGGCGTAGGGCGGGCGGGAGTTGCCAGATGTTGCGGGCAGCGGCCTGACGGCATAGGCCCATGCGATCGACCATCAGGGCGACCAGATCATCCAGCAGCTTGAGAGACTCCGAACGGTCGGTGGCCAGGGCCGACAGGCGCGGAGCGTAGGGAGTGAACTCGACCCCGCCCTTGAGGTCGAAGCCGACCAGCGCCACAGGCTGCGGGGCCAGGCCGACAATGAGGGCATTAGCGAGGTTGGACTTGCCGCTCTGAGTCGCTCCGGCGTTGAGCCAGTGCGGGATGGTGCGGAAGTCGACCACCCACGGCTTGCCGGTCTCCAACCGGCCCACGGTGACCTTGAGCAACTCCGGACTCGCGGGGAGGTGGTCGATCTTCACCAGCGGGTCACGCATCGTGGCCATGAGCACCACGCGCCCAGGCCGGGGCGAGGAGACTCGTACCGCATGAACGCCCCACGAGTGCGCCAGTGCTTCCGCGGCTTCGGCGTAGTCGCCGGGGACCTGGCCCTCCAGCGTCCACAGGGTGACGCGCCAGCCGTGCCGGGTTGGCAGTGGCAGCCACATCCACGGCTTGGTATCGACGGCGACCCGTTGGAAGCGCCGCCGTACTTTGACGATGCCGGTGGAGGCGATCGCGCCGGGGACGGTGGTGAACCACCAGCGCTGCCGCTTCTTGGTCAGCCCGCAGCCGAGTGCCACCCGCCGCCAGGACGCGCGGACCGACAGGGCCATCAGCGGATAGCCGAGCACCAGCCAGAAGGACCGGTAGTGCCACCGGCGCCAGGCCCACAGCCCGACGCCGATGACCACCAGGGCCAGAAGGGCCTTAAGCATCGGCGCCCTCCCGCACAGGAAGCAGCGCCGAGGCGCGGTAGGCGATGCCCCACCGTCCGGCGATCTCCCACACGTAGCCGAGCAGGCCGACCGCGTTGACGGAGTCTCCGGTGGTGATGGGTGGTTCGCCGGTGGTGCCGATCTTGACGAGTTCGATCCGGCCGAACTCGTCCTCTACCGAGACGGTGACCTCGTAGACGGTGTTGCCGTTCTTGTCAGTCTTGATCTCGCCGGTGTCGCGGTTGAGCACGCGCGGCCGGGGAGCCTTGACGCAGGTGATGGAGAGCTTGGACGTGTCCACAGGGATCGGGACGGAACGCATAGGGTCTGACCTCCTTATTCGTCGTAGCCAACATAGTTAACCTAGTTGGCTCAGTTGTCAATGTTTGCATGGCTGGCTTGGTGTGGTGAGATTGGGATGATGGTTAAGCACACCGGGCGGCCCGGCTATCTCCAGATCGCTGACGATCTGCGCGCGCAGATCCGAGGCGGAGCCCTCGCGCCCGGGGCCCCGTTGCCCTCCACGGCCCAGCTCGCCGAGCAGTACGACGCTTCGCTGTCGCTGGTGAAGATGGCCGTCGGCGTGCTCCGCACTGAGGGCCTCGTGGTCGGCCAGCAAGGCAAAGGCGTGTTCGTCCGGGACGCTGCGGAGACCCCGGCGGACGAGATTGCCGAGCTGCGCGCCGCCGTACAGGAGTTGTCCGTACGGCTCGCGCGGGTTGAGGAGCAGCTCGCTACGTCCACTGAACGCCCCTCGTAACCATCCGGGCGCGGAGGCTGGCACTCATCCGCCGATCGGCCCGATGAATGTGGACCACCAGGGCGACGAAGCCGGTCGCCAGCGCCAGGGTCAGCAGGGCGGTACCGATGAGCGCGATCATGACCAGACCACCCCGGCCTTGCCGCCGTTGCGCGGGCCGCGCGGAGGCCGCCGAGTCTCGCCCCGCCGCTTCCTGTTCCTGGCCGCCTGCTTCTTGATCCAGCGGTCCCGGGCAAGGCACTTGGTGCAGCGGTTCTGTCCCTCGTCGAGCTGTCCGCCGCACTCGCAGGCGGGGGACGGGTAGATCTCGTTGGTCATGTGATCACCTCTCCTTTCGATCAGCGGTCTTGCTTGCAGATCGAGAATGCGACGGAGAGTGAGGACGAGATCACTACACGACGGGACATGTTCAAGACGTCCGGCCTACGATGTTGCGGTCCCTGGATGTCCCCCGCAGGCAGGTGAAATGGCGAACGAACGGCTCCGCGCGGCCCTGCTCAAGAAGGGCGTGGGCATCGCCCAGTTGGCCGAGGCGGTCCAGGTGGACCCCAAAACGGCGGAGCGGTGGGTCACGCAGGGGCGTCAGCCGTACAGAAAGCACCGCTTTGCCACAGCTTCGTACCTGGGTGTGGACGAGTCTTACCTGTGGCCGGAGGCTCTGACGCGGGAGCAGGTGGCGTCAGCGTCGGAGAGCGAGTTGGTGCGGGTGTATCCGCATCGATGGACCGTCCCGAGGGACGAGTGGGGACGACTGTTCGCCGAGGCGTCCCAGGAGATCGGCATCCTCGTCTACAGCGGGGTTTTCCTTGCCGACGATGCTGGGATCGTGCGGATGCTGCGCGAGAAGGCCGGGGCCGGTGTCAGGGTGCGTATCCTGCTTGGCGACCCCGAATGCGCCGAGGTGGCGCAGCGCGGCGCAGACGAAGGCATCGACGACGGCATGGCTGCCCGTATCAAGAACGTCTTGGTGCTCTACCGGCCCTTGTGCGGGCGGGCGAACGTCGAGATCCGGTTGCATCGCACGGTGCTGTACAACTCGATCTACCGCGCCGACGATCAGCTTCTCGTCAACACCCACGTGTACGGCACGCCCGCAGCCAACGCGCCCGTTTTCCACCTTCAGAAGGTCGAGGGGGGCGACATGGTCAACACCTACGTCGAGAGCTTCGAGCGGGTCTGGGCCGGGGCCGTCCCCGTAGAGTCCTGAGCATGAGCCGCCGCATCGACTACTACGACGACCCGGACGCACCCAAGCCGAACAGCCTGGTTCCCTCCGTGAACGTCGTGGTGACCAACGACGCCGGAGATGTGCTGATGATCCAGCGCACCGATAACGGGAACTGGGCCGTCCCTGGCGGAGCGATCGACCTGGGGGAGTCGATCCCGGCGGCAGCCGTACGGGAGACGCTGGAGGAGACGGGGATCACGTGCGAGGTCACTGGGCTGGTTGGCACCTACAGCGACCCCCGACACGTGATCCTCTACACCTCCAACGGTGAGGCCCGGCAAGAGTTCTCCCTTGTCCTCACCGCCCGAGCCGTGAGCGGGCAGCCGGCCCCGAGCGACGAGTCGCGCGAAGTACGCTGGGTGCCGCGCGGCCAGCTCGCCGACCTGCCGATGGACCGCTCGATGAGGATGCGGATCGAGCACTACCTAGCCGGGACTGGCCTGCCGTACATCGGATAGCGCTGTCTCGACAGCCTTGACGGCGGCGAGGATGCACGGGGTCGAGGTCGTGATGGAGCGGGACACCAAGTGCTCGGGGCCATAGCGCGAGTGGATCTCGGCAAGGCGCTCGGTGACGTCGAGATGGGTGCCATCCGGGCCGGTGGTCATGTCGCAGTACGTTAGGGCCTCCACCAACTCCGGACGTTCCTCGTTGAACTCTGTCGTGAGGGCGTCGAAGAGGTTGCGGTTGAGTGCCTCGTTGACCGCGCAGGAGTGGTGCGCCACAAGGCGACACAACGTCTCATCGGCTTTGGCTACGTCGCGCAAGTAGCGTGCGCCATCGAGCGGGTGGAACCCGGTCTCGACGAGATTCGGGGCATACCCGATGTCGTGGAGGTAGGCGGCGGCGATCAGGGTGTCGGTCTCCGCGCCGAGGATCGGCGTCAGAGATTCGGCGCGCTTGGCTACGCCCTTGGTGTGCGCCCAGCGCCGGGGCAAGGTCGGCTCCAGCAGGTGTTTGGCCAGGTCATGTGCCCAGTCAGCTTGTCCCACGCTGTTCAACATAACCTGGCAGCCCCGGCGCAGATCTAGGGGACGCGCTTGGACGTCTCAGGACGTCTCGCCACATTGCTTCACGAACCGTCCCCGCCCGTGCTCAGCGTGGATCAATCCCTCCTGCTCCAGGACGCTGAGGGCTTGGCGGACGGTATTGCGAGACGCCGTGTAGCGCCGCCGGAGCGCGGCCTCGCTCGGGACAGCAGGGCCGAGCGCTCCGGATGTGATCTGAGCGCGGAGGTCATCGGCGATCTGCCGATAGCGGTACGGCTCCGCCGTACTGCCGGAGACCACGCGCCCCTTGGACGGGATGGTGACGATCAGGCCCTCGTCCTCCAGGACGGTCAGGGCGCGTCGTGCGGTGTTGCGGGCTACGCCGAACTCCGCGCACAGCTCTGCCTCGCTGGGCATGGGGGAGCCCGCCGGGTAGACACCCTCGCTGATGCGAGCACGGAGGCGGTCGGCAATCTGGGAGTAGACCCGCCAGCCGGTCAAGATCTCAGCGGTACGCATCGGCAATCTTGCTGAGGTCGATGCCGAGTTCTCCTTGGTCGCCCTCGCGCCAGCCGTCCCGAGCTGCCTCCGTGATGCGGTCAGCCGCCGCAGGCAACCGGAGGAACGAGACCCGTTCGTTCTGCTGATCCCCCCAGTAGAACCAGCAGAACGGCAGGTGCGCGAAGATCCATCGCAACCGGCCTTGGCTGTCGGTGACTTCAAGTGCGGGCCGCCCATCGGTCGTCACGCCCAGGACGACCGGCACGTCTCGTTCGGTGAGTTCTTGGCGAAGACCGGTGAGCAGCTCCTGTGCGTAGGCGCGTTGCCGCTCCTTGATGATCTGCCTTCCCTGCATCCGTGTCCCTCCGTTCGCTTGTGTGCCTTGAGGGTCACGCAGGGTCGAGGGCCGGGATACCACGACTTAGGGACGTCTAGGGACGTCTCGTGTTAGCTTCGCAGATAGAGGTGGTTCTGCGGGAGGAGCAGGGCGGATGAACCAGCGCTTGCACCAGGCCATGGCGGTTGCCCGTCTCCAGGCGGTGGACGTGGCGGCCCGGCTGGCCGTTGACCCCAAGACTGTGGAGCGCTGGATCAGAGGACGGGTTCCGTACCCGCGTCATCGGTGGGCTGTCGCTGATCTTCTTCGCGTAGACGAGGCCGACCTATGGCCAGACGTCGAGGGCGGGAGGCGGCCGCTCTGTGGAGAGATCCGCGCGGTCTACCGGCACAGGCACGAGGTCCCCCGAGTTGTGTGGCATGAACTCTTTGGGAGCGCGCAAGAGGAGATTGGCATCCTCACCTACAGCGGCTTGTTTCTTGCCGAGGACCCTGCCGTCATGCGGACGATCGGAGAACGGGCACGGGCAGGCGTGCGAGTGCGAATCCTCCTTGGGGACTCAGCAAGCGCGGAAGTAGCCGCGAGGGGGATCGACGAGTGCATCGGTCCGGAGGTCATGGCGGCCAGGACCAAGAACGCTCTTGCGCTCTTCCGGCCTTTGGTTGAGGTGCCCGGTGTGGAGCTCCGGGTGCATCGGACGGTCCTCTACAACTCGATCTACCGTGCTGATAGACAGCTCATGGTCAACACACATGCCTACGCAGTTCCAGCAGCCAAGGCCCCGGTGACACACTTCCGCATCCAGGAGCCGGAGGGAGCCGCAGCCGTCTACGCAAGCAGCTTTGAGCGCGTCTGGACTGGCGCGGAGCCCGTGACAGGCTGACCCCGCTGCAAGTGAAAGCAAC
Source organism: Nonomuraea ceibae (assembly GCF_019396325.1). Taxonomy (GTDB): domain Bacteria; phylum Actinomycetota; class Actinomycetes; order Streptosporangiales; family Streptosporangiaceae; genus Nonomuraea; species Nonomuraea ceibae. The sequence continues at coordinate 9,729 of NZ_JAHKRO010000006.1, forward strand.
TTTTCTGTACGTCATTAAAGCCGGTCCGCCTGCGGCGGCCCGGCGCGCGTCTGGCGGTCTGCTGGCCGCGCTGCGGCTCTCCGGCCGGTCGCGGCCAGCACCGCCCACGCGCGCTGTCCGACGCAGATACCGGCTACGTCGATCGAAGTACTTCACAGGGCCAGGCGGCAGGCATCCCGGTTGTGCCACTGAAGGTCAGAACATGCCTTCGGCGAGGATCTCCGGCCCCAAGGTGATCATTTCGCGGGACTGGGCGTGTGGAGTGGTTGCGGTGGAAGCCTGATCGCCTCGCACACCATCGACCCAGGCAAGCCCAGCAGACCGGCTCCTCCGTATCAAGCCCGGCTGTGACCGCAGGACAACAGATGATCGTGGAAGTGTGATCCGTGAATGTACACGCGAAGCCGAGCTTGACACTCCGTCCCCGGTCCGCTGCCGCTTCGCGGTGGGTCGACGGCGTACGAGGTGATCAGGCAGGGGGAGCTGTGGGGGCGGCCCCGACCCAGGGATGATGCTGGTGTGCTGATTCGTATCGAGGCGAGCGATCTGCCAGGTCGGCAGTGTGGGCAGGCCCCGGGATTTCCGGGCTACAGCAATATCCACGTCGGTGTGCAGCGCCGGGGGCGTCCCGACGAGTTGCTCCAGCTGTATCCGGGTGATGCTCCATCGGCGGTGTGGGAGTTGGCGGCCAAGGCGACTCGCAACGGGGCCGGGTGGGACCTTCTTGGCCCGTACGTGCAGGGCGGGCCGGGCGGTCGGTTCGTGTATCTGTCATGGGGGACGGTCGATGAGGCCGGGGCGTTCACGATGTTTCGGCGGGCGAAGCTGTGGTTCGACGGCATCCCCGCGAGCGTGCTGGAGGCGGCGGTTGAGCATGGCGGATTGGTGGCGCGGCTGAGCTTGACGGACTCTCGCGGTCAGCCGCTGTGCGCGGCGGTTCGTCCGCCGTTGGTGGAGTGGTCCGCACTGCCTTCCTCATGACCTCCGACCTTGGGTTGGGTGCTGGATCCGGGATTGGTGAGGATGCTGCACACATCCTTGCTGGCACAGCGGGTCGGATCGGTGGCGTCGGCGCGGCGCTTGAGTCGTCGGAGGGCGTCCCGTGCTTGGGCGAGTTCTGCAAGGCGCTGTTCGATCTGGACGAGGTGCTGGTCAATCAGGTCGGTGACGTGGTTGCACGGGGCGCGGCCGCTGTCGCGGATCGCCAGGACGCTCCTGATTTCAGCGAGGGTGAGTCCTGCGGCTTGCGCATCGCGGATGAAACCCAGCCGGTCAGCGGCTTCGGCCGGGTAGTCGCGGTAGCCGGTCGAGGTGCGAGGCGGGGCGGGCATCAGGCCAGCCTCCTCGTAGAACCGGATGGTTTTCGCGCTGACTCCGGCATGTTCGGCGAGTGCTCCTATGCGCATCCTTCGACTCTACGCTTGACCTTCCAGTGCACTGGAACCCTTACCGTCCAAGGTGAGCGTAAATGCCGTCCAGGACCAGGAGGCGACCATGCTGGAGCTGACCATGCTGACCGTGCCCGACTGCCCGAACGAGGCAGTGTTGCGGGAACGACTCGTCCATGCCCTCACCGACCACCCAGAGGCGCAGATAACTACACACGTGATCGACAACCAGGCCGACGCGGCTCGTTGGGGTATGCATGGGTCTCCGACCCTGCTGATCAATGGGGTAGACGTCTTTGCCGCGCCGAACACCCCGGCCAGCGTCTCATGTCGCCTCTACCGAGATGAGTCAGGGCCGACCGGCGGCGCTCCCTCGGTGGTCGCGCTGCGGGAGGCTCTGCGTCACGCCGTCGATACTCCGATCCCTGCTGCGCTCGCTCAGGCAGCCGGCCGCGCCGGGCTCGGCAGGGTCGCTCCCGTGGAAGGCGGCTTGCGGGCGGTGCATCAGCGTGTCCTGAGGGCTTTTGTCGAGACCGGCCAGCCGCCTGCTCAGAAGGATCTCGACCAGGCCGCAGCGCCGTACGGGAGTAGCGGCTCCGAGGTGATGGCTCAGCTCCATGCGGCTGACTTCCTGCGCTTGGACCATAGTGGTGTGATCGTCGCCGCCTATCCGTTCTCCCCGACTCCGACCCTGCACCGGGTGCAGATCAGCGGGGGTCCCGAGGTCTACTCCATGTGCGCTATCGACGCACTGGGTATCGCCGCGATGATCGGTCGGGACGTCACGATTCATGCCACCGAGCCCGGTACCGGCCAGGCGATCACTGTCACGGTTTCTGCGCAGGGTGACCAGGTGGAGTGGAAACCGGGCTCTGCTGTGGTCTTCTACGGCCAGCAGGAAGATGCAGCCTGCTGTGAGACCTGTCCGCCCGAGTCGAGCGCTGACACTTCGGTGCCATCGGTGGCAGCGGACGTCTGTTGCGGCTACATCAACTTCTTCACCGACGCCGCAGCCGCCCAGGCGTGGAGCACGTCGCACCCGCAGGTGGCAGGGCAGATGCTTGCCCAGCGTCAGGCGTGGGAGATCGGCGTGCATATCTTCGGCCCGCTCCTCCGGCCGTTCGACTAGCCCAGATTCGACAATTGGGGATTGTCGCCTTCAATTCGACAATTTAGGGTTGTCGTATGGCTGAGGTGAACCTGCGCGAGCTAATCACTGCCGTACAAGAACGCGCTGACGGTGATGATCCGCTCGCGCTCCTGCAAGCGGCAGTCACCGTCGCTGGGGAAACCGCCGCCCTTGCCGACGACCTGATCGAGCACTTCGTGGGCGCCGCACGCGCGGCGAACGTCTCCTGGACGCTGATCGGCGAACGGCTCGGGGTGTCCAAGCAAGCAGCTCGGCAGAAGTTCGCTCACCGGCTAGAAGTCAGCGATCTACTGGGCGAGGCCGCCGAGCACATAATGATGGGGCCGCGCCTTTCTGCCTGCCTACAGGCGGCCCAGGCCGCAGCAGACGCCGACGACAGCGTGCCAGGCACACAGCACCTACTCCTCGGACTGCTCCATGTGGGTGTGGCCGCAAACATCCTGGACCAGCTCGGAGTTACCCGCGAGAAGGTACGCGAGGCCAACGCCCGCTTGTTCGAGCCCACGATGATCCTCGGCGAGGACGGGCACGAGCGCCGCGTAGTGGGCGACGGCGAGGCTGATGATGTCATGCACCACGCACGCCGTTTGGCCGCGCGTCGAGGTCAGTCACAGTATCGCTCCGAGCATGTCCTGTTCTGTCTCGCCACGGACCCCGGATCGTCGGCTCGACGAGTCCTGAATGACCTCGGGGTAGACGTTGCAAGGATCAAGAAGGAGATGGAGGAGTGGATTCCGCCGGTCCAACGCAGGCACCGGCGGATCGGTAAGGCCAAGGGGCCGGATCGCGCATGCTCGTTCTGCGGCTGCAAGGACCTTGGACCTCTGGTTGCCGGTCCTGGAGTGTGGATCTGTGGCAGTTGTGTCCACACGGCCATGGACATCCTCCGTGCCCAGCCCCAGGGACTGCGAACCGGCTGAAGATCACCCGGCGAGGCGTTCAGCGGTTGTTCAACAGCATCCGACAGTACGGCGCGCGGAAGTCGGAGAACCGAGAGCAGAAGTCCCGCGCAGGGTGCCCAGGGGTTGTGGATCGAGGCTTGGGTCGTGGCGGTTGCTGATCTCGGGAGCGCGGAATGACGGTCGTTTTGCGCTTCCGTGCTCGCCGCTCAGCGTTCGGGCTGCCTGACGGGGAAGGGCTCGCGACGGGCGTGGACGGGGATGGAAGGGGCGAGGCCGACGACGTCGGGGGAGAAGCCGATCCAGCTGGCTTTACTGCGGTCGTGGACGATGAGGTATCGGAGGTGAGCAGCGCTCCGGCTCCGAAGCCAGTGAACAAAGCTGATGCTGCGAGGACCACGGCCAGGCGCTTCGGTACCCCGTTCGCTACCCTCCTGATCCAGGGCGGGCGCGGGCTGCTTCGGACGAAGGTCATTGGTGGCAAGTCGCGGTCCTGTGACACTCAGCCCCCTTCGGTCACTCTCCGTGGCAGCGTAGCCAGTTCGGGGCGAGGAGGGGTCTGTGGTTCGCGAAGTTCGGGCCATCCCGACCGGGCGATCTTGCTAACGCCGGTGCTAACAACGCCCCAGAACGCTGGTGGACGGGCATGGACTGTGATCATGCAAATTTGGCCCCTGAGCTGGAGCGGAAGGCCCGCATGGACGGTTCTGGACGATCATGCGGAATCTCGTAATGAAGGGGTCTGGGGTTCGAATCCCCAAGGCGGCTCCAGGTCAAAGGCCCTTCCGGATGATCCGGGAGGGCCTTTTGCATACCGTGAGCTCGAAGGTGGCGCGGGCGACTGGCCGTCACATGCCTTCTGGGCCAGAATCCGCAACGGCGCACCACCGTCATGGCCGGGAGAGGGCCTCGCCCTTTCCCGGTTCCTCCACCATCGGAAGGTGAGCATGCAGTCGCCGACGCACCTGCACGATCTCCTGGCCTCGACCATCTTCACCGAGGGACTCGATGACGAGATGGACCTGTGGACGCTGGGGTTCAGCGCCCTCTGGGTCAAAGGAATGGATCGCGACGCCGTCGCTGAGGCCTTCTCCCTGGACCTCGCCACCAGTACGCCGAGCCACCTGAACGAATTGCTCGACAACAGTGAGGAAGGCGGGCCCACCTGGGTGGGCGAGGCCGGAGGGTGGACCTGCGTCATTCCGGGGCCGACCGACGACGATTTCCTGCTGCCGTTGACTGCGGGCGGGCGGGAGGCGCTCTGCTTCAGTATGGATATGGGTGGCCATGACCATTTCAAGTATCTGAAGGACGGGGAGGTGGTTGTCGCCTTCCAGCCCACCTGGCCCGACCCCGTGCGCGGGAGCGATCCGCACGCGCTCGACCACCTCATGGAAGGGCTGCGCTTACGGACCAGTGGCGACGACGTCATCGAGGATCGCGTGGACGAGGGCGAGAGCATCAGCTCCGTCCTGACGCTGATCGGCCGGATCACGGGGACGGACATCGCCACTGACTGGCTTGAGGCGACGCACTCGCTCATCCGCCCTCGCTAGGGCGTTGACCACGATGGTCCGCTAGGTGCGGATGATCAAGCTGCTCAGGACGGCCCCAGCGTTGCCGGCGTTCGCTGCGGATGCGGGCTCGTCCGATGGCCGTGGACAGCGCTAGTAGCTGTCGCTCCAGTGGTACCAGGGGCCCTGGATGTGCTCGAAGGACGAAGCGACCGCGGGTTGGAGTCATCGACCGGAACGTGCTTGGGGCTCCATACGTAGCCGTAGGGGTCCACGCTGGGCCCGTTCTCGCCCAGCTTGAAGTAGACGCGCCTTCTCGATAGACAGCTTGAAACTCAGCCTCTCCAATCTCCAGTGGCCCATTCGTCATTGTCCCTGCCCGTGGGCGTCGCGGGGCGTGTGCTTCCATGACGCTATGGGAGCGGTTGTGACAAGCATCGTCGCGGTACTGGGCACTCTTCTCGGAGCCACGCTGAACCACCTGTTAGCCGCGCGAACGGCGAACCGGGCGGAACACCTGGCGAGGGCCGACAGGCTCAGGGCGGAACGCATGGACGCGTACTGCACTCTCGGGGGCGCACTCACCAACTATCGGCGCGGGCAGCTTGATCTTTGGTACGCGAGGCAGGAGAGCCCGGAGCAGTCGAGCTGGATCGAGCTGCGCCGGGAGGAGCAGCGGTTGCGGTCGGCGGCTCTGGAGGCGCTGTACCGGATGGAGCTCCTGACGGACGATGAGTCGCTCATCGCCAAGGGCTGGGAGGCGCTGCAGGCCGTCGACCGCATGAACGAGCTGAAAACCGGTGAGGAGCTGGATCAGCAGCGGGCCGTTTCCAGGACGCTCATCGCTGCCTTCATCCGTGCTTCGAAGCCGTTCGTCGCCCTCCGGATCGAAGGCCCGAAGAAGATCGAAGGGTCGAAGAAATAGGCCTTGCGGCGGTCGGCATACCGGGAACATACCGGGCTCTCATAGGGTCCTCCGGTGCGCCTGATGATCGCCCTGATGCTGTGGCTCAGCCCGCTGCCGCCGGGGACGCAGCCGAGGTTCCCCGCGCCGCTCGACCTGTGCGCGATGGTCGACGCGGACCTGGTCAAGCGGCTCGTGCCCGGCGGCGGGAGCAGGCTGGAGGGACGGCACTGCGTCTGGACGAAGCCGGGCAGCGAGCTGGGGGTCAGGTGGATCAACGACGACGGGGAGCCCTGGGACTACACCTCCGCGCAGGCTCATGAGGAGTATCGCAGGAGCCTGGCCCGTGACCTCCGCCCGGACACGTCACCCCGTTCCCTGTGGGTCAACGGCGATTCCCGCGACCTGCTCGGCGGGCGGGCGCGGGTGGTGCGGGGCGTGGGGGACGAGGGCCATCTGCTGGACCACGTCGCGGCGGGCACGGAACGGGTGGAGCTCGTCAAGGTGGTATTCCGGGTCGGCAACCTGCTGGTGGAGGTCGAGCACTTCGGGCCGGCGCCGGGCGCCCGGCGGCTGCGTCAGGGGGCGGTGGCGGTGGCCCGCCGGATGGCGGACGCGCTGGTCCGGGCGAGCCCGGCCGATCCTGCTGCCGCTCCGGTCGCGCCCGGCACGTACGCGGAGCCGCCGATCGCGTGTGCCGTGCTCAGCCCCGCGCAGGTGCGGCAGCTCGTCGAGCCGTCGGCGTACGCGCGGACCGGGAACTCGGCGACCTGTTCGTGGGAGGAGCCGAACGAGTCCTCGGACCGGCGGCAGCTGAGGCTGGAGTTCTGGGCGCCGCGGCGCGGCCCGGCGGGTGACGGCGTCGCCCAGGCGAAGGAGATGTTCGCCGGATGGCGGGACGACGACACGCGGGCTCTGGACCTCGCGGACGAGGCGCTGGCGTTCCGCGAAGGGACGCCGCAGGTTCCCGGCCCGCCGGTGGTGGTCTTCAGGAAGGCGAACCTGCTCGGGTACGTGCGGGCGGGCGACGAGGCCAAGGCCGAGCGGGCCGCCCGGTGGATCGTGGAGGCGCTGTCGTGATCAGGGTCGTGCTGGCCGTACTCGTGCTGCTCACCGCAGCCGCCTGCTCGGCCGAGCCGGCGCCGCCTCGCCCGACCCGGGCGGCGAGCCCGCCGCCGTCGGGGCCCGGCAGGTTCACCGGGGTCGTCGACCCCTGCTCGCTGCTCACCGCCGAGCAGGTGGAGCAGCTCGTCACGCTCGCCGAGCAGAAGTACGACGAGGGCGGGTGCACCTGGACCACCCCCGGCCTGTCGCTGAAAGGGCAGGCGGTCCACGAGCTCAGCGTCGGCGTCCACCTGGCCGCGGACGTCGCGGCGGCACACGCCTTCTTCGTCAGGCCCCCGGACTCCGCCTTCCCCGCGATGGCGGTCAGGGATCGGCCCGAACCCCCCGTCGACGCGCAGGTGGGCGACGAGTCGTTCGTCCAGGCCCCGGCTCTGGGGAGGCACGCCACGGTCCTGGCCTTCCGGCTCGGCAACGCGGTGGTCAACATCAACTACGGCTGGCGGGCGAAGCCAGCTCCGCGGCATCAGGAGGGGGCGCTGAAGGCCGCGCGGTGGATCGCCGAGGCGATGGACCGGCCCGCCCCCGCCGTCGCGGACCCGGCGGACGGGCGGTTCGCGGTGGCGCCGTACGCCTGCTCGCTGCTGCCTGAAGGGGTTCCCGAGTCGGCGACCCAGTGCGGCGGGCTCAAGCTGCGGCTCGGGCGGGCATGGCAGGGGCGGAGCGGGATCGCCGTCGCCAAGGAGATCTTCGCCTACTACCGGAGAACGCAGTGGCCCGAGAAGCCGGTCAAGCCGGTGAAGGGCCTGGGGGACGAGGCGTTCGCGGAACGCGACGGGGCCCGGCTGACGGTGTGGGTGCGGGTGAGCAACCTCGTCCTGGAGATCCCGTTCACGAAGGAGGACGGCACTCTCACGCCGGAGATGCGGGACGAGGTCGCCAACGTGCTGAGCCGCCTGCCCGCCCGATAAAGCCGGCTGGTTGAGGGGCAACCGCAAGCCGGCCTGGGCGCGTACATGGGAGCTTTCTAATGCCCGTGCCATGTACTGGGTGTTACCTGAAAACTACCATCAGTGATGAACGATGGTCGTTCACGTACACACCCATGGAGGTTCAGTGCGTACATCTCCCCGCAAGCTCGCCGCAGTCGTCGTGGTCGCCGGTGGGCTGGTGCTGCCGGCGTCGGCCGCGCACGCGGTCGTCGACCCGAAAAAGATCTCGGTCCTGGATTCGGTCCAGCGGATCGATCCCGTGCTGATGGCCAACTGCACCACCGGGGGCGCCGCCGATCCGCTCGGAGCCGTGGTCATTCCGCCCGAAGTCCCGCTCGTGGGCTGCCTGACGCTCTGATCGTCCGCCTGGGCCCCTCGCGGTTGCCCGCGGGGGGCCGCTTCGCGTCCGGGGGCAATCTCGTTGATCGCTGATCGGGTGGAGCCTAGGATGACGACTGCTCCGGGAGGTGAGCCGACCACATGTCTCATGCGAAGACGTCCTTCGTCTGTCTCCCGTGCCGCGCCTCGTACAAGCAGCCCTATGCCGGCGGCTCCGAGCGGCGCTGCCCGCGCTGCGCGGGGGTGCTGATCCACGTGGGGACGGCGTTCGCGGCGCCGAGGCGTCGTGACGTCGCGGCGTGGCGGGTGCTGTCGGTGCTGCTGCACGCGGGCGTGCGCTTCCCTCGGAGCTGCTGTGGCGGGCCCGGTTACCGGCCGCGCACGCTCGGGGAGGTGAAGGCGCGGATGGTGTACGCGCGCCGCACCGGGGAGCCGTTCGCACAGGCGCTGGTGCGTCCCGACCTGCCATGAGCGCGCGTTACGACGACGTGCTCGGACCGCTGCGTGAGGCGTACGACCGCAGCGCGCGGCAGCGCGACGCGAGCGGCAAGGCGGCGTGGAAGCAGGCCGAGCGGGAGGCGTTCCTGGGCCGGCTGCCGGACGGCGGCAAGCTGCTGGAGATCGGCGCGGGCACCGGCCAGGACAGCGTCTACTTCCGTGACCACGGCCTGGACGTGGTGGCCGTCGACCTGTCGCCGGAGATGGTCGCGCGGTGCCGGGAGAAGGGGCTCGACGCCCGGGTCATGGACTTTCTGGGCCTGGACTTCGCGCCCGGCTCGTTCGACGCCGTCTACGCGCTCAACTGCCTGCTGCACGTGCCCGACCGCGACCTGCCCGCGGTGCTGGAGGCGATCCACCGGGTGATGCGGCCGGGCGGGCTGTTCTTTCTCGGCGTCTACGGCGGGGGCAGCCTGACCGGGGAGGGGGAGTTCGCGGACGACGAGCAGTGGCCGCCCCGGTTCTTCTCGTTCCGGAGCGACGAGGAGCTGGTGGAGCAGGCGAGCCGGGTCTTCGAGGTCGTGGACTTCCATGCCGTCGGTGCGGACCACTCCCGGTTCCAGTCGCTGACCTTGCGTGCGTGAAGACCCGGCCCGGCGTCAGCAGGCGCTGTGGAGGGCCACCGCGTCGATGCGCTTGCCGAAGTTGGTGTCGTACGCCTGCGCGTAGTCGCCGATGTTGACCTTGCGGAACTCGCGGGGGTCGTAGTCGATGAAGCAGCCCCGGACGTTGGCGTAGAAGGAGTAGACGTGGTCGTGGAGGTTGGGCGGCATGTCGCGGTAGCCGTTGGAGGGCATCCAGCGCCAGGGGGTGCCCCGGTAGTCGCGGTCGTGCCAGAAGCAGATCTCGCCGGCCGCGCACTGGGCCGCGGCGCGCTGGAGCGCCGCTGCCTGCTGGACGGCGGCGTTGGCGGGGGCGGCGACGCCGCTGGCGGGCAGCGCGACGGCGGCGCAGAGCGCGACGGCGGCGGCTCGCTTGGTGAATGCCTTCATCAGAGACCCTTTCGGTCCGGGGACGACCTCTAGCACCCTCAGTAAGGCAGTGATTACTAATCGTAGTCAAGTCCCGTCCGTGGACGGAGGGCTGTCGGCGTGTAAGGCTGGCGTGACATGAGGTACGTCTTAGCGGCCCTGGGACTCCTGCTGACGGTCGCCTGCGGGCCGGGTGAGGCCGCGGCGCCTCCGGTCAACGCCGACGACGTGATGTTCGTGCAGATGATGGTGCAGCACCACCGGCAGGGCATCGAGATCGCCAAGGTCGGCGCCGACAGGGCGACCACGCCGGAGCTGAGGACGCTGACCGAGGCCATCGCCGCCACGCAGCAGAGCGAGGTCGAGATGATGCTGCGGTGGCTGCACGCCTGGGGGCAGCCGCTGACGCCGCCCGACGGGGCGCACGACCATCACGGCGGGCTGCCGGAGACCGAGCAGAAGAAGATCGACGCGCTCCGGAAGGCGAAGGATCCGGAGCCGGAGCTGATGGCGCTGCTGATCGCGCATCAGGGCGACGCGGCGCGGATGGCCGGGACCGAGGTGCTCGACGGCGCCAATCCCGAGGTCATGCGGTGGGCGGCGCAGGTGCAGGCGTCACGCAGGGAGCAGATCGAGCAGTTGCGCAAGCTGCTCGAACGCTGAGAACCGGAAAAGTCGGCACTCCGTCATAGACGCCGTCCCGGATAAGTGATTAGATCACTTGATATGTCCGAGGTAGCACGGCCCACCCTCTCCGACGCTCTCACCGAGCGCATGCTGGAGCTCATCCACGCGGGCGGGCACCGGCCGGGTGACCGGCTGCCATCCACCAGGGAGCTCTCCCAGCGCTTCGCCGTCACCACCCCGACGCTGCGCGAGGCGCTGCGCAGGCTGGAGGCCACCGGGGCCATCGAGCTGCGGCACGGCTCCGGCATCTACGTCGGGGCGGCGATCGAGCGGCTCGTGCTGCCCAACCCCAACATGCGCGAGATGCACGGCGCCCAGCTCCTCGACCTGCTGGACGCCCGGATCGTCATCGAGCCGCCGCTGGCGGCGATGGCGGCCGAACGCGGCTCGCCCGAGGAACTGGCCGCGCTCAAGCGGGTGCTCGCCGCCGCCGGCGACCACCTGCGCGGCCAGGACGCCGAGCTGCACGACGCCAACATGACCTTCCACCGGGCCGCCGCCCGGATGGCGGGCAACAGCGTGCTGCACGAGGTCGTGGACTCGCTGCTCACGATCCACGGGCCGGAGCAGCGCCAGATCCTGCAGATCTTCGACGACCGCCGCCGCGACTACGACGAGCACCTGTCGATCCTGGAGGCCATCGAGGCGGGCGACGCCGCGCTGGCCGGGGAGCGCATGCGGGCCCATCTGGTGGACGTGAAGACGGTCATCGAGCAGCGGTTGCACAACCCCCCCAAATGATCAAGGAGGCCGGGAACATGGTCCGGTCACGAGTGGCCACGCTCGGCGTGGCGGCCGTCCTTCTCGCCGCCTGTGGCGGGAACGGCGCCGAGACGGCGCAGAAGAAGACAGAGCTCACCCTCTACAACGACAAGGGCGCGTGGAGCAAGTACTTCGAGGAGATGGGCGCTGCGTCCAAGCAGAGCATCGGCCTGTCCATGAAGCCCACCGGCTACACCGACTCCGCGCAGTATCAGGCGTTCATCAAGGCCTCGTTCCGCACGAACGTCAAGCCTGACCTCTTCACCTGGCAGACCGGGGGGATGCTGCAGGAGATCGTCAAGCAGAAGCAGGTGGCCGACACCACGGCCGTCTGGCAGGAGGCCATCAAGGCCGGCGACCTGTCGCAGGACCTGGCGCCCTACTACACGATCGACGGCAAGCAGTACTGCGTGCCGATGAACGTCGCGTACTGGGGCATGTTCTACAACAAGAAGATCTTCGACGAGCACGACCTGAAGCCCCCGGCCACCTGGGAGGACCTGGTCAAGATCGCCGAGACGCTGAAGCAGCACGACGTGAAGGCGTTCTACCACACCAGCGTGCTGTTCTCGTTCGTCTGGTTCGAGCAGATCATGGCCGGGATGGACCCCGACCTGTACGACCGGCTGTCCACGGGTCAGGCGAAGTACACCGATCCGGGCGTGGTCGCGGTGATGGAGAAGTGGAAAGAGCTCATCGACGCCGGATATTTCATGAATCCGGGCGATAAAACGGACCCCGGCGACGTGCTGAAGACCGGCAAGGCCGCGATGGTCTCGTTCGGCACCTGGTTCAACACCAGCATGACCCAGCGCGACATGAAAGCCGGCGCCGACTACGGCTTCTTCGTCATCCCCAACGTGAACGCGAGCCTGCCCAAGACCTCGATGATCTTCGAGAGCGGCCCGCTCTGCTCCCTCGCCAAGGCCGCCGACCCCGACGCGAGCATGAAGTACCTCAAGTGGTGGACCACCGCCGAAGCCCAGAAGAAGTGGGCCGGCATCCGTGGCGACGTGAGCGCCAACCCCAAGGTCACCATCGAGGACGAGGCGCTCGGCCAGGTCACCAAGGACGCGGGCAGCGGCGAGTACCGCCTGGTCAACCGCTACTTCGAGGCCACCCCGCCGCCCATCCTGACAGCCGCCCTGGACGGTTTCAGCAAGTTCGTCACCGAACCCGGGACGTACATGGAGGTGCTGGAGACGATCCAGAAGGAGGCCGACGAGTACTGGAGCACGCATCAGTGACGCGCGCCCCGATCCTCGGCAGGTTCAGGCACGGGTACGTCGCCCCCGCCGCGCTGCTCGTCGCCGGGCTGCTCTACGCGCCGTTCGTGTGGACCGCGTACCTGAGCCTGACCCGGTACGACGGGCTGGCGCCGCCCGAATGGGCGGGCCTGGCCAACTTCGCCAAGCTCTTCGACGACCCCGTGCTGCTGTCCTCGGCCGGCAACACGCTGATCTGGGTCGTCGGCACGATGGCGCTGCCCGTGGGCCTCGGCCTGCTGGTGGCGGTGCTGTCCTACGACATCAGGGGCGGCGCCTGGTACCGGGTGCCGTTCATGCTCCCGTACGCGCTCAGCGGCGCCGGGCTGGCCATGGTGTGGAGCCCGGTGCTGTCGCACGGCGGCGTCGCCAATCTGCTCCTCGGCGTCGACACCGCGTTCCTGCAGAAGGCGCCGCACAACACGATCGCGATGCTGCTCGTGTGGACGTGGCAGCAGCTCGGCGTCAACACGCTGCTGTTCGTGGTCGGGCTGCAGTCGATCCCGAAGGGGCCGATCGAGGCGGCCCGGCTCGACGGGGCGTCCGGCTGGCGGCTGTTCCGCCACGTCATCTGGCCGCTGATGCGGCCGCTCACCGCGGTCGTGGTGGGGCTGGCGCTGGTGGCGAGCCTGAAGACGTTCGACATCGTCTGGGTCCTGACGCAGGGCGGCCCGGGGCGCAACTCCGAGACGCTCGCCGTGACCATGTACAAGGAGACGTTCGTGGCCGGCGACTACGGTTACGGCTCCACGGTCGCGGTGGCGCTCACCGTGGTCGCGGGGCTGGCCTCCTACCTCTACCTGAAGCGGCAGGTGCGATGATCCGGCGCGCGGTCCTCGTCGTGCTCGGGCTGATCTGGCTCGGGCCCACCTACCTGCTCATCGTCAACGCCTCCAGACCGGCCGAGTCGTACGACCCGGCGCGGGCCTGGGCGCCGCCGGGCGACTTCGCGCTGCTGGACAACTTCGCCCGCGCGCTGGAGGGCGCCGACCTGGGCCCCAGTCTGGCCAGCACCGCCCTCTACAGCGTCGTGTCGCCCGCGCTCGGCGTGCTCATCGGCGCGCTGGCCGGCTACACGATCGTGGTGCTGCGGTTGCGGCACGGCTTCTGGTGGTTCCTGCTGCTGTTCGGCGGCACCGTCTTCCCGTCGCAGATGCTGCTCGTGCCGCTGTTCGTCGGCTACAGCGACGCCGGGCTGTACGACAGCCGCCTCGGCATGATCCTGATCTACACGGCGATCAACGTGCCGCTGGCCGCGTTCGTGCTGCGCAACTTCTACAGCGGGGTGGCGTTCTCGATCTTCGAGGCCGCCCGCATGGACGGGGCCTCCACCTGGCGCGTCTTCTGGCGGATCTACCTGCCGCTGGCCACCAGCGCGCTGGCCGCCGTGTTCATCCTGGAGTTCACCTTCATCTGGAACGACCTGATCTTCGGCCTGACGCTGACGCAGACCGCCGAGGTGCGGCCCGTCATGACCGCGCTCGCCGGCCTGATGACCGACGTGTACGCCGGGACGCCCGTCCCGGTCGGCCTGGCGGCGGGCCTGGTCGTGTCGCTGCCCACGGTCGTGCTGTTCCTCGCCACCCAGCGCCTCTTCGCACGGGGCCTGTCTCTAGGGAGTGTTTGATGACGAGCCGGTTGCTGCAGCGCAGCCTCGGATCCCCGGACTACGACGGGATCAGGCAGGCGCTGCGCGACGACACCTCGACGCCGGTGATCAGCGTGCGCGGGCTGGAGGTGCGGGTGGCGGTGCTGCCGCTGTTCACCCACGACGGCCGGCAGGCGGTGCGGGTGTCGAGCACGCGGGCGCTCACGCACGTGCTGGTGGGCGTCGACAGCGCCTCAGGGACCGACGTGACGCTGCTGGTGCCGGAGGTGAGCGCGCCGCGCGCGTTGACGCTGGAGTGCCGCGACGACGCCGGCGTGGTCGGCACCGCGCAGATCACGGTCGGGCCGCAGCGCAAGTGGAACGTGTTCGTCGTGCACCACTCGCACCTGGACATCGGCTACACCGACCCGCAGGGCACGGTGCTGCGCCACCACCTGGACTACCTGGACGCGGCCGTCCGGCTGGGCGAGGAGACCGCCTCCTGGCCCGACGACGCGAAGTTCCGCTGGTCGGTCGAGTCGTCCATGCCCGCGCTGAAGTGGCTGGAGGCCCGGCCCGCCGAGCAGGTCGAGAAGTTCGCCGCGCTGGCCCGCGCCGGGATCATCGAGGTCACGGCGCTGCCGTTCCAGCTCCACACCGAGGCGTGCTCGACCGAGGAGCTCTACCGGCAGCTCCGCTTCACCGGCGAGCTGCGGCAGGCGTACGGCATCCCGGCGCGCTCGGCCATGCACACCGACGTGCCGGGCGCGGTCGTCGGGCTGATCGACGCGCTGAACGCGGCCGGCGTGCGCTACCTGGCCGCCGCGCACAACTGGGCCGGGCGCTCGGTGCCGTACCTGCACGGCGGCGACAAGCTGACCAGGCCGTTCCGGTGGCGGGCGCCGAGCGGGAACGAACTGCTCGTGTGGTTCACCGACACGCCCCACGGCATGGCGTACATGGAGGGCAACACGGTCGGGCTGACCGACTCCTACGAGCTGGCCGACGACCTGCTGCCGCGCTACCTGGCCGCGCTCGCCTCGCGCGGCTACCCGTACGGGCCGGGCACGTTCGGGTGGCAGGGGCCGGACGCGCCGCGCGAGCCGTACGAGCTGGACGTGCTGCACCTGCGGGTGCAGGGCGCGCACGCCGACAACGCCGGGCCGTCGATCGTGCCCGCGTCGATCGCGCGGCGCTGGAACGAGCAGTGGGCCTGGCCGCGGCTGCGCTCGGCGGCCAACAGCGACTTCTTCGACCACGTGGCCGAGCGCTACCACGACCGGCTGGCCGTGCACGAGGGCGACTGGACCGACTGGTGGGCTGACGGGCTCGGGTCGGGGGCGCGCCCGCTCGGGTACGTGCGGCGGGCGCAGTCGGCGTTGCGGACGGCCGAGACGCTGCACACGCTGGCCGGGGTCGACGCGGGGGAGCGGATCGGGCTCGCCTACGACAAGGTGGCGCTGTTCAACGAGCACACCTGGGGCGCGGCCAACCCGTGGGAGGACGCCGAGGAGGCGGGCGACTCGGGCGGGCTGCAGTGGACGCGCAAGTCGTCGGGCGCCTACGACGCGCAGGACGACGCGGCGGACCTGCTCCAGGCGGGCGTGCGCAGGTTCGCGGCGGCGCTGTCGGCCGAGGGCTCGGGCGGCGCGGCGCTGGCGGCGTTCGCGGTGTTCAACCCGGGGACGGCGACGCGGACGGACGTGGTGCGGACGTTCCTGCCCAGGGACGTGGTGCCGGTGGACGTGCCGATCGCGCTGGTGGACGCGCGCACCGGGGAGACGGTGCCGCACCACGAGGAGTACGTCGATCCGGCGGACTGGCCGACGCGGCCGATCGGGCGGCACATCCACGCCGTCGTGCCGGATGTTTCGGGATTCGGGTACGTACGGCTCGACGTCGTGCGCGGCGAGCGGCAGGCCCCCGAGCCCGTCGCCCTCGACCCCGGCGGCGTCATCGAGAACGAGTTCTACCGGGTCGCCTACGACGTCCGCGAAGGCTACATCGGCTCGGTGTTCGACAAGGTCGCCGGCCGCGAGCTGGTCAACCAGGACGCCGCCGCCGGATTCGGCCAGTACGTCTACGACCGCTACGCCACCGCCCCGCACTTCAACCACCTGTCCGGGCACGTCGGCGCGCACGACCGCACCCTGCTCGGCGACCGCGCCATCGCGGGCAACGCCACGATCGTCAAGGCCGAGCGCACCGCCGTCGGCGAGAAGCTGGTCGTCGAGCTGCGCGGCAAAGGCGTCGACTGGCTGCGCACCACCGTCGAGCTGCACCACGGCGTCGCCCGCCTCGACCTGACCTACCAGCTCGCCAAGCAGGGCACCCCGGCCAAGGAGGCGGTGTTCCTGGCCTTCCCGCTGGCCACCGGGCAGCCCACGGCCTGGGAGCTGACCGGCGGCGTCGGCGGGCCTGACGTGCCGCGCGTGCCCGGCTCGGCCGAGTACATGCTGCCGATCCGGCACTGGATCGCCTTCGAGGACCCGGAGCTGACCGTCGCCTGGGCCACCCTGGAAGCGCCGCTGGTGCAGCTCGGCACCATCCACATGCCGTACGCGCCGTTCCCCCCGACGCTCGACCAGGAGGACGGCACGGTCTACTCGTGGGCGCTCAACAACATCTGGGACACCAACTTCCCGGCGCAACAGCAGGGCGAGACCACGTTCCGCTACGCCGTCAGGTCCGAGGCGGGCGCCCCGGGCAGGCGGCTCGGCGCGCTGGCCGCCACCGGGCTGACCGACCCGTTCGTGGGCGCGCTGCTCACCGGGCCTGCCGGCGAGGCGGCCAGGACGTACGTGTCGGCCGACCACCCGGACGTGCTGGTGACCTCGCTGGGCAGGGACGGGGAGTCCACGCTGGTACGGCTGCAGTCGCTGGCCCCCGAGCCCGTCGAGGTGACGGTCACCCTGCCGGGCCTGCGCCGCGCGAGCGTGAGCGCCGGTCTGGGCCACGACGTGCGGCCTGCCGGGGTTGACGGGGAATCGGTCAAGGTACGGCTCCCGGCCTGCGGGGTCGCCGTCGTCTGGGGGGACCTGTGAAGATCGTTGACATCCGGGCCACGACGGTCGCCGTGCCTTTGGAGGCGCCGCTGCGGCACAGCAACGGCGCGCACTGGGGCCGGTTCGTCCGCACGATCGTCGAGGTCGAGGCCGACAACGGGCTCGTCGGCCTGGGCGAGATGGGCGGCGGCGGCGAGAGCGCCGAGGCGGCGTTCCGCGCGCTCGTGCCCTACCTGAAGGACCACGACCCGTTCCAGCTCGAAGCGCTCCGCTTCAAGATCGCGAACCCGACGGCCTCGCTCTACAACAACCGGACGCAGCTCCTGGCCGCCGTCGAGTTCGCCTGCCTCGACCTGATCGGGCAGCACCTCGGCGTGCCGGTGTGCGACCTGCTGGGCGGCCGGGTGCGCGACGCCGTCCCGTTCGCCTCCTACCTGTTCTACCGCTACGCCGCCGACGGCTACGCCGAGGTGCGCACGCCGGACCAGCTCGTCGAGCAGACCCGCGCGCTCAAGGCGGCCCACGGGTTCACCGTCCACAAGCTCAAGGGCGGCGTGTTCCCGCCGGACTACGAGCTGGAGTGCTACCGGGCGCTGGCCGAGGCGTTCCCCGGCGACCGGTTCCGCTACGACCCGAACGCGGTGCTGTCGATGGCCGAGGCCGTCCGGTTCGGCCGGGCCATCGAGCACCTGGACAACGACTACCTGGAGGACCCGGTCTTCGGGCTGGAAGGGCTGCGGCTGGTCCGCGAGCAGGTCAGGGTGCCGATCGCGACCAACACCGTGGTGGTCAACTTCGAGCAGCTCGCCGCGAACGTGCTGCGCCGGGGCGCCGACGTGGTGCTGCTGGACACCACGTTCTGGGGCGGCATCAGGCCGTGCGTCAAGGCGGCGGGGGTGTGCGAGACGTTCCAGGTGGACGTGGCCGTGCACTCCTCCGGCGAGCTGGGCATCCAGCTCGCGACCATGCTGCACCTCGGCGCGGTGCTGCCCAACCTGACGTACGCGGCCGACGCCCACTACCACCAGCTACGGGACGACGTGATCGAGGGCGGCCGGATGGCGTACGCGGAGGGCGCCATCGCGGTGCCGCAGGGGCCCGGGCTGGGCGTGCGGCTGGACCGGGAGCGGGTGGCCCGCTACGCCGAGCTCTACCGGGAGACCGGCGGCTACCCGTACGACCGCGACCCGGGCCGGCCCGGCTGGTTCGCCCGGGTGCCGAACGAGCGCTTCGCCGACCCCTCCGTGTCGGTCGAGGTCGCCGTCTGACGGTCGAGCGGGGCGGTCACTTGAGCAGGGCGGTCGCCCGGTCGAGCCGCCGGCCCAGGTTGTCGCGGAAGGCGGCGAAGCGGCGGTCGTTGTCGCGCACGACGGCCCGCTGCAGGTCGGCGTCGGCCGCGTACCAGGCGGCGACCAGGCCGGAGGACCACTTGCAGGCCACGTCCGCGCTCGCGGTCTGCTTCTCCTCGTCGCTGACCTCGGGCTTGTCCAGGTTCCAGCGCCGGTCGGCGATGGCGGCCTCCGGCGACGGGTAGGGGTGGCCGGCCCGTTCCATGCACGCCTTCCAGCGGTCGACGGCCTGCGACACGGCGGGCTCCCTGGCGGCCTGCTCCAGAGTGAGCGAGTCCTGGAGGGCCAGCCATGACCAGTCGGCCTTGGGGGTGTCGCGGCTGAGCTGGGCGTCGGCCCGGTCGAGGCAGCCCTGGCGGCCGTTGAGCTGCCTGCGCGCGGCCTTGGTCAGCTTGGCCGTCCACGGCTTGGCGGGCGAGCCGCCGGCCAGGTGGTAGCCGTGCTCGGCGGCCTGGCGCGGGTCGGCGACGCCGTAGCGGCGGGTGTTGCCGGGGTCGGCCGCCGCGATGGCCTCCTCGTCCTCGGCGGGCGGGTTCACGGTGACGCCGTGGCGGCGCATGCACCGGACGACCAGCAGGTTGTGCGCGTTGGCCAGGACCGCCCGCTGGCCCGGGGTGGGCTTGTAGGCGTCGAACGGCAGCACCAGGTCGGCCACCGAGGTGACGCCGGGCGGTGGCTCCGGGGTGGCGCAGCCGGTCAGGAGGAGGGCGGCGAGGAGTAGGGGCACGCGGCGCCCGGTTTCCGGAAAAATCCGGAAACCGGCGCTGCTTCGGCTCAGTGACACCGGAAAGCTCAGCGGCACCAGATGTCGACCGAGCTGGCGCGGTTGTTGCCGACCGCGTTGTTGGCCAGGAAGCCGTCGTTGGAGTTGTGCAGGAACGTGCTGTGCGCACCCGTGTAGTACGCGTGCTGCCACAGGGTCACCGGGCAGCCGACGCGGTTGCGGACCGAGCTGGTCTCGTTGTCCATGCTGTGCCAGGAGTTGCTGTAGTCCCAGGTCAGCCAGTTGTTGTCGGCGAAGTTGGCGTCGTCGTGGACGAAGTCGCGCCAGTGGTCGACCTGCCCGCGGTTGTAGTCGAAGCCCGCGTACAGGCAGAGCCTGCCGCCGTAGCAGGTGGAGCGGGGGCTCGCCGAGGCGGTGGCCGCGGGGGCGACGACGGTGAGCAGAGCCGCGGCGGCGACGGCGCCGGCGAAACGCTTGGACAGCCTCACAGGGGTCTCCTTGATCGGGGTGAGTCCTTCGGAACACCCGTAACCTAGCGTGAGGCTTCGCGTGCGCTGTGTTATCGACGCGCGTCCGAGGGTAAAAGTGAGCGGCGCCGCTATTCCGGCAGCGCGGCCGGGTTCCTGGCCAGCAGCCCGCCGTCCACCCGGTGCTCCGCGCCGGTGATGAACGACGAACGCGGCCCGGCCAGGAACGCCACCAGCTCGGCGACCTCCTCGGCCCTGGCCACCCGGCCGAGCGGGTGCGCCCGGCCCCACTCGGCGACCTGATCCTCCTGCGAAAGGCCGCCGCGCCACAGGTCAGCCGCCCAGCGCAGCATCGGCGTGTCGACCGACCCCGGGCAGACCACGTTGACGCGGATGCCGTCGGCGGCGTGGTCGAGCGCCATCGCCCTGGTCAGCCCGTTGAGCGCCGACTTGCTCGCGGTGTAGGCGGCCACCTGCGCCTGCGAGGCGAACGCCTGCACCGACGACATCACCACGATCGACCCGCCGCCGCGCGCCTTCAGCCGGGGCACGGCCGCCTTGCAGGTCAGGAAGACGCCCTTGAGGTTGACATCCATCACCTCGTCCCAGACGTCCTCCGGCGTGTCGACCACCGTGCCGTAACGCTGCACGCCCGCGCACGTCACCACGACGTCCAGGCCGCCGTGCCTGGCCACGGCCAGGTCCACCAGATCGCGCATGTCGCCCGCCCGGCGCACGTCCGCGACCACGCCCGTGACCTGCTCGCTCTCGAACGCCGACTCCGCGTCGGCCCCGCAGAACACCACCGACGCGCCGCCGTCGGCCAGCCGGTCCACGACCGCCCGCCCGATGCCCGTCGAACCGCCGGTGACCAGCGCCACCTTCCCGTCGAACTCCCTCACGCAAGCACCTCCGCGCGCCACTTCAGCGTCTTGGTCTCGTACGGCTCCAGGACGAGCGCGGTGCCGTTGGCCACGGCCGCCGCCAGCCCGTCGGTCGGCAGGCCGGCGAACGGCTCCAGGCCCAGCACGCAGGCCCGGCCCCACCAGGGGTAGTCCGCGCTCGCGCCGAGCTCCTGCCACATCCACAGACACGGCAGCAGCGTGGCGTCCCATGAGACCCGGATGCCGGGCCCGGCCCCGAGCTCGTACCATCCGTCGTCGCCGAACCCGGTCAGGTAGACGATGTCGCTCGGCCCGCCGGGCGCGGGCACGACGCTCAGGTCGGTGGTGCCGCCGCCGTCGGCGGGGACCACCGGCCACTCCCACGGCCCGCCCGCGCGCACCCGCCGCCCGAGCGGGTTGATCGGCGTGTCGTGCGGGATCACGCGCACCCCCTCCGGCAGCCGGATCCGGGCGCCCGCCCTGAGGAACGGCGCCCCGTACACGAGGTGCTGTCCCCACATCGCGTGCAGCGCCACGCCGGACTCGTTCGCCGCCCGCCCCTCGACCTCCAGCGCGGCCCTGCCTGACCGCAGCCGCATCGTCCGCTCCATCCGGTACGGCAGCCGCCTGGTGCGCACGGTCAGGCGGATCGCGACCTCCTGCTCGGAGTCGGCCACGACCTCGCAGCGCCACGGCAGGCCGGAGACCTCGCCGTGCTGGGCCAGCCGGGCGCCCCGGTACGTGCTGGGCGCGCCGCCGTTGGGGAACGCCTCCTGCCAGCCGCCCTCGTAGTGGTCGGCGAACGGGGCCACGTCGTCGGCGGCGCCCTGGAGGTGCCCGCGCGGGTCGCGCAGGCCCTGCGGCGACAGCCAGACGAAGTCGGTGTCGGTCGGCTTGTGCAGGAACTCGACCACGTCGCCGCCCTTGCCGGGCAGCACGGTCACGCGCAGCAGCTCGTTCTCCAGCGTGACGCAGTCGATGCCGTCGAGCGTGCCCTGGCGCAGCCGCGCCGCCCAGTTGCGCATCAGCCGAACTTCACGTTGAGGAAGCGCGGCCGGTAGATGGACACGTCGCGGTAGTGGTCGGTGTTGACGAAGCTGTTGACGTTGTAGGAGACCACCAGGCCGTCTCCCTCGATGGCGGGGTGCGCATGGGCGTTGTAGGTGAAGATGTTGCCGTTCGTCTCGGGGGTCGTGTAGACGACCTGCTTGCCGGTGAACGGGCCGGTCGGGGAGCAGGACGCGTACGCGACGATCTTGGCGCTGAGCGCCTCGGTCGTGTCATGAGTTATCAGGACATAGCCGTTGCCGACCTTGCTGACGCTGTACTCGTTCGCCACGCCCGCCATCAGCCTGGCCGAATCCGCCTCGTCCCTCGACCAGGAGCCGCCGGCCGTGCGGAACTCCCACTCGCCGAGCAGGCTCTGCCCCTTCACCCTGGCCAGGTGCATGTACTTGGTGCCGCCCAGGTCCTCCACGCCGTAGACGTAGGTGTGGCCGCCGTCCTTCAGGATCGCCGAGGCCCACGCCACGCCGTGCCCGGACGGCAGGTCGTGCACGCTGACCGGGCGCTCCAACCGGCCCTGCGGGAAGCGCGCCACCACGTTGCGGTGCCAGCGCCAGTCCCACGCGCCGGGGCCGAAGCGCTCGTACTCCTGGTAGGTCACCTCCAGCAGGCCGCCCGCGAGCGTTGCGTCACCGGCCCAGAACCAGTGGTCGCCGTCGCGGGGCTTCATCACGGCGGTGGGCGCGGCCGCCGTGCCGTCGTGGATGGTGCGCAGCCTGCCGTCGCGCTCGACGGCGAAGGAGTTGTTGAGGAAGACCGTCGTGCCGCCCTCCTCCACGACCGGCGGGCGGCTGCCGTCGGGGTTGACCCGGCCCAGGAACGTGTCGGAGAACACCCACACCTCCCTGCCGTTCGGCAGCCGCACCGAGTAGGTGCCGTCGGCGCCGGTCCAGTCGTCCAGGCGGCTGTTGTCGTTGCCGTAGTTGGTGAACAGGCTGGTCAGCCGCTGGTCGATCGTCGTCCCCCGGAACGCGGGGGCGCACGGGGAGGGCGTGGCCGGCTGCTCGGGAACGGCGGCGGCCGTCGACGGCACCGGCTTCGGCGGCGCCGCCACGGCCTGCTGCGGCGCGACCGCCAGGGCCGTCACGGCGACGAGGGACAGGAGGGCAGATCTGGCTGAACGCAGTCGCGCCATCGCACACGTCCTTGGGGGTGGGGGCTCCCGTACAGTTCTAGTGATTAGATCACTTGTTGTCTAGGCCCGGCTAGGCTCCTGGCAGATCCCCGACCGTGCCGGAGCCGCGATGTCCCGCACCACCGCCGTCCTCCGCAGTGCCGCCGTGCTCGCCGCCGCCGTCCCGACCCTGCTGGGCAGCCTGAAGCCGCTGCCGGAGTCGTTCGGCTGGTTCGCCTACGCGCCCCTCACCCCGGCGCTCGCCGGCGAGCAGGTGCGACCCTGGGTCGCTCCGGCACTGCCGCTGGCGCTGGCGCTGCTGGCGCTCTGGGCGCCCCGGCTGCTGCGCCCCGCCGGTCTCGTCCTCGTCGTCGCGGCCCTCGCCGCCAGGCTGGGCCTTCCGCGCGGGCCGTTCGAGGACGACGCCGTCCACTGGGCGTCGGCGGGCGCGCTGGCGCTCGCGGCGCTGCTGCTCCTGGCCGCCCGGGGCGCGCCGCCTGACCGCCAGGCCGTCCTGCCCGCGCTCGCGTGGACGGGTGCGCTGCTGATCCTGCTGGTCCGGCCGGTCGCCGCCGGGACGACACCGCTCGGGCTGCAGACTCTTCTGGCCGCCGAGGCCACGCCGCTGGTCGTGGTCGCCTGGCTGGCCACGGTGGCGGTTCCCCGTAAGGAAGACGGCGGGGTTCCGCAATGGTCGCGGGGCAGGGGGCGTCCCTAGCTTTCTGTACGTGTCAGTAAATTTCGTCATCGCGCTCTGTCTCGCCCTTTCGCCCGTGTCGCCGCCCGGTCAGGTCACGCCGGCGGCCGTGGACGCGTTCGTGACGCGCTACCAGGAGGCGACGGGGCTGCCCGGCGTCGCCGTCGCCGTCACCAGGGGCGAGCGGGTCGTGCACGCCGCCGGGTACGGCCGGACCGCGGCCGGCGAGCCGGTCACGGCCGACACCCCGATGGCCGTCGCGTCGGTCAGCAAGTCGTTCACCTCGCTGGCCGTGATGCAGCTCGTCGAACAGGGCCGGGTCGAGCTCGACAGGCCGGTGCGCGGCTATCTGCCCGAGTTCGCGATGGCTGACCCGAGGGCGGCGAAAATCACCGTCAGGCAGTTGCTCGACCAGACGTCGGGCATGGCCGACTCGGCCTTCCGGGAGAAGAGCCTGCCGCAGCCCGGCACGCTGGAGGGCGCCGTGGCGCGGCTCAGGACGGCCCGCCTCGCCGCCGAGCCGGGCACGCGCTACAGCTACCACAACACCAACTACCAGGTCGCCGCCCGGCTCGTCGAGGTGGTCAGCGGTCGGCCGTTCGCCGGTTACCTGCGCGAGCGGGTGTTCGAGCCGCTCGGCATGCGCAACAGCACGACCATCGACACCGACCGCGACCTGCCCGGCAGCGCCCGCGGTCACCTGATGGTCCTCGGCCGGGCGGTCCCGGCGCCGGAGCCGGCCGGGTTCGGCAACGGCTCGGGCGGCGTCCTCAGCACCGCCGCCGACATGGCCCGCTGGCTGATCGCGCAGCAGGGCGGCATCCTGTCGCCCGGGAGCGTCAAGGAGATGCGCACCCCCTCCCGCCTGAACGACTCGTACGCGCTCGGCTGGTCGCTCGGCCGGACCGGGCGCGGCACGCCCGTCCTCGAGCACGGCGGCGACCTGTTCACCTCGACGGCCCACCAGCTCCTCATGCCCGGCTCCGGCTACGGCGTCGCGGTCATGGCCAACACCGGCATGGCCTTCGGCGACGCCCGCGCGCTCCTGGACGGGCTCGTCGCCCTCGTCGAGGGAGGCACGCCCGAGGTCCCCCCGATGTCGCCGACCCTGGTCACGGACGCGCTCTTCCTGCTGGCCGGCGCGGGGGCCGGGGCCCTGGCGGCGCGGGGCGTGGCGCGCTCCCGCCGCTGGGCGGCGCGGCGCAGGGGACGGCAGCGGTGGCGGCTGCTGCCCTACCTGGCGCCGATCGCGCTGTGCGCGGCGCTGGCCCCGATCTTCCGGGTGCTGGCCCGGGGCGCCGACATCATGTGGATCCAGGTGGCCTACCTCTACCCGGCGTTCACGCTCTGCCTGGTGATCACCGCGATCGGCTGCGCGGTGGTCGTGGCCGCCCGGCTGGTCAGCGCGGTACGGCTCCGGGGGCGGGGAAATAGGGATGACCGGTGCTGAAACCGGCGTGTAACCTGCGCGGGGATCCGTAGGAGGGGAAATGCCATGGGACACGTCGAGGTCGGCCACCTGACGTATGTGCTGCCCGACGGGCGGCCGCTGCTCAACGACGTGTCCTTCCGGATCGGCGAGGGGGTCAAGGCCGCGCTCGTCGGGCCCAACGGGGCGGGCAAGACCACGCTCATGCGCCTGGTCGCGGGGGACCTGCAGCCGGTCGAGGGGAGCGTCGCCAGCTCCGGCGGGCTCGGGGTGATGCGGCAGTTCGTGGGCAGCGTGCGTGACGGCAGCACGGTGCACGACCTGCTGCTGAGCGTGGCCCCGCCGGCGGTGCGGGAGGCGGCCGCGCGGCTGGAGAAGGCCGAGCTGGTCATGATGGAGCGCGACGACGAGAAGGCGCAGCTCCGCTACGCCCAGGCGATCAGCGACTACACCGACGCCGGTGGTTACGAGATCGAGGTGCTCTGGGACACGTGCACGGTGGCCGCGCTCGGCGCGCCGTACGACAACGTGAAATATCGCGACGTGTCCACCCTGTCCGGCGGCGAGCAGAAGCGGCTCGTCCTGGAGGCGCTGCTGCGCGGCCCCGACCAGACGCTGCTGCTCGACGAGCCCGACAACTACCTCGACGTGCCGGGCAAGGAGTGGCTGGAGGCCCAGCTCCGCGAGACGCCCAAGACCGTGCTGCTGGTCAGCCACGACCGGCAGCTGCTCGCCAACGCGGCCGACCGGATCGTCACCGTCGAGTCGGGCAACATCTGGATCCACGGCGGCGGCTTCGGCACCTACGCCGAGGCCCGCAGGGCTCGCAACGAGCGCCTCGACGAGCTGCGCCGCCGCTGGGACGAGGAGCACGCCAAGCTCAAGGCCCTGGTCAACATGCTGAAGAACAAGGCGCGCTACAACGACGGCATGGCCGCCCCCTACCACGCGGCCCAGACGCGGCTGCGCAGGTTCGAGGAGGCGGGGCCGCCCGAGCAGGCGCCCAGCGACCAGAACATCAGCATGCGCCTGCGGGGCGGCCGCACCGGCAAGCGCGCGGTCATCTGCGAGCGGCTGGAGCTGACCGGCCTGATGCGGCCGTTCGACCTGGAGATCTGGTACGGCGAGCGGGTCGCGGTGCTCGGCTCCAACGGCTCGGGCAAGTCCCACTTCCTGCGCCTGATCGCCGGCGAGCAGGTCGCCCACACGGGCGTCGCCAGGCTCGGCGCCCGCGTGGTGCCCGGCCACTTCGCCCAGACGCACGCCAGGCCCGACCTGCTCGGCCGCACCCCCGTCGAGATCGTGATGACCGAGCACGCCAAGCTCAAGAACGAGGCCATGAAGGCGCTGGCCCGCTACGAGCTGGCCGGGCTGGTCGCCGAGCAGCGCTTCGACACGCTGTCCGGCGGCCAGCAGGCCCGGCTGCAGATCCTGCTGCTGGAGCTGTCCGGCGCCACGCTGCTGCTGCTCGACGAGCCGACCGACAACCTCGACCTGGCCAGCGCCGAGGCGCTGCAGGACGGCCTGAACGCCTTCGACGGCACGGTGCTGGCGGTCACCCACGACCGCTGGTTCGCCGCGGATTTCGACCGTTACCTGGTGTTCGGGTCCGACGGGGTGGTGTACGAGGCGCCGGAGCCGGTCTGGGATGAAAAGCGGGTCGTACGGGCGCGTTAAAGCTTTGGTACGGCAGGCGCGTGTCCCGGACCTGCCGTACCCATGAACGGGTTATCACGGCAAAGTGATCCCGCGTAGCCGAACCGTCAGCCTCCTCGCACTCGGGGCGATCTGCCTCACCGGGTGCTCGTCGGAGGAACGTCCGCAACAGCAGCTCAAGCCGCTCACGCTCAAGGAGCAGGCGTCGAACGTGGTCAAGTCCGCCGGCGGCTACACCGTCAACTGGGCGGGCGTGCTGACCAATCGCAACCCGTGGCACTTCGGCGAGCACGTGGTGGCCACGGTCGTCGGCAAGGACGCCGCCGGGCGCGAGGTGGTGCGGATGGACCAGCCGCTGGACGCGGTGCCGCCGGGCGGCTCGCTGGTGTTCACCGGCGAGGCCGGGGCGTCGGAGAAGCCGGTCAAGGTGAGCATCGACTACCGGCCCGCCCAGTGGCGGATGGCGGCCAGGATCGCCTCGGCGTTCCGGCCGTTCCCGGTGTCGCGGGTGCAGACGCTGCGCCAGAAGGACGGCTCGTACCTGATCACCGGGTACGTGTCGAACCCGTACCAGGTGCCGGCGGGCAGCCTGGTGGTGAACGCGCTGCTGCGGGACAAGGCGGGCAAGCTGCTCGGCGGCGGGAGCACGTTCGTGGACGACGTGAAGGCGGGCAGCCCGCCGCGCTTCATCCTGACGATCACCGGGCTCCCGCAGGGCAGCGCCGTGGGGCGGACCGAGGTGACGGCCCGCACGTGGGGCTCGACCGGCAGGCCGTACGAGGATCTGGCGCTCGGCGGGATCGTGCCGATGCACACGGTCAAGCCGACCACGGAGCCGTTCCAGATCGACCGGGGCAGCCAGGCGTTGAAAGCCCGGGTGCAATAGCCCAATTAATGCGATAAATCGTAAAAGCGGCTGGCGACAACCTATGTTTATCCCGCGGAATCGGTAGAACTACAAGTTACCAATCCATTACCTTCGGTTACATGAGTGACCGTGACCTGGTCGAGGCCCTGCGCTCCGGTGACCCGGGCGCCGTGGCCGTCCTGTACGACACCTACGCCGAAGGCATCTACCGCTACTGCTGGACCCTTCTGCGCAATACCGACAGCGCCCAGGTCGCGCTCCGCGACGCCCTGATCGCCGCCGAGGCGCACGCCGCCGCGCTGTCCGACCCCGACCTGCTGCGGCCCTGGCTCTACGCGCTGGCCCGCGGCGAGTGCCTGCGCAGGCGCATGGCCGACCTGCCCGACGCCGGCGAGACGCTGGCCGAGGCGCCCGAGATCACCGACCCCGACGACGCCGACCTGCGGGTCGTGGCCTGGAACGCCGTCCAGAGCCTGCCCACGGCCGACCGCGAGACGCTGGAGCTGAACGCCCGGCACGGGCTGCCGATGCCGCACGTCGCCGCCGTGCTCGGCGTCACCGCCCGCCAGGCCGAGACGGCCCACGAAGCCGCCCGCGACCGGCTGCGCGACGCCATCACCGTGGAGTTCCTGGCCAGGAAGGGCCCCTACGACTGCCCGCGCCGGGCCCGCATCCTCACCGGCTTCGCCGGCGAGCTGACCGCCGGCATGCGCGAGCAGCTCGTCGCCCACGTGGCCCGCTGCGAGACCTGCGCCCCGCACCGCAACCGCCAGGTGTCGGCCGCCAAGGTCTACGAGCTGCTGCCGCAGATCACGCTGCCCGACGTGCTCAGGGTCCGGGTGCTGAGCTGCTTCGTCGACCCCGAGCTGCACCTCTACCGGCGCTATGTGGCCAGGCGCTCGGAGGCGCTGGACGCCGCCGGGTTTCCCGTTGCCGTCGAGCGGGGGCCGCGCAAGTGGCCTCGGGCGCTGGCAGGCGCGCTGGCGGCGGTCGCGACCCTGGTGGCGATAGCGACGATCTTCGACTACTTCGGCAAGGAGGTCGGCGGGCTGCCCGGCGTCGCCTCCGTCGCGTTCCCGCCGCAGGGCGAGCCGCCCGGCCTCACCCTGCCCTGGTCCGACCGGCGGCAGGTGCCCGGCAGCGTGGAGGTCGACAGCACGGCCACCCGCCCGCTCGGCGTGACCCCCGCGACGGCCGGGCAGCAGACGCCCAGCCCGCAGCCGCCCGTCTTCACCCCGATCGGCGGCGACCCCGAGCCCGTGCCGAGCACTCCGCCGCCGACCGGCCCCGACCTCGGCGACCCCACGCTCGACCCGGTCCACCCCGTCGACCCGGTGACCCCGCCGCCCGGCAAGCCGCGCCCCTCCGGCAAGCCGCCGGTGATGCCGTCACCGCAGCCCGACCCCACCCCGGCGCCCACGCCGACGACGCCCACGCCGTCGCCCAAACCGTCCCCGAAGCCGACGGCGAAACCGACGGGCAAGCCGACCAGCACCGCCACGCCGCCCGCCACGGCGACCCCCACCGAGTCGGTATCACCCTCTGTAACGAGCTGAGAGTGTGGCATTCGTTACTGTTGGGAAGTGTGTGCATAGAGTGACCGCAGGGGGATTCTATGCACGTCAGAGCCGGATTCCTGGTCGCCACCCTGGTCGTCGCGCTGTGCCCGCCGGTTCACGCCGAACCGGGGCCGCGTGACGTCGCCAGAGCGCGGCAGGCCGTACGGGATCGTGCGAAGGAGCTCGGCACGGCAAGCGCCGAGCTGGCCGAGGCGCAGGGGCGGCTCGACCGGCTCGCGGTCGAGGCCGAGCGGCTGGTGGAGGCGTACAACGGGGAGGTGGTCCGGCTCCGCCAGGCCGAGCAGGCGCACCTGGAGGCCGCCGAGCGGCAGAGCGCCGCGACCACGGAGGTCGAGCGGGCCCGGCAGGCGGTGGCGATGCTTGCCGCCCAGAGCTACGGCGGGCTGCCGCTGCCCGCCGAATACCTCGGCATGCTCAACGACCGCGGCGACCACGACGGCTACCTGCACCGGGCCGGGCTGCTGCGGCAGCTCGGCGGCGAGCGCGGCCTGCTGCTCACCCGGCTGCGCGACGCCGAGGAGGTCGCCGAGATCCTGACCACGCACGCCGCGAGCGTGCACGCCGCCCAGCAGTACGCCGCCGAGGCGGCCGAACGCGCCAAGATCGCCGCCCGGGAGGCGGTCGCCCGGCAGCGGCGCGAGACCAAGGAGCTCAGAGCCAGGCGCGACGAGCTGCAACGGCTCGTCGACGCCGCCCGCACCCGCGCCGAACTGCTCGCCAGGCGGCGGCAGACCCGCATCGGGCACGTGCCGCTCTCCAGCGGCTCCTCGATGGGCGACGTGGCCGCCAACTGGGCGCTGACCCAGCTCGGCAAGCCCTACCTGTGGGCCGCCGACGGGCCCGCCAGCTACGACTGCTCCGGCCTGACCATGCGGGCCTGGGAGCGGGCCGGCGTGCGGCTCGACCACTGGACGGGCACCCAGTGGACGTCCGGGCCGCACGTGCCGCTCGACCAGCTGCGCCGCGGCGACCTGCTGTTCTTCGGCTACGACAAGAACGACCCGTCGACCATCCACCACGTGGGGATGTACGTCGCGCCGGGGCTCATGGTGCACGCCCCGCAGACCGGCGACGTCGTGCGGATCGCGTCGATGTGGCGAGGGGACCTGGTGGGCGCCACCAGGCCCCGCTGAAGGTCAGTGGCCGTGGCCCTCGTCCTTGGCCCGCTGGAAGGAGCGCTCGATCTCGGCCTGCGCCTCCATGCGGCCCACCCAGTTGGCGCCCTCGACCGACTTGCCCGGCTCCAGGTCCTTGTAGACCTCGAAGAAGTGCTGGATCTCCAGCCGGTCGAACTCCGGGACATGGTGGATGTCCTGGATGTGCGCCATGCGCGGGTCGGTGGCGGGGACGCACAGGACCTTGTCGTCGCCGCCCTTCTCGTCGGTCATCCGGAACATGCCGACCGCCCGGCAGGTGATGTAGCAGCCCGGGAACGTCGGCTCCTGCAGCAGCACCAGCGCGTCCAGCGGGTCGCCGTCCTCACCGAGGGTGTTCTCGATGAAGCCGTAGTCGGCGGGGTACTGCGTGGAGGTGAACAGCAGCCGGTCCAGCCTGATCTTGCCGGACTCGTGGTCCACTTCATACTTGTTCCGTTGCCCCTTGGGAATCTCAACGACAACGTCGAACTCCACCGCGGTTCCTCCGCTCGGCCCCCCGGGCACCCCCGGGCGGGCGTTAATGTCTCGTAGGCGAACACCAGGAGAGAGGTCAGGCGACGTGGCGCGGCACGAGCGGTGGGTGATGCTGACCACTCTCGTCATGCTGCAGGTCGTGACCATCGTCACCGGCGTCTATGCGATGAACAACGACCTCGACCTGAGCGCGCTGACGAGGCGGCCGTCACCGGCCGAGACGAGCGCGTCTCCCGAAGGGGTTCCCCCCGTCCCCGTGGTCACCGCCGGGCCTGTGCTGGCCCAGCTTCCGGCGAGGTCAGGAGACGGACCTCTCCCGACTAAGGGTACTTTGACGCAGCAGCTCACCGATGCGCTGGGTGACGAAGCGCTCGGCAAGCGCGTCGGCGCCGTCGTCGTCGACGTCACGACCGGCGAGCAGATCTTCGCCGCCGACCCCGACACCGGCATCACCCCCGCCTCCACCACCAAGGTCGTCACCGGCGCCGCCGCGCTCGCCTCCCTCGGCCCCGACACCCGCCTGGCCACCCGCGTCGTCCAGGGGGGCTCCGCGAACGCGATCGTCCTCGTCGGCGGCGGCGACCCGATGCTGCGCGGCCCCCAGGCCAAGCCCGGCGACTTCACCGACCAGGCGTCGCTCACCACGCTCGCCTCCCGCACCGCCGCCGCGCTCAAGGCCCGCGGCGTCACCAAGGTCACGCTCACCTACGACGCCTCCCTGTTCACCGGGCCCGTCCAGGCGCCCGGCTGGAAGCCCAACTACGTGCCCGACGGCGAGGTCGCCCCCGTCCACGCCCTCACCATCGACGAGGGCCGCCAGATCCCCGGCCAGCGCCAGCCCCGCGTCGCCGACCCGGCCGCCCACGCCGCCGCCGCCTTCGCCGGCGTCCTGCGCAAGCACGGCATCAGCGCCGCCAGGTCCGTACGCCCCGGCAAGGCCCCCGCCGGAGCCGCCGAGCTGGCCAGGGTCGAATCCGCGCCGATCTACGCCCTCGTCGAGCACACCCTCACCTTCAGCGACAACGACCTCGCCGAAGCCCTCGCCCGGCACGTCGCCATCAAGGAAGGCCAGCCGGGCTCGTTCGCCGGGCTCGCCAAGGCCGTCCCCCAGGTGCTCCACCGGCTCGGCATCACCAAGGGCGTCCAGGTGTCCGACGGCAGCGGCCTGTCCATCCGCAACCGCATCAGCGCCTCCGCCATGGCCCGCGCCATCGCCCTCGCCGGCTCACCCCAGCACCCCGAGCTGCGCGCCGTCGCCTCCGGCATGCCCATCGCCGGCTTCACCGGCACCCTCGGCAACGGCCGCCGCTTCACCGGCGCCGACAGCAAGGGCCAGGTCGGCCTGGTCAGGGCCAAGACCGGCACCCTCAACCACGTCAACACGCTCGCCGGACTCGCCACCACCAAGGACGGCAGGCTGGTCACCTTCGCCTTCCTGGCCGACCGGGTCCCCGTCTACGCCGAACCCGTGCTCGACAGGCTGGCCGCCATCGTCGCGCGGTCTTGACGAGAAACACGTACGGTGGACGTTATGCAGGTGATCGACTGGGATCTGGCCGTCACGACCGGCACGCGCCTGGTGCGCCCCGGTCCCCAAGTGAGCCGGGAGGAGGCCAGGCAGGCCGTCGCCGAGCTCCGCACGCTCTCGCGCGAGGCCGAAGGCCACGTACGCGAGTTCACCAAGATCCACACCGAGACCGCGCCACAGCCCGCGACCATCGTCGACCGGCCCGGCTGGATCCGGGCCAACGTCGAAGGCTTCCGCGTCGTGCTGGAGCCCCTCACGCAGAAGGTCGCCAACGGCGCCAACCCGCCGCCCGCGATCATCTCCGCCGTCGGCTCCCGCATCACCGGCGTCGAGGTCGGCGCCGTCCTCGCCTTCCTCGCCACCCGGGTCCTCGGCCAGTACGAGCTGTTCCTGCCGCCCGACCCCAGCGGACGCGAGCCCGCCGGCCGCCTCACGCTCGTCGCGCCCAACATCGTCAACGCCGAGCGCGAGATGAACGTCAACCCGCACGACTTCCGCCTGTGGGTCTGCCTGCACGAAGAGACCCACCGGGTCCAGTTCACCGGCGTCTCCTGGCTGCGCGAGTACGTCCGGTCCCAGATGACCGACTTCCTGCTCGCCTCCGACCTCGACCTGCCCACGCTCGTCGACCGCCTGCGCGGCGCCGCCGACACCGTCGCCGACGTCGTCCGCGGCGGCGAGGGCAACCTCATCGACGTCATCCAGTCGCCCCAGCAGAAGGAGATCCTCGACCGGCTCACGGCTGTCATGACCCTCGTCGAGGGGCACGGCGACTACGTGATGGACGCCGTCGGGCCCTCCGTCGTGCCGTCGGTCGCCGACATCCGCGCCAAGTTCGCCCAGCGCCGCGAAGGCGGCTCCCGCCTCGACCGCACCATCCGCCGCCTGCTCGGCATCGAGCTCAAGATGAAGCAGTACGCCGAAGGCTCCGCCTTCGTCCACCGCGTCGTCGGCCAGGCCGGCATGGACGGCTTCAACCGCGTCTGGACCTCACCGAACACGCTGCCCACCCCGGCGGAGATCTCCGACCCGGACGCCTGGATCCGCCGCGTCATCGGCACCCCCGCCCTCCCCAGCTGACCTCCGGCGCGGCCGCCTGACGGCAGCGGGTCGTCCATTGGCAGGGCGGGCCTTCAGTGGCGCACCCTCGGACGGCCCTCCGCCCTCCCCTCCGGCGCCGGGTCGGTGGGGTGATGGTCGGTGGAGCTCGGCGCTCTCGTACGGGTTGACGGCCCGGGCGGGGAGAATGGGGACGTGGGACCGCATCCGGCTGTAGCCGATGTTCGCAGGATGGTGCGTGAGGCGCTGGCGGACGTGCCCGAGGGGGCGCTGGTGCTCGTGGCGTGCAGTGGGGGCGCCGATTCGCTGGCGTTGGCGGCGGCGACGGGGTTCGTGGGGCCGAGGGCGAGGCTGCGTACGGGGCTCGTGAGTGTCGATCACCAGCTTCAGGAGGGTTCCGGGGAGCGGGCGGCGCGGGTGGCGGCGTTGGCGGGGGAGCTGGGCCTGGGGTTCGGTGAGGTGCGGGCCGTGGTGGTGGGCACGGCGGGCGGGCCCGAGGCGGCGGCCAGGGATGCGCGTTATGCCGCGCTGGGCGAGGCGGCCGAGGCTCATGGGGCGGCGGCGGTGCTGCTGGGGCACACGCGTGACGATCAGGCGGAGACCGTGCTGCTGGGCCTGGCAAGGGGGAGCGGGCTGCGGTCGATCGCGGGGATGGCGGCGGTGTCGGGCGTCTATCGGCGGCCGTTCCTGGAGCTTTCGCGGGCGACGACGGCGGCGGCGTGCGAGGCGCTGGGGCTGGCTCCGTGGCAGGATCCGCACAACGACGATCCGCGGTTCACGCGGGTTCGGGTGCGGGCGGTGGCGCTGCCGGTTCTGGAGAGGGAGCTGGGGCCGGGGGTGGCGGAGGCGCTGGCGCGGACGGCGGGGCTGGCGCGTGAGGACGCGGACGCGCTCGATCAGTGGGCCGAATCGGTGTACCAGGATTGCGCTCTAAGCGATATCGCCGGAAACGTGACGCTGGCCGTACGGGCTCTGGAAGGGGTCCCCGGGGCCGTACGGACACGAGTGCTGCGGCGGGCGGCGCTCGCGGCGGGAGCGCCCTCCGGGGCGCTCTCGGCGGGGCACGTGCGGGCGGTGGAGCGGCTGATCACGCGGTGGCACGGGCAGAAGGCGGTGGACCTGCCCGGGGGTCTGAGCGCCGTCCGGCGGTATGGCACCCTGATAGTCGCCATCCGTCCCATCGCGTAAGGAACCAACAGGTGGACGCTGCCGACATGGGCAAGGATCTGGAGAAGGTCCTCATCCCGGAGGACGAGCTCCAGGCCAAGATCAAGCAGCTGGCCGGGCGCATCGACGAGGACTACGCGGGCCAGGAGCTGCTGCTCGTGGGCGTGCTCAAGGGCGCCGTCATGGTGATGGCCGACCTGGCCAGGGCGTTGCACGTGCCGGTGCAGATGGACTGGATGGCGGTGTCGTCCTACGGGGCCGGCACCAAGTCGTCGGGTGTCGTGCGGGTGCTGAAGGACCTCGACACCGACATCATGAACCGCCACGTGCTCATCGTGGAGGACATCATCGACTCCGGTCTGACCCTCCACTGGCTGCTGGAGAACCTCAAGTCGCGCAACCCGGCCTCGCTGGAGATCTGCACGGCGCTGCGCAAGCCCGACGCGGTCAAGGTGCCGATCGACGTCAAGTACGTGGGCTTCGACATCCCCAACGAGTTCGTGATCGGCTACGGCCTCGACTACGCCGAGCGATACCGGAACCTTCCGTTCATCGGGACCCTCGCGCCGCACGTTTACCGCTAGCAATCCTGACTGTGGCCGGGAACACCGCGTGCCTTGACGTACGTTGGTAGGGCAAGACCGGTGTAGCGGGCGGTCCCTCCGTGCGCTCCTCCGGTGTACCTTCTGACTCCGGGAGGGTGACCCTGCGTCCCCTTCGGGTAGTCAGAAGTCGCGGTGTCGGATGCCGCGGCCCCGGGATTTCCCGGGGTTCCAGGCCATGGTCAGGAAGGGACGGGCCCGCAAGGGGTTCCGCATCGGATGGATCTCAAGCGATTTACACGTGGGCCACTGCTGTGGATCCTGGGCATCGTCGTGCTGCTCCTGCTCGTCACCCAGCTCTGGAGCGGCGGCGGCAACTACAAGCAGGCCGACACGTCAACGGTGCTCCAGCAGATCCGCACCGGCAATGTCAGCAATGCCAAGATCATCGACAAGGACCAGCGGATCGAGCTGACGCTGCACAGCCCGATCCAGGTCGGCGGCAGCGGCACGCCGACGAAGACGATCCAGTCTGACTGGGTCACCGGCTACGGCGCAAAGCTGACCGACGAGCTGCAGGCGCAGGTCGACGCCAAAAAGACCAAGAGCTTCGCGACCGACGTGCCCCAGGAGAGCTTCCTGGTGAGCCTCCTGCTCAGCTTCCTGCCGATCGTCATCATCGTGCTGATCTTCCTGTTCATCATGAACCAGATGCAGGGCGGCGGCAGCCGGGTGATGAACTTCGGCAAGTCCAAGGCCAAGCTGATCACCAAGGACACCCCCAAGACCACGTTCGCCGACGTCGCAGGCGCGGACGAGGCCATCGAGGAGCTTCAGGAGATCAAGGAGTTCCTGCAGGCCCCGGCCAAGTTCCAGGCGATCGGCGCCAAGATCCCCAAGGGCGTGCTGCTCTACGGCCCGCCCGGCACCGGCAAGACCCTGCTCGCCCGCGCGGTCGCGGGTGAGGCGGGCGTGCCGTTCTACTCGATCTCCGGCTCCGACTTCGTCGAGATGTTCGTCGGCGTCGGCGCCTCCCGGGTGCGTGACCTGTTCGAGCAGGCGAAGGCCAACGCCCCGGCGATCATCTTCATCGACGAGATCGACGCCGTCGGCCGCCACCGCGGCGCCGGCCTGGGCGGCGGTCACGACGAGCGCGAGCAGACGCTCAACCAGCTCCTCGTCGAGATGGACGGCTTCGACGTCAAGGGCGGCGTGATCCTCATCGCCGCGACCAACCGGCCCGACATCCTCGACCCGGCGCTGCTGCGTCCGGGCCGGTTCGACCGGCAGGTCACCGTCGACCGTCCCGACCTGGAGGGCCGTAAGGGCATCCTCAAGGTGCACGGGCGCGGCAAGCCGTTCGCGCCGGGCGTCGACCTCGACGTCATCGCCCGCCGCACTCCCGGGTTCACCGGCGCCGACCTGGCCAACGTGATCAACGAGGCCGCGCTGCTCACCGCGCGTGCCGACGAGAAGCTGATCACGATGGACATGCTGGAGGAGTCGATCGACCGTGTCATGGCAGGGCCCGAGCGCAAGACGCGGGTCATGTCTGACAAGGAGAAGAAGATGATCGCCTATCACGAGGGCGGTCACGCGCTGGTGGCGCACGCGCTGCCGAACTCCGACCCGGTGCACAAGATCACGATCCTGTCCCGGGGTCGCGCGCTCGGCTACACGATGACGCTGCCGATGGAGGACAAGTTCCTGGCCACCAGGTCGGAGATGATGGACCAGCTCGCGATGCTGCTGGGCGGGCGCGCGGCGGAGGAGCTCGTCTTCCACGAGCCCACCACCGGCGCCTCCAACGACATCGAGAAGGCCACGGCCGTCGCCCGCCGCATGGTGACCGAATACGGCATGAGCGAGCAGCTCGGCGCCCGTAAGTTCGGCAGCGGTCAGGCCGAGGTGTTCCTGGGCCGCGAGATGGGCCACGAGCGCGACTACTCCGAGAAGATCGCCTCCACGATCGACGAGGAAGTCCGCCGGATGATCGAGACGGCGCACGACCAGGCGTGGGACATCCTGGTCGAATACCGCGACGTGCTCGACAACCTGGTGCTCGAGCTCATGGAGAAGGAGACGCTCTCCCGCGCCCAGGTGCTGGAGATCTTCTCCCCGGTGGTCGTCAAGGAGCACCGTCCCTCCTACGCGGGCTACGGCAAGCGGCTGCCCTCCGACCGGCCGCCGATCCTGACGCCGAAGGAGCAGTCGGCCAACGGCTCGCTCACCTCGGGCCACCAGGACGCGCTGCCTTCCGGGGACAGTGCGTGAAGCCGCACGACGTAGATTTCGGCCGGATCGAGAAGGCCGTCCGCGAGATCCTGTACGCCATCGGCGAGGATCCCGACCGCGACGGCCTTCTCGAGACGCCCGCCCGTGTCGCCCGCGCCTACGCCGAGCAGTTCTCCGGCCTGCACCAGACCCCGGAAGACGTGCTCAACAAGGTCTTCGACGTCGACCACGACGAGATGGTGCTGGTCAAGGACATCGAGGTCTACTCAACCTGTGAGCACCATTTGGTGCCTTTTTACGGGTCGGCCCACGTCGGCTACATCCCGAACGACCAGGGTCAGGTGACGGGCCTGTCGAAGCTGGCCAGGCTGGTCGACGTGTTCGCCCGCCGGCCGCAGGTCCAGGAGCGGATGACGTCGCAGATCGCCGACGCGATCATGCGGGTGCTGGAGCCGCGCGGCGTCATCGTCGTGGTCGAGGCCGAGCACCTGTGCATGACCATGCGGGGCGTGCGCAAGCCCGGCGCCAAGACCGTCACGTCGGCCGTCCGGGGCGACTTCCGCACCAGCGACAAGACCCGCGCCGAGGCGATGGCGCTGATCCTGGGACGCTGACGCCTGACCGCGCCGCATGCATTCCGCCGGGGATGGATCGTTATCCACAACCAGGGACCCGCGATATCACCAGGTATGGGCGAGCGCCTAGGCTTGGCCTCATGACGAGAGTGCCGGGGCTGGGCGACGAGGACCGGTGCCTTGTCATGGGCGTCGTCAACGTGACCCCTGACTCGTTCTCCGACGGCGGCCTCTGGTTCGACGAGGGCGTGGCGATCCGCCGCGGCCTGGAGCTGGTCGCCGAGGGGGCCGACATCGTCGACGTGGGCGGCGAGTCCACCAGGCCGGGCGCCGCCAGGGTGTCGCTGGAGGAAGAGCTGGCCCGCGTGGTGCCCGTGATCAGGGCGCTCAACGCGGAGGGCGTGGCCGTCAGCGTCGACACGATGCGCGCCGAGGTGGCCAGGGCCGCCGTCGAGGCGGGCGCGCGGCTGGTCAACGACGTGAGCGGCGGCCTGGCCGATCCCGCCATGCCGCGCGTGGTCGCCGCCACCGGCGTCCCCTACGTGGTGATGCACTGGCGCGGCCACAGTCAGGACATGGACAGCCGCGCCGTCTACCACGACGTGGTCACCGAGGTGCGCGAGGAGCTCGCCAAGCGGGTCGACCTGGTGCTCGCCGAGGGCGTGTCCGAGGAGCAGATCGTGCTCGACCCCGGCCTCGGCTTCGCCAAGAACGCGGCGCACAACTGGGCGCTGCTGGCCGGCACGCAGCAACTCGCCGAGCTCGGCTATCCGCTGCTCATCGGGGCCTCACGCAAGAGGTTCCTGGGGCGGCTGCTGGCCGGCGCCGACGGCACCCCCCGCCCGTTCAGCGGCAGCGACGACGCGACCCTGGCCGTGACCGCGCTGGCGGCCCGTGAGGGCGCCTGGTGCGTACGGGTCCACCACGTAGGTCCCAACGCCGACGCCGTGCGCGTGGCCGCAGCATGGAAGAGAGCCGGAGCCAACACATGAGCGTCGACACCGCCGCCATCGAGACGGTCAACCAGGACTTCTACACCGCGATCGAGGACGGCAACCTC
Organism: Nonomuraea ceibae; assembly: GCF_019396325.1. Taxonomy (GTDB): domain Bacteria; phylum Actinomycetota; class Actinomycetes; order Streptosporangiales; family Streptosporangiaceae; genus Nonomuraea; species Nonomuraea ceibae. Next base: position 48,383 of record NZ_JAHKRO010000006.1, read on the forward strand.
GACAGGATGACCGAGATCTGGGCCGAGGACACCGCCGACGACCAGGTGAGCTGCGTGCATCCCGGCTGGACCCTGCTGACGGGCCGCTCGGAGGTGCTGCGGTCGTGGGCGCTGATCATGGCCAACACGACCTACATCCAGTTCGTGCTCACCGACGTCAACACCACGGTGCTGGGCGACGTGGCCGTGCTCACCTGCGTGGAGAACATCCTCACCGCGGGCGAGGAGGGCGAGTCGAGTTTCGCCGCCGGCAAGGTGGTGGCCAGCAACGTCTACATCCGCACGGGTCAGGGCTGGCGGCTGTGGATGCACCACGGCTCGCCGGTGCTGCAGGGCGATGACGACGAGGAGGAGGAAGGCGAGCTTGAGCGCTGACCGGATCGCGCTGAAGGGCCTGCGGGCCCGGGGGAGACACGGGGTGCTCGCGGCCGAGCGTGAGCTGGGGCAGGAGTTCGTCGTCGACGTGACGCTGTTCCTCGACACCGCGCCGGCCGCGGCCGGTGACGACCTGTCCAGGACCGTCGACTACGGCGAGCTGGCCCAGGACCTGGTCAAGGTGGTCGAGGGCGAGCCGGTCGACCTGATCGAGACGCTCGCGCAGCGGCTGGCCGACGTCTGCCTGGCCCGGGAGCTCGTCGAGTCGGTCGAGGTGAGTGTGCACAAGCCGGCGGCGCCGATCCCGCTGCCGTTCGGCGACGTGGTGGTGACGATCGAGCGGAGGCGCGCATGAAGGTCGTCCTCGCCCTGGGCGGCAACCTGGGGCGGCGGTTCCTGACGTTGCAGGGGGCCGTCGACACGCTGTTCGACGCGCCGGGGCTGGAGTTCGTCGCGGCGTCGCCGGTCTACGAGACCGATCCGGTGGGCGGTCCGGGGGGCCAGCGCCCTTATCTGAACGCGGTGGTCGTGGCGGAGACCACGCTGCCGCCGCGCACGCTGCTGGAGCGGGCGCAGAGCGTGGAGAACGCGTTCGGGCGGGTGCGCCAGGAGCGGTGGGGGCCGCGCACGCTCGACGTCGACCTGATCATGGTGGGTGACACGGTCAGCGACGACCCGGAGCTGACGCTGCCGCATCCTCGGGCGCACGAGCGGGCGTTCGTCCTGGTGCCGTGGGCGGCGGCCGACCCTGACGGTGAGCTGCCGGGGCGGGGCCGGGTGGCCGACCTGCTCGTAGGCCTGGACCGGCGGGGTGTGCGGTTGCGCGAGGACCTGAAGCTGCAGAGGCCGGATTGAGGCCGACCCGGCCCGGCGTGCTCGTCGGGCTCATCGTCGTGGTCGCGCTGATCGCCTGGGGCGTGGTGCGGCTGGTCTACGTCGATCTGGTGCTGGTGCCGTGGACGGCGATCCCGACGATGCTGCTGCTGGCGATCGGCGAGGCCTACACCGCCTGGATGACGAAGGCGCGGATCGCCCGCAAGCCGGGCACCAAGCCGGTCGAGCCGCTGGCGGTGGCCCGGCTGGCGGCCCTGGGCAAGGCGTCGGCCTACGGCGGCGCGGTGTTCGCGGGGCTGTTCGGCGGCTTCGCGCTGCACACGGTGCAGCTCTTCGCCAAGGAGACGCCGCGGTCGGAGTTCTTCGTCTCGACGGGCTCGTTCCTGTCGTGCGTGGCGTTGATCGTGGCGGCGCTCTTCCTGGAGCACGCCTGCCGCGTCCCGAAGGATCCGGAGGACCAGCGGCCCGGCTAGCCGCTCGTCCTCCTGGCGTCGTAGGTCTGGCGCCACTGTTCGGCGGGCGCGTCCTGCCGGCCGAGCTGCTTGCCACCGTGCCCACCGAGGGCTGGATCCCCGGCACCCGCTACGGTCTGGGCGTCTTCGAGCAGGTGCTGCCCTGCGGCGCCACCTACGGCTCCTGGTGCTACAGCATGGGCGCCCGCGACGGCGGCCACCGCCTCACCGCCCAGGTCAACGGCGACTGGGCGCCGCTCAACGTCTTCGACGACGTGCTCGCCGCCGAGTTCTGCTGACAGGCCCTCAGCCGGTGTCCGGCCGCCCGGCGCGGGGGCGGCGGCCGAAGAGGTAGATGACCGGGAGGGTGCAGATCAGCGGGCCGGCGACGGCCAGGGGACGCTCCAGCCACCACCACACGTCCGGCGGCACCTCGGGCGTGAGGCTGCCGAAGAGCCACCACGACAGGCCGAGCGCGATGGCCATGCCGGTCGTGTGGAAGAGGAACAGCGGCAGCGCGAAACGGTTGATGACGGCGTTGACCCGGTTCCAGCCCGGCCGTTCCAGAACCCGTTCCATGGCCGGGCGCAGCACCTCCACCAGCCCGATCTGGAAGATGAGCAGCGCGACGATGACGAACGTCGGCGGCGCCATGTTGGACCACTTGTCCCCCGGCACGCCCACCATGGAGCCCGGGTAGATGCCCGAGTAGACGAGCCCGAACAGGGCGAACAGCCCGGTCCACAGGATGCCGACGTCGTAGCGGCGAGGCAGGGCGACGATGCGGTCGTAGAAGAAGCCGGCCTGGTGCGCCAGCCCCCACACGATGACCATGTTGAGCCAGCCGGCCCACTCGACGTCGTAGCGGAACCGGACCACGTCGACGACCAGCGCCGCCCCGCCCAGCCAGACGAGGGCCAGCACGTCGTACTTGCGATGCAGGAGGAGCGCGACGGGGAGGAGCGCGATGAGCACCAGGTAGACGCCGAGGAACCACAGCGGGCTGAGCACGAGCAGCACCACCCGCCACATCCACGGCACGTCGAACAGCCAGGTGACGACGGCGCCGACGGCGACCCACACGCCGATCAGGCCGAGCGCCGGGATCGACAGGGACCGCAGGCGGCGCCAGACGAAGCGGCCGAGGCCGGTGCCGCGCTCGCACGCCCGGCCCCACGACAGCAGGTGGACGTGCCCGCCGACGTAGAAGAACAGGGGTAAGACCTGGAGCAGCCAGGTCAGGATCCACAGCCCGGAGGTGAAGCCGAGCGGGCTGGTGGGCTCGGGGCCGTGCGGTTTCCACTGCAGGATGGTGAAGGCCCAGTGCCAGACCACCACCACGATCAGGCTCAGCGCCCGCAGCCAGTCGACGTACCTGTCGCGTCGCGGAGGGGAGGTCACTTGTCGATGTCACCCACCACGAAGAACATCGACCCGAGGATCGCCACCATGTCCGAGACCAGGTGCCCGGGCAGCATCTCGCGCAGCACCTGGATGTTGTTGTAGGAGGCGGAGCGCAGCTTCATCCGCCACGGCGTCTTGTCGCCCTTGGACACCAGGTAGTAGCCGTTGATGCCGAGCGGGTTCTCGGTCCAGGCGTACGTGTGGCCTTCGGGGACCTTGAGCACCTTGGGCAGGCGCTGGTTGATCGGGCCCTGGGGGAGCTCGCGCAGCCGCTGGACGCAGGCGTCGGCCAGGTCGAGCGAGACCTTGACCTGCTCCAGCAGCACCTCGAAGCGGGAGTGGCAGTCGCCGGCGGTGCGGGTGACGACGGTGACGGGCAGCTCGGGGTAGGCCAGGTAGGGCTGGTCGCGGCGCAGGTCGATGTCGACCCCGGAGGCGCGGGCGATGGGGCCGCTGACCCCGTACTGCAGGATCTGCTCGCGGGAGAGCACGCCGACGCCCTTGGTGCGGGCCTGGAAGATCTCGTTGCCGTGGATGAGGTTCTCGATGTCGGGGACGCGGCGGCGGGTGTCGGCGACGGCCTGGGCGACCCGGTCGAGCCAGCCGAGCGGCAGGTCCTCCTTGAGGCCGCCGACGCGGTTGAACATGTAGTGCATGCGCCCGCCGGAGATCTCCTCCATGACGGCCTGGATGCGTTCGCGCTCGTCGAAGGCGTAGAAGATGGGCGTCATCGCGCCCAGCTCCAGCGGGTACGAGCCGAGGAACATCAGGTGGTTGAGCACCCGGTTGAGCTCCGCCAGGAGCGTGCGCGCCCAGACGGCGCGGACGGGCGGCTCCATGCCGAGCATGCGTTCGGCGGCCAGCACCACGCCGAGCTCGTTGGCGAACGCCGACAGCCAGTCGTGCCGGTTGGCCAGCACGATGATCTGCCGGTAGTCGCGCACCTCGAACAGTTTCTCCGCGCCCCGGTGCATGTAGCCGATGATCGGCTCGGCGCCGGAGATGCGCTCACCGTCAAGAGTGAGCCGCAGGCGCAGAACTCCGTGAGTCGACGGGTGCTGCGGCCCGATATTCAGGATCATGTCCTCGGTGGCCAGCTCCTTGGCCCCGGCACCGATTCCGACCACGCGTTCCGTCATATGGCCCATGCTGCCACCGGCGGGTCGGTCAAGGAACGGTATGGGGGCGCATCGCTGGTCCAGCCAGGGGGATGAGTACTGGAAACGGGGGAGAAAAGACCATGAAAAGGGTTGTGTTCGACATCGCCGCCCTGATCGCACGGGTGGTGATCGGCGTCATCTTCCTGGCGCACGGGCTGCAGAAGTGGCAGGCCGGGCTGGGCGCCACGAGCGGCATGTTCGCCGAGTCGGGCGTGCCGATGCCGCAGCTCGCCGCCGCGTTCGTCACGGTGGCCGAGACGGTCGGCGGCATCCTGCTGATCCTCGGCCTGCTGGTGCGGCCGGCCGCGCTGGTGCTGCTCATCGGCATGATCGGCGCGGCTGTGTTCGTGCACGCGCCGAACGGCATCTTCGTCCAGCAGGGCGGCTGGGAGCTCGTCGGAGCGCTCGGCGCGGCGTCGCTGCTGTTCCTGGCGCTGGGCGGGGGACGCTTCGGCCTCGACGGGATTCTCGGCGTCGTGTACAGGCGCCGGGCCGAGCGGCGGGCGGCCGAGCGGGACGCGGCGGCGGGTGCCACGACGACCGTGGACAGGCCGGCGCCCGACACGAAGGCCGCCTACCCGGACGAACGGCACTCGGTGCCCCGGCAGCCCGCCGAGCACGAGCGCACGCAGGCGGCTGACTACGACCGCACACAGGCGAGCGAGTACGACCGCACGCAGGCCGCCGAGCCCGCCGAGCGTCCGCACCCGGCCGAGCACCGGCCGGGCGGGCTGAGCGAGGAGGACATGCGCGACGTGGACGCGGTGGTGAACGACCAGCCGACGCGCCCGAAGCCGCCGAACCGCTGAGACCTAGCGGCTGACCAGGTCACGCAGCGCGCCGACCAGCCGGTCGACGTGCTCCTGGGTGGTGCCGATGCCGATGGAGGCGCGCACCGCCGAGGCCGTGTCGTCCTCGCAGCCGCCGTCGGCGGTGCCGAGCAGGTGCCGGACGAACGGATGGGCGCAGAACTTCCCGTCCCGCACGCCGATGCCGTACTCGCTCGACAGCGCCTCGGCGACCTCGCGTGCGCTGTAGCCGTCGACGGTGAACGACACGATGCCCACGCGCGGGTGCTCCGGCCCCCACAGCGACAGCTCCCGTACGCCCTCGATGCCGGCGAGGCCGGCGCGCAGCCGGGCGATCAGCCGCTCCTCCTCGCGCAGCAGCGGCGTCCAGCCGGTGGCGGTGAGGGCGTCGCAGGCGGCGGCCAGCGCGATCGCGCCGAGCACGTTCGGGGTCCCGGCCTCGTGCCGGGGCTCGGCGTCGTCGTGCCACTCGGTGCTCTCCCCGACCGAGCGCACCGCGCCGCCGCCCTTCAGGTACGGCGTGCCCGCCGACAGCCAGTCGCGCCGGCCGACCAGCACTCCGGCGCCGAACGGCGCGTACAGCTTGTGGCCGGAGAAGGCCACGTAGTCGAGGTCGAGCGCGGTCAGGTTGACCGGCCGGTGCGGCACGAGCTGGGCGGCGTCGACGAGGATGCGGGCGCCGTGCCGGTGCGCGATGTGGGCCAGCGCGGCGATGGGCCACAGCTCGCCGGTGACGTTGGAGGCAGCGGTGACGACGAGCAGCTTGGGTCCGTCGATCGCGGCCAGCGCGTCGTCGGCGGCGCGCACGGCCTCGCCGGGGAAGGCGGGCGGGGCCAGCCGCACGGCGTCCGGCCAGGGCAGCAGCGAGGCGTGGTGCTCGGTGTCGAAGACGACCACGGTGGTGCCCTCGGGCAGGCAGCCGGCCAGCAGGTTCGTGGCGTCGGTGGTGTTGCGGGTGAAGATGACGGCGTCGTCGGTGCGGGCGCCGACGAAGGCCCGTACGGTGTGGCGGGCCTGCTCGTAGCGGGCGGTGGTGAGCTGGGAGGCGTAGCCCGCGCCGCGGTGGACGCTGGAGTAGGCCGGGAGCGCGGCGGCGACGGCGGCGCTGACCGGCTCCAGACAGGGGGCGCTGGCCGCGTAGTCGAGGTTGGCGTAGCCGACGAGCTTGCCGCCCTTGACCGGCACCTCCAGGTCGGCGCCGACGACGGCGGGGATGGCGCGGGCCTGCTGGACGGGGGCCGGCTTCTCGGCGGCGGTGGTGCGGGCGGCGTTGAAGATCGTCAGGGTGGACACGGCGAACCTCCTCGGGGTCATCGGACCCCTGGAGCAGCCAGTGAGCCCGCGCTTGCCCGCCACACCTCGTGACGGACCAGGTCTTCACCCGGGGCACCCCGCCGCGGACGCGAGGGTTGCCGGCCAGCGAGCCGGGGCTTGGCGCTGGCACTCATGACCTACGTCGGCACTATAACCGACACCCACCCGTAAAACGCAACCGCGAACTTATCGGCCCGTTGACTCGTTGCTTCCTCGGACATCCCCCGATAGCAGGAGGTAACCGATGTTGGACTGGGTGGCAGATCCCCAGATCTGGATAGGGTTCTTCACCCTTGTGGCCCTGGAGATCGTGCTGGGCATCGACAACATCATCTTCATTTCCATCCTGGCAGGGAAGCTGCCGCCGGAGCAGCGCGACAGGGCGCGGGTGCTCGGCCTGGCGGCGGCTCTGATCAGCCGGCTGCTCCTGCTGCTGGCCCTGTCGTGGGTGGTGCGGCTCACGGAGCCGCTGTTCGAGGTGCTGGGGCAGGAGATATCGGGACGGGACCTGATCCTGCTGCTGGGCGGGCTGTTCCTGCTCGCCAAGAGCGTCACCGAGATCGGCCACACGATGGACGTGGGCGAGAAGGACGGCAAGAAGGCCGTCGCGGCGTCGTTCGCCTCAGTGATCGCGCAGATCATGGTGCTGGACGTGGTGTTCTCGCTCGACTCGGTGATCACCGCGGTCGGCATGGTGGACGAGCTCGGCGTGATGATCGCGGCGGTGGTCGTGGCGGTGCTGGTGATGCTGTTCGCCTCCGGGCCGATCAGCCGGTTCGTCGACACGCATCCGAGCATCAAGATGCTGGCGCTGGCGTTCCTGGTGCTGATCGGCGTGGTGCTCATCGCCGAGGGGCTGGACCAGCACATCCCGAAGGGCTACATCTACTTCGCGATGGCGTTCTCGGTCATCGTGGAGCTGCTCAACATCCGGGTGAGGAGCAGGCGGGCGAAAGCTTCTAGTATTGAATAGTGCGCTTTGACCCGTGGAATCCGGATTTCGTCGCTCACCCGTACGGCGTCTACGCCGAGCTGAGGCGCGAGGCGCCGGTGAGCTTCTTCGAGCCGACCGGCCAGTGGCTGGTCGCCCGGCACGCCGACGTGAACGCCCTGCTCAGGGATCGCCGCCTGGGCAGGTCGTACCTGCACGTGGCGACGCACGAGGAGTTCGGCAAGGAGCCCGAGCCGGAGTTCCAGGAGCCGTTCTGGCGGGTGATCCGCGCGGGCATGCTCGACGTGGAGCCGCCGGTGCACACCCGGTTGCGCCGCCTGGTCTCCAAGGCGTTCACGCCCCGCATGGTCGAGTCGCTGCGCCCGCGGGTGCGCGCGATCGCCGAGGGCCTGGTCGACGCGTACGTGGAGCGGGGCGGCGGTGATCTGATCGCCGAGGTGGCCGAGCCGCTGCCGGTGACGGTGATCGCCGAGATGCTCGGCATCCCCGACGCCGACCGCCACCTGCTGCGCCCCTGGTCGGCCGACATCTGCGGGATGTACGAGCTGAACCCGTCGGAGCAGGCGCAGCACACCGCCGTCAGGGCGGCGTCGGAGTTCGCGGCGTATCTGAAGGAGCTGGCCCGCGAGCGCAAGGAGCGGCCCGGCGACGACCTGATCAGCGCGCTCGCGGCGATCGACGAGCTGACCGAGGACGAGCTGGTCGGCACCTGCGTGCTGCTGCTCAACGCCGGTCACGAGGCCACGGTGAACGTGACGGGCAACGGCTGGTGGTCGCTGTTCCGCAACCCGGGCGAGCTGGCGCGGCTGCGCGCCGACCGCTCGCTGCTGCCGACGGCCGTCGAGGAGCTGATGCGCTGGGACACGCCGCTGCAGATGTTCGAGCGCTGGGTGCTGGAGGACATCGAGGTCGGCGGCGTCGCCATCCCGCGCGGCGTGGAGGTGGCGCTGCTGTTCGGCTCGGCCAACCGCGACCCCGAGGTGTTCGACGACCCGGACCGGCTGGACGTGGGCCGGGTGGACAACCCGCACATCTCCTTCGGCGCGGGCATCCACTTCTGCCTGGGCGCGCCGCTGGCCAGGATCGAGCTCATCGAGTCGTTCGGCGCCCTGCTGGAGCGGGCGCCGAAGCTGGAGCTGGTCCGCGAGCCGGTGTGGAAGCCGGGGTACGTGATCCGCGGCCTGGAGTCGCTGGACCTCAGCGTCGCCTGACCGGCTCTGACCGTTATCACCGGCTCTGGTCGTTTTCACCGGCTCTGGCTGAGCCAGCCGAATCCGCCGAGGCCCCCCGGATCGATCAGCTCCGCCTCCTCGGAGGCGCGGGCCAGCGCGCGCAGATAACCCCGCGGATCGGTGCGGGCCAGGTCGAGGGGCGGGCGGTCGCCGGTGATGCCCAGAGCGCGCAGCGCGGCCCGCTGTGTGGACAAGCCTGTGGATATCCCGCCGGCCTTGCGGCCCGCCTCGGCGCACGCGTCGAGCGCGACGTGCGCCGTGATGTCGCAGGTGCCGTCGGGTACGGGCGAGACGACCGCTCCGTCACGGTATCCGGTGAGCGTGCCGTGCATCGGCCGGTTATCCACAGGGTGTGCATAATCGATGGCGATCGCCCGGCCTCTGGAAAGCCGGTTCAGCACCGCCGCCCAGGCGGCGTCGCGCGGCCAGCCGATCTCCGCCCGCGAGCCCACGCACGACAGCGGCCACCACCGCGCCAGCCACTCCAGGTCGGCCCCCTGCGGCGGGTCGCCGAGCCGCTCCTCGCCGGTCTCGGTGTCGACCATCACCAGTCTCGGCCCGTCGGACGCCTGCTCGGCCACGTCCAGCGGCACGTTGTCGAGCCACTCGTTGGCGATCGCCAGGCCCTGGATGCCGGACGGCAGCCGCGGCTGCCAGGCGATCCGCTCGGGCAGCTCGTCGGGCCGGGGCGACAGGTCGACGGCGGTGATGCGCAGCCGGTCGCGCAGCGAGGGGCCGGCCGCGTCGAGCACGCGGCGGACCAGCGTGCCCTCGCCGGCGCCGATGTCGACCAGGTCGAGCCGGTCGGGCGAGCCGAGCCCGGCGTCGACCTCCTCCAGCAGGGCCAGGACCGCGTCGGCGAAGGCCGCCGAGGCGCTGACCGAGGTGCGGAAGTGCCCGGAGGGGCGTTCGCGCAGGTAGAAGCCGCTCTCGCCATAGAGCGCGCGTTGCATGGCGGCGCGCCAGGTGAGCCACATCCCAGGACTATCTCACGACTCCGGGCGAACACGTGGCGCGATTTCTTTACTACGCGGTGTTGCGATCTTGCGCTACCGTTTACATATAGTAGTCGAGTGACTGCTGATTGTCATCATCCGGCAGTCGTCCCGAAAAGGAGTCCCTCGTGTTCAAGAAAGCCATCGTCGTCGCGGGTGCGTTCGGCATGCTCTCGGTGGCCGCCCCGGCCTACGCCCACGGCCCCGGTCACGGCGACATCACCAGCGGACGCAGCGGCGTGCTGTCCGGCAACCAGCTCTTCCTGCCCATCACCGCGCCGATCAACGCCTGCGGCAACGGGGTGGGGGTCGCCGGTGTCGGCATCGCCGGCTGCAAGGGGGGCTCCAGCGCTCACGTGCATCGCTGACATGCCGGAGCTCGGACCGGTCCGAGAGTGAACCGGTCCGAGCCCCGTACCCGGGCCGGCCAGTCGGCGATGGCGGCCAGGGTGCACCTCCAAGGAGTTCGTCACAGTGCGGGCGTCGGGTCCAGCTCAGGACTCGGCGCCCGCTGAATGCGATGTACCCCTCTCCTCATCATCATTCCCGACAGGGGGTGCACGGTTTATATGCCCTTGTCCGTTTTGTCGCTAACGCAACATGCGGCAAAGCCCAGGTCACGCCCCCGTGGCAACTCGGCCGTTACGCTGGGCGGCAGCGTCTTCCGGGGTGCTCGACAGGGGTGGGACATGGACGCAGCAGATCGCCCGGCACGGCTGGCCGTCGGCGTGCTGGGATCGGGCAAGGTCGGCTCCGCGCTCGGGGCTGCCCTGGCGCAGGCCGGGCACCGGATCGTGGCCGCCAGCGGGGTGTCCGACGCCTCCCGGCGGTGGGCCGCCGACCGGCTCGGCGTCGAGCCCGTCCGCCCCGAGGAGGTCGTCGAGGCGGCGGAGCTCATCCTGCTCACCGTCCCCGACGACGCGCTGCCCGACCTCGTCAGCGGCCTGGCCGCCACCGGCGCCGGCCTCCAGGGCAAGCTGCTCGTCCACACCAGCGGCGCCTACGGCCTGTCCGTGCTGCGACCGGCCGCCGAGGTGGGCGCGCTGCCGTTCGCCCTGCACCCGGTCATGACGTTCACCGGCAGGGACGACGACCTCAACCGGATCACCGGCTGCTCCTTCGGCGTCACCGCGCCCGAGCCGCTGCGTCCCATCGCCGAGGCGCTGGTCATCGAGATGGGCGGCGAGCCGGTGTGGATCGCCGACGCCGACCGCGCCCTCTACCACGCGGCCCTGGCCAGCGCCGCCAACCACATGGTCACGCTCATCGCCGAGTCGTCCGACCTGCTGGGCCGCATCGGCGTCGAGCACCCGGGCCGCATGCTCGGGCCGCTGCTCGGCGCCGCCCTCGACAACGTGCTGCGGCTCGGCATTGGCGGGCTGACCGGCCCGGTGGTGCGGGGCGACGCGGGCACCGTGCGCAAGCACGTCGACGCGCTCATCCTGGCCGCGCCGGAGGCGGCCGACGCCTACGTCGCGCTGGCCCGGCTCACCGCGGACCGGGCGCTGGCCGCCGGCCTGCTCAAGCCGGAGGAGGCCGAACGCTTGCTCGACGCCCTGGGTGGCAACATATGGACGTGACCGTGACCGGCATGGCACGGATCCGCATGACGCCCCCGGAGGCCGCCTCATGGACCCCATCGTCGCCAGGAACCGCACCGACCTGATCAAGGCTCGCGGTGACGGCTCCGTCGCCCTCGTGCCCACCATGGGCGCCCTGCACGAGGGGCACCGCTCCCTCATCAGGGCGGCCCGCTCGCGCGCCGACCACGTGGTGGTCAGCATCTTCGTCAACCCGCTGCAGTTCGGCCCCGGCGAGGACTTCTCCCGCTATCCCCGTACGTTCGAGGCCGACCTGGAGGTGTGCCGCGCCGAGGGGGTCGAGGTGGTGTTCGCCCCGGCCGCCGAGGACATGTACCACCCGGACCGGCAGGTGAGCCTGCGGTCCGGCGAGATGGGCCGGGTCGTCGAGGGTGCGGTGCGGCCGGGGCACTTCGACGGGATGCTGACGGTGGTGCTCAAGCTGTTCAACCTGGTCCAGCCGGACCTCGCGGTGTTCGGGCAGAAGGACGCCCAGCAGCTCGCGCTGATCCGCCGCATGGTGGCCGACCTCGACGTGCCGGTGGAGATCGTCGGCGCGCCGACGGTGCGCGAGCCCGACGGGCTGGCGCTGTCGAGCCGCAACCGCTACCTGTCGCCGGCCGACCGGGAGGTGGCCCTGGCGCTGTCCCGGGCGCTGCGCGCGGGCGCGGCCGAGAGCGTGCCGTCGCGCGTGGTCGCCGCCGCCCGCGAGGTGCTGGAGGCCGCCGCCCCCGAGCTGGCGCTGGACTACGTGGTGCTGGTCGATCCGGCCACGTTCGCCGAGGTCGCGGAGCCGTACACGGGTGAGGCGGTGCTCGCGGTGGCCGGCCGGGTGGGCACCACCCGGCTGATCGACAACGCGGTGCTGTCGTTCTAGGCGAACCCCGGGGAAGGGAAGCGGCGGCCGGGGCGTTATCGTCATATTGACGAGATTCCCTCCTCCGAGGAGACCCCATGAGTGCACCGGCCATTCCCCTGCGGCTGGCGGCGCCCGAACCCGGGTGGAACGTCGAGGCCGACCTGGTCGTGGTGGGCTCCGGCATCGCCGGACTGACGGTTGCGCTGCACTACGCCGAGCTCGAACCCAGGGCCAGGGTCCTGGTCGTCACCAAGGACGTGCTGTCGGCCGGGTCCACCCGGTGGGCCCAGGGCGGGATCGCCGCCGTCCTGGACCCGGCCGACACCCCCGACGAGCACCTCGGCGACACCCTGGTCGCCGGGGTGGGGCTGTGCGACGCCGAGGCGGTCCGCGCGCTGGTGACCGAGGGCCCGGGCGCGCTGCGGCGGCTGATGGGCCGGGGCGCCGAGTTCGACCGCACCCCCGACGGGCACCTCCAGCTCACCCGCGAGGGCGGCCACCGGCGTCACCGCATCGTGCACGCGGGCGGCGACGCCACGGGCGCGGAGGTGCAGCGGGCGCTGGTCGAGGCGGTGCGGGCGAGCGGCATCGAGGTGATCGAGCACGCGCTGGTGCTCGACCTGCTGAAGGACGCGAACGGCCGGGCCAGGGGCGTGACGCTGCACGTGATGGGCGAGGGCGCGGGCGACGGGGTCGGCGCGGTGCGCGCCCGCGCGGTCGTGCTGGCCACCGGCGGCATGGGCCAGGTCTACTCCTCCACCACGAACCCGGTGGTGTCCACCGGCGACGGCGTGGCGCTGGCGCTGCGGGCCGGGGCCGTGGTGCGGGACCTGGAGTTCGTCCAGTTCCACCCGACCGTGCTGTGGCTGGGCGCGGGCGCGACCGGCCAGCAGCCGCTGATCTCCGAGGCCGTACGCGGCGAGGGCGCGTTCCTGATCGACCACGAGGGCAACCGGTTCATGACCGGCGTGCACGAGCTGGCCGACCTGGCGCCGCGCGACGTCGTGGCCAAGGCCATCACCCGGACGATGCGCGAGAGCGGGCGCGAGCACGTCTATCTGGACGGCCGCCACTTCGGCGAGGACACGTGGCGCACCCGGTTCCCGACGATCTACGCGGTCTGCCGCGAGCACGGCATCGACCCGGCCGCCGAGCCGATCCCGGTGGCTCCCGCCGCCCACTACGCCAGCGGCGGCATCCGTACCGACCTGCGGGGCCGTACCAGCATCGAGGGCCTGTACGCGTGCGGCGAGGCGGCGTGCACGGGCGTGCACGGCGCGAACCGGCTGGCTTCGAACTCGCTGCTCGAAGGGCTCGTCTTCGCCGAGCGCATCGCCGAGGACATCCATCGCGTACGGCCCGAACCGGGCGAGCCGGTGGTGTCCGGAGCGCCCGCCGGGCTGATCGATCCGAGGGCGCGCGGCCGGATCCAGGCGCACATGAGCGCCGGGGCGGGCGTGCTGCGCAGCCGCGCGTCGCTCACCGCCACCGCCAAGGCGCTGCACGACGCCCGGTGGACCCCGGTCCACGTGGCGTCGTGCACCGAATCGTGGGAGACGACGAACCTGCTCACCGTCGCGACCGTGCTGACCGGCGCGGCGGCGGCGCGGCAGGAGACGCGCGGCTCCCACTGGCGGGAGGATTTCCCCGACCTCGACGACGAATGGCTGGGGCACCTGGACGTGACCCTGACGGAGGAGGGCGTGCACATGACCTACACCCCGCACGGTGACGCGATGCCGCGGCGCCTGGCGCAGGAGCTGGCCGCCGCCGGCGTGGACCCGGCCGAGACCGACGCGGTGATCGACCGGGCGCTGGCGGAGGACCTGCAGGCGGCGGGCGACGTGACGAGCCTGGCGACGATCCCGGCCGGGCACCGCTCGGTGGCCGACGTGGTGGCGCGGGCCGACGGCGTGGTGGCCGGGCTGGCGGTGGCCGAGGCGGTGTTCGCGCGGCTGGGCGCGGGCCAGGCCGAGCGGCGGGTCAAGGACGGCGAGCGGGTGCGCAGGGGCGACGTGCTGATGACGGTGGAGGGCCCGACCAGGACCCTGCTGACCGCCGAGCGCACCGCGCTGAACCTGCTCACCCACCTGTCGGGCATAGCCACGCTGACCGGGCGCTGGGTGGCGGCGATCAGCGGCACCGGGGCGCGGGTGCGCGACAGCCGCAAGACGCTGCCGGGGCTGCGGGCGCTGGAGAAGTACGCGGTACGCTGCGGCGGCGGCGTCAACCACCGGATGTCGCTGTCGGACGCGGCACTGATCAAGGACAACCACGTGGTGGCGGCCGGCGGGGTCGCCGAGGCGTTCCGCGCGGTGCGCGAGCGCTACCCGGACGTGCCGATCGAGGTGGAGGTCGACAGCGTCGAGCAGCTTGAGGAGGTGCTCGCCGAGGGGGCGGACCTGATCCTGCTGGACAACTTCACGGTGGAGCAGACCGCCCAGGCCGTACAAATCGCTAAAAATGGGGCGAAAAACGCGGTTGCGCTGGAGTCCAGCGGGGGATTGACCTTGGAATTGGCGCGTGATGTGGCCGAAACTGGCGTGGACTACCTTGCGGTGGGAGCGCTGACCCACTCGGCGCCCGCCCTGGACGTCGCACTGGATCTACGGGGGTAATCGATGCTGCTCACGATCGACGTCGGCAACACGCACACGGTGCTCGGGCTCTTCGAGGGCGAGGACGTCATCGAGCACTGGCGGCTGGCCACCGACGCCCGCCGCACCGCCGACGAGATCGCCGTCGTCCTGCAGGGGCTGCTCGGCCAGTCGCCCCTGCTCAAGGGCGCCGACGTGGGTGGCATCGCGATCTGTTCCACCGTGCCGAGCGTGCTCAACGAGATGCGCGAGATGTGCCGCCGCTACTACGGCGACGTCACGGCCGTGGTCGTCGAGCCCGGCGTCCGCACCGGGGTGCCGGTGCGGATGGACAACCCCAAGGAGGTCGGCAGCGACCGCATCGTCAACGCGCTGGCCGCCATCGACCAGTACGGCGGGCCGTGCATCATCGTCGACTTCGGCACCGCGACCTCGTTCGACGCCGTGTCGGCCAAGGGCGAGTACGTCGGCGCCGTCACCGCGCCCGGCATCGAGATCTCCGTCGACGCCCTCGCCGCGGCCGGGGCGCAACTGCACAAGGTCGAGCTGATCCGCCCCCGCTCGGTGATCGCCAAGAACACCGTCGAGGCGCTCCAGGCCGGCATCATCTACGGCTTCGCCGGCCAGGTCGACGGCATCGTCGAGCGGATGGCCGCCGAGCTGGCCGACGACCCCGACGACGTGACCGTGGTCGCCACCGGCGGCCACGCCGCGCTCGTGGTGGGCGAGTCGCGCTGCATCGACGTGCACGAGCCCTGGCTGACGCTCATCGGCCTGCGCCTGATCTACCAGCGCAACACCGCGTGAAAGCGGGCGGCCCCCCGCTCGGGAAGGGAGCCGCCCGCCGTCCGGGGTGGATCACTCGCTCTCGGCCGCGTACAGGTGGTCCCAGTGGCCGCACTTGCTCACCCAGTGCTTGTACGGGTGCACCTGGCAGACCTTGACCCGCAGCGCGGAGACGTCGTCGACGCTGAAGCCGAACTTCTTCGAGCCCGGGTAGCCGCAGTGCTTCCTGCTGTAGACTTCGTCCCACTCGTGGTCGAAGCTGGCGGCCTGGAACTTGACGTAGGCGCACCTGCCGCCCTGCCCGTAGCCGCGCGGGTCCAGGTCGTACAGCCGGCCCTTGACGTGGACGGTGTTGGACTCCTGGTGCTCGTCCCACTCGACGCCCACCCAGCCCTTGGCCTTGGCCAGGTGGTGCCTGGCGTGGACGGGGCCCCACTGGTCGCTCTGGTCGTAGGGGCCCGGCGAGGCGGCGGCGGCCGGCGCGGTCAGAGCCAGCGTGCCGGTCGCGGCGGCGGCGAGGAGCGCGATCGCGATCTTCTTGAACATGATCTCTCCTTGAGCTCCTTCCCGACCCGGCGCCCTACCGGTTCCGCTGAGCTCGTGAGTCATGGGTAACTCCGCGTGGTTGCAGCACCCCTTCACCGGGCCGACGAGAACTTGCAGGCGGCCGTATCCCCTACGCTTTGATGCTGTGAGCGACGAACTTCCCGAGCAGATGCGCATCCGGAGGGAGAAGCTCGACCGCCTTCGCAGCGAAGGCGTCGACCCTTACCCGGTGAACTTTCCCCGTACGGCCATCAACGCCGAGGTCCGGGAGAAATACCAGGGCCTGGAGCCCGACACCCAGACCGGTGACCGGGTGGGCGTCGCCGGGCGCGTCATGCTCAACCGCGTCGGCGGCAAACTCTGCTTCGCCACGCTGCGCGACGGCAGCGGCGACCTGCAGGTGATGATCTCGCTCGACAAGGTGGGCGAGGAGTCGCTGGCGGCCTGGAAGCGCGACGTCGACCTCGGCGACCACGTCGGCGTCGAGGGCGAGGTGATCACCTCACGGCGCGGCGAGCTGTCGATCCTCGCCGACAGCTGGCAGATCACCGCCAAGTGCCTGCGCCCGCTGCCGGAGAAGCACGTCGGCCTCACCGACCCCGAGGCGCGGGTCCGCCAGCGCTACGTCGACCTCATCGTCAACGACGAGGCCCGCGAGATGGCGCGCATCCGCAGCGCCACCGTGCGCGCGGTCCGCGACTTCTGGCACGAGGAGGGCTACCTGGAGGTCGAGACGCCGATGCTCCAGCCGATCCACGGCGGCGCGGCGGCCCGGCCCTTCAAGACCCACATCAACGCCTACGACATGGAGCTCTACCTTCGCATCGCGATCGAGCTCTACCTCAAGCGGCTCGTCGTGGGCGGCATCGAGAAGGTCTTCGAGATCAACCGCAACTTCCGCAACGAGGGCGCGGACTCCACGCACAACCCCGAGTTCACCATGATCGAGGCCTACGGGACCTACCTCGACTACAACGACATGGCCGACCTGACCCAGCGCATGTACCAGAAGGCCGTGGTGGCCGCGCTGGGCACGACCGTGGTGGTGCACGACGGCGTCGAGGTCGACCTGGGGCTGCCCGAATGGCCTCGGGTGAAGCTCTACGACCTGGTGTCCGGCGCGGTGGGCGAGGAGATCACCACCGAGACGCCGCTGGAGCGGGTGCGCGCGCTGGCCGACAAGCACGAGGTGCACTGGGACGCCAAGTGGGGCCAGGGCAAGCTGGTCCAGGAGCTGTTCGAGGAGCTGGTCGAGCACACGCTGATCCAGCCCACGTTCGTCATGGACTACCCGCTGGAGACCTCCCCGCTGACCCGGCAGCACCGCGACAACCCGCTGCTCACCGAGAAGTGGGACCTGATCGGGTTCGGCACCGAGCTGGGCACCGCCTACTCGGAGCTGGTCGACCCGATCGAGCAGCGCCGCCGCCTGGTCGAGCAGTCGCTGCTGGCGGCCGGCGGCGACCCGGAGGCCATGCAGCTCGACGAGGACTTCCTCCAGGCGCTGGAGTACGCCATGCCGCCGACGGGCGGCATGGGCGCCGGCATCGACCGGATGATCATGGCTTTCACCGGCAAGAACATCCGCGAGACGATCCTCTTCCCGCTGGTCAAGCCCTCCCGTTGAGCCGCACCGGCAGGGTGGCGAGTCCGCGCAGCACCAGGTTTCCCTTGTACGGCGGCGCGGGGTCGGCCAGCTCCAGCTTCGGCGCCGCCTGAGCCAGGGCGCGCAGCGCGATCTCGCCCTCCAGCCTGGCCAGCGGCGCCCCGAGGCAGAAGTGGATGCCCAGCCCGAACGCCAGATGCCGGCCCGGCGTCCGCTCCACGTCGAAGCGGTCCGGGTCGGCGAACGCGGCGGGGTCGCGGTTGGCGGCCCCGACCAGCGCCAGCACCGCGCTGCCGGCGGGCACTGCGGTCCCGGCCAGCTCCACGTCCTCCAGCGCCACGCGCATGGTGAGCTGCACGGGCGGGTCGTACCTGAGCACCTCCTCGACCACCTGCTGGGGCGCGTCGGCGGCGCGCCCGAGCACGCCGTGCCTGACCAGGTTGAGCACGCCGTTGCCGATGAGGTTGACGGTCGTCTCGTGCCCGGCCACGAGCAGCAGCACGCAGGTGCCCAGCAGTTCCTGCTCGGTCAGCTCCTCGACCTGGGCGAGCGCGCTGAGCAGGTCGTCGCCGGGCCGCTCGCGCCGCAGCGCGATGAGGCGGCGGAAATACGCGCGGAACTCCTCCCGGTCGTGCTCGGTCCGGGAGATCAGGTCCGGCGGCACGATCGGGTCGAGGCTCCTGGCGAGCGTCTCGCTCCAGCCGCGGAAGCGCTCGTGGTCCTCGGGCGGCACGCCGAGCATCTCGCTGATCACCATGACGGGCAGCGGGTAGGCGAACGCGCTCATCAGGTCGGCCTCGTCGGGCAGCGCGTCGAGGAGCCCGGCGGTGATGGCCTCGATCCGCGGGCGCAGCCGCCTGATCATGCCCGGGGTGAAGGCCCGGCTGACCAGGCCGCGCAGCCGGGTGTGGTCCGGCGGGTTCATCAACAAGAACGAGCGGGGCGGCTCGCCGTCGGCCGGGGCGCCGTGGCCGAACCGGGCGTCACGCAACACCGCGGAGCAGAGCTCGTGCGTGGTGGCGACGAGGAGCCCGCCGCGGGTCCGCAGCAGCGCGTCGCTCTCGCGCAGCTCGCGGTAACGGGTGTACGGGTCGCGCAGGAAGCCGGGGTCGGATGGATCGAACCCGAGCATGTCCGTTGGCGTCAAAGGAGCGTAGTCAGGATCGCTGTGATCGATCATCATGCTCCGATAAGTGCCGACATATGGCGAGTACTTCACATACAACGGATCATGTCAACGGAGGAGGTCAAGTGCGGCGAATTTCGTGCTTGACGACCTTTCCTGGATGCGTTTACCGTCTGCGAGGATGTGCCGCTCCGGTCGGGCCCTAGACGTCTCCGGGTGGTGCTGGTGGGGGGAGGGCTCCCGATGGATGTGCTCACAGAAGGCGTTGAACTGAGCCGTGCCGATCTGGCGTTGCTGGCCGAACTGGCCAAGGGCGTCACCGTGGACCGGGTCGGCCGACGCCTTGACATCAGCGGTCGCACCGTGCGGCGAAGACTGCGCGGCATCTGCGACCGCATAGGCGTGGCCACCGCGATCGAGGCGGTGGCCTGGGCTGCCCGCAGGCAGCTCATCTAAGGCCGCTGGCCGGCTCTGGCGCCGCTAGTCGGCGATGCGGACGGCTCCGGCGAAGGGGCGCCGGGCGATGGACGCGATCCGCACCACGTCGCCGGTGCGCGGCGCGTGCACCATCATGCCGCCGCCCAGGTAGATGCCCACGTGGTGCAGGTCGTTGTAGAAGAACACCAGGTCGCCCGCGCGCAGCTCCTCCTTGGAGATGTGCCGGCCGGCGGTCCACTGGTCACCGGTGTAGTGCGGCAGCGAGATGCCCACCTGCTGGTAGGCGGCCATCACCAGTCCGGAGCAGTCGTAGCCGCGCGGCCCTTCGGCGCCCCAGATGTACGGCTTGAGCTGCTGGGTGAGCGCCCACTTGGCGGCCTGGGCGGCCTTGCCCGAGCCCGGGATCGGCAGGTTGACCTTGACCGCCGGGGTGCCCGGCCGGCCGGCCTCGCCGAGCGCGCGCCTGAACAGGTTGCTCTCGACCTTGCCGACGAGCTTGACGATCCGGTCGCGCTTGGCGTCGAGGTCCTTGACGATCTTCGAGACCTCGGTGATGCGGGCCTTGGCGCCGGCGCGGGCCCGCTCGGCCGCCTGCATCGCCTTGGTGAGCTGGAGGATCTCCTCGCCCTGCTGCTGCTGGATCGCGTAGTTGGTGGCCGCCAGGTCGAGGTAGCCCTCGGGGTCGTCGGAGTTGACGAACGCCAGGGTGCCCGACAGGCCGCCGTTGATGTAGGTGGTCTGCGCGAGCAGGATCGCCTTGGAGCGCTTGTCGGCCAGCTCGGCCTCGCTGGCGGCCAGCGTCTTCTTGGCGTTGTCGGCGGCCTTCTGGGCCGTCTTGAGCTTCTCCCGCTGGCCGTTGTACTGCTCGGCCAGCGTCTCGATCTCCAGGTGCATCTCCTCGACCTGCTCGGAGAGCTCCTTGAGCGAAGGCTTGGGGTCGGCGGAGGCTGGTGAGCCCAAGGGCAGAGCGAGGACCAGTGCGGCCACGGCGGCCAAGCCGACGACACCGAATCGCTTCTTGCCAGAGCGCCTGTCCAACCAAGCTCCTTCCGTTGACGCCTACCGGGTTAGCTGACGGGTTCGGGCCGGAGCAGCCCTACCGAGCGTGGCTCGGATTCACCCCTGGCAGCGGGTTGACACCGCCGGCGGGTCCCCGGCTCCCCTCGCGGGGATTGGGCGTGTCGACCGCGCGGTGTGCGCGGGTGACATCGTCGCTGGACACTAATGCACTCCTGGTTCCTGCTCAACCGGAACTGCCGAGTCTGTAGAGGTTTCACAACCGACGGGTCACAAGGTGATCTCGTGGCGAGCCGTACAGAAAAGACTTTATGCCCTCTTTGCCCCAAGTTCGCCCGATCGTGAAACTGTAGGAATCGTGCAATCCGGAGCGTGCACGCACAGTGACGGTCCGGGAGTTTGGGTCGAGCCGTAATGGGGTCTGTACTCTGGATGGCCATGGAGCAGGTCGCCGAGCTAGCGGTCCCCGAGACCGAAGTGCTCGTCAGGCGCGCGCGGACCAGGGACGTCAGGGCGATCAAGCTCCTGGTCGACACCTACGCCGGCGTCGGGCGCAAGATGCTGGAGAAGGCCACCGTCACGCTGTACGAGGACGTCCAGGAGTTCTGGGTGGCCGAGCGGGGCGGCGAGGTCGTCGGCTGTGGCGCGCTGCACGTGCTCTGGGAGGATCTGGCCGAGATCCGCACCGTGGCCGTGCACCCCTCGGCCAGGGGTTTCGGCATCGGCCATCGCGTGGTCTCGGCTCTCATCAGGACCGCTCGGGAGCTTGGGCTGGAACGTGTATTTTGTCTCACTTTCGAGGTGGACTTCTTCGCGAGGCACGGGTTCCGTACGATCCAGGGCACGCCCGTCTCACCCGAGGTGTACGCCGAACTCCTGGCCTCGTACGACGAGGGCGTCGCAGAGTTCCTCGACCTCGAACACGTCAAGCCGAACACCCTGGGCAACACACGCATGCTGCTCCACTTGACATCGGGTGACGCGGACCTTGACTGCCGAGAAAGGTGATTGTTGATACCTATGTCGATACGTTGGGCAGGACAGGCATGTGCCCTGACACGTGCCACATGCGCACTCGAAGCGAGGTGACACGGTGAGCACAGGACAGCCGCCGTATCCACAGGACGATTCCCCCGAGAACTCCCCTGAATACGGCCAGAACGCAGGACGCCCCCAAGGGCAGCCCGACCCCGACGCGACGGTCGTCGGCTACCGCGTGGACGACCCCTACGGCCAGCAGCCCCCCTACGGTCAGCAGCAGGGTTACGGCCAGCAGCCCCAGTACGGCCAGCAGCCCCAGCAGGGCTACGGCCAGCAGCAGGGTTACGGTCAGCAGCCGCAGTACGGCCAGCCGGACTACGGCCAGCAGCAGGGCTACGGCCAGCAGCCGCAGTACGGTCAGCAGCCGCAGTCCCAGCCCGACTACGGCCAGGGTTACGCCCAGCAGCCGCAGTCGCAGCCGGGTTACGGCCAGCAGCCCCAGTACGGCCAGCCGGACTACGGCCAGCAGCAGGCTTACGGCCAGCAGCCGCAGTCCCAGCCTGGCTACGGCCAGCAGCCGCAGTCCCAGCCGGGTTACGGCCAGCAGCAGTACGGTCAGCCCGACTACGGCCAGCAGCAGGGCTACGGGCAGCAGCAGTACGGCCAGCAGCCCCAGTACGGGCAGCAGCAGTACGGCCAGCCCGCTTACGGTCAGCAGCAGGGCTACGGCCAGCCCCAGTACGGGCAGCAGTACGGCCAGCCGGTGGGCATCCAGCCGCCCGGCGCCCCCGCGCCGCTGGCGGAGTGGTGGCAGCGCCTGGTGGCGAGGATCGTCGACGGCCTGATCTTCGGCGTCGTCTACTTCATCATCAACCTGATCCTGGGCATCTTCTTCGTCGTCAGCTACAACTCGGTCACCGGCGTCACGACGGGTATCGCGAGCTCCATCATCGTCGGCATCATCCAGTACCTCCTCCTGGCCGCGCTCTATGTGGCTTACGACTTCTTCATGACGAAGATGAGCGGCCAGACCGTCGGCAAGATGGTCATGGGCATCAAGGTCGTCCAGGTCGGTCATGCGATGCCGTCCGGCGGGCTGCCCAACGACGCCGCGCTCAAGCGGGCCGGCGGGACCTGGGGCGGCTACGTCCTGGGCGTCATCCCGCTCCTCGGCCCGCTTCTCGGCGGCGTCCTCGTTCTGCTGAACGCGGCTTCCCAGCTCTGGGACAAGCCGCTGCAGCAGACGTTCGCCGACAAGTTCGCGAACACCGTAGTGGTCAAGATCAAGTAAGTCTCAGCAACAGCGAAACAGGGGCCGGCATCCCGCCGGCCTCTGTTTTGTGTGTACGAGCCGTACCAGAATGGGGGGACGCCGAGGGCCGCCGAACGGACGAGGTGAGGTTATGGCCGCGACACCCGAGACCGGCGTGCTGCCGGCGGAATGGTGGGAACGGCTCGTCGCCCGCCTCATTGAAGCGCTCGTGTTCGGAGTCTTCTATTACATTCTGTTCATTGCGCTATGGGGCGTCTTCCGGACTGTCGGGGTGCTGGACGCGTTCGAGGGGCGGTTGCCCGGCGTGTTCGCGTGGGTGGGCGCCGGCCTGGGTTATACGGTCTATGACTGGGTCGCACTTTCCCGGGGTGGGCGCACCTTCGGCAAGGCGATCATGGGGATTCGGGTGGACCCGGAGGGTCTTCCGGCGCGGGTCCGGCTGAAACGCGCCCTGCTCTATCCGGCGCCTGCCATGCTGATGGGCATTCCGGTGGCCAATCTGCTGGCCGGAATGTTCGTGTTTGGTGTCGGCCTGCTCATCTTGATCGACAAGCCGCTCCAGCGCGGGCCGCATGACAGGCTGGCCGGAACGCTGGTCGTAAAAGATCTTCGTTGAGGGTTCCGTACCTGCGCTGATGGCTTTTCGCAAAATTTCCGCTTGATCCGGTAAGGAGCCTGGAGAGACTGGCATTAGGCTATGAGGCGTCCGGGTTGCCGGATGTTGGGGCGCCTGCCAGGCTATGGGCATCTCTGTGCCGCTATGGTCGTGTGTGGGCGGCTGTCGCCTCGAGTGACACGAGGTCCGCCAGGCTCGCGCCGGTCCCGCAGCCTGTGTATAAAGCGCCCCTGAAACCCCGTCAGCCGTGGAGGCGAGGCCGAATGGAAGCCGTAACAGAGGTATTGTCAGCGCTCATCCCGCCCGTCGTCGTGGGCGGCGCCTTCATCTTTGGCGTCGTGAAGTTGGTGCGGCACGAGGGCTCCGGCCGGCGGCCAAACCGCCAGGATCAGGCCGAGAACCGCAACTGATCGGCCGCTCAGCCGAATCCCGTGGCGCTGAATTGTCTTAACGTCTTTCCGGGTATATGTTTGGGCGAGCGAATGAAACAATGCTCCGGGAAAGGATTGCGTAGATGGCCAAGCAGATCCAGGAGATTCTCATCGATGACCTCGATGGGGGCGAGGCCAATGAGACGGTCAGCTTCGCTATTGACGGCTCCACCTATGAGATTGACCTCAGCGACCTTAACGCCAAGAAGCTGAGGGACGCTCTGACGCCTTTCGTGCAGCACGCCCGCAGGGCGGGCGCCGTATCCACGCGCCGTCGCGGGCGTGGCGGGCAGCGGGCGATGAGCCGCGAGAAGAGCGCCGAGATCCGTCAGTGGGCCAAGGCCCACGGCCTTCCGGTCAGCGAGCGGGGCCGCATCGCCTCCACCGTCGTCGAGAAGTACGAAGCGGCTCACTAAGGAGCCGATCTCCTGACCATGCGCTTATGCCGTTCGCCTAGGACCCCGGCGGCCGCCATAAGCGCATGATCATTTCTGCCATTATCTCAAATGGTGGACATCGGGATTTGTTGATCTTCTGATCCGCCCCTTAAGTGGGCGTTTGGGTCCATTTACGCGGGCGTGGTGCCGGTTATGTCCCGACTCCGCGCCCGTACTGATCGGTAACGCGGCTGACCAGATGCCCCGTTCCGGTCACGCCCTGCCTTGCATTGCGTCCTCGTTCCGGTCACGCTCGGGTCGGCATTGAGGCCCCCGTTCCGCTCACGCTCGGGCCGGCATTGAGCTCCCTGTTCCGGTCACGCTTGGCCTGGCATTGGAGCAGGACATACGATGGAAGACAGGACGCGGCGTCCACCGCGATCGGGCGCGGCCGCCCCTGGCTCGCCCCCGCGTCCGCAGCCGATCCGTACCGTTCCGGTCGCGCCGCTCCCGGCGAATTTCGAGCCACTTCACCCGGGCGCCCTAAACCTCGTTCGCTGGTGGCGTATCGGGAACACGTGACCCCCGAACAGTAGTTGGATGGAGGGTGAACGCCCTGCTCTCGGGGAACGTGTCTGCTATAGAGCGCGTCAGCGGCAGTGGGCACGGTTCGCCGAGCCAGGGCTAGCATGCGGGATGACGGGACCGGATTTACCGGCCTGACTGACCGCTCTGTGAGGAGCGACGAGATGTTCGAGAGGTTCACCGACCGAGCAAGGCGTGTTGTCGTCCTGGCCCAAGAAGAGGCCAGGATGCTCAACCACAACTACATCGGCACTGAGCACATTCTTCTTGGTTTGATCCATGAAGGTGAAGGCGTAGCCGCCAAGGCTCTGGAGAGCCTGGGCATCAGCCTTGAGGGTGTGCGTCAGCAGGTCGAGGAGATCATCGGCCAGGGCCAGTCGGCTCCGTCGGGGCACATTCCGTTCACCCCGCGGGCCAAGAAGGTCCTCGAGCTGTCGCTCCGTGAGGCTTTGCAACTGGGTCACAACTACATCGGCACCGAGCACATCCTGCTCGGGCTCATCCGTGAGGGTGAGGGTGTGGCGGCTCAGGTGCTGGTCAAGCTTGGAGCTGATCTCAACCGTGTCCGGCAGCAGGTCATCCAGTTGCTCCACGGTTACCAGGGCAAGGAGCCGGCGGCAGCGGGTGGCCCGCAGGAGTCGGCCCCGTCGACCTCCCTGGTGCTCGACCAGTTCGGCCGCAACCTGACCCAGGCCGCCCGCGAGGGCAAGCTGGATCCGGTCATCGGCCGTGAGAAGGAGATCGAGCGGGTCATGCAGGTCCTCTCCCGGAGGACCAAGAACAACCCGGTTCTGATCGGCGAGCCCGGCGTCGGCAAGACCGCCGTCGTCGAGGGCCTGTCGCAGAAGATCGTCAGGGGCGAGGTGCCCGAGACGCTGAAGGACAAGCAGCTCTACACGCTTGACCTCGGTGCCCTGGTCGCCGGCTCGCGCTACCGCGGTGACTTCGAGGAGCGCCTGAAGAAGGTGCTCAAGGAGATCCGCACGCGCGGCGACATCATCCTGTTCATCGACGAGCTGCACACGCTCGTGGGTGCGGGCGCCGCGGAGGGCGCGATCGACGCCGCCAGCATCCTCAAGCCGATGCTGGCCCGCGGCGAGCTGCAGACCATCGGCGCCACCACGCTCGACGAATACCGCAAGTACCTCGAGAAGGACGCGGCGCTCGAGCGCCGGTTCCAGCCGATCCAGGTGGCCGAGCCGTCGCTCAGCCACACGATCGAGATCCTCAAGGGTCTGCGCGACCGCTACGAGGCGCACCACCGCGTGTCGATCACCGATGGCGCGCTGGTCGCCGCCGCGCAGCTGGCCGACCGCTACATCAGCGACCGCTACCTGCCCGACAAGGCGATCGACCTCATCGACGAGGCCGGTTCGCGGATGCGCATCCGCCGGATGACCGCTCCGCCGGACCTGCGCGAGTACGACGAGAAGATCGCCAACGTCCGCCGCGACAAGGAGTCCGCGATCGACGCGCAGGACTTCGAGAAGGCGGCTGCCCTCCGCGACCAGGAGAAGCAGCTCCAGCTCAAGCGCGAGCGGCGGGAGAAGGAGTGGAAGGCCGGCGACATGGACGTCGTCGCCGAGGTCACCGAGGAGCTCATCGCCGAGGTCCTCGCCACGGCCACCGGCATCCCGGTCTTCAAGCTCACCGAGGAGGAGTCGCAGCGCCTGCTCCGCATGGAGGACGAGCTCCACAAGCGGATCATCGGCCAGGACGACGCCATCAAGGGCCTGTCGCGCTCCATCCGGCGCACCCGCGCCGGTCTGAAGGACCCGCGGCGTCCCGGTGGTTCGTTCATCTTCGCGGGCCCGTCCGGTGTCGGTAAGACCGAGCTGGCCAGGACCCTCGCGGAGTTCCTGTTCGGTGACGAGGACGCGCTGATCTCGCTGGACATGTCCGAGTTCATGGAGAAGCACACCGTCTCCAGGCTGTTCGGCTCGCCTCCCGGCTACGTCGGCTACGAGGAGGGCGGCCAGCTCACCGAGAAGGTGCGGCGCAAGCCGTTCTCCGTGGTGCTCTTCGACGAGATCGAGAAGGCGCACGCCGACATCTTCAACTCGCTGCTGCAGATCCTGGAAGACGGTCGCCTGACCGACGCCCAGGGTCGCGTGGTCGACTTCAAGAACACGGTCATCATCATGACCACCAACCTCGGCACCCGCGACATCTCCAAGGGGATCGGGGTCGGGTTCGCGAAGTCCAACGACGCCGACTCCAACTACGACCGGATGAAGGCCAAGGTCCAGGAAGAGCTCAAGCAGCACTTCCGGCCCGAGTTCCTCAACCGTGTCGACGACATCGTGGTCTTCCACCAGCTGACGCCGAAGGAGATCATCCAGATCGTCGATCTGATGCTCACCCAGGTCAGCGCCCGGCTGAAGGACCGCGACATGGGGCTCGAGGTCTCCCCGGAGGCCAAGCAGCTGCTGGCGGACCGCGGTTACGACCCGGTCATGGGCGCCCGGCCGCTGCGCCGGACCATCCAGCGCGAGCTGGAGGACTCCCTGTCGGAGAAGATCCTCTACGGCGACCTCCGTCCCGGTCAGACCGTCAAGGTGACGATCGAGGGCGAGGGCGACGACGCCAAGTTCATCTTCACCGGCGAGAACACCGCCAAGGTGCCCGACTCGGCCGCGGCGATCGCGGGCTGACGTCACAGGTTCGCGAAGAACCCCTCGTGTGATCTCTCACACGAGGGGTTCTTCGTTTTCCGGGGCTTCGCCGGACAAAAATTCAAGATCAGGGCTACTGTTGCCGAATTGTTGAGCGGCCGGGTGTACCGCCACCACGAGTAGTACTACACTACGTAGAGCAGAGTCGAAGTCCCATCCAAGTGACCCGCAAGAGCGCGTCCCTACGGTGGGGCCTGCTCCCTGAGGTGTAGGAGGCAATCAACTCAGGGCTGACGCGTGAGCCCACCGGAAGCAGCCATGCTCGTCCGGGTCCGCGCGACACACCGCGCGGGCGGGGGCCGAACAACCAGTGCAAGCCGTGGAGGAAGTCGATGCGCCTGCGTCACGATGACGGAACGCTCGTTCACCTCGCCTACAACGCAGGCGTTCACCCCGCAGAAGACCTGGAGAACCTGATCGCCCACCTCACCCGTTACGCCGTGCCGGTGCGCAAGCGGCTCGGCGTGGACCGGATGGGCATCGGCCTGTGGCTCTCTCCCGCCGTCGCCGACCACCTCACCGCCGACCGCATCGAGCTCGTACGCCTGCGCCGCTCGCTGGACGAGCGCGGTCTCGAGGTCGTCAGCCTCAACGGCACCGGCGGCCGTAACCAGGACGTGCCCGGCCCTGACTGGGCCAAGCCCGAGCGCTACCGCTACACGATGGCGCTGGCCAAGATCCTGGCCTTCCTGCTGCCCGACGACGTACGGTTCGGCAGCATCTCGACGATACCGATCGGCTGGCGGCGCGACTGGCCCGCCGACCTGCACGCCATCGCCACCCGGCGGCTGGAGCGGCTGGCCCGCGAGCTGCGCGGCATCTACAGCGTCACCGGCAAGACCATCCGGGTCGGGTTCGAGCCGTGGCCCGGCTGCGTCCTGGAGACGACCGAGCAGGCGCTGGAGCGCGTCGGCGGCATCGACTCCGAGCACCTGGGCGTCTGCCTGGACGCCTGCCACCTGGCGGGCGGCGCCGAGGAGGCCGGCGAGGCCCTGCGCGGCCTGGCGGCGGCCGGCGCGCCGGTGGTCAAGCTCGGCCACGTGCACAACCACGGCGCCGGCACGCCCAACACCGGCGCGGTGCTGCACGACACCCTCGCCGCGATGCTGTCGGGAGCCGTCAGCGGCAGCGCCCACATCGAGGTCGAGACGCACAACCTGGCCGTACCCGGCCGGGCCAAGGGGCCGGGCGCGCTCGTGTCGATGCTCGCCCAGGAGCTCGACTGGGCCCGCACCAGCCTGACCGGCCTCGGGCTGCAGCTCGCCGCCTGACCCGCTGATTCGCCCTACATCGTGCCGAACCAGCCCGGCACGTCCAGCCGCCACAGGCCCTCGGGGGTGACCTTGCGCAGGTCGTCCTCCAGGGCCTCCAGGCGGTCCTGGCCCAGCTCCTCCGCCCAGCGGGCGCGCAGCGCGTCGAAGATGCGGGCCGACCTGGCCAGCGCGTCGACGCCGAACGGGGTCAGCCGGACGATCTTGCGCCGCGTGTCGTCCGGGTCGCGGGTGCGCTCCACGTAGCCGGCGCGCTCCAGGGTCTCGATCGTCTTGCCCGCCGCCTGCTTGGACACGCCCAGGACCCGCCCCAGGTCGACCGCCGTGGTGCCCCGGGAGCCGATGGCCTGCATGACGAAACCGTGCATGGGACGCATGTCCGGATGGCCCTGACGGGCCAGCTCCGCGTGCAGCTCGTCGATGAGCACACGGAAGGCCAGGAAGAGGCGGAGCGGCAGCTCGAAGCCCGGGGTCGCGCTTGGCACGCTGGACAGCCTATGCGTGGGGCAGCCGGTACGTCCCGTCGGGCAAGGGCTCCGCGAGCCCGTCAGCCACCAGGCCGTCCAGGGCCCGCTCCCGCTGCACCGCGTCGTCCCACACCACGTCCAGCGCCGCCTTCGGCACCGGCCCGTGGGCGTCCCGCAACACGGCCAGCAGACGGCCCCGGCACTGCCGGTCGGTCCCCGCGTACGTCTGCCCCTTGCGCGGCGGCCCGTCGTGCGGCGGCTTGCCCGCCAGCCGCCACGCGCACGCCGACGCGATCGGGCAGTCGGCGCACCGCGGCGCGCGGGCCGTGCACACCAGCGCGCCCAGCTCCATCACCGCCACACCCCACCGGGCCGCGCCCAGCTCAGGCAGCAGCGACTCCGCCAGCCGGCGCTCCGCCGCCGAGGTCGCGGTAGGCGGGTACTCCTCCGCCCGCACCGCCCTGGCGAACACCCGGCGCACGTTGGTGTCGAGCACCGCGTGCCGCCCCCCGTACGCGAAACTGGCCACGGCGGCGGCCGTGTACTCGCCGATGCCCGGCAGCGCGAGCAGCGTCGCGTGATCACTCGGCACCTCGCCGCCGTGCTCCTCCGTGATGGCCCGCGCGCACGCGTGCAGCCGCAGCGCCCGCCGCGGGTAGCCGAGCCTGCCCCAATGGCGTACGGCCTCCCCGGGAAGCTCGGCAGCCAGATCCTTCGGGGTCGGCCAGCGGGCCATCCACTCCAGCCACACCGGCAGCACCCTCGCCACCGGTGTCTGCTGCAACATGATCTCGCTGACGAGCACGCCCCACGGCGTCGCGTCCGCCGCCCGCCAAGGGAGTTCTCGGGCGTTGTTTTCGTACCACTCCAGAATGGGAATGTGTAGGAGTTTCGGCTCAACCACGGGCCCCAGCGTATGCCGAGATGGCAAGGTGCGGCGTGTCGTCACGCTAGGTGGCCGCACCAATGAACATGCTGTGCGTATGGACCCGGATGCGATGCGTGACGACCCTGGATTCGGAGGCGACGTCTACTGGCGGCGGCGCATGAGCGTGCTCGTCGCGGTGCTCGTGGTGGTTGCCGTGGTGGCGTGGGCCTGTTCGAGCAGCGCCGGAGGGCCGGAACGCGCCTCCAGCGCCCAGACCTCGCAGACCCCGGCCCCGGCCGCCGACCCGCTCCTCGCGGGCCTGCGCACGCTGGCCCTCGGCACCGCCACACCCACGCCGACACCCAGCCCGGCCAAGGCCACCGAACAGGCGCGCACCCAGCGCCCCGGCGAACCCTGCGCCGAACGCGACCTGGTGCTGGGCCTCCAGGGCAAGCAGGAGATCTACGCCGGCGCCGCCCGCCCGAACTTCCTCATCACCGTCGTCAACACCGGCGACGTCATGTGCAAGGCCGACGTCGGCCCGCGCGCCATGGAGATCCGCATCACCTCCGGCGAGGACCGCATCTGGTCCACCTCCGACTGCGTCAGCGGCCCCGGCACCGAGGTCAAGGAGCTGCAGCGCGGCGTCCCGTACGTGCGCTCGCTCGACTGGGACCGCCGCCGCTCCAGCGGCGACTGCCGCGCCGACCCGCCCACCGCCCTGCCGGGCACGTACGTCGCGGTGGCCCGTATGGGCAAGCTCAAGAGCCCCAAGGGCGTCTTCCACCTGCGCTGACCCGCACGGCCACGCCCCAGGAGGCCGGGTCAGACGTAGCGCTCCAGGATGGACGACTCCGCCAGCCGCGACAGCCCCTCGCGCACGCTCCGGGCCCGCGACTCGCCGACGCCGCCCACCTCCTGGAGGTCGTCGATGCTCGCCGCCAGCAGCTTCTGCAGGCTGCCGAAGTGGTTGACCAGCCGGTCCACCACCGTCGCCGGCAGCCTCGGCACCTTCGCCAGCAGCCGGAACCCGCGCGGGCTCACCGGGCTGTCGAGCTTGTCCGTGCCGCCGTGCCCCAGCACGTTCGCCACCACCGAGAGGTCCAGCAGCTCGCTGCCCGACAACGCGTCCAGCTCCTGCATCGCCTCCGACAGCCGCCGCTGCCGCCGCCCCGCCGGAGCCGGCAGGTAGTCGCGGATCACCAGCTCCCGATCGGAGTCGACCCCCGCCACCAGCTCGTCGAGCTGCAACGACAGCAGCCTGCCGTCGGTGCCCAGCTCCACCACGTAGCCCTTGATCTCGTCGGAGATCCGCCGGACCATCTCCAGCCGCTGCGCCACCGCCGCCACGTCGCGGACCGTCACCAGATCCTCGATCTCCAGCGCCGACAGCGTGCCGGACACCTCGTCGAGCCGATGCTTGTAGCGCTCCAGCGTCGCCAGGGCCTGATTGGCCTTGGACATGATCGCTGCCGACTCTTCCAGCACGTAACGGATACCGTCGAGATAGAGGGCGATGATCCGCATGGACTTGCTGATCGCGATGATCGGCAGCCCCGTCTCCTTGGCCACACGCTGCGCCGTACGGTGCCGCGTGCCGGACTCGTCCGTCGGAATCGCCGGATCCGGCACCAGATGCACCGCCGCCCGGACGATCTTGTGGTCGTCGCTGACCACGATCGCCCCGTCCATCTTGGCGAGCTCCCGCAGCCTCGTGGCCGAGAACTCCACGTCCAGCTCGAACCCGCCGCTGCACACCTGCTCGACGACCCTGTTGTAACCGAGCACGATCAGGCCGCCGGTCTGACCGCGCAGGATTCGCTCCAGGCCGTCGCGCAGCGGAGTGCCCGGGGCCACAGCCGCCAGGGCTTCGCGACGGCGGTCGTCAAGACTCCTGTCGTTAGGCACCTGACCCCCGTGTCGAATAGTCAAGCCCAGCTTATCCCCGCCGCCCGAGATCCATCCCCCCTCTTCCACCCCAACCACCCCACCCACCCCGGCCTCCGGCACCCTCCAACCACCCCACCCACCCTCGCCTCTGACACCCTCCAACGCTCCCCACGCCCTCCCCCCTCCAACCGACTGGGACGCCCCTCCCCACCCCGGCCGCCACCGCCTACGGTGCCCTTCTTGCTCGCCGCCCGGCCCATCCGCGGCGCAGCCGCCTTCCGCCATAGGGGTCTCCCGGACGACCGGTCAATCCAACGACCACCCCTGAACGGCCGCCCTCCTGGAAATCCGCCATCGCTGTGGCGACGTCCGACTCTTGGCGAGGTTTGGTGCAGCGGAGCCCGGCTGCCGGCGAGGCCAGGTGCAGCGGAGCCCGCCTCGCGGCGACGCGAACCGCTCGTCGAGCCGCTCGGCTGACAGGCTCCCGCCTGCAGGGAGGGGGCGCTGCGGGAGCGGCCCCGCTACGGACGGCTGCGCCTCCGAGGCGGCCGACGGCTCAACAGACCCGACGCCTCCCAGGCCCCCAGCATCCTCGGGGGCGGTCGCCCCTGCGTCAGCCGCCGCGCGCCGCCGCCTCGCAGGTGGCTGGCGTCGCAGGGCTGACGCCCTCGGGAGTGTCTGCATCGCGCCGGGGCCGCCGGAGGAGGCCGACGCCTCTGAGATGGCGCGGCCGACGTCCCTAGAGGGTGGGCGTCGCGGGGCTGACGCCTCCGGAGGGCCGGTGTCACGCCGGAGGGTTGGCGCGGAGGGCGGGCGCTTCCGAGGTGGAGGGGGCGACTCCGCCGAAGGGGCGGCGTCGCGTCAGGGATGGCGCCGCGCCGACGCCTCCGGCGCGGTTGGCGCCCCACAGCGGGCTGGCCCCCGGGCGGGAGGGCCGGGGCCGACGAAGCGCCCTTTGGGAGGGCCGGAGCCTAGAGGGCGCGGATCACGTACGGGCCTGACCGTGGAAATGGGGTCAGGTTACGTGGGTCAGGGCGTCCCAGACGTTCTCGGCTTCGACGACCTCGAAGCCCGGGGCGAAGGCGACCGGGCCGACCGGGACGAGGGAGCGTTGGCCGTTCGGCTTGCGGGTGCCTTCGTTGAGGGAGCCGGCCGGGACGAGGCCGCGTTTGAAGCCCATGCGGGCGGCCTCCGAGAGGCGGCGGCGGACGTCCTTGACCGGGCGGAGCTCGCCCGCGAGGCCGACTTCGCCCAGGGCGACGAGGCCGGCGGGAAGGGGCTTGTCCCCGGCGGCGCTGGCGACGGCGAGCATGACGGACAGGTCCACGGCCGGGTCGGCGAGCTTGATGCCGCCGACCGTGGCGGTGAACACGTCGCAGCCGCCGAGCCGGGC
The DNA here is from genome assembly GCF_019396325.1 of Nonomuraea ceibae. Lineage (GTDB taxonomy): Bacteria > Actinomycetota > Actinomycetes > Streptosporangiales > Streptosporangiaceae > Nonomuraea > Nonomuraea ceibae. The sequence continues at coordinate 81,292 of NZ_JAHKRO010000006.1, forward strand.
GTTGAGCCGGCGCTCCAGGACGGCGAGGATCATCTGCACCCGGTAGGTGTCGAGGCCCGAGGAGGTGCGGCGGGGCTGCTGGGCCTCGGTGCGGGCGACCAGGGCCTGGACCTCGGCAGGGAGGGGGCGGGTGCCTTCGACGGTGACGGTCACGCAGGTGCCGGGCACGGGGCTGCTGCGCCTGGACACGAACAGGCCGCTCGGGTCCGTGATGCCTTCGATGCCGCGTTCGTGCAGGTCGAAGCAGCCGACCTCGTCGGTGGGGCCGAACCGGTTCTTGATCGCGCGCACCATGCGGAGCCGCGAGTGGCGGTCGCCCTCGAAGTTCAGCACCACGTCGACCAGGTGCTCCAGCGTGCGGGGGCCGGCGATCGAGCCTTCCTTGGTGACGTGGCCGACGAGCACGGTGGACATGTTGCGCTCCTTGGCGAGGCGGACCAGGTTGGCCGCCACCTCGCGCACCTGCGTGACGCCGCCCGGGACGCCGGTGGCCTGGGCCGAGCCGACCGTCTGGACCGAGTCGACCACGAGCATCCGGGGCTGGACCTTCTCGACGTGGGCGATCAGGGCCGACAGCTCGGTCTCGGCGGCCAGGTAGAGGTGGTCGCGGATGGCGCCGATGCGGTCGGCGCGCAGCCGCACCTGGGCGGCGGACTCCTCGCCCGTCACGTAGAGGACGGTGTCGCGCTCGGCGATGCGGGCCGCGGCCTCCAGCAACAGCGTCGACTTGCCGATGCCGGGCTCACCGGCCAGCAGCACGACGGCGCCGGGCACCAGGCCGCCGCCGAGCACGCGGTCGAGCTCGCCGACGCCCGTCGTGCGCGCGGCCGCGATCTCGGCCTTGACCTGGCCGATCGGCATCGCCGGGGCAGTGGTGGCGCCAGCCTGGACGACGTGCGCGCCGCCCCGGGCGCCTTCCTCGTCGACCGTGCCCCACGCCTGGCACTCGCCGCACCGGCCCACCCACTTGGTGGTACGCCACCCGCATTCGGCACAGCGGTAACCGGGCTTCTGCGCTGTCTTGGCCATGCCGAGCAGGGTAGCGGCCAAGACCGACAATCGTCCCGGGTGGCAGGACCGCCGACCGGCCTGCGATGTCCGGTCCGCGACCGTCCCGCGGTGCCCGGCCGCCGACCGGCCTGCGGTGTCCGGCCGCCGACTGCCCCGCGCAGCCGGGCCCCACAACCGGCCTGCGCAGCCGGGCCCCACGACCGGCCTGCGCTGCCGGCCAACGACCGTCCCACGCCCCCGGGAGCCCGCGACCGTTCCGCACCGCCCGGGGAGTTGAGGCTGGCGGCTCGTACGGGGCGCGGGCCGCCGATCCCCAACGACGACAGGGCGGCCCAGGGCGTTGAGGGCCTTGGGCCGGGTGAGGTGGGGGCGTTGGGGTCAGTGGGGCCGGTTGGGACGCTGGGTCTGTGGCGATGGGGGCCGTGGTTAGAGGGGGTGGTCCTGGAAGACGGTGGCCAAGGGGTTCATGACGACGGTGTCGGGGGTGGGCTGGTAGCCGGGGAGGGACGGGAGGTCGTGGCTCTGTTCGAAGGCGCGGAGGCGGGCCGGGCCGGGGGGCAGGGTGAGGGTGACGCGCAGTTCGCCGGGTGGGGCGTGGTAGGCGAAGCCGGTGCTGGTCAGGTCGCGGCCGTTGACGGTCATGCGGGCGGGGGCGGCGCCGGGGGGCAGGCTGAGGCCGGTGACGGGGGCGTCGCCGGTCGGGGTCAGGCGCAGGGTGAGGGTGCGGCCGGTGGGGGTGGTCTGGTCGTCGAGCACCGACAGGGCCGGGGCGCGCAGGGGGGCGGGCTGGGCGGTGGTGGTCGTCCAGGCGCCGGTGGGGAAGAAGTGCTCGCTGCCGGGGGTGGCGGTGTCGGTGCGGGTGCCCCAGACGGCCCGCTTCTCGCCGGCGTCCATGGCGTACGCGAGCCGGAGCTGCCGGGGGTGCGCGGCGTCGAAGGGGTCGGCGAACAGCCCGGCGGCGAGGAGGGCGACGGCGGCGGCCACGGCCACGAGCGGCGGCAGGAAGGCCCGGCCGCGCCGCCCGGGGCTCGCGGCGTCGGCGGGAGGACTCTGCTTGAGGAGGGGGAGGAGGAGCAGGGCGAAGAGGGCGAAGTGGGGCGCGGCGATCATGCCGCCGACGCCGAGGCCGATGTCCAGGGAGGTCACGGCGTTGGCGGCGAGCAGCAGGACGGCGGGCGCCAGGCCGAGGGTGAGGGCGACGGCGGGCAGGGCGGTGCCCGGGAGGCGGCGGGCGATCAGCCAGCCGGCGGCGGCGAACAGGGCGGGCCAGGTGAACGTGTGGGAGCCGCCGGGAAGCAGCAGCGCCGAGAGCGTCCCCAGGACGGCGACCAGCAGCAGGGCGCCGGCGGCGAGCGCGGTGGCGCCGAGGCGGCGCAGGATCGCCCGCCAGGCCAGGACGACGGCGACGGTGAAGGTCAGCAGGGCCGCCTGGTAGAGCCAGGGGCGGTAGGGGTCGCCGGTGAACATCTGGTCGTATTCGGGCCTGATGAGGCCGAGCAGCGGCATCACGGCGAAGCCGGCGGCGGCCGACAGCAGGACGGGCACCAGCGCGAGCAGGGCGGCGGCCAGGGTCCGGGGCAGTGAGGCGGAGCCGTCGCCGGCAGGGGAACGGGCTGGGCGGCGCAGGGTCCAGGTGAGGGCGACGGTCAGGGCGAGGGCGAGTGCGGCGATGGGGAGTTCGAGCCAGAGCGGGTAGCGGATCAGGGTGCCCGGAATCGTGAAATAGACCGAATCATCCCCGGTCCGCAGCTTGGTGAGGTCGGCGTCGCCGAGGGCGCGGGCGACGCCGAGGGTGTTGTCGCCCATCTGCTGCAGGCTGCTCAGGCTCAGGTGGGCGGGGTCGTCGAGCGGCGAGTGGTAGTAGGCGCCGCCGCCGACGAAGGCGGAGTCGAGGCCCAGCCAGCCGGCCTCGTCGAAGACGTGGAAGTCGGTGTTGTTGGGCAGGATGCTGAGCAGCGCGGCGAAGGCCGAGTCGGCCGACGGGTGCGGCGCGGCGGCGCCGTAGAGGTCGATGAGGGGTGCCGAGCCCGGCGAGGCGCGGAACATCTGGACGGCGCCGCGCACGCCGCGGGCCTCGTTGTTGACGACGACGACGGTGCCCTTGGCCAGCGGGTCGTCGCGGGCGAACGTCTCGGCGCCGAGCAGGCCCTGCTCCTCGCCGTCGGTGAGCAGGACGACGAGGTCGTTGCGCTGGCCGGGCGGCAGCGACCTGACGACCTCCAGGATGGTGGCCACGCCGGCCCCGTCGTCGGCGGCGCCGGGCGCGGCGGGGACGGAGTCGTAGTGGGCGGCCAGGATGACGCGGCCGGTCGGGTCGGTGCCGGGGCGGACGGCGACGATGTTGCGCATCGTGCCCATCGGGGTGACGCCGTCGATGTCGAGCGGCAGGACGCCGACGCCTTCCTGGACGCGGGTCTCCAGGCCGAGGGCGCGCAGCTCGGTGAGCAGGTGGTCGCGCACGCGGGTGTGCTCGGCGGAGCCGGTGGGGTGCGGTGCGCGGGCGATGGCCTTGACGTGCTCGTGTGCCCTGACGGCCTGGAAGCCTTCGCCGGAGTCGCGTGGCGATGGAGGTGCAAGGCCCGCGACGGTGAGCGCGAGCAGGGCGGCCAGCGTGAGCAGGCCGATCAGGGCGGAGCGGATCATGCGGCCAACCTAGGCCGCGGGGGTGGGGCGGCGAATCAGTCCAGGGAACGATTCGCCGCGTAGATCCTTGTGATTACGCGAGCCCCAGCTCGTTGACGAGCAGGCGCTTGGGCTTGGCGCCGATCACCTGCTTGACCGGCTCGCCGCCGTCGAAGAGCAGCAGCGTGGGGATGCTCATGACGCCGTAGCGGGCCATGATCTCGGGGTGCTCGTCGGTGTTGAGCTTGCCGATGGTCAGGCCGTGCTCGGCCTCGATCTCGGCCAGGACCGGCGCGACCATGCGGCAGGGCCCGCACCATTCGGCCCAGAAGTCGACGAGCACCGGCTTGTCGGCCTTGAGCACCTGCTCCTCGAAGTTGTCCGTGGTCAGGGTGATCATCGCTTACCTCCAGAGAACGTGCAGGCGTCGGCGAGCTGGGCCGACACCTCGGCGCGGCGGGTGAGCAGGACGCGGATCTGCTCGTCGATCTCCGCCAGCTTGCGCTGGTAGACGGCGACCGACTCGGGACAGGAACCGCCCGTGCTGTGCCCGGCGCGCAGGCACGCGACGAACGGGCGGGTGTCGTCCAGCGTCAGCCCGACGGACAGCAGCATGCGGATCTCCGACACGAGCTTGACGTCGTCCTCGGAGTAGTCGCGGTAGCCGTTGGCGCTGCGGCGGGCGCTGAGCAGCCCCTGCTGCTCGTAGTAGCGGAGCGAGCGGGTGCTCACCCCGGTCCGTTCGGCCAGCTCTCCGATGCGCATGCCCTCAAGGTAAACGTTGACACTGACGTCAGGGTCAAGCCCGGTCAGTAGTAGCGCCAGCGCAGCACGTTCGGATAGGCCAGCTCCAGGCCGGAGGTCTCGGCGATGGCCTGCTCGGCCACCTCGGGCGCGAACTCGATGCGCAGCACGGCCTCCAGGTCGGCCCGCCGTTCGAAGACCATCCGCAGGTCGAGCTCCTGCCGCTGCCATCCGTGGCGGACCCAGAAGTCCTCCACGGCTTTCGCCGAATACGTCGGCACCGTCCGCTGGAACCACCGGCCGAACGCGCCCCTGGTGGCGTCGAGGTCCACGACGAAGGCCGCCCCGCCGCGCCGTACGACCCGTGAGAGCTCGCGCAGGCCCGGCTCGCAGCCGGGCCCGAAGAAGTACGCCCAGCGCGCGACGGCGACGTCGGCCGAGGCGTCGGGGAGCGGCAGGTCCTGGGCGCCGGCGGCGTGCACCTGGACGGCGGGGAGCGCGGCGCAGCGGCGGCGGGCCATAGCGGCCAGGTCGCCGTGGGGCTCGACGCCGATCACCCGGGCGGCGTGGCGCGCGTAGATCGGCAGGTGGAAGCCGGTGCCGCAGCCGATGTCGAGCACGGTGGCGCCCTCCCACGGACGCAGCGCGCGCATGGCCGCGTCGGCGGCGCCTTCGGGATCGACGGCGCGATTCTCCAGCTCGTACACCTGCGGGGTGTTCCAGATGTTGGGACTGGGAATGGCGCCTTTCGCGATCCTGGGCATGGCCCAACCGTAGGGGGCGGCGCGCCATATCGCGTCAACCGGCTTAGGCTGGCAGCGTGGCTGATGTCATCCGCGTGCCCAATGCGAAGATCGCATTGTCCACCGCTTCGGTATATCCGGAACGCACTCCCGATGCGTTCGAGCTGGCGGCCCGCCTGGGCTACGACGGCGTCGAGATCATGGTCGGCGCAGACCCGGTGAGCCAGGACATCGACGTGATCGAGCGGCTTTCCGAGCACTACCAGGTGCCGGTCCTGGCCATCCACGCGCCCTGCCTGCTCGTCACGCAGCGGGTGTGGGGGCGCGACCCGTGGGCCAAGCTGGTCAAGGCGCAGAAGGCGGCCGAGCGGCTGGGCGCCTCGACGGTCGTGGTGCACCCGCCGTTCCGCTGGCAGCGGGATTACGCGCGCGAGTTCGAGACCGGTCTGGCCCGCATGCGCGACGAGACCGACATCACGTTCGCGGTCGAGAACATGTTCCCGCTGCGGGCCCGGGGCAACGACGTGGTGCCCTATTCGCCCGACTGGAACCCGACCGACTACGACTTCCCGCACGTCACGCTCGACCTGTCGCACACGGCGGTGTCCGGCAGCGACGCGATGGAGATGGCCACCAAGCTCGGCGACCGGCTGGCCCACGTGCACCTGGCCGACGGCCTCGGCGTCACCAACAAGGACGAGCACCTGGTCCCCGGCAGGGGCAACCAGCCGTGCGCGCCGCTGCTGGAGCGGCTGGCGGGCTCCGGCTACGACGGCCTGGTCGTGCTGGAGGTCAACACGCGCAAGGCGTCCAGCCGCACCGAGCGGATCGACGACCTGGCCGAGGGGCTGGCCTTCGCCCGGCTCCACCTGGCGGCCACGCGATGAGCGTGGGGCCGATGCGCGAGCTCGGCAAGGTGTTCGACCGGGTCGCCGACGCCTATGACGCGGCCCGCCCGACCTATCCGGACGAGCTGTTCCAGGCGCTGTCGGAGGTGTCGGGCGTCGACCTCGACGGCGCTACGGCGGTCGACGTGGGCGCCGGCACGGGCATCCTGACGCGTGCCCTGCGGGCCCGCGGCTCGCGGGTGGTGGCGGTCGACCCGGGCGCGGAGATGCTGGCCCGGCTGCGCTCGCGGGCCGGGTCCGGCGGTACGGCGGCCGTGCTGGCCGACGGCAACGCGCTGCCGCTGGCCGACGGCGTGGCCGATCTGGTGACCTATGCCCAGTCCTGGCACTGGCTCGACCCGGTGGCGTCGATCGCCGAGGCCAGGCGGGTGCTGCGGCCCGGCGGCGCGATCGCCGGCTGCTGGAACCTGGCGCACGCCGCGCAGGCGGGCTGGCTGGCGGCCTACGAGGAGCGGCTGGCCAGGTCGTGCCCGACCTATTGGGGTCCGGCGCTGGAGGAGTGGTCCGTGCCGCCGATCGCGGCCGCGTTCGAGGTGGTCGCGGAGCGGTGGATCCCGTGGACCCGGCTGGTGCGCGTCGAGGACTTCCTGCTCGACCTGCGCTCCCACTCCTACATGGCGGCGCTGTCCGCGGGTGCGGCCGACGAGCTGGTCGAGCGGCAGCGGGCGGAGCTGACGAGGGAGTTCCCCGGCGGCGTGCTGTCGGTGCCGATGCGCGTCTACCTGGCGGTGGGCCGGTGACGGTCAGGCGGGGGCCGGGGCGCAGGCCCGGGTCGGCCGACACGCGGGGCGAGATCCTCAGCGCGGCCAGGAAGGTGTTCGCGGAGAAGGGGTTCGACAAGGCGACGGTGCGCGGGATCGCGAGGGAGGCGCAGGTCGACCCGGCTCTCGTGCATCACTATTTCGACACCAAGGAGGGCATGTTCGCGGCGGCGATGCGGCTGCCGATCACGCCTGACGTGGTGATCCCGACGCTGCTCGACGGTCCGCGTGAGGATCTGGGCAAGCGGCTGGTCACGCTGATCCTGAGCGTGACGGCCGAGCCCGACACGCGCGAGCCGATGATCGCCCTGGTGCGCTCGGCCATGACGAACGAGCAGGCCGTGCCGATGTTCCGGGAGTTCATCACCAACGCGCTGCTGTTCAGGGTGGCCGACCAGCTCGACGTGCCGCATCTGCGGATCGAGGCGGCCTTCGCGCAGATGTTCGGCGTGCTCATGGCCCGGTACGTGCTCAAGCTGGAGCCGATGGCGAGCGCCGATCCCGAGGAGCTGGCCGAGCTGCTGGGGCCGACGATTCAACGCTACTTCACCGGGTAGAGCATTGTTCTGGACGCGGGCCTGACCGTAAGGTGAGTAGCGGGTTACCCTGTGAATGTTACCGGCGGGTAGGATTCTGGGGAGGCCGGTCAATACGCTGAGGTGTTGGGAGGATCCGTGCTCTGGGTAGCCATCATCGGGCTCGTGATGACCGTCGCGGCGGTCGCCATGGCGGGCCGCCGGGCGCTGTTCCTGGTCAAGCTCGCCACAGTGGGCCCGCCCGCGCCCGAGCGGATCGCCTACGCCAAGGCCAACGTCGGGCAGGAGATCAAGGCCCAGCTCGTCGAGGTGTTCGGGCAGAAGAAGCTGCTCAAGTGGACGGCGTCGGGCGTCGCGCACTTCTTCGTCATGTGGGCGTTCTTCATCCTGCTGACCGTCTACATCGAGGCGTACGGCGCGATCATCCAGGGCGCCATCACCGGCAGGCCGAACTTCCACATCCCGCTGATCGGCACCTGGGGGGTCCTGGGCTTCCTCCAGGACTTCATTGCGGTCGCCTGTCTGCTCGGCGTGGTCGCCTTCGCCGTCATCCGGGTGAAGAACTCGCCGAAGACGCTCGGCCGGGGCTCCCGCTTCTCCGGGTCGCACCTGGGCGGCGCGTGGCTCGTGCTGTTCATGATCTTCAACATCATCTGGACGCTCTTCCTGGCCAGGGGCGCGGCAGCGGCCAACGGCAACTTCCCCTACTCCTCGGGCGCGTTCGTCTCGCTGGCGCTCGGCGACGTGCTGCCGCACAGCGAGCTGCTCGAGGAGATCGGGCTGCTGCTGCACATCGGCTTCATGCTGGTGTTCCTCGTCATCGTGATGAACTCCAAGCACCTGCACATCTTCACCGCGCCGCTCAACGTGCTGTTCTCCCGCCGCCCCGACGCCATGGGCGCGGCCCCCGAGCTGCGGGTCGACGGCAAGACCGTCGACTTCGAGGACGAGGACCTCGACCCGGAGAAGCTCGGCCGGGGCAAGATCGGCGACACCACGTGGAAGGGCTTCCTCGACTTCTACTCCTGCACCGAGTGCGGACGCTGCCAGTCGCAGTGCCCGGCGTGGAACACCGACAAGCCGCTGTCGCCGAAGATGCTCATCATCGACCAGCGTGACCACGCCTTCGCGGTGGCCCCGTACCTGATGGCGGCGAGCAACGAGCACGCCGGGCAGGACGTGCTGGCGCTGCTGGAGAAGCCGCTGGTCGGCGAGGACGGCGTGATCCACCCCGACGTGCTCTGGTCGTGCACCAACTGCGGCGCCTGCGTGGAGCAGTGCCCCGTCGACATCGAGCACATCGACCACATCCTCGACATGCGCCGCTACCAGGTGATGGTGGAGTCGTCGTTCCCGTCCGAGGCGGGAGTGATGGTGAAGAACCTGGAGAACAAGGGCAACCCGTGGGGCATGTCCGAGATGAAGCGGGCCGACTGGATCGAGGAGCTGGACTTCGAGGTCGAGCTCGTCGAGGACAAGATGCCCGAGGACGCCGAATACCTGTTCTGGGTGGGCTGCGCGGGCGCGCTGGAGGACCGGGCCAAGAAGACCACCAAGGCCGTGGCCGAGCTGCTGCACATCGCGGGCGTCAAGTTCGCGGTGCTCGGCCCGATGGAGGCGTGCACCGGTGACCCGGCCCGCCGTTTGGGCATGGAGTACCTGTTCAACATGCTGGCCCAGCAGAACATCGAGACGCTGAACGAGGCCGGCGTCAAGAAGATCGTCGCCACCTGCCCCCACTGCTTCAACACGCTGGCCAACGAATATCCGCAGCTCGGCGGCACGTACGAGGTCGTGCACCACACGCAGTTGCTGGCCAAGCTGGTGGACGAGGGGCTGCTCACGCCGATTACGCCGATCGAGGAGAAGATCACCTACCACGACCCGTGCTTCCTCGGCCGCCACAACAAGGTCTATTCGCAGCCGCGCGACATCATGTCGAAGGTGCCCGGCGTGCAGACCCAGGAAATGCACCGGCACAAGGACCGCGGCTTCTGCTGCGGCGCCGGCGGCGCCCGGATGTGGATGGAGGAGCGCATCGGCAAGCGCATCAACACCGAGCGGGTGGACGAGGCGCTGACCACGAATCCCGACACGGTGTCGACCGCGTGCCCGTTCTGCATGGTGATGCTCGGCGACGCCATCAACGAGAAGAAGAACAGCGGCGAGGCCAAGGAGTCGCTGGAGGTCGTGGACGTGGCCCAGCTCTTGATCAAATCGGTCAAGAGCCCTTCCTGACCGGGATAGTCGGACTCCTCCACAGCCGTCTGTGGAGGAGTTTCGCACGTCAGAAGGGACGATCCCCGTAAATCTGCCATCCACATAACGGGAAAATCACGGTAACCTCAACGTCGCATGGCTCTATTCGACGGGGAGGGGGCACGCATGAGCGTCGTCGTGACGGATGCGGAAGTCACCCTGGCCGACGTGCTCTCCCTGCGCTTGGCCATGCGCGAGCCGCTGAAGGCCGGCACCGAGCTGGTGCTGCGCCACCGCACCAGCGGCGTCGAGCGTGACGTGCTGCTCGGCACCCCGGGAGCCGTGGCCCGCGAGGCCAGCCTGGCCGTGTCGCTGGCCCCGCTGCTGCTCAGCGCCGGACGCTGGGACGCCTACCTGCGCCACGACGGCAAGCGGGTGCGGCTGCGCAGCATCGACCCGGGCTTCTCGCTCGACCACCTCGACGCGTACGCGCTGTGCAAGCGCACGCTCGCCTACCGCTCCTACCGCACCCGCAACGGCTATCTCGCGCTGAAGATCGACGACGCGGAGCCGGTGGCCGAGGTGCGCGCGGTCTGGTTCAGGGAAGGCCGCTTCGAGGTCACCGGCCTGCTCGCCTACACCGGGCTGGAGGACGACGACTCCCGCCACGAGGCCATGCTGGCCCTGCAGCGCAGGCAGACGGGCGCGCGGGTGTGCGCCACCGCCACCGTGCAGGGGGTGCGCTTCCACGCCGCCTTCTCGCTGGTGGACGTGCTCGCGGCCGACCCCGAGGGGTCCGGCACCTGGGAGCCGTCGCTGGAGGTCGACGGCGTGCCCGAGCCGCTGCGGCTCGGCGCCTGGCTCGACGACGTCGACGGCAAGCGCCGCCGCCTGCACTACCCGTCGGCGCGGGTCGACGGCATCCCGATCCGGCCCTCCTACACGGCCGACGACGAGCTCCGCATCGAGGTGGGCGGGTGAGAGTCAGCCTGATCCTCTCCTCCGCGTACGGCATGCGCGGCGACGTCCGGTCCACGCTCAACCTGGCCACGGCGCTCGCCCAGCGGCACGAGGTGGAGGTGATCAGCCTCAGGCGGCAGAAGGAGAAGCCGTTCTTCCCCGTCGGCCCGAACGTGACCATGCGCTCGGTCATCGACGCCAGGCCCGGCGTGCGGCACCTGCTGCCGCGCGGGCAGGTGCGCACCGAGGTGGCGCTGTGGCGGGCGCTGCGCGGGCTCAAGAGTGACGTTCTCATCACCACCCGGCCCGGACTGAGTGTCCAGGCCGCCAGGCACGCGCCGCGCGAGATCCTGCGCATCGCCCGCGAGTGGGCCCGCCCCGCCGTTCCCGGCCCGGTCAGGAAGCTCTACCCGCGCCTCGACGCCGTCGTCACCGCCACCGAGTCGGCGCAGGAGGAGTGGCGCAGGCTGCTCGACGGCGGCCCGGCCGTGCACAGCGTGCCCGACGCGCTGCCCATCGCGCCCTGGCCGCGCTCCCGGATGGACAACCGCATCGTGGCGGCCGGCGGGCGGTGGGTGCCCGCCAAGGCGTACGACCGGCTGATCAACGCCTTCGCCATCGTCGCCGACAAGCGCCCCGACTGGCGGCTCAGGCTGTACGGCGGCGGTCCCGAGGAACGCAGGCTGCGCGCCCTGGTCAGCGAGCTGGGCCTGCACAACCACGTCTACTTCATGGGCACCACGCCCGACCTGGCGGGGGAGTTCGCCAAGGCGTCGATCGTGGCCAACAGCTCGCGCAGCGCCGACCTGGGCATGACCGTGCTGGAGGCGATGGGCTGCGGGGTGCCGGTCGTGGCGTTCGAGGGAGCCAGGGGGCCGGCCGAGTTCGTGGCGACCGGCTACAACGGCGTGCTCGTGCCCGAGTCGGCCGGCGAGGCCGAGATGCTGGCCGCCGCGCTGCTGTCACTCATCGACGACGAGCGCAGGCGGCGCTCGCTCGCGGCGGGAGCGCTCGACACCGCGATCAGGCACGCGGCCGACGAGGTCAGCGTGCAGTGGGAGAAGCTGATCGCGGACCTCCGCTGACCATACGGGTAACGGGTACCGTAGAACCATGCATGGGTACAGCGGAGACAAGCAGGCTTATCTCACCCGGCTCAGGCGCATCGAAGGCCAGATCAGGGGCCTGCAGCGGATGGTCGACGACGATGCCTACTGCATCGACGTCCTCACCCAGGTCTCCGCCGCCACGCGCGCGCTGCAAGCTGTGGCGCTCGGGCTGCTGGAGGAGCACATCTCCCACTGCGTGGCCGACGCCATCGCCACCGGTGGGCCGGAGGCCGACGCCAAGGTCAAGGAAGCGTCGGCGGCCATCGCGCGGCTCGTACGGTCCTGAAAGAACTAGTCAGGATGAGCCATTCCAGATAAGCACTGTCCCGGACCCCTGGGGAGTCCGGGACCAGGTCATGTCATCTTCTTCAGCGGCTCGCCGAAGTCCGCAATCCGAGCGCGTCGTCGAGCTCATCCAAGGTAAGCCGCCGCTCGCTTACAGCGACGGCGGTGAGCACCTCGGCGTAGAGCGCAATCTCGTCCAACGCGACACGGTCGTGGACCCGAGAGTCCAGGTCATCGTGCCCCACCGCGTCGTCCTTCCTTCCGCAGCCCACACCCTCTTCGAGGTTACGGTGCGGTCCCTTCAGGCGACATGGCCCATCGGAGTCATTCCTTCCGGCGCCACCCGGGCCACAGGAGGGTCATTTCCCCAAACCCAGATCACAATTCAGCGAATGGGCGGTTCGATGGAGTGATTGGGGGATATAGGCGGGGTTGGAGTGAAAAATTGGGATTAGTGGTTTAGGGGTGGCTCGTCGTCCCGTTCGTGGATGAGCCTGCGCACCAGCGCCGCCGCCCCCGCGAACCCCCGCTCCGGCACCCGCGCCCCCGACACCCTGCTCCAGGCGAGCCCCACGGCGTACGCCGCCCCCAGCACCGCCGCCACCCGCCCCCGATCCCCGCCCTCCCCCAGCACGGCGTACGGGCCCGTCCCGGTGGCATGCCTCGAAGCGGGCGGGCGGATGGGGAAGCCGTCGGGCTGGGTGCGCTCGGCGGCCGAGGTGCTGGTGAGGCCGGCGCGGTGGAGGTCGTCGTAGGCCCGGCGCAGGCGGTGGTCGAGGCGGCCCGGCAGCAGGCCCCGCGAGTCGGACAGGTCGGCCAGGTGGGCGGCGGCGGCCCGGGCCGGGTCGGGGGTGTGGGCCAGGGCTTCGAGCAGGTCGTAGACGGTGTGGGCGAGGTGCGCCTCGGGGTCGGTGTCGCGCAGGAGGGCGCGGGCCAGGCGGGGTGGGCAGCGGGCGAGCCAGGCGCTCCGCAGGGCCTGGTCGTCGAGGAGGTGGTCGTCCAGGCCGGGCTGTTGCAGGGCGGGCTCGGTCATGGTGAGCAGCGCGAGCGCGCGGGGCCGGAAGCGGGCGTCGGCGAGCAGGAACTGGGCGGTGTCGGCGATGAGCGCGGTCAGGCGGAGGGCGGCGCGCGGGTGGCCGGCGCGCTGGCGTTCGGCGACGAGGTGGACGAGGTCGGCGAGCGGCGGCGCGGGCAGCCAGCGCACCCACTCGTCGCCGGGCAGCGGCCGGCGCAGGAACTCCCCGAAGGCCGTGAGCAGCCGCTCGTTGCCGTCGAACGCGGGCGCGTAGGCGCACCACATGATCGTGCCCCAGACGGCGGCCACGGTGCTGGGCACGTCGGCGGCGAAGATCTCGCCGAAGGCGGTCAGCGGGTATTCGGGCTCGGACTTGCCGCAGTTGGCCCGCAGCAGCTCACGGATGTGCCCGCACAGCCGGTCGGGCACGTCGGGGCCGACGAACGCCTGGGTGGAGCCGGGCTCGGCGGCGAAGTCTGGGCCGCGCGGGACGAGGTCGGCGGGCAGCGCGGCGGCGGCGTGCCTGACCCGGCGGGCGGGCAGGTGGCGGGGCGGCGGCGCGGGGTGCCAGCGGCCTCCTGCCGGGTCGTGCAGGTGCCAGCGGGCGTGGGCGGCGAACAGCCATCGGTCGCCGTCGGCGGTGACGAGGGCGCGGGAGGCGATCTGGTGGGCACGCGCGGGCTCCGGGAGCTCCGGCCAGCGTGGGCCGGTGACCACCGCGCGGACCTCCGCCTCCACGGCGGTGAACGCATTCCACGGGCGCACGGCGGCCATCGTACTGGGCGAACTCGAATCAACCACGTCCGGAACACGGCAGAATGGCCGCTATGAGGGCAAAGATGGCGGGGAGCGTGATGGCCTTGTGCGTCCTGGCGGGGTGCGGCACGGCGACGACGGCACAGCCGCCGACGCCCACCCTCGGGGTCCTCACCCTCGCCAAGGCCTCGCCCCCGGCGCCCGGCGGTGAGGTGGGCGGAGCCTCGACCGAGTTCGGGGCCGCCACCGACCTGTCGATGTGGACCAAGCTGAGCGACACCGAGAAGGACGTCGACCGGATCGCGGTCCTCGACGTGAACAAGACCGCCAAGGGCGCCCTCTACCTGGAGCCGAAGACGTCCGCCTGGTTCGACGGCTTCCGCGGCCCGTTCGTCTACCAGGAGCTGGCCGGCGACATCGTCATGCACGCCCGGGTCAAGGTCGAGGGCAAGCGGGGCGGCAAGCCCAAGCGCAAGTTCTCCCTCGGCGGCCTGATGGCCCGGGTGCCGGGCTCGTACGAGAACCCGAACTGGATGTCCGTCACCACCGGCACCGGCGACAAGAGCAGCCAGGTCGAGGTGAAGTTCACCAGGGACGGCAGCTCCAAGCCGCAGGAACTGGCCGTCAAGGGCGCCTGGGTGGAGCTGGTGCTGGCCCGGGTGGGCCGGGTCGCGGTCGCCCTCTACAAGGACGAGGGCGGCGCGTGGAAGGTGGGCAGCCGCTGGCCGTCGGAGCTGCCCGAGGTGCTGCAGTGGGGGGTGACCGCCTACACGGACTGGGACAGCTACAGCACGCTCAAGAAGGACGTGACCAAGGGCAACGCCAAGCAGGTCAGGGGGCTGCCCGACCTGAAGCTGACCGTGGACTACGTCCGCTTCCTGCGGCCGGAGATGCCCGAGTACGCCGACCCGCTCAACACCGCCTCGGTGTCGGACGAGGTCCTGATCAAACTGCTGACGCCTGCCGGTGCCTGAGAGCCTTGGCCATGTAGTTGTCCGGCGTGCGGGCGAAGGACGCCCGGTCGTCGTCGGTGAGCTCGCGCACGATCTTTCCGGGCACGCCGGCGACCAGCACGCCGGACGGGATCTTCTTGCCGGGGCCCACGAGGGCTCCGGCGGCCACCAGCGTGCCCGCGCCGATGCGGGCGCCGCCCAGCACGATGGCCCCGATGCCGATCAGCGCGCCCGACTCCACGTGGGCGCCGTGGACCATCGCCTTGTGCCCCAGGCTGACCCGCGACTCCAGGATCGCGGGCTCGCCCGGATCGGAGTGCAGGCAGCACAGGTCCTGCACGTTGCACTCCTCGCCGATCTCTATCCGCTCGTCGTCACCTCGCAGAACGGAGCCGTACCAGATGCTCGACGCCCTGCCGATCGAGACCCTGCCGACCACGACCGCACCGGGGGCGATGTAGGCCTGAGAATGGATGTCCGGAACAGCGTCGCCGTCCAATGCCGCGATGTACATCTGCCCCATCGTAATTCCCGTCTCTCCTCAGGCGTTCCGGTTGCGGAGGGGGGCAGATGGCAGGAAAGTCGATTCTTAACGTCTCGTCGTCAGACCCTCACAACCCGCAGTTTTCCCCGCCTTACGCAACCCCTTAGGTAGAGCATGACAAACCGGCACGAGAGCATTCCCGATCTGATGCAAGAGGACACGTTCGAAGTCGTGATGCGCGGCTACAACCGCCGTCAGGTCCACGACTACATGATCCGCACCCGTAACCAAATCAGGGATCTCGAAGAGCGGCTGGCGCGCGCGATCGACCAGGCCGAGCAGGGCCGGATCGAGCTCGCGGAGGCCAGGCGGCAGATCGCCGAGGTGCCGCAGAACTTCAATCCCAGCACCCGGCTGGAGCAGATCCTGAAGCTGGGCCAGGAAGAGGCGACGGCGATGCGCGAGGAGGCCGAGGCCGAGGCCAAGGCGCTGCGCGACGCCGCCAGGTCGGAGTCCGAGCGGATGACGAGCACGGCCCGCGAGACGGCCGACAAGATCCTCACCTCGGCGCAGGCCGAGGCCGAGCGGCGCGTGGGCGAGGCCACGGAGGCCGCCGAGCGGATGCTGGCGCAGGCGGGCGCCGACGCCGAGGAGACCCGAGGCGCCGCCCGCGCCGAGGCCGAGAGCCGGCTCCGCGAGGCGCACGCCGAGGCCGAGCGCATGGTGACGTCGGCGCAGGCCGAGGCCGAGCAGACGGTCGGCGGCGCGCGTGCCGAGGCGGAGCGGCTGATCACCACCGCCCAGGCGGAGGCGGACAAGCTGGTCAAGGCCGCGAACGCGGAGGCCGAGGCGGCGCTCCAGGCCGCGCAGCAGCGGGTCGCCGCGCTGGACGAGCACGCCGGCCGGCGGGTGGAGTATCTGACCAACACCCACACCGAGGTGGTGCGCCGGCTCAACGAGGTCACCAGCGTGCTGGGCGACCTCATGCGCAACGAGGCCGCCGCGGGCGCCCTCATCGCCGACGCCACCCAGCCGGCGGTGGGCCCGGCCCCGCAGGACGACGTGCGGATCGTCGTCGAGCGGGAGGACGTTCGGGAGGACGTTCAGGAGGAGCCGCAGAGCGCCGACGACACGGACGTGAACCTCGGCCGGCTCTCCGAGGCCCGCAAGTAGGACAGAAGGATCGAAGTGGAAGCCTCCGCCCCCGATCGGGTCGGAGGCTTCCACGTCAGTGGCCCCGTTTGGTTGCCCGGTGCCGGGGCCGCCGAGACGCTGGACCCGGCACCGGGCGGCTCTAGGGCGTGGACCGGCCAGCACCGGCCCACGCCTCAGGGAGGGGCGCGCCCCTCCTCCTCGCCTGCGCGCCTCTCCTGGTCCCGGAGCTGCTCACGGAGTTGCTCCGGGTCGTCCGCGTCGATGGTCATCGCGCATCCGGCGTCGCGCTGGGCCGCGTCCAGCGGGTGGTGACGGGTGGCCCACCAGCGGCCGGCGTCGCTACGCCAGATGGTCCACTTCGGGTACTCCCGGGCGATCTCTGCTAGATGCCGGTCAAAGGTCATCCGGTTCAACCTTCCAGGGGCCCCTGTACGAGGTTCCATCTCCTTCGAAGGTGCGCCACATCTCTAGAGACGTCAATGATCGGGAAGGACAGGTCAGCGTTGCCTTCTTGACTCAGGCGTCGAAGTCGTACTGGAGCACGTAAGCCGCCGAGTCGAGGACCATCTCGTTGAGCTCGACGGGGAGGCCGCCGGCGGTGTAGGCGGTGCGGTCGATGACGATCACGGGGGTGCCGCCGGGCAGGCCGAGCATGACGCTCTCGCGGGGGCGGGGCATGCGGGCGCGGACCTCCTCGGTGAAGTGGGCGGGGGGCAGGCCGAGGTCGCCCAGCCTGGCGTAGACGCCGCCGGGCCCGGTCTCGGCGGCGGTGATGGCGCTGCCCTCGACGAGCTGCGCCGGGAAGTAGGAGGTGGCGAGCTGCACGGGCCGCGAGTCGACGGAGTAGCGCCGGCGGCGCACCCAGACCTCGCGGCTCTCCAGCACGCCGGCTATCTCGTCGGGGGCCTGTTCGCGGGCCACCTCGACCTCGTCGACGGTGAAGGGGCGGCCGCGGGTGTCGGCCTCCCAGATGGATCGTCCCTGGCCCCACTGCTCGCGCGCCAGACGGCGGGAGCCGTGCCGGCGGATCGGTTTGAACAGTCTCACGTAGACCCCCGAGCCTCGCTTCGGCACCGCCAGCCCTTCGTTGATCAGTACCGCAAGCGCCTGCCTGGCGGTGGCCCGTGCGATTGCGTAGTCGGCCATGAGCGCGTTCTCGCCCGGCAGCCGTTCCCCGTCGCGCAATTCGCCGGACAGGATCCGGGAGCGGAGGCCGTCGGCGATGCGTCGATAGATAGGGGGCTCGTGGGGTACCGGGGATTCAGACACTGTTTGATCACCCTCTGTCACCAAGCGGGTTTGGCGTCTCCAGAGAACTTGCCCCGTCTTGTCCACGATCGCACAGATACGGAGGTTGGTCCCGAGCATTCTTTTGAGCGGTGTGTGCCTGTGTGTCGATTAGTGCCCGTTTTTAATGGCCTATTTATCGGGAATTCGGGCCGACCGAAATATGAGACGCCCACCAGCGGCGAGTAACCAAAGCCGCCGCCGCCGCGCCCAGCGTGTTGATCAGCACGTCGTCCACGGACGAGAACCTGCCGAGCCGCAGCGCATACTGGAGCACCTCCACGAGCGCGGAGGCTCCGGCCGCGACGGCGGCCACGCGGGCCGCGGAGGCCATCCTGGCGGTGCGCACGGGCAGCAGCGCCCCCAGCGCCGCGAACACCAGCAGATTGCCTCCGACCTGCACGAACACTGTCTCCCACGGCGCGCTCGCGATCCAGGCGAGGTCCTTGAACGGGACGAGACTGACACCTTCCTGACCGGTGGCCGGGGTGAGGATCATCCAGATCCACGGCGCGGTGCCGACCACGATCCCCACGTCGGCGAGCGCGGTGCGCAGCGGCGCGGGGTGGCCTCGGCGGGCGCGGCGCCGGGCGAGGAGCATGATGGCGAGCACGCCGAAAAACAGCGCAAAGGTACCAGCAATAATGACGTTTCCCCACAAAACCCACGTCTGCCTCACCGGACCATGATGTCGGCCGATTCGTGGCTACGAGAAGATGACTCCCAGGACAGGTCTCCGCGATCATGCAGGAGCGGCATGGCGCGGCGCCCGCCGGCGAGAGACGATGCAGAGCGAGGAGGCGAGCTCGGTGCTGAACCACTTCATCGGCGGCCGGCGGGTGGCCCAAGGGCCGGCGTTCGGCGTCCATGACCCGATGACGGGCGCGCGGGCCGGCGAGGCGCGCGAGGCGGACGAGGAGGTCGTCCGGCAGGCCGTCGAGGCCGCCGCCGCGGCCGCGCCCGGCTGGGCGGCGCTGCCCGCGGCCGAGCGCGCCGGGTGGATGCGCAGGCTCGCCGACGGCATCGAGGCCCGCTTCGACGACCTGGTGGCCGCCGAGATCGCCGACACCGGCAAGCCGCTGGAGCAGACCCGCACGCTCGACATCCCGCGCGGCGCCGCCAACTTCCGGGCGTTCGCCGAGATCGCCGCGCAGCGCCCCGACGAGGCGTTCCACCTGCCCGGCGTGCTCAGCTACACGATCCGCAGGCCGCTCGGCGTGGTCGCGGTGGTCGTGCCGTGGAACCTGCCGTTCCTGCTCATGACCTGGAAGCTCGCGCCCGCGCTGATGGCGGGCAACACCGTGGTGGTCAAACCGTCGGAGAACACCCCCGGCTCGGCGTCGCTGTTCGCCGACATCTGCGCCGACGCCGGCCTGCCCGACGGCGTGGTCAACGTGATCTTCGGGTACGGGACCAGCGGCCGGCTCCTGGTCGAGCACCCCGGCGTCGACGGCGTGACGTTCACCGGCTCCACCCGCACCGGCACGGCCATCATGCGCTCGGTGTCGGACCGGGTCAGGCCGGTCTCCTTCGAGCTCGGCGGCAAGAACGCGGGCCTGGTGTTCGCTGACGCCGACCTCGACAGGGCGGTCGAGGGCTGCGCCAGGTCGGTGTTCACCAACGGCGGCCAGGTCTGCCTGTGCACCGAGCGGCTCTACGTCGAGCGGCCGGTGTTCGAGGAGTTCTGCGCTCGGCTGGCGGCGCGGGCGCGCGAGGTGGAGCCGCAGCCGATGATCTCGGCCGAGCACCGGGACAAGGTGCTCGGCGCCTACGCGCTGGCCCGGGACGAGGGGGCCACGTTCGTGACCGGCGGCGGCGTGCCGGAGTTCGGCGACGCGCGCGACGGGGGCTACTTCGTGGAGCCGACCGTGGTGACCGGGCTGCCGGAGTCGTCGGCGTTCAACCGCGAGGAGATCTTCGGGCCGGTCTGCCACGTCGCGCCGTTCGACACCGAGGGCGAGGCGGTGGCGCTGGCCAACGACAGCGACTACGGGCTCGCGGCCACCGTGTGGACGGCGAACCTCGACCGGGCGCACCGGGTGGCGCAGCGGATCGAGGCCGGGCTCGTCTGGGTCAACACCTGGTATCTGCGCGACCTGCGCACCCCGTTCGGCGGCGTCAAGCTGTCGGGCATTGGCAGGGAAGGTGGGACACGGTCGCTCGACTTCTATTCCGAGCCCACCACGATTACGATCAAGCTGGAGTACCCCGATGCACGATGAATGGTCGCAGGCAGTCGATGCGCGTGGACAGGCCGCCGACCGACTGCTGGAGGCGGCCCGGTCGGGCAAGCCGTGCGCGCCCATCCGGGACCTGGTCAGCACCCTGGCCGAGGGCTACGCCGTACAGGAGATCAACACAGCCCGGGCGCTGGACGAGGGGCGGCGGCTGGTCGGGCGGAAGATCGGCGTGACGAATCCGCTGATGCAGAAGCAGTTCGGGATCGACACACCCACCTACGGCATGCTTTATGCGGATATGTCCTACCTTGATGGGCTGCCCGTGCCGGTGAGCAGGTTCCTGCAGCCCCGGGCCGAGGCGGAGATCGCCTTCGTCATGGGCGCCGACCTGGTGGGCGGGCCGTTCACCGTCGCGGAGGTCATCCGGGCGGTCGACTTCGTGCTGCCCGCCGTCGAGATCGCCGACTCGCGCGTGGCCGACTGGGACATCACGCCGGCCGACACCGTCGCCGACAACGCCTCCGCGGGCGCGTTCGTGCTGGGCAACACGCCCGTCCCGCTGGCCGGGACCGACCTGCGGCTGGCCGTCATGCGGATGACGCGCGCCGGGCAGGAGGTGTCGGCCGGGTCCGGCGCGGCCTGCATGGGCCACCCGCTCAACGCCGCCGTGTGGCTGGCCGGGGCCCTCGGCCGCACCGCGCACCCGCTGCGCGCCGGTGACGTCGTGCTGACGGGCGCGCTCGGCCCCGTCGTGCCGGTGGAGCCCGGCGACGCCTTCGAGGCGCACATCGACGGGCTGGGCTCGGTGCGGGCGGTGTTCTCCCAGTGAGCCTTGATCGGGGCGAGGCACTGCAGGTGCGTGGCAAGGCGACACCGCTCGGCAGGTTCCCGCACGTGAAGCGGGCAGGCGACTTCCTGTACGTGTCGGGCACGAGCTCGCGGCGGCCCGACAACACCTTCGTCGGCGTGCGCGTCGACAAGCACGGCGCGCCGGAGCTCGACATCCGCGAGCAGACCAGGGCGGTCATCGAGAACATCGGCGACATTCTCAAGGCCGCCGGAGGCTCGCTGGCCGACCTCGTACAGATCACCACGTACCTGGTCAACATGAACGACTTCAAGGGCTACAACGAGGTCTACGCCGAGTTCTTCGACGAGGAGGGCCCGACGCGGACCACGGTCGCGGTGCACCAGCTGCCGCACCCCCACCTGCTGATCGAGATGCAAGCCGTCGCCTACCACCCCCAGGAGCGATCATGATCCCGCCCATCGACTTCACCAAGTGGATCGACGAGCACGCCCATCTGCTCAAGCCCCCGGTCGGGAACAAGGTGGTGTTCGAGGGGGCCGAGGACTTCATCGTGATGGTGGTCGGCGGGCCCAACGCGCGCACCGACTTCCACATCGACCCGTACGAGGAGCTGTTCTACCAGGTCCGCGGCAACATGCACGTGAACGTGATGACCGACGACGGGCCCGACACCGTGCACATCCGGGAGGGGCAGATGTGGCTGCTGCCGCCCGGGATGCCCCACTCGCCGCAGCGGCCCGAGGAGGGCTCGGTCGGGCTGGTGGTGGAACGGGTGCGGCCGGAGGGGGTCCTGGAGCGGTTCCAGTGGTACTGCCCGCAGTGCGCCGCGCTGGTGCACGAGGTCGAGCTGCAGGTGCGTGACATCGTCAAGGACCTGCCGCCGGTCTTCAACGCCTTCTACACCGACGAGAAGGCGCGCACCTGTGACTCCTGCGGCACGCTCCATCCTGGCAAGGGCTGATGATCACCGACATCCACACGCACCACGTGCCCCGAGGCTGGCCGGAGCTGGGCTGGCCGGGGGCGCCCCGGTTGCGGATCGAGTCGGAGCGCGAGGCGACCATCCTCGTCAACGACCGGAACTTCCGGAAGATCCAGGATGACTGCTGGAACCCCGACGTCCGCCTGGCCGCGATGGACCGCGACGGCGTGGACCGGCAGGTCGTCTCGCCGACGCCGGTGTTCTTCGCCTACGACAGGCCCGCCGCCGAGGCCGTACGGGTCGCGAGGATCTTCAACGACCTCGCGCTGGAGATCTGCGACGGCGACCGGCTGATCCCGTTCTGCCAGGTGCCGCTCCAGGACCCCGACCTGGCCTGCGCGGAGCTCGACCGGAGCATCGCGGCCGGGCACCGGGGCGTGGAGATCGGCAACCACGTCGGCGACCGCGACCTCGACGACGCCGGGATCGTGCAGTTCCTCCAGCACTGCGCCGAACGCGGCGTGCCGGTCTTCGTGCACCCGTGGGACATGCCCGGCGGCCCGCGCGTCGAGCGGTGGATGGCGCAGTGGCTGGTCGGGATGCCCGCCGAGACGCACCTGTCGATCCTGGCGCTGATCCTCGGCGGCGTCTTCGACCGGGTGCCGGAGACGCTGCGGATCTGCTTCGCCCACGGCGGCGGGTCGTTCGCGTTCTGGCTGGGCCGGTTCGAGAACGCCTGGCACCGGCGCGACGACCTGGTCGGCGTCTCGGAGCGGCCGCCGTCGGCCTACCTCGGCAGGTTCGCGGTCGACACCGTGGTCTTCGACGAGCGGGCGCTGCGGCTGCTCGTCGACACGATCGGCGAGGACCACGTGATGCTCGGCTCCGACTACCCCTACCCGCTCGGCGAGTCGCCCGTCGGCGCGCTGGTCCGCAAGGCGGGCTTCCTGTCCGACGAGGCGCGGGCCAAGCTGCTCGGCGGCAACGCCGGAGCGTTCCTGGGCTGACGAAGGGAGCACCCATGCGCCTGCCCGTGGCCGGGTTGCTGGTGCTGCTGGCCGCCGGCTGCGGCGGGCCGGCCCCGACCGAGGCCCGCGACGACGGCGAGCTCACGGTGGGCGCGATCATCTCCCAGACCGGCGTGTACGCGATGCTCGGCGACGAGATGGAGGCCGCCATGCGCCTCTACCTGGACGAGCACGGCGGCAGGCTGGGCGGCAGGCCGGCCCGGCTGGTCGTGGCCGACGACGCGGGCGCCGCCGACCGGGGTGGGCGCGAGGCCCGGCGGCTGGTGAGCCAGGAGCGCGCCGACGTGATCACTGGCCTGCTGGCCTCGCCGGTCGCCGTGTCGGTCGCCGAGGCGGCGGACGGCACGCCGGTGGTGATCGCCAACGCGGGCGCCGACGAGCTGGGCGGCCCCGGTGTCTTCCGCGTCTCCTACACCAACCGCGAGCAGGGCGAGGCGGCCGGCCGCTACGCCGCCGAGCGCTACGGGCGGACCGGCGTGGTGCTCATGGCCTCCGACTACTCGGCGGGCGTGGAGACGCTCGACGGGTTCGAGGAGGGGTACGGCGCGGGCCCGCTCACGCGCATCCTGACGCCGTACGGGAAGGTCGGGGACCTGGAGCCGTACCTGGAGCGGATCCCGCCGGAGGCGGAGCTGCTGTACGCGTTCTACGCGGGCGGGGAGGCGGTCACGTTCGTCAAGGCGTTCAGGCAGCTCGGCTACGACGCCCGGATCGAGCTGCTGGCCTGCCAGCAGCTCGTGGACGAGGACGTGCTGGCGGCGATCGGCCGGGACGCCGAGGGCATCACCAGCGTCGGCAGCTACTCGCCGGCGCTGGACAACCCGGCCAACACCGCGTTCGTCGCCACCTGGCGGGCGCGTACCGGCAAGAACCCGTCGGTGGTGGCGTTGCAGAGCTGGGACGCGATGCGGCTCATCGACCGGGCGGCGGCGCGTGGCGGTGACCTGGGGGAGGCGCTGGCCGGGGTGGGGGAGCTGGAGAGCCCGCGCGGCAAGCTCAGGCTCGACGACACCTCGCACAACCCGGTCCAGAACTGGTATGCCAGACAGTACGAAAATGGCATCAATCGGGTGATTGCCACAATCCCCCCGAAGGAGTGACGCGTTGCAGGACCGTGACCGCTGCCTCGCCTTGGACGCCGACGACCCGCTGCGCGACTTCAGGGACGAGTTCGCGCTGCCCGAAGGCGTCATCTACCTCGTGGGCAACTCGCTGGGCGCGCTGCCGCGCCGCACTCCGGAACGGGTCAACCAGGCCGTGACCGACGAATGGGGCGTCCAGCTCGTCGGCGGCTGGAACAGCGCGGGCTGGTACGACCAGCCGCTGCGCGTGGGCGACCGCATCGCGCCGCTCATCGGCGCCGGGCCCGGCCAGGTCGTGGCCGGCAACACCACGTCCATCGCGGTCCACCAGGCCGTCTCGGCGGCCCTGCGGCTGCGCCCGGACCGCCGCGTGATCGTCTCCGACGTCAACAACTTCCCCACCGACCACTACATGATCGAAGGGCTGGCCGCCGGCTACGAGATCCGCGACTTCGCCGAGGGCCGCTTCGACGACGCGGCGGTGGTGCTGCTGTCGGAGGTCGACTACCGCACGGCGGAACGGCACGACGTCGCCGAGGTGACCGCCCGGGTGCAGGCCGCGGGCGCGCTCATGGTGTGGGACGTGTGCCACAGCGTCGGCGCCCTGCGCGTGGACGTCTCGGCCGCCGACTTCGCCGTCGGCTGCACGTACAAGTACCTGAACGGCGGCCCCGGCGCCCCCGCCTTCCTGTACGTGAATCCGCGCCACCATGCGACGGCCGTGAACACGCTGTCCGGATGGCACGGCCACGCCGACCCGTTCGCGTTCGAGAGCGGATACCGCCCGGCCGAGGGCATCAGGCGGTTCGCGATCAGCACGCCGCACGTGCTGTCGTTCGCGGCGCTGGAGGCCGCCCTCGACATCTGGGACCGGGTGCCGCTCGACCAGCTACGGGCCAAGAGCGTGGCGCTCGGCGAGCTGTTCGTCGAGCTCGTCGGCGACGCGCTGGAGCTCGCCTCGCCCGCCGACCCGGAACGGCGCGGCAGCCACGTCAGCTTCCGCCACCCCGACGGCTACCCGGTCATGCGGGCGCTCATCGACCGGGGCGTGCAGGGCGACTTCCGCGCCCCCGACATCCTGCGCTTCGGCCTCGCGCCGCTCTACACGCGCTACACCGACGTGTACGACGCGGCCACCACGCTGCTGGAGGTGCTGGAGAAGGAGCTCTGGCGCGACGACCGATACGCGCGGCGGCTCGCGGTCACCTGACCAGGTAACATCGGCTTGCCCACAAGGCACTTCACCGATGTTCGCCCGCGTCACCGTGCGGCCTGCGCACGAGCGGGTCGACCGGAGCGCGCCTCCAGCTCCGGGAGACCCCCGCCATGCTGCTGACCTTCGTGGTCACCACGCTTGTCATGATCATGATTCCCGGGCCCGACGCGGCCCTGATCATGCGCAGTTCGCTCGCCCACGGCCGGATGGCCGGGCTGCTCACCATGCTCGGCGGCCTGCTCGGCCTGTCCGTGCACGCCGCCGCCGCTGCGATCGGCCTGTCGGCGCTGCTCGTGGCCTCGCCCACCGCCTTCACCGTGGTGCGCGGGCTGGGCATCTGCTACCTGCTCTGGCTCGGCGTCCACGCGCTGCTGTCGAGCCGCGGCAAGGCCGCCGAGACCGCCGAGGCCGCCGAGTCGGCGCCCGGCGGCTCGCCGCTCGTCCACGTGCGCAGGGGCCTGCTGTCCAACCTGCTCAACCCCAAGGTGCTGCTGCTGTTCGTGACGTGGCTGCCGCAGTTTCTCCCGTCGCACGGCGACACGCTGAGCAGCGCGCTGCTGCTGTCGGGCATCATCGCCGTGCTCTACGCGCTCTGGTTCAGCCTCTACAACCTGATCGTCGACCGGGTCGGCGCGCTGCTGCGCACGCCCCGGGTGCGCGCCCGGGTCGAGCGGGTCACCGGCGTGCTGCTGGTCGGCTTCGCGCTACGGCTGGCCGTCCAGTAGCTTGACCGCCCGCTTGGGGGCGATGGCCCGGTAGCTCTCCTCGACCCAGTCGAGCAGCACCTCGGTCTCCGGCAGCTCGGCCAGGAACGGCACCGTCACCCAGCCGGCCTTGCCGAGCCCGTAGCCGCTCGGCGCCGCCCCCGGCACGGTCAGCGCGTGCCCGTGCGTCTCCGACAGCAGCTTGACGCCGAAGGTCGGGTCCCACTTCTCGGTCCGCTCGTCGATGCCGAGGAACAGGAACACCTTCTTGTTCACCTTGATCACGGTCTCGCCCCACGGGTGGTCCTCGTGGGTCTCGGGGAGGCCGAGCGCGAACGCGCGCAGCTCCTCGCGGATGTCGTGCCAGTCGGTCATGTCCGGAACTCCTCAAGCTTGCGGTCGATCGCGGCCCTGATCCGGTCTCGGGCCACCATACGAGGCACCCCCGACATAAGCAGCTCGTCGTAGTCGGTGTCGCGATGACGGATGGACGCGATCACGGCCAGCGTGATCGCGTTCTCGTCCAGGACCTTGGCCGCCGCCGTGCGGCCCACCCGGCCGCTGCCGCGCAGCCCCGCGTGCTCGGCGATCTCCCGCGCCCTGTCCGGCGGGCAGCCGGGGAACAGCCGGGCGATCTCCGCCGCCATCCGCGCCTGGAACTCCACGTCCTGCTCGGCCCGGCGCACCGCGTCACGCTCGCGGCGGCGCAGCCGCACCTCCTCGTCGGCCAGGCAGCGCTCCTCGGCCCGCGCCAGCGCCTCCTCCTCCACCAGCAGCCCGGCCCGCTGGTAGACCTTGCGCCGCCGGTTGTAGCGGACGACCACCGCCGACAGCCGGCTCTCCTGCTTGGCCCGGCGGCTCAACGCAGCGTCACCCGACGGCAGGAACGTCAGATGATCCAGATCCGCGCACGTCAGGCAGTGCGGCCGGTCGTCCTCCATGATCAGATAAGGCCCGGTGTCGCGGCACGACGCGCACGTCCACGCCTCCAGCGGCGCGACCACCACCAGATCAGGCGCCTTGCTCTGCCGCTCGGTGAGCTGCCGCACCCGCGCCTCGCTCAGGTCCGGCGACAGCCAGTGCACCCGGAACGCCTCCTGCCCGCCCCCGCCCGTGAACCGCAACGGCCGCCGGTCACGGCTGCCCGACACGTACGGCGTCTCCACCGGGCGCAGCCCCCTGGCCCGCGCCCAGTCGCCGAGCAGCGCGGCCGTGGCCACCAGGCGGTCCTCGTCGACGGCGGCCAGTTCCGCCAGCGTGGCCGCCCGGCCCTGCCGCCAGGTGTCGACATGACGCGAATGCAGCCAGCGCAGACCCGTCACCACGTCCAGGAACGTCACGTACTTGTTGCGGGTCAGCGCGAGCTCGGCGGCTTCGGCGACCCTGCGGGCCAGGTTCGGCTTGCTCACGCCCCTTAGTGTGCCGCGCCTTTGTCAGCAGGTGGGCATGCCTTGTGGTGATCCCGGCAAGGAAGCGGGCGGATCTCGCACCGGGAGGAATCGTGCGCCTGCTCTGGCCCGCCGTACTCGTGCTCGCCACCTCCTGTGGCGTCGCCGACAGCGGCACGCTGCCCGTCGTCGCCGGCCCCGTCGGCGCCCCGCCCGAGGTCACCATCCCGCCCGGCAAACCCGGACGCACGCCTCGGGTGGTCCTGCTCTCCCACGGCGCCGGACGGCGCACGATGCCCGGGGACGTGGTGCTCGCCGACGTCGAGATCCGCCGCTGGTCGGGCAACGAGCCGCACCTGAGCACGTACGAGGTCAACCAGCCCGTCACCGTCGTCTTCGACGGGCGCGCGGTGCCCCGCACCTGGCAGGAAGCCCTCATCGGGCGGGCGGCGGGCAGCCGGGTGCTGCTCGTCGGCCCCGCCGTCCAGACGCTCGGGCCCGACATGCGCCTCGACGGCGTCCCGCCCGCCGAAACGCTCGTCGTGGTCTTCGACATCATCGGCGGTTACCCCCCGGACGCCCGCCTGGTGGGCCGGCCGCTGCCCACCGTCCCCGCCGACCTCACGCCGGCGGCCCCGGCCCGCACGCTCATCGGCGGGTCCGGGGCCGAGGTCATGCCCGGGGACAAGATCGTCATCCAGTACGTGGCGGCCTCCTGGCCCACACGCGAAGTCGTGGACTCCTCCTACAAGCGCGGCGGCCCGAGCGCCTACCGGCTGACCCCCGACACGGTGCCGCCCGGCTGGGTCGACGGCCTACGCGGCCAGCGGGTCGGCGGCCGGGTCGCCATCGGCTCGCCCACCAGCTCACGGGGCGAGCCGACGCTCTACGTCATCGACATCCTCGACGCGCTCTAGGAGCCGCAGTGCTCGAACGGGCTGTCGTACGTGGACGAGCCCGCCTTGCCGCCCCACCGGACGCACTTGCCCGGCGCGTACGCGTACACCGGACCCGCATAGTAGGAGTAGCTGCCCGAATCGGTCTTCCGGGTGCTGCCCTGCACCTCCAGATACGCGGTGGTGGCCGTGGGCGTGCCCAGCGAGGTGTGCTTCATCGTGACGACGCAGTTGTTGCCGTTGCCGTTGTTGTACAGCAGGTAGACCGTGCCCGACGTGCCCAGCCCGGCCGAGTCGATCACGTCGTAGCCCGATCCGCACGCCTCCTGCGGCGTGTACGGGTTGCTGGAGCCGCCGCAGTTGCGCGAGGTCAGCGTCTGGACCGGATAGCCGAACGTGACGCCGTTGAAGACCGCCTTGCGGATGTTGTCCGGGTAGCCGGTGCCCTGCCGCACCTCGTAGTGCAGGTGCGGGCTGATGTTGTTGCCCGGCTTGCTGGTGTTGCCGACCGTGCCGATCTTCTGGCCCTGCGAGACCGACTGGCCCGCGCTGACCGACCGCGTGTTGAGGTGCGCGTAGTAGGTGGACCAGCCGCTGCCGTGGTCGATCCTGACCAGGTTGCCGTAACCGTTCGCCGAGCCCTGGTGCGCCGAGATGCCCACCGTGCCCGCCGCCGCCGCCACCACTGTGTCGCCGAGGTCGGCGCCGGCCGTGCTGCCCCGGTTGAAGTCGATCTCCCACGACTGGTGCGCGCTGCTCGCGCTGGAGTTGCCGTTCCAGGACTGCCCGCAGGGGAACGGCAGCTGGAAGTTGGTGGCCAGAATCCCGACGCTGTCGGACGACGGCTCCGGGTCGAGCGACGGGTCGGCCGAGGCCGTGGACGCCGTTCCGATGCTGAGTAAGAGTGCGACACCCGCGACCATTGCTCCGCTGAACCTCATCGGGTGATCCTTTCCGGGAGGGGCTCTGAACCCAGGGTCGAGATTCACCGCACAAAGAACATCCAGAACCGATACAAAAAGCTGTCAGGCCTCCAAAGAGGAGCTGATGCGGTCATGACGGTCACTTTTCACGTGCTCGGGCCGCTGGAAGTCCGGTCAGCGGGACGTCCCGTCCGGATCTCCGGCAGGAAGCCACGGCTGCTGCTCGCCACCCTGCTGCTGGACGCCGGCCGGGTCGTCGGCGGCGACCAGCTCGCCGAGGTCCTCTGGCCGCAGCGCCCGCCCCGCTCCGCCCAGGCCAACCTGCGCACCTACGTCAGCTCCCTGCGCGCCGACCTGTCCCGCGCCGCCCGCGCCGGCGACACCCTGCGCGGCGCCGGATCCGGCTACGCCATCGACGTCCCCGCCGGCGCGCTCGACCTGCTCGTCTTCCAGGACCACGTCGAACACGGCCGCTACGCCGACGCCCTCGCCCTCTGGCGCGGTGCCCCCCTCGCCGACCTGCCCGGCAGCCCCCTGTGGGAACGCCGCCTCGACCCCCTCCACGAAGCACGGCTCCGCGCCGCCGAACAACTCATCGCCCAGCGCCTCGACCGGGCCGACCACGCCGGAGCCGTCCGCGAACTGCGCGCCCTCCTCGCCGAACACCCCTACCGCGAGGACCTGTGGGGCCGCCTCATCCTCGCCCTCCACGCCGGCGGACGCAAAGCCGAGGCGTTACGCGCCTACGCCGGCATCCGCGCCCGCCTCGTCGACGAACTCGGCGTCGAACCCGGCATCGAGCTCCGCCGCGCCTACGAGACCGTCCTCGCCGACGACTCCCTCCCCACCACCCCGCATCAGCTCCCCCCGGACATCCCCGACTTCACCGGCCGCGAGCCCGAACTCGCCGCACTCACCCGCCCGCGCCCCGCCGCCGTCGCCGTGATCACCGGCCCGCCCGGCGCCGGGAAGAGCGCCCTCGCCGTACGCGCCGCGCACCTCCTCCGGCCCCGCTTCCCCCACGGACAGCTCCACCTCGACCTCGGCGGCAGGCACCCCGCCGACCTGCTCGCCGAAGCCCTCCGCGCCCTCGGCGCCGAACGCCCCCCGCCCACCCTCCACGAACGCTCCGCCCTGCTCCGCTCCCTGCTCGCCGAACGACCGATGCTCATCCTGCTCGACGACGCCCTCGACGCCGCCCAGGTACGCCCCCTGCTCCCCGGCAACGACAGCGCCGTCATCATCACCAGCAGACGCCGCATCACCGAACTGCCGGGCGCCCGCCACGTCACCCTCGCCGAACTGCCCGAGGACGACGCCCTGCGCCTCCTCGCCCGGATCGCCGGCCCCGACCGGGTCGCCCGCGAACGCGCCGACGCGCTCGCCATCGTCACCGCCTGCGGCCGGCTCCCCCTCGCCCTCCGCAGCGCCGGCGCCCGCCTCGCCGGACGCCCCGGCTGGTCCCTGTCCGTCCTGCGGCAACGCCTCCAGGACGACCGCCTCGGCGAACTCGAAGAAGTACGCGCCCGCCTCGACCGCAGCTACAGCCACCTGCCCGCCGAAGCCGCCCGAACCCTCGCCACCCTCGGCCTGCTCGGCGCCGCGCCCCAGCCCGGCTGGGTCGTCGCCGCCGCCCTCGACCGGCACCGCGCCGACGACGTCACCGACCTGCTCGTGGACGTCAACCTCCTCGAACTCGTCGGCACCGACCCCGTCGGCCAGCCCCGCTACCGCCTGCCCGACCTCATCCGCCAGCACTCCACCTCACGCACCCCCCACCGCGACGGGCTCGCCCGCGTCCTCGCCGCCTGGACCGCCACCACCGAACACGCCCGAGCCCGCCTGCCCACCACCGTCTTCGGCCTCACCGCCGCCGACGCCCCCCGCTGGCGGCTCCCCGAACCCCTCCTCGACCGGCTCACCGCCGACCCGCTCTCCTGGTTCGAAGCCGAACACGACACGCTCGCCGCCGCCGTCACCGTCGCCGCCCGCACCGGCCTCGCCGCCTCCGCCTGGGGCCTGGCCGCCGCCATGGTCCCCTACCTCGACCTGCGCTGCCACCTCGACACCTGGCAGCGCACCCACACCGCCGCCCTGGCCGCCGCCCGCGCCGCCGGCGACACGTACGGCGAAGCCGCCATGCTGCGCGGCCTCGCCCAGGTCGCCCTCTACCGCGACCGGTACGAGGAGGCCGCCGACGGCTTCACCCGCTCCCGCCGCCTCTTCCACGACCTCGGCGACCTCCGCGCCGAGGCCACCTCCGTCTGCGGGCTCGGCGCCGTCCACCAGTTCCGCGGCCGCCACGCCCGCTCCCTCGGCCACTTCCGCCGCGCCCTCGCCATGTTCCTCGCCGCCGGGGACCAGCACGGCGAGGCGTTCGCCCGCCAGGCCATCGGCCGCGCCTGCCTGCGCGCCGGCGACCTCGCCCAGGCGTCCGAATCCCTCACCCAGGCCATGCGCCTCGCCCAGGAGCTCGGCGACTCCCACCGCGAAGGCTGCGTCTGCCTCCAGATGGGCCACCTCCACCAGGCCATGTCCTTCCACCGCCACGCCCTGGAGATCTTCGAATCCCTCGGCGACCGGCACTGCGGCGCCTACGCCCTGCAAAGCCTCGCCGGCCTCCAGGTCGCCCGCGGCGACCTCGCCCCCGCCTCCGCCGGCCTCGAACGCTCCCTCCTCGTCTTCCGCGAACTCGGCGACCGCAGCGGCGAAGCCTCCACCACCCAACTGCTCGCCGACCTCCACCTCTCCGCCGGCCGCACCGGCCTCGCCCTCGACTACCAGGCCCACGCCACCGCCCTCCGCCGCACCCTCCCCGCCTAACCCGTACGCCCCACCGCCCAACGCCCCCGCCCCCGGCGCGGCCACCCCGCCGACACGGCCACCCCGCCGAAGTGGCGCACGTTCCCGAAAGGGCCACCACCCGCCCACGCACACCCTCGGCCCCACCCGGCCCCCCACGGGAGCGCGCGAACCAACGGGACACGCCGGCCGTCCACGAGGGCAAGCCGCCGCCCAAGGCACGACGCCCGCCCTCCCGGGGGTCGTACCGGCCCTGTTTCGGGCGCGGCACCGCCGTCTCCGCGGGGCATGCGGCCCTTCGGGCAGGGGCCCTTTCGGGGAGGCGGCCCGCCGCCCGGCCTCCCGAGGGCCGCGTCCGTCCCTCCCGGGGGCGCGGCCCCACCATCTCCGCGGGGGCATGCGGCCCTTCGGGCAGGGGCCCTTCGGGGCGGGCCGCCGGCCATAGGCGCGGCACCTGCTTCTCCCGGGGGCGCGCCCGCCCTCGCGGGGGCGCTCGCCTCTCCCGGGGGCGCCTGCCCTCCCTCGGGCGCGGCGCCGCACCTCCGGGGGTACGGGGCCCCTTTGGGGAGGGGCTTGTCGGCCAGGCGGTCAGAGGGTGTTGAGGGCGCGGGCGAGGATGGTGGCCGTGGAGGCGATGACCTTGTCGTCCACCGGGTCGGCCGGGTCGGTGCGGTTGGTGTAGATGGTCATGATGATCGGGGCGGAAGCCTTGGCGGGCCAGATGACGGCGATGTCGTTGGCGAGCCCGCGGGACCCGTTGGTGCCGGTCTTGTCGCCGATGCGCCACGTCTTGGGCAGGCCGGCGCGGATGCGGGTGTCGCCGGTCTGGTTGGCGATCAGCCAGGCGTTGAGCTGGTGCCGGTCCTTGGGGTGCAGGGCGTCGCCGACGGTGAGGGCGCGCAGGTCGCGGGCGGCGGCGGCGGGGGTGGTGGTGTCGCGCTTCTCCTTGGGCGTCCAGTCGTTGAGCGTGGGCTCCGTACGGTCGAGCCGCGAGATGGGGTCCTTGAGCGTGCGCAGGTAGCGGGTGACGGCGGCGGGGCCGCCGATCTCCTTGAGGAGCACGTTGGCGGCGGTGTTGTCGCTGGTGGTGATGGTGGCTTCGCACAGGGCGGCCACGGTCAGGCCGTCCTTGACGTGCTTCTCGGTGACGGGGGAGTGCGTCACGAGGTCGTCGGCGGTCCAGTGGAGGCGCTTGGCGAGCAGCCCGGGCTCGGCGGTGCGCGCCTTGTGGAGGACGGCGCCGCAGAGCAGGGCCTTGAACGTGGACAGCAGCGGGAAGCGTTCGTCCGAGCGGTAGGCGACGGTCCGGCCGGTGGCGGTGTCGACGGCGTACGCGCCGATGCGTCCCTGGAAGGCGGCTTCCAGGGCGCGCAGTTCCTTCTTGGCCGTCGCGCCGGGTGCGAGGTGCACGGCGGCGGCGGTCGCGGGCGCGGCGGTGGCCGGGAGGGTGGCGCCGCCGGCGAGGAGGGAGAGCGCCAGAGCGGCCGATCGCAGGGCCTGCCGGGAACGGAGCATGTCAAGTCCTTCGCTGTTCGCTGTCAGAGGGCAGGAGCAAACCAGACGTGATCAGCTCATGTCTAATAGCGATATCGCGAACGTACGAATATCAGAAAATGTATGTATGCAGGTCAGGAGCCCGGGACGAAGCGGCGGACGAGGCGTCTGAGCCGGGATTCGGGGGCGGGCGCCGGCGGGTGGCGGAGGATGTCGAGCGCCTCGGCGGCGGTGGGGCGCTTGGCCGGGGTGTGGTCGAGCATGCGCCGCACCACGTCGGGCACGTCGGGCCCGTGCGCGTCGGGGCCGGCGGGCAGGTCGCCGGTGAGGAGCTGGTAGGCGATCACGCCGGCGGCGTAGACGTCGGAGGCGGCCGTCATCCGGTCGGGCCGTTCGTGGCATTCGGGCGCGACGTAGTGGGCGTCGAGCACGTTGTGCAGCTCGTGGGCGACGGTGTAGTTGCGCGGCCCCGGCTTGGCGTAGTCGAACCCGGTGAGCACCGCGTGCCCGTCGTCGGTCACCAGCACGCTGGCCGGGGTGAGCGCGCGGTGGATGACGCCGTGGGCGTGCGCGTGGGCCAGGCCGC
Source organism: Nonomuraea ceibae (assembly GCF_019396325.1). Lineage (GTDB taxonomy): Bacteria > Actinomycetota > Actinomycetes > Streptosporangiales > Streptosporangiaceae > Nonomuraea > Nonomuraea ceibae. The sequence continues at coordinate 114,852 of NZ_JAHKRO010000006.1, forward strand.
TCAGCATGTCCTGGATCACGGTCAGGCGTACGCCCTGGCCGAGCCGCAGGTGGAGGGCCTGGCCGTGGACGTCGTCGAGCACCAGCACGAACCGGCTCTCGTCGTCGATGGCGAAGAAGTCGCGCGGGCGCACCAGGCTCGGGTGGGGCGGGATGCGGGCCAGCGACTGGTAGGCGTTGGCGATGCGCTGCCGCTCGGCGGCCCGTGACTCCTGGTCGGCCAGCGGGTCGGCCTGGTAGACGCGCAGCAGCACGGTCTCGCTGCCGGGCAGGGTGGCGTTGAAGGCCCGGTATTCGGTGATCCTGGCGTCGCCGCCGAGCTGCTCCTCGACCTCCCAGTTGCCGTAGCGCGGGGGCGCGGTGCTGCGCCGTACGGTCTGGTTGAGCGCGTCGAGGATCGCGGCGAAGTAGGGCTTGGCGTCGGGGCTGCACCCGCGCCTGACCCGGGAGACGTCGCTCAGCGTGGCGATGAGCCGGGGCAGGTCGGTGACGTTGACGGCGTCGCGCCCGGCGGGGTCGACGAGCTGGGCGTCGGGCGAGGTGAGCACCACCAGGCTGTCGACGTAGACGCGTTCGAGCTGTGTGGCTCTGGAGACGAGCAGTCCCTTGAGCGCCTTGGCGGTGCCGCGCAGCTTGGCCACCGGCGAGCCGAACGCCTCCCGCCGCGGCGGGAACCACCGCGAACCCGACACCTCGATGCGGCCGCGGGTGCCTTTGACGTCGACGACGACGAGCGAGTGGCCGGTGAGCACGAGGAGGTCGACCTCGAAGACGTCGTCTCCGCGCGGAACCTCGACGTTGTGCAGCAGCAGCCAGTCGGCCGGTGCGTGATCCCGGAGGTAGGTGATCACCCGCCGCTCGGCGTCGTTGACCGGAGGTCCCCCGCCGACGATCTCTGCCATGCGCCTATCCTCGCACGGGTTGGAGTTGACAGCATGTTGTCGTTATGACAGTATGTTGTCATGACGACGAAGACAAAGCCCGTGCATGTAGCCGTTTACGACACTCTGGCCGACTGGGAGACCGGACACGCCACCGCCCACCTGCGCAGTGGCCGCTTCCACCGGGAGCCCGGCAGTTATGAGATCGTCACGGTCGGGCTCACCGGCGAGCCCGTGACCACCGCCGGCGGCATGCGGATCGTTCCCGACCTGACACTCGACGCGCTCACGCCGCAGGACAGCAGCCTGCTCATCCTGCCCGGCGCCGACCTGTGGGACGCCGGCGACGACCTCGCTCCGTACGCCAGCAAGGCACGCGCGTTCCTCGACGCCGGGGTGCCCGTCGCCGCCATCTGCGGCGCCGTCGCCGGGATCGCCCGCGAAGGGCTGCTCGACGACCGCGACCACACGAGCGCCGTGCTGCAGTACCTGGAGGCCCAGCAGGGGTACGGGGGCGCCAAGCGCTACCAGGACCGCGACGCGGTGCTCGACGGCGACCTGATCACCGCCGGGCCCACCGAGCCCGTCGCCTTCGCCCGCGAGATCTTCCGCCGGCTCGACGTCTACACGCCCGAGGTGCTCGACGCCTGGTACCGGCTCTTCGCCAAGAGCGACGCGTCGGCGTACGAGGTGCTGATGGCGGCATGAGCGAAACGGGCGAGCTGCTGTCGGGCAGCGCGTTGACGGTCTTCCGGCTCAACGGCCAGTTTCTCGACGTCGCCGAGAAGCTGGCCAGGCCCGCCGGGCTCACCGCCGCCTGGTGGCAGGTGCTGGGCGCCATCCTGCACGAGCCGCTGCCGGTCTCCGGGGTGGCCAGGGTGATGGGCATGAGCCGTCAGGGCGTCCAGCGGATCGCCGACCTGCTGGTGGAGAAGGGGCTGGCCGAATACCTGCCCAACCCGGCGCACCGGCGGGCCAAGCTGCTCCACCCCACCCCGGAGGGGCGGGCCGCCATCGCCCGCATCGATCCCGCCCACCAGGAGCTCGCCGACCGGCTGGTGGCCGAGCTGGGGCTGCCCGCCGCCCGCGACACCCTCGCCGCCCTCCGCCGCCTCTCCGAAGCCCTCGACCGCCTCTCCGACTGACCCCTTGGGCGGCACCCAGGCGGCTCCCGGGCGGCCCGCCGGGGGTGTGGGCCGCTCCCCACCCGCACTCCGGCTTCTGGGTTGAGCGGCGAGTGCCGCAAAGGGAGGGCACGTGGTGGGGGTGCCGCGCAGGGGAGGGTGGGTGGCAAGGGTCAGCGGGCGGTGGCGAGGACGAGGCCGGAGGCGTGGTCGAGTTCGACCGCCACGAGCCGTTCGTGGGCGAGCAGGGCGTCGCGGACGGCGCGCTGCTTGCGGATGAGGTCGTCGTCCCAGCCGGGGGCCGGGGCGAGGTCGTCGACGAGGAGGATGCCGCGCGGGCGGAGGGCGGCGATGGTGCGGTCGAGGCCGACGTGCTTGCCGCCCGTGGCGTCGGCGAAGATCAGGTCGAAGGCGCCGAGCCGGTCGAGCAGGTCCAGGGCGTCGCCCGTACGGAGGTCGACGAAGGGGGGCCAGCCGTCGCGGGCGGCGAGTGCGGCGCGGTCGGGGTCGCGTTCGACGCTCGTGACCGTGACGTCGGTGCGCGGCAGGAGGCCGCTGACGAGCCAGGCGAGCCCGACGCCGGCGCCGGTGCCCAACTCCAGGACGCGCCCGCCTTCGGGGACGGCGGCGGCGAGTGCGGCGAGGAGGCGGCCGACGCCCGGATCGCACGAGTAGGCGAACGACGCCTCTTCGGCGCGGGCCACGGCCGCCGTGACCAGATCGGTTTCCATGGTCCTGTCCTACCTCGCGGGGCGCAGGCGTGGCATCCGGGTTCGCGGCTTGAAGACGGACAGGCCGGTCGCCAGCATCAGCATCGCGAGCTGGCAGCCGAGCGAGGCCACCTGGGCCCACTGCCGTGAGGAGGCCACCTGGGCGGCGCCTTCGGTGGCGGCGGCCATGCCCTCGGGGTCGAACAGGAACATCCCCGCGCAGATCGTGGCGAGCAGCAGCGCCAGCTTGGCCGCGACCCAGACGTGGCGCAGCACCCCCCAGTGGCTCGTCAGCCCGAGCAGGACGCCGGTGACGAGCGACAGCATGCTGAGCGGTATCCCGCCCGCGAAAACGAGCGCGGGCATCAACCGGTAGGCGGCGTGGGCCAAAGCGAGGTCATTCGTGAGTGTCGCCGCAGTATTGAGCACCACGAGTCCCCATACCTCGCCCAGCAGCGCGACCGAGGCGACGATGTGGATGACCAGCAGTGACTTGCGGGTACGCGGTCGTATCGCAGTCATCTTTACCTCCGGTTCCCGAACGAACTCCTGGCCATCGTGACCCGCGTCCCGGGGGGCGCGCGTCGGACCAGAGGCGGCACCGCCGCTACACCTCACGGCGTATTGCGGGCGCGCGCGATTCCCAAGCGGCGGGTGATCGTCGGTTTCCCGCCGGTGCGTGAACGGCTACGTCATCACCGGGTGAGGCCAAAAGAAATGCCGTTTCGATTGCGCGGATCGGCCGCGGCATTTGTGTTCGGCGGCGGTGTCGATCGCCAAGAAACCGAGGCCGCCCCTTGACCTCGGTCTGAGAAGATCCGGTTGCGGTTCCGGCGCGCTGCCGCAATTGTTATCCGCGGCACCTCACAGCCCTGCAGAAACGACTAAGGCGCTGGAATTCTCAGGCGCCGATCAATGGAGGAACGAAACATGATCCGTCGCATTCTTGCCGGTGCAGCCATCGTGGGCGCCGCGCTGGGCTTCTGTGCCGGCGCCGCTTCGGCCGACGTCGGCCCGAGCGCGAGCAACACGGGCCAGAGCATCATCGGCCAGTTCAGCGTCATCGACGACGTCACCGCGCTGAACAACGTCCTGAACGACTCGGTCAAGTACATCGACCTGGGCACCGTCGGTCACCTGCAGGACGTCGAGCTGAACCTGCTGGCCAACGTCGAGGACTAGGAGCGACGGGAAATCGGCGCTCGACCTGAAAAGCTCGCCGGCAAAAGCCGGTGAACCGTCACCCCGCCCGGGTCCCGGTTGAAACGCCGGGACGTTTCCCGGAAGGGCGGCCGTGGATACTCGAGGCCACGGCAGCCCGGTGCGCACCGACGGGCCGGGTGGCGGGCGGCCCGGAGGGCCTGCTCCATCGAGCAGGCCGTCCGGGGCCGCGCGTCAGAGGCCGGCGTCCGCCGCTCTTTCCTCGGTCGGCCGGACGGCTCCCATGAACGTCGGCCGGTCCAGCGGGTCGAGCCGGACGAACGCGCCGGTATAGGGGGCGTGGACCATACGCTCGCGATCGACGGCCAGGCCGACGTGTTCGGGGCCGGAGCGCCGCGGATCGTTGTCGTAAAAGACGAGGTCCCCGGGCCGCACCTGTTCCTTGGGTACGCGGGCACCTGATCGCCACTGCTCCTTCGTGGTGCGGCCGATCAGTTCCCCGGCCGAGGCCCACGCGTACTGCGTGAGGCCGGAGCAGTCGAATCCCTTGGTCTTCGCACCCTTTCCGATGCCGAATCCGGGGCCGTCCACCCCGCCGCCGCCCCATGAGTACGGGACGCCGATCATCTCGATCGCGGCCCGCACCGCGATGGCGCCCGCGGCGGCCCGGTCCGCGTGAAAGGTTTCGGAATAACGCGGCCCGCATTCAGGGCCGCAGTCGCGAGCCACTGCCGGCGCGCAATCCAGCGTGCCGGTGAACACACACGCCAGGGCCATCACGATAAATGTGCGTCTTGCCTCCATGGTCAATCCACCGCTTCTGCGACTCGTTTCACCGGCTCTCGATGCCGGCGCTGCTGTCCCAGAGCTTTCCTCTCGACCGATGGGGACAAAACACCCTTTTGGGGAGGCGAGAGGCGCATATGGCCATAACGTGAAAGAAAATCCGTCAAAGCCACCAGACGAATCCTGATAAATCCGGACATATGGTGGCGCGATGCCCACGACGATTCTCGTGAATCGGTTTTGACCTAGGTTTAGGCGCCTCGCCTTGCCCGTCGAAGCCGCGATACGCGATCGTTGTCCGAGGCATCTCGAAAGCACAGCGAACACAATCGCGATGACGCGCTTTCCGCGCCGATTCCTACGAAGGAGTTCTACAAATGATGCGTCGCATTCTCGCCGGTGCCGCCATCTGCGGTCTCGCGCTCGGCTTCTCCGCGGGCGTGGCCTCGGCCGACGTCGGCCCGAACGTCAGCAACACCGGCCAGCAGATCCTCAGCCAGTTCTCCATCATCGACGACGTGGCGCTGGCCAACGACGTCCTCAACGACTCGGTCAAGTACATCGACGTGCTGACCTTCCTGCACCTGCAGGACGTCGAGGGCAACGTCCTGAGCAACGTCGAGGACTGATCCCGCGGCGCCGGTGGCGCGCACGGCCCGGCCGGCCCGCACCTCCCCGGACGCGGGGAGCCCCGGAGCCGCCGGGTCGTGGCACCAGCGTGTGACAGGCGTACGGGCAATCTGATCGGCCCCGGCACCACCAGTGCCGGGGCTTTCGCATGCCCGGCCCCGGCCCCGATCAGCGGCCCGATGGGGGTGAAACGCTCATCGGACCATTCCTTCTATAAAAGTGCTGTAAACGGTCATTTTTCTCGCGAACATTACAAAGAGAAACATAGTTCGTGTAACCTGGTTCTCGGTTGCCGCTGCTGCGGTGACCGACCCCCGGACTCGGAGCGATGGGGGGTGTGCACCAGATGGAGCGACTGCTCTACCAGGACCAGCAGCTACGGATCGTCGTGCTGGCCGCGCCGCCGGACCCGGCCGTCAGCCTCTGCGGCGAGGTCGACATCACCAACAGCCCCGCGCTCGCCCGCGCGCTGGCCCTGTGGCGTGACGGCTGCCCGCACCTGACCGTCGACACCGCCGCCCTCACGTTCGTCGACCTGTCGGGCATCCGGGTGCTGGCCCTGCCCGCGCTGCCCCCGGCCGAGCGGTGGATCCGCCTGCGCAACGTCACGCCGTGCCAGCGCCGCATGCTGGAGCTGATGGGCTGGTTCGACGGATCCCGCCCGGTGGCCGTGCCCTGAAGACCACTCCAAGGACCGGCTAGAGGATCAGCGCGGCCGACGTGCCGATCCCCGTGGGCCCGGCCAGCTTGGGCCGAGGCGGCCGGTGGTGACGGCGCAGCGACTCCTCGTCGTAACGGCGGCAGTCGCGGTGCCACACGTAGATGCCCGACATCCAGTTCTCCAGCTCGGTGACGTACTCGGCGACCGCCTTGCGGCCGTCGTCGCCCAGCCCGAGATCGTCGAACACGACCGGCAGCTCGTGCGCGGCCACGTGCTGGAACTGCCGCATCCGCGACTCCAGCAGGTCGACCACGATGCGCAGCGCCGTGTCGCGGTCGCAGCCGAAGAAGCACTGCGTGACCAGCACCCCGTTGTGCAGCTCGCCCTCGAACTCGATCTCCTTCTGGTACGAGTAGACGTCGTTGAGCAGGGTCGCGTAGTCCTGGGCCGAGTTCTCCAGCGAGCGCATCGGCCCGCTGTCGTAGACCTCCTGCGGGATCCGGTCGGCCCGGGCCAGCCGGCACAGGGCCATCGTCAGGTCCGAGCCGAAGGTGAGCCGCCGCATCTCCACGTAGTCGACGGGGTCGGGCACCCGGTTCTCGGCCTGGTTGGCCAGCTCCCACAGCCAGCTCGACGCCATCTTCTCGATGGCCGCCCGGAACGTACGCCGCGCGCCCTGGCTCATCGGCCGGGCCGAGCGCCCCCACAGGTCGGCCAGCGACAGCTCCAGCGGGCTGACGGGCGCCGGGTAGGCGACGCCGTCGAGCGGCATGAACAGCGACAGCCGCTCCACGGTGGCCCGCGCGGCGGCCAGGCTGCGCCCGTGGCCGAACACGACGGGGAAGTAGTCGTCGCCGTAGGTCCCCCACGCCAGCCAGGCCGAGGACAGGTCGAGCTCCTCGGGCGTCGCGTCGGGGTCCAGTCCGGCGGCGCAGAGCGGCAGGTCGTAGTCGATCAGCTTGTCCTCGTCCCACACGGCCGAGCCGGTGATGCCGGGCTGCGCCTCCAGCAGCCCCATCCGGTGCGCCCACGTGACCACGTTGCGCCGGGCGGCCTCCAGGTGCGGTGACAGCTCCGGCGTGAACGGCTGGTAGAGGTCCGGGACCGGCAGCGGCCCGACCTTCTCGTACGGCACGTGCGCGTAGGACCTGACGCGCTTGAGCCCCAGCAGGTCGACGACCGACTTCATGCCGAGCGCCGGGGCGGAGGCGTTCTGGTTCATGTAGCGGCTGGAGCGCAGGTGCCAGGCGTGACCGCCGGACTGCCAGTCCTGCAGCCCCTTGACGTAGGCCAGCACGCCGGCGCAGCTCAGCGGGTCGAGCCCGTGCTCGACGAACAGCGGCCCCAGCTCGACGGCGACGGTGTGCTCGAACTGCTGCAGCCGCGAGGTGAGCAGGTCGTTGACCGCGTCGGCGGCCTCCTGCGTCGAGCAGCCGAGGAACGTCTCCAGCACCAGGATGCCGTTGCTCAGCTCGCCCTCCTCCTGCGTCTCGCGCTGGTAGGAGAAGATGTCGTTGCGCAGGTGGACGGCGTCGGAGAAGGCGTCGCGCAGCACCCGCATCGGCCGCGAGGCGGAGATCACGGCAGGCACCTCGGCGCCCGCCGCGTGCTCGATCAGCCCCGCCGACCAGGGCGCCCCGCCGACCTTGCGGCGCATCTCGATGTACTCGACCGGGTTGGGCACCCGGCCCGCGTTGATGTTGGACAGCTCCCACAGCGACTCGTTCAGCAGGTTGAGGGTGCTCTCCGTGAAACGCGCCCGCCAGTCGGCCGACGTGCCGGGCACCGTGCGCGCCCACAGGTCGGCCAGCCCCGCCTCGACCGGGTTGACCGGCTCAGGGCTCGCGGTGCTCATGAAGGCGGGCAGCCGGTCCAGGTACGCCTTGCCGCCCTCGCGGTCGCCCGTCCGCTTGAACACGTCGAGAAAGTGGTCGTCGAAGAAGAAGACCCACACGTACCAGTCGGTGATCAGGCTGAGCTCGGTGGCGTCGCAGTCAGGATGAGTGTACGCGCACAGCAGCGCGTAGTCGTGCGCGTCGAGGTCGGCCTCCTCCCAGATGCCCGAGCCTTCCAGCATGCCCATCTTCCTGGCCCACTGTTTGGAGTGGGTCCTGGCCTCCTCAAGGTGGGGGTTGAGCCGGGCCGGATACGGGACGTAGAAGTCCGGCAGGTCAAAGGGTTGCGCCATCGTGGCTCCGTTCGGCTGTGAAGATCAGGTGAAGGTCAGCTGTGTACCTCGACGTCCCCGAGCACGCCCAGCGCGTCGGGCACGAGCACCGCGGCCGAGTAATAGGCGCTGACCAGGTAGGTGGTGATCCCCCGCTCGTCGATGCCCATCACCTTCACGCTGAGGCCGGGCCGGTGCTCGTCGGGGACGCCGGTCTGGTGCAGGCCGACGACCCCCTGCTCGTCCTCGCCCGTGCGGATGGCCAGGATCGAGCTGGTGCCGGCCCGGCTGACCGGGATCTTGTCGCAGGGCAGGATCGGCACCCCGCGCCAGGCGGCCAGCGTGCTGCCGTCGAGCACGACGCTGTCCATGTAGACGCCGGCGGCGCTGCACTGCCGGCCGAACGCGGCGATGGCCAGCGGGTTGGCCAGGAAATAGCGGGTCTTGCGCCTGCGGCAGAGCAGGTCGTCGAGGTCGGCGGGGGTGGGCGGCCCGGTGCGGGTGGTCAGCCGCTGTCCCGGGGCGACGTTGTGGAGCAGCCCGAAGTCCGGGTTGTTGACCAGTTCGCGCTCCTGCGCCTCGCGCACCGCCTCGATCGTGAGCCTGAGCTGCTCCTCGGTCTGGTCCATCGGGCTGCTGAACAGGTCGGCGACCCTGGTGTGCATCCTGAGCACCGCCTGGGAGACGCTCAGCTCGTACTCGCGGGGGCCCGGGTCGTAGTCGACGAACGTGCCCGGCAGCACGACCTCGCCGCGGTGCCCGGACAGCAGGTCGATCGCCGCCTCGCCGTACTTGTTGGCCGGGCCGGCCGGTCGCCGCGCGAGGTGCTCGCCCAGCGACGGCCGGCGCGCGGCCAGGTCGTCCAGCGCCTGCCAGGGCAGGGCCAGCACGGCGCAGGCGGTGCGTGCCGCCAGCGTGACCTCCCACGGCGTCGATCGGCTGTCCGCACGGCTGCCGGCGTGGTCGCCGGTCGACAGCATGCCCCGCGCGACGCTGTTGCCGTACGTGCTCGTGCACAGCTTGGCGATCTTGCCGTGGGCGAGCAGGATCAGCTCGTTCTGCGGCGATCCCTCCCTGGCGATCACCTCGCCGCGCACGTACTCGCGCTGCTCGAACATTCCGGCCAGGGACTCCAGCACGTCCCGGTCCTCGTACCCGTGCAGGAAGGGCAGCTCGGTGAGGCTCGGCGGCACCACCCGCAGCCGCGTCCCCGTATGGGAGAAGGCCACCCGGCCGCCGCCCGTCTCGTAGGTGAGGCGGCGGTTCACCCGGTAGGTGCCGGCCGCGAGCTCCACCCAGGGGAGCGCGCGCAGCAGCCAGCGCGGGGAGATCTCCCGCATGTGCGGAGCCGTCTTGGACGTCGTGGCGAGCTTGCGCGCCGCCGCCGTGTCCAGGCTCAGCCGTGCCTCCAACTCCGACAACCGAAACACCACCAATCCCTGGCCGGAAATGCTCTGTTAGTCCTCGCGCCCGATCTCGACGTCCTCCAGCACGGCCAGCGCGTCGGGCACCAGGACGGCGACCGAGTAGTAGGCGCTGACCAGGTAGGACACGACGGCCTTCTCGTTGATGTTCATGAACCTGACCGACAGGCTCGGCTGGTACTCGTCGGGGATGCCGGTCTGGTGCAGGCCGACCACGCCCTGGTTCTCCTGGCCGGTGCGCATGAGCAGCACGGAGCTGGTGCGCCGGCCGGAGACCGGGATCTTGTTGCACGGGAAGATCGGCACGCCCCGCCAGGCGGGCACCCGGTGGCCGTTGACCTCGCTCGACTGCGGGTAGAGGCCGCGCTTGCTGCACTCCCGGCCGAAGGCGGCGATGGTCTGCGGGTGGGCCAGGAAGAACGCCGGCTCCTTCCACACCTTCGCCAGCAGGTCGTCCATGTCGTCGGGGGTGGGCGGGCCGGTGCGGGTGCGCACCCGCTGGCTGAAGTCGGCGTTGTGCAGCAGGCCGAACTCGCGGTTGTTGATCAGCTCGTCCTCCTGTCGCTCGCGCAGCGCCTCGACGGTCAGCCTGAGCTGCTGGTCGAGCTGGTTCATCGGCTGGTTGTAGAGGTCGGAGACCCGGCTGTGCACGCGCAGGACGGTCTGGGCGACGCTCAGCTCGTATTCACGCGGGCTCAGCTCGTAGTCGACGAACGTGCCGGGCAGCACGGGCTCGCCGCTGTGCCCGGACGACATGTCGATCGCGGCCTCGCCGTAGTCGTTGCTGGCCCGATCGCTGGCCGCCTGCCACGCCTCCAGGTGCTCGCGCAGGCTTGGCGAGCGGTCCAGCAGTTGCTGGAAGTCCTCCCGCGACAGCGTCAGCACGGTGGTGGCGGTCTTCGCCTTGGCGGAGAACTCCCATTGGCCGCCGCCGGACAGCAACTGCTCGCCGAGGTAGTCGCCGTCGGCGAGCACGCCCAGGTTCTGCGTGTCGCCGTAGGCGCCCTGGGCCTCCTTGCCGACACGTCCGTGCGCGATGAGCACGAGCTGGTCGACCGGCTCGTCCTCACGCACGATCTCCTCGCCGGGCTCGACCTCCCGCTGGGCGAAGCGGTAGGCGAGCGCTTCGAGGACCTCGATGTCGTCGTAGCCGCGCAGCATGGGCAGTTCGGACAGTTCGGCGGGGACGACCCGGACCTCCGAGCCGGTGGTGCTGAAGGTGATGCGGCCGTCGCCCAGCGTGTAGGTCAGGCGGCGGTTGACCCGGTAGACGCCACCGGAGGTCTGCACCCAGGGCAGCAGCTTGAGCAGCCACCGGGAGGTGATCTCCTGCATCTGGGGCGCGGTCTTGGTGGTCGTCGCCAGGTTGCGCGCGGCGTCGGTGCTCAGGCTGAGCTGGTGCCCGTTGCCGTTGACCGGTGCGGTCGATTCTGTCGTTTCTGTCACGTGCTCCACCAATCAGGAGAAGGTTGGACGTTACTGAGAGGAAAGTTCAGTTACGGTCGGTGACCGTCAGTGGGCAGCACGAAGCGCCCGCCGTGCCCGGGGCCGGTCTAGCTGTCGCGGTGCGCCAGCTCGGCTGCCAGGACGGTGAGCGCGACGCGGGCCTCGGCCTCGATGGCCGTGGCGTCGAGGACGCGGACCGCGGTGCGGACCCGATCGTCGATCATCGACTCGACCTCGGCGAGCGCGCCGGTGTCGGTCATGATCTGGCACACCTCGGCGGCGTGCTCCTCGGTCAGGTCGGGGTTGCCGTGCCAGGCGCGCAGGTAGGCGAGCTGGGCGGGCGTGGCCCGCTGGACGGCGTGCGCGTAGAGGACGGTCTGCTTGCCCTCGCGCAGGTCGTCGAGCGCCGACTTGCCGGTCTCGCCCGACGAGCCGAACATGCCGAGCACGTCGTCACGCAGCTGGAACGCCTCGCCCAGCGGCACCCCGAACTCCGAGTAGGCGCGCAGCAGACCGGCCTCGGCCCCGGCGAGCGCGCCGCCGATCTGCAGCGGCCGCTCCACGGTGTACTTGGCCGTCTTGTAGCGGATCGTGGTCAGCGCCTGCTCGACGCTGACGCCGGCCCGGAGCTGGGCGAGGATGTCCAGATACTGGCCGCTGATGACCTCGGTGCGCATCGTGTCGAACAGGTGGTGGGCCGCCCGCAGCCGGACGGGCTCCACCCCGCACGACGACAGCAGCGTGTCGGACCAGGCGAGGCTGAGCGTGCCGAGCAGGATGCCGCCCGCCCGGCCGAACGCCTCGGCGCCGGGCCCGGAGTGCAGCCGGGCCAGGCTGCGGTGGACCGTGGCCTGGCCGCGGCGCAGATCGCTGCCGTCCATGATGTCGTCGTGGATGAGCAGGCCCGCGTGGCACAGCTCAAGGGCGGCCGCCGCGCTGATGATCTCGTCGCAGTCGTCGCCGCCGGCTCCCCGCCACCCCCAGTAGCACAGCTGCGGGCGGATGCGCTTGCCGCCGCCCAGGATGAACTCGACGAGCAACCGGTAGGCCGCCACCACGTCCGGGTCCGAGACCGGCGCCTGCCACTCGTCGAGGAAGCCGATCAGGCGGTCGTCGATCCGCGGCCCCAGCAAGTTGGGGGTGAAGCTCACCGTCATGGTGCCGGGCTCCTTCTGTCTACCGTTCGCTACCAGTAGTTACTCACCGAATACGGAGGGTGTAAAGCATGTTTACCGGATGGAGTTTTTCCGGACTGAAGAACGCCTGGTCCGAGGGTTTGTCATGACACCTGGAGGCGATTCGCGCTCCCCGGCCTAGGGGTGCTTTGTGGGGGTATGCGGCTCGTGAAGCCGATCCTGAGGAGTTGCCATGAAGGCCGTCACCTGGCACGGCAAGCGCGACGTCCGGGTCGAGGACGTCCCCGACCCGCAGATCAAGGAACCGAACGACGCCGTCATCAAGGTCACCACGACCGGCCTGTGCGGCTCCGACCTGCACCTGTACGAGGTGCTCGGGCCGTTCATGACCCAGGGCGACATCCTCGGCCACGAGCCGATGGGCATCGTCGAGGAGGTCGGCTCGCAGGTCACCACGCTCAGGCCGGGCGACCGGGTGGTGATCCCGTTCAACATCTCCTGCGGCCACTGCCACATGTGCGGCATGGAGCTGTACGCCCAGTGCGAGACCACCCAGGTCCGCGAGCACGGCATGGGCGCCGCGCTGTTCGGCTACACCAAGCTGTACGGCCAGGTGCCGGGCGGCCAGGCCGAGTACCTGCGGGTGCCGCAGGCCCAGTTCGGCCCGATCAAGGTGCCGAACGGGCCGCCCGACGAGCGGTTCGTCTACCTGTCGGACGTGCTGCCCACCGCCTGGCAGGCCGTCCAGTACGCGCACCTGCCCGACGGGGGCAGCCTCACGGTCTTCGGGCTCGGCCCCATCGGCCAGATGTGCGCCCGCATCGCCCGCCACCTCGGCCACCGGGTCATCGGCGTCGACGGCGTGCCCGAGCGGCTGGAGATGGCCCGCCGACACGGCGTCGAGGTCGTCGACGCGAGCGAGACCACCGACGTGCCGGAGGCGGTCAGGCAGCTCACCTCGGGGCGCGGCACCGACTCGGTGATCGACGCCGTCGGCATGGAGGCGCACGGCTCGCCCGCCGCCAAGCTGGCCCAGACGATGACGGGCGCGCTGCCCGACGCGCTGGCCGCCCAGCTCATGAGCCACGCGGGCGTGGACCGCCTCGCCGCACTCAACCAGGCCATCGACACCGTACGGCGCGGCGGCGTGATCTCCGTCATCGGCGTCTACGGCGGTATGACCGACCCGATGCCGATGCTGCGCATGTTCGACAAGGGCATCTCGCTGCGGATGGGCCAGGCGCACGTCAGGCGGTGGGTCGGCGCGCTGATGCCGCTGGTCACCGACGACGCCGATCCGCTCGGCGTGATGGACCTGGCCACGCACCGGGTCCCGTTGCAGCGGGCGCCGGAGGCGTACGAGATGTTCCAGAAGAAGCGGGACGGCGCGATCAAGGTGCTGATCGAACCCTGACCAGCGCGTTTCGTCCCTTTCTGACGGGGCAGGCGGTGCGCCATGAGAGTCGTGGTGGTGGGTGCGACGGGCAACGTCGGCACGAGCGTGATCCGGGCCCTGGAAGCCGACGAGAGCGTGACGTCCATCGTCGGCGTCGCCCGCAGGCTGCCCGGCTGGCGTCCCGGCCGCACCGAATGGGTCAAGGCGGACGTCGTCACCAGCGATCTCGCGCAGATCTTCGACGGCGCCGCCGCGGTCGTGCACCTGGCCTGGCTGTTCCAGCCGACCCGCGACGCCACCGCGACCTGGCGGGCCAACGTGCTCGGCAGCATGCGGGTCTTCCAGGCCGTCGCCCAGGCGGGCGTGCCCGCGCTGGTCCACGCCTCATCCGTCGGCGCGTACTCGCCCGGCCCGAAGGAGGTGCGGGTCGACGAGACCTGGCCCACCCACGGCTACCCGGGGGCCGCGTACGGGCGCGAGAAGGCGTACGTGGAGCGGGTGCTGGACGTGTTCGAGCACGACAACCCGGGCGTCCGGGTGGTGCGGATGCGGCCGGGCTTCATCTTCCAGCGGCAGGCGGCGACCGAGCAGCGCAGGCTGTTCGCCGGGCCGCTGCTGCCGCGCAGGCTGGTCAGGGCGGGCCGGATCCCGTTCGTGCCCGACATCCCCGGGCTCAAGATGCAGATCCTGCACGCCGACGACGCCGCCGAGGCCTACCGCCTGGCCGTCACCAAGCCCGTCACCGGCGCGTTCAACCTGGCCGCCGAGCCGGTGCTCGGCCCGGCCGAGCTCGCCGAGCTGCTCGGCGCCAGGACCGTGCCGATCCCGGCCGGGGTCGCGCGGGCCGCCGTCGCCGCCGGCTGGCACCTGCGGCTCATCCCCGCCGCGCCCGGCCTGCTGGAGCTGGCGCTGCGCATCCCGCTGATGAACGTGGACCGCGCCCGCCACGTGCTCGGCTGGACGCCCAGGCACTCGGCGCCCGACGCGATCAAGGCGCTGCTGGAGGGCCTGCACGACGGCGCCGGCATGGACACCGCGCCGCTCGCCCCCGACAGCGCGCCGAGGCGGCTGCGTGAGTTCGCCACCGGGATCGGCGGGCGGTCGAAGGTGTGAAGCCCGGCTGTCAGGGCAGTGGGGAGCCTTGTGAGGTCCAGAAGCGCGGCCCGCCGATGACGAGGAACGTCGCTAGGAAGCTGCTGCCATGCGCACGCTCATGACCCAGCCCATCAGCCGCCGGGAGGTCACCGGAATCCGGCAGGCCGTCGCCCGGCACGCATCAGGGGCCGGACTGGCCGGCCCGAGGCTTGAGGACTTCGTCCTCGCCGTTCACGAGAGCGTCATCAACGTCGTGACGCACGCCGGCGGGCACGGCACGCTCAGACTGTGGACGGCCGACGGCGTCCTGCGCGCCCAGACCGCGGACCGGGGCTCCGGCATCCCCAACGGCTACGTCGAGGGCCGTCACCGCCCGCCCGACACCTCTGGCACCGGCCGCGGCATCTTCCTGATCAAACGGCTGTGCGACGACGCCGACTTCCACACCGGTCCCTGCGGAACCGTCGTCGATCTCGCCATGCGCCTGCCCCGGCGCCCGTGCGCGTCCCGCCCCCGGATGAGGCGCATCCGCGTCGGCACCGACAGCCACCGCATGCGCTTCACCGCCTGACATTTCACCGCCCGACACGGCCGGAAGCCCGGCCTCCCCGGAAGGTAGGCTGCCAAGCAGGTGGCCCGAGCTCGTAAGGGGATGGTGTCGTGACCGGTGGAGTGAGCACTGCCCCGCCCGAGATGTCCCACCCGGTGCGGCGGATCGGGCGGCGCGAGTTCGACTTCCGGCGACAGGTGGCGATCATGGCGATCGTCAACCGCACCCCCAACTCCTTCCACGACCAGGGCCGGACCTTCGCCCTCGAACGGGCCGTCGAGGCGGCGTCGCGAGCGGTCGAGCAGGGCGCCGACTGGGTCGACATCGGCGGGTTCGCCTTCAGCGCCGCCCAGGCCGAGATCGGCGTCGAGGAGGAGATCGACCGCGTCGTGCCGGTGATCTCCGAGGTGCGGCGCGTCACCGACGCCGTGATCAGCGTCGACACCCACCGCGCGGCCGTCGCCGAGGCCGCGATCGCCGCGGGCGCCGACGTGCTCAACGACACCAACGGGCTGCGCGAGCCCGGCATCGCCGAGGTCGCCGCCCGCACCGGCGTCACCGTGGTCGTCACCCACAGCCTGGGCGGGCCGGGGCGCCGGGTGTTCAGGCCCGACTACGCCGACATCGTCACCGACGTCACCGCCTACCTGCGCGAGCGGGTGGAGGCCGCGCTGGCGGCGGGGATCGCCCCCGACCGCATCGTCATCGACCCGGGCCACGACCTCAACAAGAACACCTACCACTCGCTGGAGCTGATGCGCCGGCTGGACGAGGTCGCCGCCGTCGGCTACCCGCTGCTGGTGGCGCTGTCCAACAAGGACTTCATCGGGGAGAGCATCGGCCGCCCGCAGGGGGAGCGGACCGAGGGCACCATCGCCGCCAACGTGATGGCGATCCTGCGCGGGGCGCGGATCGTCCGGGTGCACGACGTGCCCGCGACCGTGGCGTCCGTGCGGATGACCGAGGCGATGCTGGGCTGGCGGCAGCCCGCCGCCCCGCACCACAACCTCGCGTAGGGAGAAGGGACCAGGGGTGACCGAGCGCAAGCCGGGCGGGATGCAGTTCGAGAGCTGGGTGGACCGGCAGATCAGGGAAGCCCAGGAACGCGGCGAGTTCGACGACCTGCCGGGCGCCGGCAAGCCGCTCCCCGGGGCCGACAAGCCGTACGACGAGCACTGGTGGATCAAGCAGAAGCTGGAGAGCGAGGGGCTGTCGATGCCGCTCCCGCCGAGCCTGCAACTGCGCAAGGACGCCGAACAGGCGCTCGCGGCCGCCGCCGAGGCCAGGTCCGAGGGGGAGGTCCGGCTGATCGTCGACGAGATCAACGACCGGATCCGCGAGGCCATCAGGACCGGGCTGTCCGGCCCGCCGCACAACCTCGTCCCGTACGACGTCGAGCGGATCGTGTCGGAGTGGCGCAGCAGGGGCTGACACATGGTTACAGGGCCCAGGCCGGGGGTTGATCCGGCGGCCTGGGCCCTGTGATCAGGGGTTAGGACAGCGGCGGGTAGGCGTTCTGCACGAGCTGGCGGAACTGGGCCGAGAACCACTGGCCGGAGATCGGCGCGTCAGCGAGCGCGCCGGACATGTTGTGACCGTTGAGGTCGTTGCCGGTGTAGGTCGGGTCGCACATCCGGTCGAACCTCTTGCCCTCGGTGTTCGGGATCTCCTTGCTGGAGCCGTCCGACTCGCCCGGAGGCTTGATCCACACGTAGGCGTCGAAGCCCGGCTCGGGGTTGGCCGTCGGCCGCATCCCGATGCCCGCGCCGCTCTGGTTGCACCAGTTGCCGGCGTGCAGGCGGCGGTCGACGCGCGACTCGTTGACGAAGGTGTCCACGTTGGTCGCGGTGCTCGGGCCGGACGGGCGGGCGCTGCCGCCCCAGCCGTTGCGCGAGGTGTCGACGAGCATGCCGAGCCCGGAGCGGAAGCCCTTGGCGATCAGGGCGTTGCGCAGGGCGGTGGCGAAGGTGTGCTCGTCGACGTAGTAGTTCCAGTCGACCCACTTGGACTGGCGGACCGTGGTGCCGTTCACCGTCGTGTTGATGGTGAAGTGCGGCTCCTTGAGCGCGGAGTAGTTGGCGGTGTTGACGATGAAGCCGTCCACGCTGTCCACGCCCGCCGCGGTGCCGGTGACGGTGCGGTGGAACAGGTCGACCGACGGCTGGAAGTTCGAGTCCCAGCCGAGCCAGGCGTGGTGGGCGGCGTCGACGTAGGTGTAGACGTTGGTGATCGCGTGCAGCTTGTCGAGCGCGTAGCGGACGCCGTCGACGTAGCCGCCGGGGCCGTTGGCCTCGCGGCAGTCGGCGAAGGTGTTGATGTTGGTCACCAGGTTGGGCAGCGAGTCGGGCTCGATGATCGTGACGATGCGCAGGTTGGCGTACTGCGGGTCGTCGAGGATGTCGGCGATCGGGTCGATGTACTCGGCCTTGTAGCGGTTGAAGCCGTTCTCGGAGATGCGGAGCTCGCCGTTGGAGGCCAGGGCGGAGCAGTCGCGGTTGGGCAGGTTGTAGACGACGACCTGGATGGTCAGCGGCGTGGCGCCGTTGGCGGCGTCCTGCCGCACGGCCTCGTCCATGTGCTCACGCAGGCCCAGGGCGTCGCCGGGGCCCTCGATGGCGGCGATGCGGTCCATCCACACGGCGGTCGAGGTGTTGGCGATGGCGGCGCCGCCCGGCTCGGCGGCGGCCTTCGTCGACCAGCTCGGGTTGACGTAGCCGGTGGCTCCGGCGTACGGGTTCTCGACGTGGACGGGGGTGGTGTCGCCGTCGTCGTCGGCCTCGGTGGCGGTGACCGTGCGGGAGGTCAGGCCGGTGGAGGCGACGGTGAACGTCCGGGTGCCGTTGACCTCGTCGGAGTCCTGGGCGGCGGCCAGGGTCACGGTCTGCGGCGTGCTCCAGTTGGCCGTGCTGAACGACAGGGAGGCGCCGGAGCTCACGGTGAGGTCGGCGTCGCCGCTGCCGGCCGTCGTGGTGACGGTGACGCCGGAGGACGGCTGGGTGGCCAGGCGGACGGTGTAGGCGCCGGTGGCGCCCTCGGGGACGGTCACGGACGTCGGGGTGACGATGAGCGACTGCTCCTGGGTGCTGTCGTCGTCGACCTCGGTGGCGTTGACCGTGGTCGAGGTGACGCCGGTGCCGCCGACGGTGAAGACCGCGGTGCCCGCCGTCGTGTCGGCGTCCTGCGCGGCGGCCAGGGTGACCGTCTGCGCGGTGTTCCAGTTCGACGGGGTGAAGGTGAGCGAGGCGCCGGAGGTGACGCTCAGGTCGGCGTCGCCGCTGGTCCGCGAGGTGCTGACGGTCACGTTCGAGGAGGGGGCGGCCGACAGCTTGGCGGTGAAGGTGGCGGTGCCGCCCTCGTTGACGGCGACGGAGCTGGCGGAGGTGACGACCGCGGGGGTCTCACCGCCGGGGCCGCCGCAGGTGGTGCCGTTCACGGTGAACGTGGTCGGGTTGGGGTTGGTGCCGGACCAGGTGCCGTTGAAGCCGATGGTGGTGCTGGCCCCGGTGGCGAGGGCGCCGTTCCACGGCATGTTCTTGGCGGTGACCCGGGTGCCCGACTGGCTGATCTCCGCGCCCCACCCGCTGGGGGTGTACTTCTGGGTGGTGGTGGGGAAGTCGAAGGCCAGCGTCCAGCCGTTGAGGGGGTCGCCCAGGTTCTTCAGCGTGAGGTTCGCGGTGAAACCTCCCTGACCAGGGCTGGATGTCCACGAGTTGGGGGTGTACACGACGTCGCAGGAGACCGCGGCGTGGGCGGCGGTCGTCTGCCCGGCGACGAGACCGGCGGCCGCGACACAGGTGGCTGTCGCGGTGACGGCCCATCTCCGAAGGCCGCGTAGGAGTTTCACGGATCATCATCTCCTGTGGTGAGTGGGAGCGCTCCCATAGTGGGCGGCCATTCACAAATGTGTACAGCGACCGGTGGCCCGCCGAGGCCCCGGCGGGCCACACGCTCGCGCGATGCCAGGCAAGCACCGTGAAACTTTCATGCCACGCAGGCAGGTGAGAGGAAATCCGGCCGTCACCCGGACGCCATTTCGTTGACATCTCCTCCTCGCCGAAGCGCACAATGCGGCATGGGAGCGCTCCCACCCCCCTACTCCCATGGAGAAACCGTGAGTCACAGACCCCGCCCCTTCCTCACGCGCCTGGCCAGGCGGTTATCCGCGGCCGCGGCGCTGGTCCTGGTGGCGAGCACCACCACGGTGCTCGCCCAGACCCCCGCCAGCGCGGCCGTCGCCTGCGAGGTGACCTACACCGCCAACCAGTGGAACAGCGGCTCGAACCAGGGCGGTTTCACCGCCAGCGTGGCCATCAAGAACCTCGGCGACCCGCTCACGAACTGGACGCTGACCTTCGACTTCCCGACCACGGGACAGAAGTACGACCAGGGCTGGAGCGCCACCTGGAGCCAGTCGGGCACCCGGGTGACCGCCAAGAACATGCCGTGGAACGGCGCCCTCGCCACCGGGGCCAGCACCTCCATCGGCTTCAACGGCTCCTGGACCGGCAGCAACCCGGCCCCCACCTCGTTCGCGATCAACGGCACCACCTGCGGCGGCGAGGACGACAACGAGGCGCCCACGGTCTCCCTGACCTCGCCCACGGCCGGCCAGACGTTCACCGCCCCGGCCACCGTGCCGATCGCGGCGACCGCCGCCGACTCCGACGGCACGGTCTCCAAGGTCGACTTCTACCAGGGCTCCACCCTGCTGGGCACCGACACCAGCGCGCCCTACACCTACAACTGGCAGAACGTGGCCGCGGGCAGCTATTCGATCACCGCCAGGGCCACCGACAACGACGGCGCCACCACGAACTCCGCGCCCGTCGGCATCACCGTCGGCTCCGACAGCACGCCGGCGCTCGTCGTGAGCCCGCAGTCCGTGGCCGTACCGGAGACCGGCACCGCCACGTTCTCCGTCAAGCTCTCGCGCCAGCCGGCCGCGAGCGTGACCGTGAACACCGCGCGGGCCAGCGGTGACGCCGACCTGACCGTCAGCGCCGGGGCCGGCCGCACCTTCACCACGGCCAACTGGAACACCGCCCAGACCGTCACGCTGTCGGCCGCCGACGACGCCGACACCTCCGCCGGCACCGCGGTGTTCAGGGTGAGCGCCACCGGCTACGACCCGGTCGACGTCACCGCCACCGAGGCGGACGACGACCTGCCCGGCGGCGACAACGAGTACATCCAGCGCTTCACCGAGATGTACAACGACCTGCACGACCCCGCCAACGGCTACTTCTCGCCCGAGGGCGTGCCGTACCACTCGGTGGAGACGTTCATGGTCGAGGCGCCCGACCACGGGCACGAGACCACCTCCGAGGCCTACAGCTACTACCTGTGGCTGGAGGCGGTCTACGGCCAGGTGACCGGCGACTGGACGAAGTTCAACGACGCCTGGGAGTCGATGGAGACGTACATCATCCCGGCGACCAGGGACCAGCCGACGAACTCCTTCTACAACCCGGCCAAGCCGGCCACGTACGCGGCCGAGCACCTGGAGATCAGCAACTACCCGTCGCAGATCGACCAGGGCGTCAGCGTGGGCTCCGACCCGATCGCCAACGAGCTGCAGACCGCGTACGGCACCCGTGACGTCTACGGCATGCACTGGCTGCTCGACGTGGACAACACCTACGGCTTCGGCCGCTGCGGCGACGGCACCACCAAGCCCGCCTACATCAACACCTACCAGCGCGGCCCGGAGGAGTCGGTCTTCGAGACGATCCCGCAGCCGTCCTGCGACACCTTCGCGCACGGCGGCACCAACGGCTACCTGGACCTGTTCATCAAGGACTCCTCCTACGCCAAGCAGTGGAAGTACACCAACGCCCCGGACGCCGACGCGCGCGCGGTGCAGGTGGCGTACTGGGCGCTGACCTGGGCCAAGGCGCAGGGCAAGGCGGACCAGATCTCCGCGACCGTGGAGAAGGCCGCCAAGATGGGCGACTACCTGCGTTACGCCATGTACGACAAGTACTTCAAGCAGCCGGGCTGCACCAGCCCGTCGTGCCCGGCCGGCACCGGCAAGAACTCCGCCAGCTACCTGCTGTCCTGGTACTACGCCTGGGGCGGCGCGACCGACTCCAACGCCGGCTGGGCCTGGCGGATCGGCTCCAGCCACAACCACTCCGGCTATCAGAACCCGTTCGCGGCCTGGGCGCTGTCGAACGTGGCCGAGCTGCGGCCGGAGAGCGCGACCGGCGCCACCGACTGGAGCACCAGCCTCACCCGGCAGCTCCAGTTCTACACCTGGCTGCAGTCGGCCGAAGGCGCCATCGCCGGCGGCGCGACCAACAGCTGGAACGGACACTACGCCACGCCTCCGGCGAACCTGCCCAAGTTCCACGGCATGGCCTACGACTGGCAGCCGGTCTACCATGACCCGCCGTCGAACCAGTGGTTCGGCTTCCAGGCGTGGACCATGGAGCGGGTGGCCGAGCTGTACAACGTCACCGGCAACGCCGACGCCAAGGCCCTGCTCGACAAGTGGGTGGCCTGGGCGCTCGACAACACCACGGTCGGCGCCGGCGGCGACTACCAGATCCCGTCCACGCTGCGCTGGACCGGCCAGCCGGCGGGCAACTTCAACGCCACGTCCGGCATGCCGCCGGCCAACCCCGACCTGCACGTCGAGGTCGTCAACCACACCCAGGACGTCGGCGTGGCCGGCTCCTACGCCAAGGTGCTGATGTACTACGCGGCCCGGGCGAACCACGCCGAGGCCCGTGACACGGCCAAGGCGCTGCTCGACGCCGTGTGGGAGAACCGCGACGACAAGGGCGTCTCGGTCGAGGAGACCAAGACCGACTACCAGCGTATCGACGACCCGGTCCACGTGCCCGCGGGCTGGACTGGCACGATGCCGAACGGCGACCCGATCAACTCGGACTCGACGTTCCTGTCGATCAGGTCCTTCTACGAGAACGACCCCGACTGGCCCGAGGTCAAGGCCTACCTGGACGGCACCGGGCCGGCTCCCACGTTCAACTACCACCGCTTCTGGGCGCAGGTCGACGTGGCCGTCGCCCTGGCGGAGTTCGGACGGCTCTTCCCGTGAACAACCCGCTCGTGAAGAGGGTCGCCGCCGTCGCGGCGGCGGCCCTCGCCGTGCCCCTGATCGTCGCCGCGCCGCCCGCCTCCGCCGCCCCGGCGTTCGCGTACGGCGAGGCGCTGCAGAAGTCGCTCTGGTTCTACGAGGCCCAGCAGTCGGGCGAGCTGCCCGATTGGAACCGCGTCAACTGGCGCGGCGACTCGGGCCTCGACGACGGCGCGGACGTCGGCCTGGACCTCACCGGTGGCTGGTACGACGCCGGCGACCACGTGAAGTTCGGCTTCCCGATGGCGTTCTCCGCCACCATGCTGGCCTGGGGCGCGGTCGAGTACCGCGACGCCTACGCCGCCTCCGGCCAGCTCACCCATCTGCTCAACAACCTCAGGTTCGTCAACGACTACTTCGTCAAGGCGCACCCGTCGCCCAACACGCTCTACGGCCAGGTCGGCCACGGCGGCAGGGACCACGCCTGGTGGGGCCCGGCCGAGGCCATGGCGATGGACCGGCCAGCGTACAAGATCGACGCGTCGTGCGGCGGGTCGGACCTGGCGGGCGAGACGGCGGCGGCGATGGCCGCCTCCTCGATCGTCTTCCGGCCGACCGACCCCGCGTACGCGGACAAGCTGGTGACGCATGCCAAGCAGCTGTACTCCTTCGCCGACACGGTCAGGAAGAAGTACAGCGAGTGCATCACCGACGCCCAGGGTTACTACAACTCCTGGAGCGGGTTCACCGATGAGCTGGTCTGGGGCGCGATCTGGCTGTACAGGGCCACCGACGACCCGGCTTTCCTGACCAAGGCCGAGTCGACCTACGACAGCCTCGGCACCGAGCCCCAGACCTCCATCAAGTCGTACAAGTGGACCATCGCCTGGGACGACAAGTCCTACGGCGCCTACGTGCTGCTGCACAAGCTGACCGGCAAGCAGAAGTACCTCGACGACGCCAACCGCTGGCTCGACTGGTGGACGGTCGGCGTGAACGGCTCGAAGGTGCGCTACTCGCCGGGCGGCCAGGCGGTGCTGGACCGGTGGGGGTCGCTGCGGTACGCGGCCAACACGGCGTTCGCGGCGCTCGTGCACAGCGACTCGATCAGCGACGCCACGCGCAAGGCCCGTTACCACGACTTCGCGGTGCGGCAGATCAACTACGCGCTCGGCGACAATCCGCGCAACTCCTCGTACGTGGTCGGGTTCGGCACCAACCCGCCGAAGGCGCCGCACCACCGGACCGCGCACGGCTCGTGGACGGACCAGATATCCACACCTGTGGAAAGCCGTCACACGCTGTACGGCGCGCTCGTCGGCGGGCCGCCTGACCCGGACGACGCCTACACCGACAAGCGGGACGACTACGTGATGAACGAGGTCGCCACCGACTACAACGCGGGCTTCACCAGCGCGCTCGCCCGGCTCTACAAGGAGTACGGCGGCGCGCCGGCGGCGGGCTTCCCGGTCGCCGAGACGCCCGACGGGCCGGAGATCTTCGTGGAGGCCGGGGTCAACGCCTCCGGCACGAACTTCACCGAGATCAAGGCCATCGTGCGCAACCAGTCGGGCTGGCCCGCCCGGGTGCTGTCCGACGGGTCGTTCCGCTACTACTTCACGCTCGACGGGTCGACCACCGCGTCGCAGATCACGGTGTCGTCGGCGTACACCCAGTGCGCGGCGCCGACCCTGCACGCGGCGGGCGGCAGCACCTACTATGCGGCCATCGACTGCTCAGGGCAGGACATCGCGCCCGCCGGGCAGTCGCAGCACCGCCGTGAGGTGCAGTTCCGCATCGCCAGCGCGGGCACCTGGGACCCGGCCAACGACTGGTCGTACCGGGGCATCCCGACCACGCCGGGCACGACGCCGGCCCGTACCTCCAACATCACGCTCTACAGCGGCGCCACCAAGATCTGGGGCAACCCGCCGGGGCCCGAGGAGGAGGACGACACCCCGCCCGGCGCTCCGGGCAAGCCGGCGGTCTCCGCGATCACCGGCTCCACGGCCAGGCTGTCGTGGACCGCGGCCACCGACAACGTCGGCGTCAGCGGCTACGACGTCTACCTGGACGGCGAGAAGGCGGGCACCGCGCCGGGCACGACCTTCGAGCTGACCGGGCTCGACGCCGACACCGAGTACACGGTCCACGTGGTGGCCAGGGACGCCGCAGGCAACAGCTCCGAGCCGTCGGCGAGCACGTCCTTCGCCACCACCGACACGCCGCCGCCCACCGGCGGTTGCACGGCGACGTACAAGCTGGTCAACTCCTGGAGCGGCGGCTATCAGGCCGAGGTGACGGTGAAGAACGCCGGCACGTCGGCGATCGGCGGCTGGACGGTCTCCTGGGCGCAATCCGGCACCGTCAGCCAGCTCTGGGGCGGCAAGCACAGCCAGTCCGGCGGCACGCTCACCGTCGGCAACGAGGCATGGAACGGCGCGCTCGCTCCCGGCGGGACCGCCTCCTTCGGCTTCATCGCGTCGGGCAGCGGGGCGACCCCTGACCCGATCACCTGCACCACCGCCTGAGAACCCGGGTCCCGCCCTCCCCGGTGGGGGGCGGGACCTCCCAGCGAAAGGCACCACATGAGATCCCGGCTCGCCGCGCTGGCGGCACTCCTGCTCCTCCCCGTCGTCCTGATCGCCTCTCCCGCCCACGCCGCGACCGGCCTGCACGTCAGCGGCACGAAGATCGTCGAGAAGGGCGGCCAGGAGTTCGTCATCCGTGGCACCAGCCACGCCCACACCTGGTACACCTCGCAGACCCGGGCGTTCGCCGACATCAAGTCGCTCGGCGCCAACGCCGTCCGCGTGGTGCTCAGCGGCGGGCGCTGGACCGCCAACGGCGTCGCCGACGTGGCCAACGTCGTGTCCCTGTGCAAGCAGAACAAACTCATCTGCATCCTGGAAAATCACGACACGACGGGCTACGGCGAGCAGAGCGGCGCCGTCACCCTCGACGCCGCCGCCGACTACTGGATCAGCGTCAAGAGCGCCCTGGTCGGCCAGGAAGACTACGTCATCGTCAACATCGGCAACGAGCCCGTCGGCAACAACGCCGTCACCCCCGGCTGGGCCGCCGCCACCACGGCCGCCATCCAGAAGCTGCGCGCCAACGGCTTCGACCACGCGCTCATGGTGGACGCCCCCAACTGGGGCCAGGACTGGCAGTTCACCATGCGCGACAACGCCCGGGCCGTCTTCGACAGCGACCCGGACAAGAACACGATCTTCTCCGTCCACATGTACGGCGTCTTCGACACGGCAGCGGAGATCACCTCCTACATGGACGCCTTCCGCACCGCCGGGCTGCCGCTGGTCGTCGGCGAGTTCGGGCACAACCACTCCGACGGCAACCCCGACGAGGACACGATCATGGCCCAGGCCGTCAGCCGCGGCCTCGGCTACCTCGGCTGGTCGTGGAGCGGCAACGGCGGCGGCGTCGAGTACCTCGACCAGGTGACGAACTTCGACGTCGACCAGCTCACCCCGTGGGGCCAGCGGCTGTTCAACGGCGCCGACGGCATCGCCGCCACCGCCCGCGAGGCCGCGATCTACGGCGGCGGCGGCCCGGACGACACCACCCCGCCCACCGCCCCGGGCGCCCCGGCGGCCTCCGGCATCACCACCACCGGCGCCACGCTGACCTGGACCGCCTCCACCGACAACGTGGGCGTCACCCGCTACGACGTCCACGACAGCGGCGGCGCCCTGCTCGGCAGCTCGGCCACCCCGTCGATCAGCCTGACCGGGCTCACCCCCGGCACCGGTTACACGGTGTACGTGCGGGCCAGGGACGCGGCGGGCAACCAGTCGGCGCCCTCACCCACCACCGCGTTCAGCACGCTCCCCGGCGGCGGCGAGGGCGACTGCGAGGTCACCGCGACCGTCGGCAGCCAGTGGGGCAACGGGTACGTGGTCTCGCCCGTTTCGGTGACCGGCACCGGCTCCGGCTGGACCGTCACGTTCACCCTGCCCGCCGGGCACACGATCGTCGGCTCCTGGAACGCCGCCGTCACGGTCGACGGGCAGAAGGTGACGGCCAGGAACCTCGGCTACAACGCCTCGCTGCCGGCCTCGTTCGGCTTCCAGGCCAGCCGGCCCAGCGGCTCGACCAGCGTGGCCTCCGGCTACGCCTGCGCCGGCTGAACCCCCGCACCACGCCCCCTGAGGAGGTGAGGCCCGTCCCCCTGCTGTGAACCGCCCCTACGACACCATCCCGCCCGGATGGCGTGAACGCGGCCGGCCCGGAGAGTCCTCCCCCTCTCGCCGGCCGCGTTCGACCTGCCCGCTAACGCGCCTCGGTGAACCGCCGGCGTGCCGCCTCGATCACCTCGTCATCGGCGAACTCGGCGAACGCCTCCTCGTGCAGGCGCGGCGGGATGACCAGCCTGACCCGCTCCGGATAGCCGGCGCCGGGCTCCGGCACCCGTACCTCGACCGGGTCGTGCAGGCGCACGGCCAGCGGGCCCGACACGCGCACCGACATCGCCCACTCGGCGCCCGCGCCGGTGATCGCGCACATGTGGCGGGCGTAGACCCACCGCACCTCGGACACGGTGGCGGCGTTCTCCGGCGCGACGCCGAACGGCTCGACGGCGCACACGACCCGCCCCGCGTCCTCACCGAACTCGTGGCCGTGCTCGTGGTGCTCGGCCGGGGACGACTTCTCCAGGATCTCCGTCACCCGGGCGGCGAGCGGCTCCCTGAGCTGCGACGGCAGCCCGGGCCGCCACAGGTTCGCCGCCACCGCCGCCCCGGCGACGGAGGCCACGACCACGGCGGTGACGGCGATGACCCGTCCCCGCCGCGCCCGCGGCCTCCGCATGTCTTCCAGCATCCCGATGACCTACGCGGGCGTGCAGGTCAGCGCGGGCACGGGACTCGGCACGCTGCCCGTGCCGTTGAAGCCGAATGTGGTGGAGCCGTTCGGCGCGATCTGCCCGTTGTAGGAGGCGTTCTTCACCTCGACCGACGGCGGCTGGCCGCTCAGCACGCCGTTCCAGGGCGAGCCTTCGAAGCCCTGGCCGCCGCTGAAGGTCCAGTTGACCTTCCAGCCGTTGATCGCGGTCGTGCCGGTGTTGCGGACGGTCACCTCACCCTGGAAGTGGCCGGCCCAGCCGGTGTCGGTGGCGCGCAGCGTGGCCGTGCAGCCCCCGGGAGGCGGCGGGTCGGTCGGGGTGATGGTCGGGTCGGGGCTGGGGCTGGACGTGCTGCCGCCGGGGCCGACCCCGGTGACCTCGCCGTTGCCGCCGTCGAAGGTGACGTCGGAGCAGCTGTAGAAGTTCTCGTTGCTGTCCGACCTGATCCAGTGGACGAAGATCATGTGCCGGCCGCTCTTGCCCGAGGGCAGCTGCACGTTCCAGTAGTAGTAGCTGAGCCCGCCGGGCCCGCCCGACTGCGGCGGGTTGCTGACGCTGCCGAACTGCTCCAGGTCGGACCACTTCAGC
Organism: Nonomuraea ceibae; assembly: GCF_019396325.1. GTDB lineage: Bacteria > Actinomycetota > Actinomycetes > Streptosporangiales > Streptosporangiaceae > Nonomuraea > Nonomuraea ceibae. The sequence goes on from NZ_JAHKRO010000006.1 coordinate 142,512, forward strand.
GGGGCGTTCGGGTTCCAGCCGTTCTTGGTGACGTAGTAGACGAACGAGCCCGGGTGCGCGGCCCAGTTGCTGTGCCGCATGGTGATGCTGGCGCCCGACGTCAGGTGCGTCAGCGGCCAGTCGTTGCGCACGGCGTTGTAGGCGGTGAAGTCGTACGGGCCGCCGGTGCCGGCGCTGCAGATCTGGCCGTCGGGGATGAAGCCGGTGGTCCGGCCCCCGGCGTCGGAGCGCAGCACCGCGAACCAGTTGTAGAGCGGCGTGGTGCCACTCTGCGCGACGGCTGCCGCGCAGGCCGGGTTGTAGGGCTGGATGGCGCCGTTCTCGCGCAGGCCGTCCTGCCAGCACAGGAACGTGCGACTGCCGGGGAACATGGTGACGCCGTGCGCCTGGGCCGGGACGACCAAGGCCGCGGTGATCAAAGCCAGGGCCGCGGCGACCGCCACGGCCGCCGAACGGAAGACTCTCATGGGTGATTCCTTTGCTCGCATGACGAAGGAACCCGCCACGACCCGCCCGCCCGGCAGCACTCGCGTGGCCGCATTACAACACGTCTTCACTTCGTTCGACAACGTGGCGTGAAACTTTCAGCCGATCACCGTGCAGGTTTCCCCTGGTGCGCGCTGTGACGGCCCGGCCCGCCGCCCCCGGCCGGTTGCCGGGCGTCCGGACGCTGGCGAATCCTGCGTGCCATGAGGCGCTTATACCTGTTCGTCGGATTCCTGCTCGCCACCTTCATCGTCGCCGCCCCGGCCGAGGCCGCGCCGGTGATCTGCGAGAAGTACGGCTCCACGAGCGTCCAGAGCGGGCGCTACATCGTCCAGAACAACGTCTGGGGCGCCGACACGGCCCAGTGCATCGACGTGGACCAGAGCGGCGGCTTCACCGTCACCCAGTCCGCGCACAACAACTCCACCAGCGGGGCCCCGGCCGGCTACCCGTCGATCTACGCGGGGTGCCACTACGCCAACTGCACCACCGGCAGCGGCCTGCCGATGCAGGCGAGTGCGAGCGGCTTCGGCAACCTGCGCTCCAGCGTGCGCATGACCTATCCGGGCAGCGGCACGTACAACGCCTCCTACGACCTGTGGTTCGACCCGACGCCGCGCACCGACGGGCAGAACACCGGCGCCGAGCTGATGATCTGGCTCAACCGGCAGGGCTCCATCCAGCCGATCGGCAACCGCGTCGGCACCGTCAACCTGGCCGGGTCCTCCTGGGAGGTCTGGTTCGGCAACATCGGCTGGAACGTCATCTCCTACGTCCGCACCTCCCCGGCGACCTCGATCGACTTCGCGATCGACACGTTCTACGCGGACGTGGTCAGCCGAGGCTACGGGCAGCGCTCCTGGTATCTGACGAGCGTCCAGGCGGGCTTCGAGCCGTGGATCGGCGGCGCGGGCCTGGCCGTGGACGACTTCTCGTTCACCACCACGGGCGGCGGCACCGACACCACCCCGCCGACCACCCCGTCGGGCCTGCGGACCGCGAACACCACCGCCACGGCCACCACCCTGTCGTGGAACGCCGCCACCGACTCGGGCGGCAGCGGCCTGGCCGGCTACGACATCCTGCGCTCGACCGGCGGCGGCGCCTACACCCAGGTCGGCACCACCGCCTCCACGTCGTTCACGAACACCGGCCTGGCCCCCGCCACGACCTACAGCTACCGGGTCCGCGCCAGGGACGGCGCCGGCAACACCTCGCCGGAGTCGGCGGCGGTCACGGCCACCACCCTGCCGGGCAGCGGCGGCGGCGACTGCGAGGTCACCCCCACCACCCAGACGAGCTGGTCGACCGGCTACGTCATCCAGCCGGTGACCGTCACCAACGGCAGTTCCTCCGGGGCGAGCCGCTGGTCGGTCACGTTCACGCTGCCCGCGGGCCACGCGATCGCGGGCTCCTGGGGCGCGACGCTCACCACGAGCGGCCAGACGGTGACGGCCACCAGCCTGCCCTACAACGGCACGCTGGCGCCCGGCGCGAGCACCACGTTCGGCTTCCAGGCCACCCGCCCGGCGTCGAGCACCCAGCTCCCCTCCGGCTACACCTGCGCCTTCTAGGGCGCCCGCCGGGCGGCGGTGATCTCGTTGAGCGACACCTCCAGCGCCGACCGGCACCCCGGGGTCAGCCTCCCTTCGCGCTCGCGGTCGGTGAGCTTGCGGCGCAGGGAGGCCAGCCCGGTCTCCTCCTGGCCCGGCGTCACCAGCACGCCGCGCAGCACCTGCTTCAGGTCGAGCGCCACGTCACCGTCGGTGGCCCCGCACACGGCGGTCTCCAGCGCGCTGTGGAACCCGTCGACCGCCTGCCGCATGGTCCGCGCCTCGACCGGCGGGCTCTCGGACCCGGGGAACGGCTCGGCCTGCGGGATCGGCTCGGACCGCGTGAACAGCTCGGACTCCGGGAACGACGCCGCGGCCGTGGGCGAGGGGCCCGCCTCCGGCCCGGCCCGTTCGGCGGGGGGCTGGAACCACACGAGCACCGACATGGCCAGCGACGCGGCGACCGACATGACCGCCGCCGCGCCCACGACCGCCAGGCCCTTGCGCAGCCGCCTGGGCAGCGTGAGCGCGGCGGCCAGCGCCGTGGCCACCTCGTCGGCCGTGGGTCTGCGGGCCGGGTCCGGGTCCAGGCAGCGCTGGCAGAGCGTGGCGACCGCGTGCGGCGCCCCCGCCGGGCGCGGCGCCGGCGAGGTGCGGCGCGCCGCCTCGATCTCCTCCCACGTGGTCTCCGGGTACGGGGTCCGCCCGGTGATCATGGTGAAGAGCAGCACGCCCAGCGCGTACACGTCCACGGCCGGATGCGTGGGCGCGCCGTCGAGCCGCTCCGGGGCGACGTACGGCGGGGTGCCGCGGTCGTCGTCGGGGTCGCCGGCCCAGGCCGCGATGCCGAAGTCGAGCAGTTTCGGCCCGTCGGCGGTCAGCAGCACGTTCTCGCCGGTGACGTCGCGGTGCACGAGCCCGCGCGCGTGCCCGGCGGCCAGCACGCGGGCCAGCCGCACGCCGATGGCCGCCGCGCGCGGCCACGGCAGCGGCCCGCCCGCCACCCGCTCGGCCAGCGGCGTGCCGTCGAGCAGCGGCATCACGACGTAGGCCGCGACCTCCCCGTTGGCGGTCACGGCCTCCCCGTAGTCGTAGATCTCGATCGCGTCCGGATGGATGAACCGGGCGGCGGCCCTGGCCTCGCTCCGCGCGCGCATCCGGTCGACGAGACCGGTCTGCAGGGACGAGGTCAGCACCTTGACGGCGACGACCCGCTGCAGCGACTGGTCGAAGGCCCGCCAGATGACGGACATGCCGCCGGTGGCCAGCGGGTCCAGCAGCAGGTACCTGCGGGCGAGGATGTCCCCGGGCTCATGCCGAGTCACGGATGACCAGTTCCGTGGGGAGGATCGGGTCGATGCCCGTCGTTCCTGACAGCAGGAGCCGGGTGGCGATGGTGGCGACCTCCTCAACGGGCTGGCGGACCGTGGTCAGCGTCGGATTGGTGTGCCTGGCGACGGGCGCGTCGTCGAACCCGATCACCGCGACGTCGGCGGGCACCCGGCGGCCGGCCCGCCGCAGCGCCTGGATCGCGCCGGCGGCCATCAGGTCGGAGGCGGCGAACACCGCGTCCAGGCCGGGAGCGTGGCGCAGCAGCCACTGCATGGCGTGGGTGCCGGAGGCCGCGGTGAAGTCGCCGTAGGCGACGGGCACCTCGGCCATGCCGGCCTCGCGCAGGGTGCGGACGAGCCCGTCGAGCCGGTCGCGGGCGGCGGGCAGCGACGGCGGGCCGCCGATGGCCGCCACGGCGCGGCGGCCGGTGAGCAGCAGGTGCTCGGCCGCCTGCCGGCCGCCGTCCTGGTTGTCGACGTCGGCGAACGGGAGCTTGAGGTCGTGGGGCGGGCGGCCGATGTTGCGCACCGCGATGCCGGAGGTGCACAGCTTGATGGCCAGGGGATGGCGCTCACGGGCGCCGATGAGCAGCACCGCGCCGGACAGCGTGGGCAGCGTGGACGAGGCGGGGTTGACGGTCGTCACCATCAGATGGGTGCCGTGCTCGGCGACGACGGCGCCGGTGGCCGACAGGAGCCGCGCGTAGTACGGTTCGGAGAATAATCGCGGCAGATGATCGCAGACGACCGCGGTCACGCCTGTCGCGGCGGCTCTCGACACCGATCCCCTGGGGGCTCGTTGGCGCACGTAACCCATCCGGGACACCGCTTCGTAGACCTGCCTGCGGGTCGACGTGCTGACCCGGACGGAGCCGGTGAGAACTCGGGAGGCGGTTGCCGGGGAAACCCCAGCGGCCGCCGCGACCTGTGCCAAAGTGGGCTGCTCGGACATTCTCAGCACCTCGCGCCGAAGATCCCTGGGAGCGCTCCCACGTTATCAATGTTTCGCCGCCGTTAACAGGCCCTCTGTACTGGGCCATTGGCAGCGAGTAAGGAAGACGGTGAGCTCAGCGGCCGATCCCGTCGTCGAAGCGCACGGTGCCGTCACCCAGTTCGAGGTCCTCCCGCTGGCCGGCCTCGTCCCGGTCCCGCTGCACCGGCGCGCAGCTGGAGCCGCAGCCGCCGAAGCGCGCGGTGTTGATCGGGTGGAACGGCGTCGCCTTGGTGCCCTTGAGCGCCGCCATCATGGTGTCCTTGAAGATCGGCCCCGGCACGCTCGCGCCGAACACGGAGCCGTAGTACTTGCCGCCGATGGTGACGCCGTTCAGCTTGTACTTCTGCGCCCCGCGCGGGTCGCCGATGCTCACCGCGCCCGCCAGGTCCGGCGTGAACCCGGCGAACCAGGCCGTCGCCTGCGCGTCGGAGGTGCCGGTCTTGCCCGCCACCGGACGGCCGATCCCGCCCACGCCCCGCATCGTGCCGTGGGTGAACACGCCCTGCAGCACGTTCGCCGCCGCGTCGGCCACCTCGGGGTCCAGCACCTGCTTGCACTTCGGGTCGTACTTCTTGACCTTGCCGTAGCGGTCGGTGATCTGCGTGATCACCATCGGCTCGCAGAACTTGCCCCGGGCGCCGATCGCCGCGTAGGCGTTGGCCACGGTGACCGGGTCCATCTCGTTCGTGCCGAGCGTGAACGTGGAGAACTCCAGCAGCGGCAGCCCGTCGGCCCGCTCGATGCCCAGCGACTTCGCGGTCTTGATCGTGTCGCAGAGGCCGACCTTCTCCTCCAGCTTCATGAAGAACGTGTTGACCGAGCCCCAGGTGCCGGTCTGCAGCGTCTTGAAGCCGCCCGAGCCCTCGTCGTTGGTGACGGTGTGCGACGGGTCGCCGATGCTCTCGCCCTTGCAGTTCTTGAACGTCGAATAGCCGGGCGCCCGGTAGCCGGCGCCCACCGACAGGCCGTCGTTGATCTTCATGCCCTCCTTGAGGGCGGTGAGCAGCGTGAACGTCTTGAACGTCGATCCCGGCTGGAAGCCCACGCCGCCGCCGTGCGCCGCGTTGGCGACCACGTTGTACGACATCTCGTTCTTGCGCTTGTTGTTGCCGTACTTGCGGCTGGCCGCCATCGCCTTGATCTGGCCGGTGCCCGGCTCGACCAGCGCCTCGGAGGCCACCGGGCGGTCGGAGGCGTGCACGTGCTTCTTGATCGCGGCCTCGGCGGCCTTCTGCATCTTGGGGTCGAGCGTGGTCCGGATCGTCAGGCCGCCCCGGCTGAGCAGCTGGGCGCGCTCGGTCTTGGACTTGCCGAAGATCGGGTTGCCGAGCACCTCGGCGCGCACGTACATGCAGTAGTACGGGTACTTGCTGGTCTCGCAGCCGCCGGGCAGCGGGGTGCCCTTGTAGCCGAGCTTCTTGGCCTTGGCCTCCTCAGCCTGCTGCGGCGTGATCTTGCCGAGCTCCGCCATCCGGTTGAGCACGATGTTGCGGCGCTCCAGCAGGGCGGCGCGCTGCTTCCTGCCGAGGTTGGGGTCGGTCCTGTTGGGGTTCTGCACGGCTCCGGCCAGCGTGGCGGCCTGGGCCAGGTCCAGCTCGGAGGCCGAGACGCCGAAGAACCGCTTGGCCGCCGCCTCCACGCCGTTGGCGCTCGCGCCGAAGTAGGCGATGTTGAGGTACTTCTCCAGGATCTGGTCCTTGGTGTACTTCTCCTCGATCGCCATCGCGTAGCGCAGCTCGTTGAGCTTGCGGGCGTAGCTGGCCTCCGTCGCCGCGGCCTTCTGCTCGTCGGTGACGGCGGAGTTGACCAGCACCTGCTTGACGTACTGCTGGGTGATGCTGGAGCCGCCCTGGGCGATGCCGCCGGAGCTGAGGTTCTTGGCGAGGGCGCGGATGGTGCCCTCGATGTCGATGGCGCCGTGCTCGTAGAAGCGGAAGTCCTCGATGGAGATGATCGCGGTCTTCATCACCTCGGCCACCTGGGAGAGCGGGATGACCTCGCGGTACTCCTCGTAGAAGGTGGCGATCTCGTTGCCCTTGGCGTCCTGGACCGTGGTCTTCTCCGCCAGCGGCGGCTCCTTGAGGTCCTCGGGCTTGAGGTTGAGGTCCTCCGAGGCGCTGACGAACATCGCGCCGGCGCCGCCGATGGCCGGCAGGGCGATGGCCGCGGCCAGCACGCCCGCCGCGGCGGCGGCCCCGGTCAGACGAAGGATGCTCGTACCCCGGCTCATGGTGCAGGAACCTCCCCGATAGCCAATTCAACCCCGTCCCAAACCATATAGGCCTCACGAATGCCGCGTATCCGGATCGATGTGATCGTGGTCTCACCTCCGTAGAATCGTTGACCATGACCGCCGAACCCGACCCCATGGACGCCGTCCTGCGACAGTGGCGCCGGGAGCGGCCCGATCTCGACATGGAGCCGCTCGGCCTGTTCGCCCGGCTGGTCCAGGTCACCAGGCTGCTGGAGGCGGACGTCGAGCGCGTCTTCGCCCGCCACGGGCTGCGCCCCGGCGAGTTCGACGTGCTGGCCGCGCTGCGCCGCGCCGGAAGCCCGTACACGATGATCCCGTCGGAGCTGTCCGCGGTGCTGCGGCTCTCGCGCGCCGGGATGACCAACCGGCTCGACCGGCTGGAGGCCGCCGGGTTCGTCGAGCGCAGCCTCGACCCCGACGACCGGCGCAGCTTCCGCATCGCGCTCACCGGCGAGGGCCGGCGGGTGATCGACGCCACGCTCACCGACCACGCCGCCAACCTGCACCGGCTGGCCGCCCTGGTGCCGTCCGGCGAGAGCGCCGCGCTCGACCGCGTCCTGCGCTCGATGCTGCGCGACCTCACGGGTGAGCTCACCGGCGATCCGGGGGGCGACTGAGGGGGCGGTCACGGCCTACGTCCTACCCCCGAGTCACCGGACTAACGGCAGGACCCCGGGGAAGGCGTAGTGCGTGGCCGCTTTGCGCATCGAGACGGTCCGGCACCGGGAGTGCACGGTCCTGGTGGCGGCCGGCGAGCTGGACCACGCCGGGCGCGAACGGTTCAGCGCCCACGTCGACGCGGTGTGGGACTGGTCGCCCGGCCCGGTGCTCGTGTTCGACCTGGCCGACCTGATGTTCTACGACTCCTCCGTCATCGGCGTGCTGGCCGCGGTGCTGCAACGCATGCGGGCCGAGGGCAGCGGCGAGGTCATCCTGGCCCGGCCCACCCCCCACCTGGTCAACGTGCTGCGGCAGACCGACCTGCTCGGCCACGTGTCGCTGAGCCAGAGTGTCGACGTCGCCGTGGCCGAGCTGATGCTCAAGACCGCCAGGGAATGACGGGAACCGCGCCGCACCGGTGATCGTTCTCCGGTACGCCAGCCGTACCGGAACGGAGAGTAATCACGTGGTTTTCAAGCGGATGCTGGGCGCCTTCGGCGTCGGAGCCCCCTCGGTCGACACCGTCCTCACCACCCCCCGGGTGCGGCCCGGCGGGCTCCTGGCGGGTGAGGTGCGGCTGAAGGGCGGCGACTTCGACGCCGAAATCGAGCACGTCACGCTCGGCCTGGTCGCCCGGGCCGAGGCGGAGATCGGCGACGGCGAGGCCCACGGGCTCGCCGAGCTGCACCGGATGCGGGTCTCGGGGCCGTTCACGCTGGCCAAGGGGGAGGAGCGGACGATCCCGTTCGAGGTCGCCGTGCCGTGGGAGACGCCGGTGAGCGAGGTCGGCGGGCAGCCGCTGACCGGGATGGGGCTCGGCGTCCGCACCGAGCTGGCCATCGCCAAGGCCGTCGACAAGGGCGACCTCGACCCGCTGAGCGTGGAGCCGCTGCCGTCGCAGCAGCGGGTCATGGAGGCGTTCCTGCAGCTCGGGTTCGCGTTCAAGTCGGCGGACGTGGAGGTGGGCCGCATCCACGGCATCCACCAGGAGCTGCCGGTCTACCAGGAGATCGAGTTCTACGGGCCGCCCGGGCAGATCAAGGAGGCGGAGCTCACGTTCGTCGCCGACGCCGAGGGGATGCACGTCGTCATCGAGGCCGACAAGCGCTCCGGCGGCTACGGCGACGCCATCGGCCGCTTCCGCGTCGGGCACGACGAGGCCCTGCGCAAGGACTGGGCGGCCGAGATCGGCGGCTGGCTGGCCGGGCTGAGCGCCTACGGCGGCGGCCACCACCACCAGGGCCACCACTACCACGAGGAGCGCCACCACCACGGGGGCGGCGGGCTCGGCGGGATGGTCGCCGCCGGGGCGATGGGCGTGGTCGGCGGCATGGTCGCCGGCGAGCTCATCGAGGAGGCGTTCGAGGGCGGCGAGGAGGAGGGCGACGGCGACTGGTAGCCGCCGTCACCGTCAGCGGCGGGCCGGTTCGCCGAGCAGCTCGGCGAACAGGTCCGCCCACTGGGGCATCACCACGTCGGGGCCGTAGGCGCGCGAGGTCACCACGGCGGCCTCGCCCATCTCCAGGCGCTTCCTGCGGTCGGCGACGACCTCCTTGAGCGCGGCGGCGAGCGCCTCGGTGTCGCGCGGCGGCACCAGCACCCCGTCGACCCCGTCGGTCAGCACGTCGCGCGGCCCGGTCGGGCAGTCGAAGGCCACGACCGGCAGCGCGTGCGTCATGGCCTCGATCATCACCATCGGCAGCCCCTCGAACCGGGAGCTGAGCACGTAGACGGAGGCGTCGGCCAGCTCCGCGTCGAGCCGGTCGGTGCGGCCCATGAGCGAGATGTGCCCGGTCATGCCGAGCTCCTCGATGCGGGCGGCGAGCTGGGGCTTGCGCGGGCCGGTGCCGAAGATGCGCAGCCGCCACTCCGGGTGCTCCCTGACGACCTCGGCGAAGGCCGGGATGAGCATGTCGAACCCCTTCTGGGGCACGAGCCGCCCGGCGGCGAGGACGACCGGGTTCTCCTGGCGGGAACGTTCCTGGTCGACCTTGTGCACGGCGTTGGGGATCTGCACGATCCGGGCGCCCGGCAGCAGTTGCTGGTATTCGCGCTGGTTCGTCTTGGTGAGCACGGCGACGGCGTCGAACCTGCCGTAGTAGCGGGCGATGTCGCGCCGGATCGTCTCGGGGTAGGCGGTCAGGTTCATGTGCTCCTGGGCCACCTTGACCACGCCCTTGCCGGCCCGGCGGGCGGCGATCAGGTTGAGCGCGGGCCTGGTGGTGACCAGGATGCCGTGGTCGAGCCCGGCGACGTAGTCCATGACCGCCTTCTCCACCCGTTCGGTGAAGTAGTCGGCGGCGAACTCGCCGCGCGGCACGATCTTGCCGCGCACCCGGCGCCACGCCTTGCGCGGCAGCGAGTCGGCCTGCCTGCCCTGCCGCTGGTCGACGAGCGTGCTGACCCGGACGCCCGGGTGGATGGCGAACTGCGCCTTCTCCCGCCGCCGCACCACACTGATGATCTCCACGTCGTGCCCGTACTCGGCCATCGCGTTGGCCTGGTTGATCACGGTGCGGATGGTGCCGCCCATGCCGTAGGCGTGCAGCATCAGGTAGCGGATCTTCACGGGAGGTACCCCCAGCTCCGGCACATCGGCTTGAGCGATTCGGGGACGGACTTCTCGGGCGGGAGCTCGCGGCCCGGCTGGACGGTGCCGGTGCGGATCTTGTCCCGCCAGTCGCCGAGGCCCTTCTGGATGACCGTCTGCTCGCCGTAGGAGAGCATCCCGGCCTCCCACTCCACGCCCAGGAACTCGCAGATCTCCCGGGTGACCTTCTCCGGCTCGGCGCTGAGGTCCTCGTAGCGCACGGTGAGGCCGGTGAGCGCGGACTTGGCCCGCTGCACCGCCTTCATGTAGCGCAGCGCGTCGAGCGCGGCCTCGTCGGGGGTGCGCTTGTCGGGGCTGGCCTCGTGCCAGGAGGTCGCGATGGAGGCGGGGTGGCGCAGCAGGAAGACGAACCGCGCGTCCGGCCAGCAGGTGGCGAGCCGCTCGTAGGCGAAGGCGTTCGCCGGGGTCTTGTCCACGATGTAGCGCTTGCCGCTGCGGACCAGCTCGCGGTGCAGGACCCGGTCCCAGAGCAGGTGCTCCAGATCGGCCTGGTTGTGGCCGAGCGCCGCCATCGCCTTGCTGGCCAGGGTCGTGCCGAACTCCACTCTGAGGCGCCGCACGTGGAGCTCGTGCGGGGCGTGCAGTGCCGAATGAGCGTTGAGGATCGAACGAAGCAGGGTGGAGCCGGACCGCACCGGCGAGATGATGAAGACGGGGGCGGTGAGGAGCCGGTCCGCCGCCGGGTCCGCCGGCGGCCGGATCTCGACCTCGGCCGGCTTGGCGGGCGCGGGGGCCGCCGCCTTCGTAATACCCTGGTTCCCTACTCGATTGACCTGGAATCCGGTGAACCTGACCAGCGCCTTGTTGATCTTACGCTGCCAGCTCATGCAGAGGGAGACTACTCATCCTTCCTGGTAGTTCCCTGGGAATCGGGGGTCGATACGGAACCGTGACGGCGCCGTATATCCTCGACCATCTCATTGCTTCCTGCTGGAGCCTCGCACCTGATGAGACGTGTTCGAGCCGCCTCTTTCTCACTCGGCGGCTACAGCCACCCCGCGCAGGTCATCGCGACGGGATTCAGCACGGCCGCGCTGATCGGCACGCTGCTGCTGATGCTCCCTTTCGCCACGACCGAAGGGGTGTCCCCGGGCTGGCTCACCGCGGTGTTCACGGCCACCTCGGCCGTCTGCCTGACCGGGCTCGTCGTCGTCGACACGCCCACGCACTGGTCGACGTTCGGCGAGGTGGTCATCATCGGCCTGGTGCAGATCGGCGGCCTCGGGATCATGACGCTGGCCACGGTGTTCACCGTGCTGGTGTCGGGCCGGCTGGGGCTGCGCGCCCGGCTGTTCGCCCAGGCCGAGACCAAGACGCCGACCATGGCCGACATGCGCAAGGTGGTGCGCAAGGTCGTCGTCTTCAGCCTGGTGTGCGAGGCGATCGCGGCCGTGGTCTTCACGCTGCGCTTCCTGATCGGCTACGACGAGCCGATCGGCGAGGCGCTCTACCTGGGCGTCTTCCACGGCATCTCCGCCTTCAACAACTCGGGCTTCACGCTCTGGTCCGACAACGTCATCGGGTTCGTCACCGACCCGTGGATCTGCCTGACGATCGCCGCCGCCGTCACCGTGGGCGGGCTCGGCTTCCCCGTCGTGTTCGAGCTGCTGAAGTCCTGGCGGCACCCGAGCCGGTGGAGCGTGCTGACCAGGATCACCGTCGTGGCCACCATCGTGCTGCTGGTCCTCGGCACCCTGGTCTACCTGGCCACCGAATGGCGCAACCCCGGCACCCTGGGCGCGCTGGACGACTCGGGCAAGCTGCTGGCCGCGTTCTTCCTGTCGTCCATGGCGCGCACCGCCGGGTTCAACAGCGTCAACATCGGCGAGCTCTACCCGTCGAGCTGGCTGTTCACCGACCTGATGATGTTCATCGGCGGCGGCAGCGCGGGCACCGCCGGCGGCATCAAGGTGACCACGCTCGGGCTGCTGGCCTTCGTCATGTGGGCCGAGCTGCGCGGCGAGTCCAAGGTGAACATCGGCCACCGGCAGATCTCCGAGTCGGCCCAGCGCCAGGCCGTCACGATCACGATGATGAGCGCCGGCCTGGTCGCCGTCTGCACCTACGTGCTGCTCGTCCTCACCCCGCACAGCCTCGACCGGGTGCTGTTCGAGGTCGTGGCCACGTTCAGCACGGCGGGGCTGTCGACGGGCATCACCGCCGACGTGACGGTCCCGGGCCAGGTGCTGATGGTCCTGCTGATGTTCGTCGGCAGGATAGGCCCGCTGACGATCGGCTCCGCGCTGGCGTTGAAGGAGCGGACCCGGCATTACGAACTACCTGAGGAGCGGATGATCGTTGGTTGAGAAGCGCAATGACCCCGTGGTGGTCATCGGGCTGGGCCGGTTCGGCAGTTCGCTCGCCCTGGAGCTGACCCGCCGGGGCACCGAGGTGCTGGCCATCGACCACCGGCCGAAGATCGTGCAGGCGCTGGCGGGCCACATCACCCACCTCGCCACCGCCGACGCCACCGACCTGGACGCGCTCCAGCAGCTCGGCGTGCCCGACTTCTACCGGGCCGTGGTGGCGATCGGCGACCTGGAGGCGAGCATCCTGTCCGCCTCGCTGCTGGTGGAGCTGGAGATCGACGACATCTGGGCCAAGGCCGTCAGCCAGCAGCACCGGCGCATCCTGAGCCGGGTCGGCGTGCACCACGTCGTGCTGCCCGAGTTCGACATGGGCGAGCGGGTGGCGCACCTGGTGAGCGGCCGGCTGCTGGACTACATGGAGGTCGACGAGAACTTCGCGCTGATCAAGACCCATCCGCCCAAGGAGTACGTGGGCACCCCGCTGGGGGAGTCGGGCCTGCGGCGCAAGTACGGCGTCACGGTCGTCGCGGTCAAGAAGGAGGGCGAGGCGTTCACGTACGCCACGGCCGAGACCGAGCTGTCCTACGGCGACATCATCCTGGTGTCCGGCCGCACCGACCAGATCGAGCGCTTCTCGGAGCTCAGCTGACGGACACCCGCCGTTCACCCGTCCCTCCTACCGTGGCCGGATGGCGTACGCGACGTCCGTGCCCTACCGGGCGGGCACCGAGGGCTTCCACACGTTCCGCATCCCCGCCGTCGTGGTCACCCGGGCGGGGACCGTGCTGGCGTTCGCCGAGGGGCGGCGCGGCTCGGCCGGCGACTCCGGCCACATCGACCTGGTGGTCAAGCGCTCGGCCGACGGCGGTGACACCTGGAGCGAGGCCCGCGTGGTGGCCGAGGAGCCGCGCGGGGGCACCGTGGGCAACCCGGCCCCGGTGGTGACCTCCGACGGCCGGATCGTCCTGGTGTCGGTGCGGCAGGGCCCGGCGGCGACCGAGGCGAAGATCCGGCGCGGCCAGGTGCCCGCCGCCGACGGCCGCCGCGTGTTCGTGCAGGAGAGCGCCGACGACGGCGTCACCTGGACGGCCCCGCGCGAGATCACCGCGAGCGTGAAACGGCCGGAATGGCGCTGGTACGCCACCACTCCCGGCCACGCGCTCCAGCTCCGGCACGGCCCCCACGCGGGCCGGATCGTCGTGCCCGCCAACCACTCGCTGCCGCCGGCCGCCGGCCACGACGGCACCGAGGGCGCCTACAACGGCGGCCACTGCCTGCTCAGCGACGACGGCGGCGCGACCTGGCGGATCGGCTACGTCGACGACAACCCCGACGGCTACGTCAACGTCAACGAGACCACGGCCGCCGAGCTGCCCGGCGGCCGCCTCTACCTCAACACCCGCACCGACTCGGCCGCTCCCGGCACCCGCGCCGACGCCTACTCGGCCGACGGCGGGCAGAGCCTGGAGCTGCCCTTCCGCCCGCAGGCCGGGCTGAGCGGGCCGGTGGTGGAGGGCAGCGTCCTGTTCTGGGAGCCGACGGGGACGCTGCTGTTCTCCGGCCCGGCCGCGCCCGACGCCCGCGCGCTCATGACCGTGCGGGCCAGCGACGACCTCGGCGTCACCTGGCGGGTCGCCCACACCGTGTCGGGGCTGCCCGCCGCCTACTCCGACCTGACGGCGCTCGACCCCGCCACGGTGGGCCTGCTCTACGAGACCGGCGACTTCGGGCCGTACGAGTCGATCGCCTTCCGCCGCGTCCCGGCCGCGGAGCTGGCCTGAGTCAGCCCTTCGGCGCGGTGGGCGCCTGGTCGGTCCAGCCGGACTCGACGACCTTCGTCCAGGTCTTGTTCGGGAACGGCTTGCCGCCCATCCAGGTGTCCAGCTTCTCGGCGACCAGCAGCATGGCCGAGGTGTCGACGGTGACGCTGCGCCGCATCCGCCAGTCGCCCTTGCCGTCGGTCACGGTGAGCTTCTTGCGGTTCGCGCCGTCGCCGGTCACCTCGGTGCCGGGCTCCGCCGACAGCAGCGCGAACGCGGCCGCGCGCACCTTCTGCGGCACGGGCAGCTCGTGCAGAAGCTCCTCGTACGTGTGCCCGAGCTTGATGTGCTCGCGGCGCGGCGGCTCGGGGGCGGCCAGGCGGATCTCGACGAGCCGCTCCTTGAGCGCGGCGGGCTCCGACGGCAGCGCCTGAAGCTCCTCGTAGGACATCTTCCGCCCGGCCAGGATGAACCCGCTCGGCCTGATCTTGCTCAGCCTCGCCTTGCCCGGCTCCGTGGACAGCTTCACCAGCATGCCCTCGGTCCGGTAGCGCCACGAGGCGGGCGAGCCGTCACGCTTCCAGGCGGCCCGGTCGGCCGCGCTCTTCGGCTTGACGCCCAGCTCGCGGAAGCCCATCCACCGGTCGCCGGTCGACGCCGACGTCGACTCGCTGATCCGCCGCTGCACCACCCAGTACGTGTTCGGCGCGGTGCCGACCTTGCGCGGGTGGGTCATGGTGAACGTCGTCCGGGTCTGCCAGAACTTGCCGCCGGCCCCGGGGTCGGCCTCGGCGGCCTGCGCCGGGGTGGCGGTCGCCGCCAGGGCCAGGACCGCGACCATCATGATCGTCTTACGCATCGTGTGCAGTCACCTTCCGGTTCGGGGGTCAGGATGCGGGTTCGGGGTTGGGCAGGTCGGGCCGCCGGTCGGCCCAGACGCTCTCCGCGACGGCCGTGAACTGCTTCAGCTCGCCCGAGGGCGCCAGCGTCTCCAGCGCGAGCGGCGCCCCGGTCGCGTCGTCGACGATGAGCCGCCTGGCGGAGCCGTCGGCCGGGTCGCGGTAGGCGATCGCCTCCCCGGTCCTGCCGAGCGCGTCGGTCACCCGGCCCTGCGCGGTGACGCCGGGCAGCGAGGCCATGAGCCGGTACGCGGCGGCCCTGGTTCCGGCGGGCACCGGCATCTCCAGGACGAACGAGCCCAGGTTGGTCATCAGCTCCCTGTCGCCGGGCCCGAGCAGGGCGCGCAGGCCCTCCGGCGTGGCGGGCAGCTCGGCCATCCTGGTCAGCGGCCTGCCGGCGGTCAGCAGCCGCCAGTCGACGTCCTCCTGCTCGAACGACCTGGCCTCGCCGGGCGCCGCCTCCACCTCGTAGGAGTCGCCGCCGAGACCGCCGCCGTTGCCGTACGGGTAGGACCAGCGGGTGGGGGAGCCGTCGGCCCGCCAGGCCGCCTCGTCCTCCGGCGTGGCCGGCCTGACGCCCAGGTAGCGCAGGACGAGCCAGTGCGGGTCGGTCATCTTGCCCGTGGGCAGCCAGGTCTCCTCGGCGGCCGTCTGCTCCAGGGTGTAGCGGTCGCCGGGGTCGCGGAACCGTACGCCCCTGATCAGCTTGTTGCCCCACCAGGCGCCCTCGGCGGGCTGCCGGGCGGCGGACGTGGCGGCGGCCAGCAGGACCGTGCGGGCGTCGGGCGGCGGGGCCTCGACCGGCGGCGCCGACGAGAGCACGACGGCCACCGCCGCCCCCGCCGACGCCAGCCCCAGCCCGAACGTCGCCCACCGCGCCGCCCGCACCCGCTTGCGCGCGGGCCTGTCGTGCGCGCCCCTCGGGGGACGGTCGCGGGCGATCTCCGTCAGGAGCCGGTCGCGCCCGCGCGCCACCGTCTCCCGGGACGGGCCGGGCGGGGCCAGCAGCTCCCGCACCGCGGACAGGTCATCCATCTATGTCTCCGATCACCGGGTTGACCTCGCCGAGCGCCTTCCGCACCTTCTTGCGGGCGCGGTGCAGCCGGGAGCCGACCGTTCCGTAGGGGATGCCGAGAGAGGCCGCGACCTCCTCGTAGCTGAGCCCGGCCACGGCGACGAGCAGCAGCACGTCGCGGTCGCCCGCGGGCAGCGCGGCCAGCGCCGCCGCGAGCGGCCCCCGCGCGCCCGCGGCGTCCAGCCGCGTGGGCACCCGCTCCTCGGGGCCCGCCTCGCTCCGCTCGGCCGCCGGGGCCCGGCGGAAGGCCGCGAACATCCGCGACAGCCCCCTGCGGTGCTGGGCGGCCACGTTGGTGGCGATGCCGTACAGCCAGGGCCGGACGCCGCCGCGTGCCGGGTCGAACGTGTGCCGCTTGCGGAAGGCCGTCAGGAACGTCTCCGCGGTCAGGTCGTCGGCCGCCTCCGGGCCGAGGCGGGCCGCCAGGTAGCGGTAGATCTCCTCGACGTACCGGTCGTAGAGGACCGCGAAGCGTTCCGGCTCCCGGACGGACTCCTTGATCACGGCCGCGTCGTCGGCCGCGACCGGAGGGTCGCTCACCTCGGGGGGCGCGGTCATTCGGGGTGTCCCTTCTGTTGCTTACACCCCTACTCCACCGATCGTCGCCTTCCCCTTCACGGTCCCCGCGTGATCAGTCGTCGTGGTCCGGGTCGTAGCGGGTGGGCTCGGCCGGCAGCGTATAGCGCCGGTCGATGAGGCCGACCACCTGGCTCAGGCTGTCGTCGGGCTCCTCCCGCTCCACCGCCTCGACCTCGCCGGCCAGCTCGTCGTCGCCGAGCCGGTCGCGGATCCAGGCCGAGTAGTCGCCCCGCTTCAGGTGGTACGTCCACGTCTCCTGGTCCACTCCCTCGGCCAGCTCCACGAACGTGTGCAAGTTGCGCGCCCGCAGGTGCAGCCGCTCGTCGGGGCCGGTGAAGTAGAAGCTCTTGTCCTTGGACATGGTGCCGGCGGCGTACTTGCGGCGATGGCGGGTGCGGTCGGCGCGGGCCTCCGAGGGCTGGATCCGCGTGGCGGCGTCCAGCGCGATGTGCCACAGCACGACGCTGCCGTCACCGCCCTCGCCCTCGACGGCCGGCAAGGGCCGGCCGAGCGCGTCGGCGAACGCGCCCAGCGTGTCGGCGGGCTCAGGCCCGACCGCGATCACGCCGTTCAGCAGGTCGAGCGCGGCCGGGCTGAGCGCCTCGGGATGCACGGTGATCAGCATGATCGAGCCCAGGTCGCCGGGGTCCTTGAGCGGCACCTCCTGCAGCTCGGCCGGCATCAGGTGGTGCGCCTCGTCCACGACCACCCAGTGCGGGTGCCCCAGCTTGGCCCGCATGGCGACCAGGCGCGGCACCAGCTCGGCGAAGAACGCGGGCCGGTCGCGCAGCGGCATCCCGATCATGTTCACCACGGCGCTGTGCCCGGGCGACTCCAGCAGCCGCAGCACCTCCTCCACCGCGGGCGGCCGGTCCGGCTCGCCCAGTACGGCCACGCCCGGGAACTCGGCGTAGTCGCCCTCCGGGTCGATCACCACGCACTGGTGCTCGCTCTCCACCAGCCGCTCCAGCAGCGCCGTGGTGACCGTGGACTTGCCGCTGCCCGACGGCCCCGCCACGGCCAGCCCCGTCCCGTACGGCTTGAGCCGCGCCTCGCCGCCGTCACCGTGGCCCAGCAGCACGTCGTGACGCGGGATCTCGATCTGGTCCAGCTCGCCCGTGAGCAGCAGCTCGGCGAGCTCGACGACGCCGTGGCCCGCCTGCCGGCCCAGCGGCAGGTCGCACTGGCGCAGCAGCGCCGGCACCGCGTTGGCCACCGCCGCGCCGCACTCGGCCGCGTTCAGGAAGGCGTGGTCGTTCTCCGCGTCGCCGACGGCCACCACGTTGTGCCGCGACAGGCGCAGCCGGTCGAGCGCGGCGGCCAGGCCGGTGGCCTTGTTCACGCCGGGCGGCAGCACCATGACCGCGCCCTTGTTCCTGATCACCTGCAGCTCCAGGCCCAGGTCCCGGATGACCTCGTGCACCTGCGCGTCGTACGGCTCGCGCGTGGCGACCACCACCGAGCCGACGCCCAGCGGCGTGACGCCCGCCGCGCGCAGCCGGTCGGCCAGCTCCGGCGGCGGCGCCTCGGCCAGCGCCTCGGCGCTGCGCCTGCCGGGGTCGTAGAGCAGCCCGCCGTTCTCGGCCACCACCAGGTCGAACAGGTCGGCGTGCGGGAACACGGACAGCAGGTCGTCGAGCTCCCGCCCGGTCACCAGCAGCAGTTTCCTGCCCGAGCGGGAGACGCGCTCCAGGACCCGGACGGTGTGCTCATGGACCCGTCCGTGCCTGGCCAGCGTGTCGTCGTAGTCGCAGGCGAGCACGTGATACCTCATGTCGCGCACGTACCCCCGAGACCCCGGCGAAATCTGGATCACCCCGTACGGAGGAGTGGAAACGGTCGCACGACCCGCTCCGGGCGAAGCGGGAAAGCCGCGGATCTGCGGCGGTTCTCTCACGTATCCCGCGTGACGCTGACACTTCGCCCCGCGTTTTCAGGGGAAACGCGGCCTTCGCCGGTGCGCGAACTTTCGCCTGCCCCGCTACCTGGAAATCCGCCCTCACCCGCGATCTCATGTCCCCCGGTTCGCAGGCCCTACACGGACAGGGGAACACATGCTGTATCCACGGCGGATAGCGCAGGTCACGGTCGCCTTCGCGCTGGCCATCGGATTCGCGCAGCCGGTGATGGCGGCCGAGCGGGTGCGCGTCACCCGCTTCCTCGGCGAGCAGCGGCTGCCGCACAAGATGGAGTTCGCGGGCACGGTCGTCGGCGGCTTCTCCGGGCTGGACCGTGACCCGCGCACCGGCACCTGGTACTTCATCTCCGACGACCGGTGGCGCTACAACCCGGCCCGCTTCTACACCGGCAGGCTGGACTTCGACCGGCGCACCGGCAGGTTCACCGGAGCCCACCTCTCCGGCGTCAAGACGCTCATCGGCCCCGACGGCGAGCCCTACCCCGGCTACGGCAAGCCGCGCTCGGCCGACCCCGAGACGATCCGCTTCGACCGGCGCACCCGCCACCTGGTCTGGGGACACGAAGGCGACCGGCCCGACACGCGCAACCCGGACATCCCCGTCTCCCAGCTCTTCGTGCGCCGCATGGACCGCCAGGGCCGCCACCTCGGCTCCCTGCCGATCCCGCGCAACCTCCGGCTGACCACCACCGACAGCGGCCCCCGGCGCAACTTCGGCTTCGAGGGCCTGGCGCTCGGCCCGCGCACGATCGCCGCCGTGGCCGAAGGACCGCGTTACGAGGACGGGCAGCCGCCCACCGTGGAGCGCGGCGCCCCGGCCAGGATCACCGTCTGGAACCGCGACGGCCACCTGCTCGGCCAGTACGCCTACCCGATCGACCCGCTCCCGGCCGCGCCCGTGCCGCCGACCGGCGCGACCGACAGCGGCGTCTCCGAGCTCCTCGCCATCGACGACCACCGCTACCTGGCATTGGAACGCTCCTGGATCGAGGGCGTGGACTACCGGGTCAAGCTGTACGAGATCGACCTGCGCGGCGCGACCGACGTGCTGCCCCGGCGGAGCCTCGCGGACGGCCGGTCGTACCGCCCGGTCCGCAAGCGGCTGGTCTACGACTTCAGCGACCTGCGCGGGCCGGTGCAGAACCTGGAGGGCCTGGCCTGGGGTCCCCGGCTGCGCACCGGCGAGTGCACGCTCGTCGCCGGCTCCGACGACAACTTCGACGAGCGCGAGGTGACGCAGTTCCTCGCCTTCGCCGTCCGCGGCTGCTGACGCCGCCCGCCCGACCGCCCGCGCCCCTGCCCTCCATCAGGGGCGCGGGCTCTTGCGTCCCCACACCAGCGCGACGACCACGTACGGCACCGCGAACAGGGCGAACGTCAGGCCGTGACCCGCCATCGTCGACGCGGCGCCGTACGACGCGTAGACGAGCAGCGTGACCGCCTCCTTGCCGAGCCCCGCGACGGACGTCACGGTGGCGCGGCTCGGCCCGTCGATGCTCTCCTGGAGCCGCGCGTCGGCCACCACGTCGGCGAGCTGGAACGCCCCGAAGGCCAGCGCGATCAGCGCGAACCCGGCGAGCTCCCCGCTCAGCGCGCCGCCCGCCAGCGCCAGCGCCGCGGCCAGCAGCATCACCGCGAACGGCCGCTCCGCCACCCGCTCGGCCCGGCCCGCCAGCAGCCCGCCGGCCGTGGCCGCGGCCCACACCAGCAGGACGAGCGCCGGCACCCAGGCGACCGGCGTCCCGAGCTCCTTGCCGAGATACGGGACGTACTCCTCCAGCGCGCCCCAGATCGCCCCCGCCACGGCCGACAGGACCAGCCACCTCGACACGTGACGGTTGCCGCGCGCCTCCGACAGCCCGCTCTTCAGCACCGCCCAGTAGCCGGGCTCGTCGTCGTCATCGGCGGCCGCGGCCGTGCGATGCTCCGGGAACGCCAGGGCGGCGAGCGAGCACAGCAGGCAGGCCACGACGCTGGCCGCGCCCACCACCGGATAACCGCCCACGGCGAACACGGGGATCGCCAGCCCGATCGCCGAAGCCGTCGCCGCCAGCCCCACCGAGGAGGCCCGGCCCATCAGCCCGGCATAGCGCTCGGCCTCGCCGGCGCGCTCCAGCTCCTCGTACACCAGGGCTTCCAGCGAGCCGGACGTGAGCGCGCCACGCACGCCCCACAGCACGAACCCGGCGGCGAACACCCAGTAGGACGGGAAGATCACCCACAGCGCGAAGCCCGCGGCGGCCAGCAGCGGCCCCACGCACAGCAGCAACCGTCTGGAGAGTACGTCGGCCAGCGCGCCGGAGGGCACCTCCAGCAGCAGCCCGGTGACCGACCAGATCACGAACAGCGAGGTGGTCTCGGCCACGGACAACCCGGTCTCGCTGAACAGCAGCGCATAGACCGGATAGAGCAGGACGAACTCATCCAGGAACGAGTAAAGATAAAGCGTGCCCGCCAGCCGGGACGGGCTTCCGTCAACGAATCAATGTCGCCACTTCATGCGGGCGAGTCTAGCCGGGCAGCCTAAGCTCCGCGTAAACCCCCCGGTGGTCCGTACGCGGCACGTCCACCACCTGGACCTCGCGCACCCCGGCCCGCTCGTCGACCAGCACGTGATCGATCGTGATGAACGGCGGCACGGCCCGGTCCGGCCACGTCGGCGTCAGCCCCATGCCCACCTGCCGGGCGGCGTCCACGTAGCCACGGTCGAGCAGCTCACGGAAGGCGCGATGGTCCAGGCTCGCGTTGAAGTCGCCCGCCAGCACCCGGACCGCGTCCGGCGACAGCCCGGGCAGGGCGGCCAGCGACGCGTACCAGCCTGCCGTCTTCCGGCCCAGCGGCGGGTTCGGATGGACGGCCACCACCTCCACCCTGCCGCCCGAGGGCAGCGTCAGCGCGGCGGCCGGCATGTTGTGCCCGATCGGCGTGAACAGATCGGGCAACGCCGTCAGCGGATGCCGCGCGTACAGCCCGCTGCCCGTGGCGCCGTGGTCCGCCTCCAGCACCCGGTGCGGCATCAGCTCCGCCAGGCCCGCCGCGTCCAGCGCCGCCACCGCGCGCGGCGTGAGCTCCAGCGCGCTGAACACGTCCGGCCGCAGCCGCCGCACCAGCTCCACCACCGCCTGCGGGTCCGCCCGCCCGAACAGGTTGATCGTCAGCACCCTGAACGGCACGCCGCCCACCGGCCGCTCGCCCACGGCGAACGCCCTCGGCGCCACCACGGCCGCCATCAGCACGCACGCCACCAGAGCCACCAGCGCCGCCGGCCGGTTGCGCCGCACCACCAGCAGCGCCACCAGCAGCGACAGCACCGCGCCGAGCGGCGTCACGGTCACGAGCTGCGTCAGGAACGAGCCCGCCTCCAGCCCGCCCACGCGCACCACCGCCCACCCGGCCAGGCACGCCACGACCGTCCACGACAGCCAGCGGCTGCGCCGACGACGGCGCGGCGGCGCCCCGCCGGCCTCCTTGTCCTCGACCGAGATGCCCACGTGCTTCCGCCGCTCCGAATCGCGCTGAACGTTCTGAGGTGGAGCCTACGCATCCTGAGCGGCCGCTCAAGATGGGACCCGGTTGCGGTGGAAGCCGGCCGGCCCGCGGGCCGCTCACGGGTGTCCGTAGATCGCCGGTGCCATCATGGACACGGCCACGAGCCCTTGGAAGGAACCTGACCACGAGGACCGGGAGCAGCCTTGGCGGGCATCACCGACGAGCAGTGGAGGCAGGCCGGCTTGCTCTGGGACTACCTCCAGATGCACCACCCGCTGCGCCACTGCGACGCCGCGATCGGACTGGGCAGCCACGACCTGGGCGTCGCGTCCACCGCGGCGGCGCTCCACCACGCAGGCTGGTTCCCGCGCCTGGTCTTCTCGGGCGCCACCACGCCGACCACCGCCGCCCGCTTCCCCCATGGCGAGGCCGTCCACTACCGGGAGCACGCGATCGGGCTCGGCGTGCCCGACGAGGCCATCCTCCTCGAACCGCGAGCCACCAACACCAGCGAGAACATCGTCCTGTCCCGCCGGGTCCTGCACGAGGCCGGCATCCGCCCCCGCTCGGTGATGCTCATCTCCAAGCCGTACATGGAACGCCGGGCCTACGCCACGACCCGCAAGGTGTGGCCCGAGGTCGAGGTGGTGTGCGCCTCGGGGGCCCAGCGCCTCGACGCGTACGTCCGGGCGATCGGCGACGGCGAACTGGTCATCGACATGCTGGTGGGCGACCTCCAGCGGGTCATCGAGTACCCGGCCCGCGGCTACAGCGTCGAGCAGGAGATCCCGCCGGCCGTACGCGGCGCCTACGAGTCGCTGCTGCGCGCCGGGTTCGACAGCAGGGTCATCCCATGAGGCCCCGGACCCGCACCCGGACGCTCGGGGGGTGACGAGAGAAGCGCCGCCTTCGTCACCCTTCGCGGTGTAACCCTTCGCGCGGTTCTGCCCAAAAGGGGATGTCAGATGACGAAGGGAGCATGCCGGTGCATCGCAAACGGGCGGAGATCGCTACAGATCAGGTGGCGTTCGAAGCCTTCTACCGGCGGCACGTCGACGCGATCACCCTTTTCCTCGCTCGGCGGGTCGAGGATCCGCACACGGTCGCCGATCTCGTGGCCGAGGTGTTCCTGGCGGTGCTCGACTCCGCCCGCACCTACCAGCCCGGGCTCGGGCCCGAACTGGCATGGCTGTACGGCGTGGCGCGCAACACGCTGTCGAGCGAGCGGCGCCGGGCATTCAAGGAGTCGCGGCTGACGAACCGCGTGGGCGGCCGCCGCGTCCTGGACACCGACGACCTCGCCAGGCTCGAAGAACGCATCGACGCCGAGAGATCGGCCAGGGAGGTCTTCAAGGCCATGGCCGACCTGTCCGAACGCGAACGCGCCGTGCTGGAACTGGTGGTCGTCGACCAGCTCACGGTCACCGAAGCGGCGATCGCCCTCGGCATCCGGCCGGGGACCGCCAAGGTGCGGTTGCACCGCGCCCGCCGCAAGCTGCAGGCACTGCCCTTGGTCATGGAGGGAGCACCAGGATGAGATTCGAGGAGCAGATACTGATGGAGCTCAAAGCCGAGATGACCGCCCGTGCCGAACGGCGTCACCGCACCCGTCGCCGCCTGTTCACCGGGGCGGCGGTGGCCGGCCTGGCCGCGGTCACGGCGATCGCGGTGCCGCTGCTGACCGGGTCGGAGCAGCCCGCGTACGCCGTGGCCGAGAACGCCGACGGCACGATCAACGTCCAGCTCAACGAGTTCAGGGACGCCGACAAGCTGGAACGGGACCTGGAAAGGCTGAAGGTCCCCGCCGACATCACGTACCTCAAGCCCGGCAAGTCCTGCGAGGGGAACCGAGGCAAGATCGTCGGAGGTGCGTCCCCGGAGGAGTGGGAGGGCTCCGCATCGGACAAGGCCGTACGCCTGCGGCCCGGTAAGGGGTTCACCATCGACCCCCGGCACGTCGGCACCGGGCAGACCCTGGTGATGGCGTTCACCGAGAGGACCGGCGGGGCCGCCGAGGCGGCGAAGCCGGCGGTCCAGTGGCAGCTCGCGGCCTACGTGGTCGAAGGCCAGGTCAAGCCCTGCGTGGTCGTCGACGACCCGCTCTGGGACGATGCCGACCGCCCCGGCCGGCCTTCCCCCGCTAGTAGCTGACCCACCGAAACCGCACCCGCCCGACCAGGGCCATGACCACCAGGGGCAGCCCGCGAACCCAGGCGACCGGGTTCTGCGACCTGGTCCCTCCGAGCCGAACGCCCGGCTCGGCGGGCGGTTCGGCCGGGTGGCCGGTCCTCTCTGGACCGAGCGCCCGGCCCGGGGCGGCCGGTCCCCCTGGCCCGAGCGTCCGGCCCCGCCTGTAGGGCTCCGGGATTCCGCGTGAGCGGGTGCTGGCGGGTGGCCGGTCCCCCTCGGGGGCGAAGGCCCGTCTCGGTCCGGCTTGGGTCGAGTGCCTTGCCCGGCATGCTGGCCTCCGGGATTCCGCGTGGGCGGGCACGGCCGGGTGGCCGGTCCGCCTTGGGGCGAGGGCCCGTCTCGGTCCGCCGTGGGTCGAGGGCCCGGCCCGCTGACTCCGTCACCCCCGTGAGCGGGTGCTGCCGGGCGACCGGTCCCTCTGCACCGAGCGCCCCCGGTCCACGCCGGGGGTGCAGGGGGCCGGGAGGCCCCTTGCCGGGGGTGTGGGGGGCTGGGCCCCCCACTGGAGGGAGCCCGAGCAGGGGAGCGCGGAGCGCCGTGGGCGAGGACCTTGCCGTTGGGGGTAAGGGCAGGGGATGAGGGTGGTGGTGCTGGCCGACACGCACGGCCCGCGGCGTTGGCGGTCGTGTCCGCCGCGCGTGGCCGAGCAGTTGCGTGGTGCGGAGGTGATCCTGCACGCCGGGGACGTGTGCGTGCGGCCGGTGCTGGACGAGCTGGCCGAGTACGCGCCCGTGCACGTGGTCAAGGGGAACAACGACGGCCCGGACGTGGTGGCGCCGGAGACGCTGGAGCTGGAGCTGGCCGGGTTGCGGGTGGGGATGATCCACGACAGCGGCCCGGCGAAGGGCAGGCTGGGGCGGATGCGGCGGCGGTTCCCGGCGGCGGATCTGGTGGTGTTCGGGCATTCGCACATTCCGTTGGACGAGTCAGCCGGCGAGTTCCGGATCTTCAATCCCGGGTCGCCGACGGATCGGCGGCGGCAGCCGTACGGGACGGTGGGGGTGTTGGAGGTGGACGGCGGGGAGCTGGTGGAGGCGAAGATCGTCGCGGTGACGTGACCGGGTTTGCCGGGGAACGTTGTGCGGTATGTCGGTTACACACAGTGATGTATCGGACGGGGCTGACGATGGACGACCATCCGTGGCAGACGCGGACCCAGTGCCTGATCGAGGCCGGCCCGGCCGACACCGTGGACGTGCGCGTACGGTTCCTGCAGGTGGTGACCCGTGAGGTGGCTCGTGCTCGGGGTGACGAGCTGGAGCCGGCGCCGGAGTTGACCGTCGACGGTGTCCGCTATCTGGCGGGGCAGGAGTCGCGGGAGCGTGAGGTGGCCGTGTCCGGGGTGACGCTGGGCGAGCTGGCGGCGGCGCCGAGCGTGATGGAGGTGGACGTCCCCGCCGATCAGGAGGCCGTGTGGCTGATCGACGTGAGCGGCAGGGCGGGCGCGGTGTTGCGCGGCTGGGAGGCGTTGCACGGCCGGGCGGAGGTTCGGGCGGAGCCGTTGCGGGCGGGGGTGTTCCAGCTTTCGGTGCTGGTGGGGTGCACGACGGAGTGTGGCAAGCACGCGTTCGTGTCGGTGCTGGCGGGCCGGGAGGGTGAGCGTCACTCGGTGCTGTCGGCGCCGGTGGTGCTGGCGGAACGGGCGCCGGTCGCCCGGTAGCCCCAGGGCGCGGCCTCGGGGGTGCCGTCCTGCGTCACGCGGGCTGCGCCGGCTATCGCGCGGCGCTTCGGCCGGCGGCTCTCGCCGAACCTGCCGGACATGGGCGTGTGGCACCGCCTCGGCTGTGCGGGCTGGCCGGCCCCGGCCGCGAACCCGCCGACGCCGCTGCCGTCGAACGGGCTGCCGCCGTTCCTGGGCGCGGGCACCTGGACGGACCACGCCGACACGGCCGGCCTGACGCGGCGGGGGGTCAGGCGGGGGCGCGCTCGGCCGCGATGACGAGCACGACCCCGATCGCGGCCAGGGCGAGGTTGGCGAAGAGCTCGTACCCGGTCAGGAAGTCGACCCGGGGGATGATCACCCGGTTGAAGAAGTTCAGGAAGACGCCGAAGAACGGCTGCACGGCGAGGTGGTCGATGGCCCCGCTGGCGCCCTGGAGCGCGAGGACGAGCCCCACGACCTGGATGGTTTTCCGCATGCCGGCAACGCTAGGCACGCGGGCCCCGGCGGACGATCGGTCATCCGTATCGGCCGGGGTGACCAAAGTAGGGGTCAGTCGTCGCGCCCGGAGGTGTGCGGGTAGTGCAGGTCGAAGGCGGGCCGTTCGGAGCGGATCGCGGGCATGAAGGTGAAGTTGTGCCGGGGCGGCGGGCAGGAGGTCGCCCATTCGAGCGAGCCGCCGTAGCCCCACGGGTCGTCCACGGTCACCCGGGGCGCCCGCCGCGCGGTGATCCACACGTTGTAGATGAAGGGCAGCGTCGACAGCCCGAGCAGGAACGCGCCCAGCGAGGAGATGAGGTTGAGGTCGGTGAACCCGTCGACGGCGCTGTAGTCGGCGTAGCGGCGCGGGAACCCGGCCACGCCCAGCCAGTGCTGCACGAGGAACGTGGTGTGGAAGCCGATGAACAGCATCCAGAAGTGGACCTTGCCGAGCGGGTCGTTGAGCATGCGCCCGGTCATCTTGGGCCACCAGAAGTAGAACCCGGCGAACATGGCGAACACGACGGTGCCGAAGACCACGTAGTGGAAGTGCGCGACGACGAAGTACGTGTCGCTGATGTGGAAGTCGAGCGGCGGGGAGGCCAGGATGACGCCGGTCAGCCCGCCGAGGAGGAAGGTCACCAGGAACCCGATCGCGAACAGCATCGGCGTCTCGAACGTCAGATGCCCCCGCCACATGGTGCCGATCCAGTTGAAGAACTTCACACCTGTGGGCACCGCGATGAGGAACGTCATGAACGAGAAGAACGGCAGCAGCACCTGCCCGGTGGGGAACATGTGGTGCGCCCACACCGTCATCGACAGCCCGGCGATCGCGATGGTCGCGGCCACCAGCCCGATGTAGCCGAAGATCGGCTTGCGGCTGAACACGGGCAGCACCTCGGTCACGATGCCGAAGAACGGCAGCGCGATGATGTACACCTCAGGATGGCCGAAGAACCAGAACAGGTGCTGCCACAGGATCGGCCCGCCGTTCTCCGGGTCGTAGATGTGCGTGCCGAGCCGCCGGTCGGCCTCCAGCGCCAGCAGCGCCGCCGCCAGCACCGGGAACGCCATGAGCACGAGCATGCTGGTCAGCAGCACGTTCCAGGTGAAGATCGGCATCCGGAACATCGTCATGCCCGGCGCCCGCATGCACACGATGGTGGTGAAGAAGTTCACCGACCCGAGGATGGTGCCGAGGCCGCTGAGCACCAGGCCCATGATCCAGTAGTCGCCGCCGACGGTCGGCGTGTACTCCGACGTCGACAGCGGCGTGTAGGCGAACCAGCCGAAGTCGGCCGCCCCGCCCGGCGTGAAGAACCCGGCCACGGCGATCAGCCCGCCGAACAGGAACAGCCAGTAGCTGACCATGTTGAGCCGGGGGAAGGCCACGTCGGGCGAGCCGATCTGCAACGGCATGATCACGTTGGCGAACCCGGCGAACAGCGGCGTGGCGAACAGCAGCAGCATGATCGCGCCGTGCATGGTGAACAGCTGGTTGTACTGCACCGTGTTCACCAGTTGCAGGCCGGGTTGCATGAGCTCGGCCCGGATGAGCAGCGCCATGACCCCGGCCGCCAGGAAGAACCCGAACGAGGTGATCAGGTACAGGTACCCGATGACCTTGTGGTCCGTCGTGGTCATCCACCTGACCAGCACCGCCCCGGTGCGGTGGCTCTTGGCCGGGGCGAGCGGCGAGGTCAGCGGCTCGCCGCTGGACGGCTTGTGGATCGTCACCTGGTTCCCCCTAGTACACGGGCCGTACGTGTGTGACTACCCGGGGTAATGCCACGCTAGGCCCACGAAAATCCCACAAGAGGCATAGTGGGGCGCGTTCGGGAGCGTCTCAGGGACGAAGGACGATCTCTGGGAGGTGACGTGGACGCCGAGGACGAAAGGGTCTTCCGCGAGTTCGTCGCCGCGCGCTCGCCCGCGCTGATGCGGCTCGGCTTCCTGCTCACCGGCGGGGACCAGCAC
Organism: Nonomuraea ceibae; assembly: GCF_019396325.1. GTDB lineage: Bacteria > Actinomycetota > Actinomycetes > Streptosporangiales > Streptosporangiaceae > Nonomuraea > Nonomuraea ceibae. The sequence continues at coordinate 170,740 of NZ_JAHKRO010000006.1, forward strand.
GCGGCGGAGGATCTGGTGCAGGCGGCGCTGGCGAAGCTGGCGGGCCGGTGGCGGCGGGTGGCGGCGCCGGAGGCCTACGCCCGGCAGACCATGTACCGGCAGAACATCAGCTGGTGGCGTACGGCGGTGCGGCGCGGCGAGGTCGTCCGGGACGCGGTGCCCGACGTGCCGGGATTCGACCGCACCCATCAGAGCGAGCTGCGCCTGGTGCTGCGGGACGCGCTGGCGAGGCTCACCGCCCGGCAGCGCGCGGTCCTGGTGCTGCGCTACTTCGAGGACCTGCCGGACCACGAGGTGGCGCGGCTGCTCGGCTGTTCGGTCGGCACGGTCAGGAGCACCGCGCACCGCTCGCTGGCCCGGCTGCGGCAGCTCGCCCCGGAGCTCGCACAGGAACTGGAGGCCGCCGTATGAGCAGGCTGCTGAGGGAGACGATGCGGGAGTGGGCCGGGCAGGCCCGGGTGCCGCACGACCTGGCCGACCGGGCGCTGCGCAAGCGCTCCAGGAAGCCCGCCGTCGCGGCTGCGGTGCTGGCCTTCGCGGTGGCGGTCGCTGTGTTCGCGGTCGTGCTGACGGGCCGGCCGGCGACCGTGCGGCCCGCCGACGGGGTCACGCTGCCGCCCCGGCCCTCGCCCGCGCCCACGGACGTGCGCGGCGACCCGGGCAGCATGCGGCCGACGAAGCTGGTGGCCGCCGGCCGGGTGGCGGTCTCGGCGTACTGCACGCACCGGGTGGAGAAGCTCGGCGGCGACCGGGAGCGGCTGCGGCGCACCTGGTGGCTGTACGACCCGCGTACCGGCGGCTACGAGCGGACGTCGTACGCCTGGCTCGACGTGGCGCCGGGCCTGCGGGTGGCGGCGGTGCTCGAAGGGGACGTGATGGGCCGGCGGGCCGGCATCCTCGACATGGAGACGCGGCAGTTCATCACCTGGATCGACCTGGGCCGGGACGTCGCGTCGCTCTCCTGGTCGCCCGACGGCACGCGGCTGCTGGCCACGAGCTACGCCGACTATCCGGACACCTGGCAGCGGAACGGGCCGAACAGCCGGCTGCTTCCTCCCAGCGCCCGCACCGGCTACGTCATCGCCGACGTGCCCGCGGGCACGGTCGAGTTCCACGCTATGCCGCCACTGGAGCGAGGCGCGCAGCCCGGCAACGGCAACACGCGCCAGGACCTGGGCTGGAGCCTCGACGGCTCGCTGATCTGGACGCCGGTCGACACCAGCCCCGGCAGGCTCTACCACAGCCCGGACGGCACGCCGCAGGCCGCGCCGCCCGACCTGATCAGCCAGGGCGGGCTGTCGAAGGTGTCACCGGACGGCAGGCTGGTGCTGGGCGACCCCGGCCTGCCGACCTCGATCACCGACAGGCGGACGGGCGCGGTCGTCGGCCGGCAGCGGGTCCTCCAGCTCCTCGCCTGGGCCGACGACGGGCACGCGCTCGCCCTCGCCTGCGCCGGCGCCTGCGAGAACGAGTTCCGCGCCGCTCTCGCCCTGGTCAGCGTGGACGGCCGGGACGTGGTGCGGCTCACCGGCGACCACGACGCGCGGGCCGAGGAGGAGGGCTGGCAGTGGGTGCTCACGCCTAGATGACGCGTTCGCGGGCAGGTGGAGGTCCCCCGACCCCCGAGGAGGACCCCTTGACTACCGCGCAGAACGCCAGGGCCGCGGCCAGAAGGGCCGCGGACACCCCCGCGCTCGACAGGCTCGCCCGTGTGGGGCTGGCCTGCCGGGGCGTGCTCTACGCGCTGATCGGCGTGCTCGCGATCCAGATCGCGCTCGGCAGCGGGGGAGAGCAGGCCGACAAGGGCGGCGCGATCACCACGGTGGCGGAGCTGCCGTTCGGCTCCGTGCTGCTGTGGGTGATGGTGGCGGGCTTCGCCGCGCTGGCTCTGTGGCAGGCGTCCGAGGTGCTGTTCGGCCACCTGCGCCCGCTGGACCGGGCCGAGGCGGCCTGCAAGACGGTCGTGTACGCGCTGATCGTCTTCACGTTGTGGAGCGTGCTGACGGTGGGCCGCGCCGCCTCGGAGGACCAGAAGTCGCAGGACGTCACCGGCAAGCTGCTCGACCTGCCCGCCGGGCAGCTGCTCGTCGGCGTGATCGGCCTGGGCATCGTCGCGCTGGGCGTCTACTGGATCCGGCAGGGCGTGACCAAGAAGTTCCGGGAGGAGCTCGAACTGGGCCGCATGTCGCCGCGCACCCGTTCGGTGATGGAGAAGCTCGGCGTGGCCGGCTACCTGGCGCGCGGCGCCATCGCCGGGCTGGCCGGGATCTTCGTCGTCCAGGCGGCCCTCACCCACGACCCGGACAAGGCGGGCGGCATCGACGCGACGCTCCGCGCGTTCGCCGACACCCCCGTCGGGCCGTGGCTGCTGGTGCTGGTGGCCGTGGGGCTGATGCTGTTCGCCGGCTACTGCTTCGGCGAGTCGCGCTACCGCCGCACCTGACCGGGGTCAGGACGTCTCGAACTCCCCGACGTTCGCCTTGGTCGCCACCTTGACCGGGACGGCCACCGTCTTCTCCACCTGCTCTCCCCTGGCGAGCTTGACCGCCGCCTCCACCGCCTGCTGGCCGAGCAGCCTCGGCTGCTGGGCGATGGTGGCGGCGAGGGTGCCGTCCTTGACCGCGGTCAGGCCGTGCGGGGTGCCGTCGAAGCCGACGACCTTGACCTGCTTGCCGGCCCGGCTGCCGAGCGCCCGGATCGCGCCCAGCGCCATCTCGTCGTTCTCGGCGAACACGCCGGTGACGTCCGGGTGGGACTGGAGCAGGTTCGTCATCACGTCCAGGCCCTTGGCCCGGTCGAAGTCGGCCGGCTGCCGGGCCACGACCTGGATGTTCGGGAACGCCTTGATGCCCTCCTCGAAGCCCCGGCCGCGGTCGCGGGAGGCGGAGGTGCCCGGGGTGCCCTGGAGGACGACGGCCTGGCCCTGCTCGCCCATCTGCTTGGCGAGCTCCTGGGCGGCCAGCTTGCCGCCGGCCACGTTGTCGGAGGCGACGGTCTGCGCCACCTCGACGCCGTTGACGCCGCGGTCCACCGCGATCACCGGCACGTTGACGCGCTCGGCCGCGGTGACGGCGGGCGCCGCCGCGTCGGAGTCGACCGGGTTGAGGATGATCGCCTTCATGTTCTGGCTGGTGAAGTTCTGGACCTGGTTCACCTGCTGGGAGGCGTCGTTCTGGGCGTCGGTGACGGTGAGCGTCGCGCCGAGCTTGTCGGCCTGCTCCTGGGCGCCGTCGCGGAGCTGGACGAAGTACGGGTTGTTCAGCGTCGAGACGGACATGCCGAGCTCCAGCCCGTCGCCGCCCCCGCCGCCGCACGCGGCCAGGCCGAGCGCGAGCGCCATGACTATCGCGGGAATCCGCATGATCGTGCCTTTCTAGTTCGTTCCCCGGCGGCGCAGGGTGTCGACGAGGACGGCCAGCGCGATGACCACGCCGATCACCACCTGCTGCCAGAACGCCGAGACCGACAGCAGGTTGAGCCCGTTGCGCAGCACGGCCAGGATGAGCGCGCCGACGAGCGTGCCGAGCGCCCGGCCCTTGCCGCCCGACAGGCTCGCGCCGCCGATGACGACGGCCGCGATGGCGTCGAGCTCGTAGCCGGCCGCCGCCTGCGGCTGCGCCGAGGCCAGCCGGCTGGCCAGCACGACGCCGGCGACCGCCGCGAACGCGCCGGACAGCGCGTAGGTGATGAGCTTGATCCGACTGACCTTGATCCCGGACAGCCGGGCGGCCTCCTCGTTGCCGCCGATCGCGTACATGGCCCGGCCGGGAAAGGTCCGATTGAGGATGATCGCGGCGACGACGCCCATGACGAGCATCACCAGGACCGGGATCGGCAGGAACCGGCCGACGGTGTCGCCCAGGTGGGAGACCGCCTCCGGCATGGAGATCGGGCTGCCCTGGGAGATGACCAGGGCCAGGCCGCGGGCGATGCCGAGCATGGCCAGCGTGGCGATGAACGGGGGCAGCTTCCCGTACGCGATCAGGACGGCGTTGACCAGCCCGCACGCCACGCCGGTGGCGAGCGAGAGCACGACGGCGGCCGGCCACGGCAGGCCGCCTTCGGTGGCCGTCCACGCCAGCGTGATCGCCGACAGCGCCGCGACCGAGCCGACCGACAGGTCGATGCCGCCGGTGACGATGACGAACGTGGAGCCGAACGCCAGGATGGCGGTCACGGCCGCCTGCACGCCCACGTTGAGCAGGTTCGTCAGGCTGAGGAAGTCGGACGACAGCAGCGACAGCGCGATGACGAGCACGACCAGCGCGGCGACCGCGCCGTTCTCGGCGAGCCAGGCCGACGACCGGCTGTCGGTCCCGCCCTGCTTACTCCGCACGAGAGCCCGCCACGTCGGTGACGGCCAGCGCCATCACGCCGTCCTGGGTGGCCTCGTCGGCGCGCAGCTCGCCGACGAGCCGGCCGCGCGCCATGACGAGGATGCGGTCGCTCATCCCGAGCACCTCCGGCAGATCGCTGGAGATCATCAGCACCGCGTGCCCCGAGTCGGTGAGGGCGTTGACGAGCTGGTAGATCTCGACCTTGGCGGCCACGTCGACGCCGCGTGTCGGCTCGTCCAGGATGAGCACGCCCGCCTGGGCGGCGAGCCACTTGCCGATGACGACCTTCTGCTGGTTGCCGCCCGACAGCGTGCGGACCTCCTGGTCGAGGCCGGTCATGCGGATGCCGAGCTGCTCGGCGACCCGGGCCGCCGCGGTGCGCTGGCCCTTCAGGTCCACGAACCCGGCCCTGGTGGCGTCGCGCAGCGTGACCAGCCCCAGGTTCTCGCCGATGCCGGCGCCCAGGACCAGGCCCTGCCCCTTGCGGTCCTCCGGCACCAGCCCGAGCCCGGCCTCCATCGCGGCGTGCACGTCGTGCGGCGGCAGCCGGCGCCCGCGCACGAACACCTCGCCGGCGTCGTAGCGGTCGGCGCCGAACACCGCCCTGGCGACCTCGGTGCGGCCCGCGCCCACCAGCCCGGCCAGCCCCACCACCTCGCCCGCCCGCACCTCGAACGAGACGTCGTCGAACGCTCCCCTGCGGGTCAGCCCGCGCACGCTGAGCAGCGGCTCGCCCAGCTCGGCCGGGCGGCGTGGGAACTGCTGGTCGACCGGCCGGCCCACCATGAGCCTGACCAGCTCGTCCTGCGGCGTGCCTGCGGGCACCTCGGCCACCGAGCGGCCGTCGCGCAGCACCGTCACCCGGTCGCCGATCTCGGCGATCTCCTCCAGGTGGTGGGTGATGAACACGATCGCCACGCCCTCGTCGCGCAGCCGCCGGACGATCGCGAACAGCTTGCCGACCTCGCCGGTGGTGAGCACCGCCGTCGGCTCGTCCATGATCAGCACCCGGGCGTCCAGCGACAGCGCCTTGGCGATCTCCACCATCTGCATGCGGGCGATGCCCAGCCTGCGGACCGGCGTGCGCGGGTCGACCCGCACGTCCACGCGCTCCAGCAGCTCGCGGGCCCGGCGCTGCATCGCGGCCGTGTCGACGAGCCCGAACCGGCGCGGCAGCCTGCCCAGCGACAGGTTCTCCGCCACCGACAGGTCCGGCACCAGGTTGAACTCCTGGTAGATGGTCGAGATGCCGAGCCGCCGCGCGTCACCGGCGTCGCGGATCTCCACCGGCCGCCCGTCCATCAGCACGCGGCCCTCGTCCGGCCGGTACGCGCCGGACAGGATCTTGATCAGCGTGCTCTTCCCGGCGCCGTTCTCGCCGAGCAGCACGTGCACCTCGCCCGCGCGCAGGCTCAGATCGACCCCGTCCAGCGCGCGCACGCCGGGGAAGGACTTGGTCAGCCCTTCCGCCCGGAGTGTCGCCTCGCTCACTCAGAGGGATCTTTCCGCCCCCGCCGACGTCAAACCCGCAGGTGGGAGCGGTGAAGCCCCCGGCCCGCGCACGGGCCGGGAACTTCACTTCAGGACTCAGACGCGCGAGATGCGGACCGCGTCCGCGATCACCAGCCCGGTGCCGGACGTCCATCTGCTGACGCCCACCACGTTCTGCGTTCCCGCGTTGAGCGAGAAGGTGCCGATGCTGCGCCAGGCGCCTCCTCCGGATCTCTGGTCGACGTACACGGTCTGGTTGCCGCCCGCCGTGGCCACGATGTACGGGGCCGAGCTGTTGTATCCCGGATCGCTGGGATACCAGACCTCCACCCGGTACGTGCCGGCGCTCGGGATGGCGGCCGAGTACCAGGCCGGGTCGCTGGCGGCGACCGGTTCGGCGAAGCGGTAGTCGGTGCCGTGCCGCTGGCTGGAGTAGGCCGAGGTGCCCCAGTTGGCGCTGGCGGTGAAGCCGGAGCTGGAGTTGTCCACGGTCGTGGTCCACGTCGGAGTGCCGCCTCCGCCGTTGACGTAGTTCATGAACGTGGTCCAGTTCCAGTGCCGGCCCGGGTCGGTGTGCGTGGCGCCGGGTACCTCGTTGTGGCCGATGATGCCGGTACGGGTCTTCGGGATGCCGTACTTGTCGCACAGGTGCTTGGTCAGGGCGGCCGAGGCGCGGTACATGGCGTCGGTGAACCAGGAGGCGTCGTCGACCCAGCCCTCGTGCTCGATGCCGATGGACCGGGTGTTGTACGTCCAGTTGCCCGCGTGCCAGGCGATGTCCTTGTCGCGGACCATCTGGGTGACGGCGCCGTTGGAGGACTTGATCACGTAGTGGGCCGAGACGTTGGCGCTCGGGTTCTGGAACCAGGAGATGGTGCCGGCGTACGAGCCCTGGGTGACGTGGATGATCACCCGGTCGATGTTGTAGCTGGACTCGCGGCTGGAGGCGGTGTAGTTGCCGGAGTTGGCGGCGACCCAGGCGGCGGGCGGGTAGTCGGCGCTGGCCACGGTGGCCTGCGCGTTCAGGTCGCGGGCGTCGGCCAGCGCGCCTCGGTCGGCGGTGACCTCCTGCGGGGCGACGGTCACGCCGCGCGCCTGGAGGCCGAGGCCGAGGCTCTCGTAGACGGCGTCGGCGTACAGGCGGGACAGCTCGGGCGAGGTGGCGTTGCCGTACGCGGCGACGGCCTGGTACCAGCGGCCGATGTCGTCGCGGGCGGCCTCGTCGAGGCCGAGCTTGTCGGCGTGGGCGCGGAGCACGGCGGCGCCGCCGAGGATGTTGGCCGCGTCGTCCTTGCGGAGCTTGGCGACGGGCTGGCCGGTGAGTTCGGCGGCCTGTTCGAGGCTCTTGTTGGTGGGGTTGCTCACCAGGTGCATTACGCCGTACCCGCCGCTGGCGCTGGGCTCGCCGTTGTGGCCGTCGAGGTGGGTTTCGGCGTATCCGAGCGCGACGAGCAGGTCCCGGGGGACGTCGTGCGCGGCGGCTGCCCGGTCGAAGGCTTCGGACAGGGGGTTGGCGGTGTGCTGGGCCAGGGCCGGCTGACCTGCGAGGACCATGAGGGAGGTGATGACCGCGGCCGTGAGGGCCACTAATCGCGTTCGGGCGAGAGTCATGGGCGCTCCTCGTTGGGGGGTATCGGTCGCACAGTAAGGCCGTTCCATGACTGATGTCGATAATTGACATTACTTAGGTATTAAAGGAAACTTTCCGCCCGCGCGAAGAGGCTGGCGGGCTAGGTTGGGCCCCCGCCAATGTGGTGAAAACTATTGCGCTCTACGGGAAGTCGGCTGAAACTTCCCTTCGTGACCACGCTTCTGCGTCTCGTCCTGACGACCCTGCTGGCCGTCTTAGCCGGCGCCGTGGCGCCCGCGACCGCACCCGCGGCGGCCTCCTCCGCCTGCACCGTCGACCCCGCCACGCCCAAGCGCCAGCTCAGGGCCATGTGGATCTCCAGCGTCGCCAACATCGACTGGCCCAGCCGCACCGGACTGAGCGTGGCCGCCCAGCAGGCCGAGTTCCGCTCCTGGCTCGACCTGGCCGTACAGCGCCGGATGAACGCCGTGGTCGTCCAGGTGCGGCCGACCGCCGACACGTTCTGGCCCTCCAGCCTGGAACCGTGGTCGCAGTGGCTCACCGGCACCCAGGGGCGCGACCCGGGCTACGACCCGCTCGCCTTCATGGTCGCCGAGGCGCACGCCCGCAACCTGGAGCTGCACGCCTGGTTCAACCCCTACCGCGTGGCCAACCACGACGACCCCAGCCGCCTGATCTCCACCCACCCGGCGCGCCGCAACCCCGCCTGGCGCTTCGCCTACGGCGGCAAGCTCTACTACAACCCCGGCCTGCCCGAGGTCCGCGACTTCATCGAAGACGTGATCATGGACGCGGTCAGCCGCTACGACATCGACGGCGTCCACCTCGACGACTACTTCTACCCCTATCCCGTCAGCGGCCAGACCATCCCGGACTCGGCCGCGTACTCCCAGCACGGCGGCGGGATGAACATCCACGACTGGCGCCGCGAGAACGTCAACCTCCTCGTACGCGAGCTCGACCAGCGCATCCACGCCGCCAAGCCGCACGTGACGTTCGGCATCAGCCCGTTCGGCATCTGGCGCAACGCCTCCGCCGACCCGCTCGGCTCGCGCACCTCCGGACTCCAGTCGTACGACGCGATCTACGCCGACAGCCGCCGCTGGGTCAAGCAGGGCTGGGTGGACTACATCTCGCCGCAGATTTACTGGCACATCGGCTTCAGCACGGCCGCGTACGAGGTGCTGACCGCCTGGTGGGCCGAGGTCGTCCGGGGCACCGGCACCCAGCTCGTCATCGGCCAGGCCGCCTACCGCGCGGGCGCCTCCGGCCAGGACGCCGCCTGGCAGGACCGCAACGAGCTGAGCGACCACCTGCACGTCAACCGGCAGCACCCCGAGGTCGCCGGCGACGTGTACTTCAGCGCCAAGGACGTCAGGGCCGACCGCATCGGCTCGTTCTCCACGCTGGCCGCCGCCCACTACGGCAAGCCGGCGCTGCTGCCCGCCCGCGGCTCCGCAGCCGCGCCCGCCGCGCCGTCGATCACCTCGGCCACCCGCGTCACGAACGGCGTCTCGCTGGCCTTCCAGGGCTCCGGCGCCCGCTACTACGCGATCTACCGCACCACCGGAGCCGCCGGCGAGTGCGCGTTCGCCGACGCCCGCAACCTGGTCGCCACCACGACGAAGACCGCCTACACCGACACCACGGCCGCGCCCGGCACCGCCTACACCTATTACGCGACCGCGCTCACCCGCACTCACCAGGAGAGCGCCCCGAGCGCCGGCAGGTCCGTCACCGGCTCCGGCGAGACCTTCAGCGTCACCGTCGACAACGCCGACGCCGCCTTCACCGCGAGCGCCGCCTGGGGCACCTCCACCTACTCCCCGCAGCTCCACGGCACCGACTACCGCTTCGCCGACCCGGTCTCAGCCAGCGACCCGGCCTGGTTCCGGGCCGCGATCCCCGCCGCGGGCAGCTACCGCGTCGAGGTGTGGCACCCGGCCAACGCCGGCTACAGCAGTGCCGCGCCGCACATCGTGGCCGCGGCGGGCGGCAACCAGACCGTCACCGTGGACCAGCGCTCGGGCGGCGGCGCCTGGCGCGTGCTCGGCACGTTCTCGCTGGCCGCGGGCACGTACAACGTGGTGGGGGTGAGCCGCTGGACCTCCGCGCCGGGTTACGTCATCGCCGACGCCGTGCGCATAACCCGCGTGTGACCCGCGGTTCTGGGTAGGGGGCGCGCATGACCCTCATAGACCGCGTGCGCGCCTACCTCCGCAGCCCCCAGGGCAGGCAGACGATCGAGAAGGCCAAACGGATGGCCCGAGACCCCCGCAACCAGCACAAGGCACGCCGGTTCCTGGACCGGTTCCGCTCCCGCCGCCACTAAGCCGCCACCAGCTCACGGCCGGCCGAAGCGGATGCTCTCCAGCAGGTCGGCCTCCGCCCGGTCCAGGACCCTGGCGCTGTGAGCGGGCGCCGGCCGGCCCGCTCGGGCGCGCGCCAGCAGGGCGTGGCAGCGGCGGTGGTGCCGGGCGAACGTCCGGTCCGGCACGACGCGGCCCCTGGCGTGCTGGCCCGCCTTCGCCACCTCCGGCGTGACGTCCAGCAACACCAGGTGGAAGCCGCCCCGCCGGCCCATCCAGGCGAACGCGCGCAGCACGAACGCGCCGCAGCCCCGGTTGTGGGCGACCACGGACCGCCCGGCCCGCACCGCCGCGCGAATCCGCCACAGGTGCGTGCAGAACACCACGAACGTCCGCACCGGCTTCGGGGCCCAGCGCAGCCCGCCGGCCCAGTGCAGGCGTGACTGCATGGAGTCGATCACCGCCGCGCCGCCCGCCGTGACCGGGCCGCTCTCGGTCCCGGTCAGGCCGTACAGGCGGCGCAGCAGCGTGGTCTTGCCCGCGCCGGGCAGGCCGGTGAGGATCACCAGCGATCCGGCGGGGAAGTGCAGGGACGTCTCCCGGGCAGCGGGCACAGAGATGGACAAAACTGCTCACCTTCCCACGAACCCTCAGACGCACGTCCCCCCAACCTAGCGAGCTTGGTGGCCGAATCGGGCCGGAGCGGGACCGCCGAGGCGGACGACGGGATCGGCGAGCACGTCGGAGTCGCGTTCCGGGGCCGAGTCGATGACCGGTTCGGGCTCGCCCGCCTCGGCGATCCGGCGCAGCAGCCGTTCGCGCAGCTCCGCCGACACCTCCAGGTGCGAGCGCAGCCCGGCCAGGTTGACCAGCTCGTGCGGGTCGCTGTCGAGGTCGTACAGGGCCTGCTCGCGGTAGCGCGGCGAGCCGGCGTCGTGCCACGGGTCGGCGTCCTCGGCCACCGCGTAGTACTTCCACCGGGACGTGCGGATGCCGCGCCCCACCTCCGACTCGCTCACTTGGAAGAACACCTCGCCGGGCCACTCGGCGCGGGAGTCGCGCAGCAGCGGCAGGAACGAGCGCCCCTGCATGTCCTCCGGCACCGGCAGCCCGGCGGCCTCCAGCAGCGTCGGCGGCAGGTCGAGGGTGCTGACCGGCCGTGCGATCGCGCCCCCGCCGTCGAAGCCCGGACCGCGTACGGCCAGCGGCACCCGCAGCGAGGCGTCGTGGCAGGACCGCTTGTACTCGTCGTTGCGCGTCTTGAAGTGGCTGCCGTGGTCGGAGGTGTAGGCCACGATCGTGTCGTCGAGCAGCTCCATGCTGCGCAGCGCGTCGAGCAGCCGCCCCAGCCCCTCGTCCAGCCGTTTGACCTGGCCGAGGTAGCCGCCGAGATGCCGGTGCGCGGTGCCGCCGAGCGCCGCCAGGTCGGGCGGCAGCCAGCGGCCCTGATAGCGCTCCTCGTAGCCGTCGGGCGCCGGGTAGTTGTCGACCTCGTTCTGGTGGTGCGGCTCCAGGAACGACAGGAACAGGAAGAACGGCTCCTCGTGGTGGTCGGCGACGAACCGGACGGCGGCGTCCACCAGCGCGTCGGAGCGGTAGCCGGGCAGGAAGACGGGCTCCTCGGCCTCGTCGTAGACGATCGTCCGGTAGGCGTCGGAGGTGAACTCCAGCGTGTTGGCCGCCAGCCAGCTCCGGTAGCCGCCGCGCTGGTCCTCCGGCACCGGGTCGCCCTGGGCCAGGTGCCATTTGCCGATGTACCCGGTGGCGTAGCCGGCCTCGCCGAACCGGTGGGCCAGCGTGCGCTCCTCCGCCGGCAGCGTGAGCCCGTTGCGGTGCACCCCGACCGTCGTCGGGTAGCGCCCGGTCTGCAGCGCGGCGCGGGCGGGCGCGCACACCGGCTGCGGCGTGAGCGCGACCGTGGCCTGGGTGCCGTGCCTGGCCATCCTGTCGAGGTTGGGGGTGAAGGGGCCGACGGTGTCCCACCGCTGCTGGTCGGTCAGGATCACGATCACGTTCGGGCGTGCCAAGAAGAAGCTCCTAACGAAGGCCGGTCAGCGCGATGCCGCGGACGAAGTAGCGCTGGGTGACGATGAACAGGACGGCGGTGGGCACGAACAGGATCACCGAGCCCGCGGCCGTCAGGTGCCAGAGCGTGAAGTACTCCTGGTTGAACAGCGTGAGCCCGACGGGGATCGTCCGCATCTCGGGCGTCGTGGTCGCCACCAGCGGCCACAGGAACTCGTTCCACTGGAAGACGAACGTGAACAGGCCGAGCACGGCCAGCGCCGGGCGCGTCTGCGGCAGGATGATCCGCCGGTAGATGGCGAACTCCGACGCCCCGTCGATGCGCGCGGCGTGGATGAGGTCGTCCGGGATCGGCTGGATGAACTGCCGCATGAGGAAGATCCCGAACGCGTCCATCAGGAACGGCGTGATCAGCCCCTGGTACGTGTTGATCCACCCGAGGTGTGCCATCAGCACGTAGAGCGGGATCATCCGCACGAAGAACGGCACCATCAGCGTCGCCAGCAACGCCACGAACAGCGTGTTGCGCAGCGGGAAGCGGAACTTGGCGAACACGTACCCGACCAGCGGGTCGAACAGCAGGTGCGCCAGCGTGATCCCGCCGGCCACGACCAGGCTGTTGACGATGAAGTCGCCGAACGGCGCCCGGGCGAACAGCTCGGCGTAGTTGCCCCACTGCGGCGACTCCGGCCACACCACGGCCTCGGCCGACAGCGTCTCGGCCTCGGTCTGCAGCGACAGCGAGAGCATGTAGAGCAGCGGCAGCACCATCACCAGCGAGGCCACGGTCAGCAGCGTGTAGAGCAGCGCGCGCCGCATCAGTACTGCACCTCCCCGCGCCGCCCGGCCCGGAGCTGGACGAGCGTGAAGGCGACGATCACGATCAGCAGCAGCACCGACTGCGCCGAGGCGTAGCCGAAGTCGCGGGCACGGAAGGCGACGTTGAAGATGTGGAACACCGACAGGTCGGTGGCGTCGCCCGGCCCGCCGTTGGTGATGATGTACGCCTGCCCGAACGCCTGGAGCCCGGAGATCACCGCCATCACCGACACGAACAGCGTCGTCGGCGCGAGCAGCGGCAGCGTGATCCGCCAGAACCGGTGCCACGCGTCGGCCCCGTCGATCTTCGCCGCCTCGTGGAACGTCTCGGGGATGCCCTGCAGCCCGGCCAGGAACAGCACCATCGTGTAGCCGACGCTCTGCCACAGCGTGACGGCGGCGATGGTCAGCAGCGGGCTGGTGTTGAGCCACTGCTGCTCCGGCAGCCCGAGGGCGGCCAGCGTCCGGTTGAGCACGCCGAGCTCCGGGTCGAGGATGTTGCGCCAGAGCAGCCCGACGATCGCCACCGACGTCAGGTAGGGCACGAGCAGCATCACCCGGAACGCCACCCGCCCCCTGAGCGGCTGGTCCAGCGCCATCGCCAGGCCCAGCCCGAGCACGATCGACCCGGCCACCACGATCAGCGCGAACCCGCCGGTGACCAGGAACGAGTGCCGCACCGCCGGATCGGCCAGCGCCTGGGTGTAGTTGCCCAGCCCGGCGAACCGGTCCGCGGACGGCCCCGTCATCAGGCTCGTGGAGACCACGTTCCCGATCGGCAGGTAGAAGAAGGCGGCGAAGAACAGGATCGCCGGCAGCAGGAACAGGTAGGCGGTGCGGGCATACCGGGCGGAGAGCGTACGCGGGCGCAGCACGCTCATTTCAGGTAACCCCGGGCCGCCTCGGCGAACTTCTCGACGGCCGCCGCGGCGGGCTCGTTCTGGATGAGCACCGACTGGTACATCTTCTTCAGCTCGTCGTCGAAGCGCCCGAACTGCCCGGTCAGCCGGATCTCCTGGCTGGCGTCGCGGGCCATGCCGAGCGCGTCGGCGAACGCCTTGATCCCCGGGTCGGCCTGCACCTCGGGCAGCTCCGCCCAGGAGAGGCGCGGCATAAGCATGCCGACCTCCTTGGTGGCGGCCCGCTCGACCTCCAGCGCGGTGATCCGCTTGACGAAGTCCCATGACAGGTCCGGCCTGCGTGCCTTGGCCGGGACGAACACGCTGGTCCCGGCCGCGTTCGTGGCCTGCTCGCGGCCCTTGAGCGGGGCCGCGTAGCCGACCTCGATGTCGGGGCTGGTCTGCTTGATCGGCCCCAGGTCCCACGGCCCGGTGATGATCATCGCGGCCCTCTTGGCGGAGAACAGCTTCTGCGGCCCCGAGTAGTCGGTGCCCGACACCGGCACCGGCGCGACCTTGTGCTTGTGCACCAGCTCGGCCTGGAAGCGCATCGCCTCCACGGCCGCGTCGTGCGGCACCAGCACGCCCTTGGTCGCCGGGTCGTAGTAGCGCACGCCGTTCTGCATCAGCCACGGCCCGGCGTAGCCGTGGTCCTGGTTGAGCGCGATGCCGTACACGTCGCCCTTGGTGAGCTTCCCGGCCGCCTCCAGCAGCTCCTCCCAGGTGGTGGGCGGCTCGACGCCGGCCGCGTCCAGCATGCCCTTGTTGTAGAGCAGCAGCGTGCACGTCAGGTGGAGCTGCACGCCGTACACCTGGCCCTGGTACGAGTTCCGCTCGACGGTGACGGGACGCCAGTCGGACGGGAAGCCCATCGCCCGGCCGTCACGGTCGACGTACTCCTGCAGCGACAGGGCGTTGCCGGAGATCGCGAAGTCCTGGACCCAGCCGCCGGGCTCCTCGACCACGTCGGGCACGCTGCCGGAGGCGAAGTCGGCCAGCAGGCGGGTGCGCAGGTCGGGCCACTGGTACTTCTGGAAGTTGACCTTGACCTGGTGGGCCTGCTCGAACTCGGCGATCACCTTGCGGTAGGCCTGGTAGTCGTGGCCGGCGTTCCAGTAGACGGTGAACGTGCCGGGCTCGGCGGACGGGGCGGGCGGGGCGCCGGCGCAGGCGTTCAGGAGGGGGACGGCGGCGGCGGCCGACGCCAGGCGGAGCAGGTCGCGGCGGGAGAGGGCGGGGGACATCTCATCGGTTCCCTTCTAGGAAGAGCCCCGGCGCAGGAACGCCCAGGAGCGGACGATCTCGCGGTCGGGCAGTGGCTCGTCGGCCTGGAGGCGGTCGAAGAGCAGGCGCACGACGTCGGTGTAGTCGTGCCTGAGCGGGCCAACGGTGCTGAGCTGCGGGTTGGCGATGAGTCCTTCGTCGATGTTGCCGACGCCGACCACGGCGACGTCGTCGGGCACGCGCAGCCCGGCGTCCCTGGCGGCCCAGATCGTGCTGATCGCGGCCCGGTCGCTGGCCGCGAAGATCGCGTCGGGCGGCTCCGGGCCGCGCAGCAGCGCGGTGGCCGCCTGGTAGGCGCCAACGCGGTCGTCCGCGCCGGGCACCACGATCCGGCGCGCCGGGTCGACGCCGTGCCGGTCGAGCGCGGTGGTGTAGCCGAGCAGCCGGCCGGCGGGCCGCTCGCGGTAGAGCTCGTAGCGCTGGGCCAGGAACGCGATGCGCCGCCGGCCCTGCGCGATCAGGTGCTCGACCGCCTCGGCGCACGCCTCGGCCTCCGGCGTCCGTACGACGTCGCAGCCCGGAGGCACGTTCTCCTGGCCGATGACCACGGTCGGCATGCGGGTGGCGACGACCGATGACAGCAGGTCCTCGGTGAGGTGGTCGCCGACGGCGTGGATCAGCACGCCGTCGGCGATGCCGCCGCGTTGCACGTCG
>NZ_JAHKRO010000060.1:0-9230 GCF_019396325.1 Nonomuraea ceibae
AGCAGGCCCCGGGTGGGGTGGCCCCCGACGGCGTGGATCAGCACGCCGTCGGCGATGCCGCCGCGCAGCACGTCGACCGCCGCGACGGCGCGCGCCTCGGAGTAGACGGTGAGCGTGACGACCGAGTAGCCG
Organism: Nonomuraea ceibae; assembly: GCF_019396325.1. Lineage (GTDB taxonomy): Bacteria > Actinomycetota > Actinomycetes > Streptosporangiales > Streptosporangiaceae > Nonomuraea > Nonomuraea ceibae. Next base: position 133 of record NZ_JAHKRO010000060.1, read on the forward strand.
TGGCCGTCGGCCATCTCGTGCAGGTCGCGGGCCAGCCGCTCGTCGGTCGGCACGCCGCCGAACGACGACTGCACCAGGCACACCCGCTGGGTGCGCCGCCGCCGCAGGCTCCTGGCGGCCTGGTTGGGGGTGTAGCCGAGCTGGGCGGCGGCGTCGATCACGCGCTGCCTGGTCTCGGCGGCCACCCGCCTGTCCCGGCCGCCCAGCACGTACGACACGGTGGCGATCGACACTCCGGCGAGCTCTGCCACCTGTTTGGCGGTAGGTCTCATGTTATACGAATAACATAGTATTTCCTGCATGTAAAGTAGGTTTTTATCCGGCCCGCTTGTGGAGCGACGTGATGCTCGGCCGGAACGACGAGTGTGTGCTGCGTCATAGTGGTTAATCGTTTAACACACCAATGCCCGTAGCGGGAGGCCCCATCTTGCAAGTTGAGTTGAGCTCAACCAACATGGAGGCGTGGAACCGTTGTCCGAACGCGCCGCCGCCAGCCGCCGCCGCCTGCTCGAAGCCGCCGCCGACGAGCTCATCGCCACCGGTGACGTCGAGGTGGCGGCCGTCGCCCGGCGCGCCGGCCTCAGCGTCGGCCTGCCGTACCGCTACTTCGGCACCCGCAGCGGCCTGATGAGCGCGCTCCTGGAGGACTTCTACGAGCGGCTGGTGGCCGACACCGTCCTGGTCAGCTTCGACGGCGACACCTGGCTCGACCGGTGGCGCGCCCAGCTCACCACCTGGGTCGACCGCGTCTACGACGACCCGCTGGCCCCCGTCGTCCTCGGCCGCATGGTCGGCGACGCCGAGGTGGCGGCCATGGAGGCGCGCTGCTTCAAGCTCGTCATCACGCTCGGCGCCAAACACGTCGCCGCGGGCCAGGCCGAAGGCGCCGTCGTCGCGGGCCGCGACCCCGAGCTGCTGGCCACGGCCGTGGTGGGCGGCATGCGCGCCGTCTTCACCGTCGTCCTCGACCAGGACCCCCGGCCCGAGCGGGCGACGGTGCTGCGCGAGCTGTGGGAGTTCAGCACCGCCGCGCTCGGCGCCCGCCCGCGAGGAGATGGCTGATGGCCGCCGGCGCCCTGTCCGCACTGCACCGCGACGGCTTCCTCGTGCTGCCCGGCGTGCTCACCCCGGCCGCCTGCCGGCGCATCCGCGCCGACCTCACCCCGCTGCTCGGCCCCGCCGGCCGCGACCCCTTCCGCACCGGCCACCTCCGGCAGGTCTTCGGCGTCCTGACCAACACCCGGGCCGTCGACCCCCTGCTCGACCACCCCGCGGCGCTCGCCTTCCTGGACCGCCTCCTGCTGCCGAACTTCCTGCTGTCCCAGCTCGAAGTGATCGAGGTGCGCCCCGGCGCCCCGGCCCGCCCGCCCGCGCCGGACGACCGGCACTACCCGCTGCCCCGCCCGCGCCCCGCCCTGTCGGTGGCCGCCCTGTGGCCCCTCGACGACGCCGCGATCACCGTCTGGCCGGGCAGCCACCGCTGGCCCGACGACCGCACCCCGATCGGCTCCGGCGTCCCGCTGCCCGTCCAGGCCGGCTCGTGCGTGCTGCTCCTCGGCACCCTCTGGCACGCCCGCCCGCCGCTTCCCGACCTGGCCGCGCCCCGGCTGACGGTCACCGCCCACTACTGCGAGCCCTGGCTGCGCACCCGCGAGGCGTTCACGCTCTCACCGGGCCGCGAGGTCGCCCGCCAGCTCACCGGGCGGGTCCGCCGCATGCTCGGCTACAGCGTCCACCCGCCCGACACCGGCCTGGTCGACGGCATGCACCCGGAGCGGCTGTTCGCCTAGAAAAAATCTCTCCTCCCTCTGTCACACCTCCCCGCCGGGGCGGGTCGGGGTGATGAAGGCAGAAACACACAGAGGAGCGTCACCCATGTCCACCACCTACGTGATCATCACCCTGCTGGCCGCCGCCACCACCGGCTTCTCGGCCGTCTCCGTCTTCATGCGCGCCAAGTGGGTCGTGGAGCCCCTGGCCGCCTACGGCATCCCGCGCGCCTGGTGGCCGTGGCTCGGCGCGGCCAAGGCGGCGGGCGCGCTCGGACTGGCCGCCGGGCTGCTCGTCCCGGCCGTCGGCGTCGCGGCGGCGATCGGCCTGGTGCTGTACTTCACCGGCGCCGTCGTCACCGTGGCCCGCGCCCGCTGGTTCTCGCACCTGCCGTTCCCGATGATCTACGCCGCCCCGGTGATCGCCTCCCTGGCGCTCGGCCTCGCCGGCTGAACGGCGCGCCTTCAGAAGCGGGGAAGGGAAGCCGTAAGGATTCCGTAAACGGCCTCCGCGATGCTGAAGGCACATCGAAAGCGAGAAGGAGCAGGAACATGGCGAGCAAACTGGTGGTGTCGGCGTTCGTGTCGCTCGACGGGGTCATGCAGGGCCCCGGCGGACCGGGCGAGGACGACTCCAACGGCTTCACCCACGGCGGCTGGCTGGCCCCGCACGTCGACGAGGTGTTCGGCCAGATCATGGGCGACCAGCTCGAGCAGGCGTCCGGCATGCTGCTGGGCCGCAGGTCCTACGACATCCTCTCCTCCTACTGGCCCGGCGTGCCCGACGAGGAGGGCGGCGCCCGGATCAACAGCATGCCCAAGTACGTCGTCACCCGCACGCCCAGGACCGCCGACTGGCGCAACACGACGGTCCTGGCGGGCGAGGCCGCCGAGACCGTCGCCGAGCTCAAGCGGACCACCGACGGCGAGATCCTGACCCAGGGCAGCACCGACCTCATCCACACCCTCCAGCGGTACGAACTGGTCGACGAGTACCGGCTGCTCGTCTTCCCCGTCGTCCTCGGCGAGGGCAAGCGCCTGTTCGCCCCGGGCACCATGCCGGCCGGGCTGAAGCTCACCGGCTCCACCACCACGGGCGCCGGAGTCCTGTACGTGACCTACGCGTGGGAGGGCAAGCCCCGCACCGGGTCCGTGGCTTGAGTCGCGGCGCGGCACCCTCTAGCGTTCGGGCACATGAAAGACCTCCTCCCGCCCGACCCGGTCCCCGAACTCCTGCGCCTGACGGTGCCCCACGAGGACGTGGCCGGCGTCCTCGCGGCCCGTCCCCGGCCGGGCACCGAGGCGTGGCGGCTGCTGGAAAGCAACGTGCACACCCTGGTGTCGGCCATGGGCGACCTGGACGACCCGCCGCGCTTCCCCGACCTGCCCGACCCGTACTTCTACGTGCACGTGTTCATGGCCGCCGCGCCGCACGTCCGCGAATACCACCGCTCCCGCGGCATCCCGGACGACGTCTCCTCGCGCACGCTGGCCGACCTGGGCCGCAACATGGCCGTCTACCGCAAGAGGCTCGGCACCGGCGGGCTCAACGCGCCGTTCTGGCTCATGCTGCACTTCCGCGGCATGATCTACGAGCTGGGGCGGCTGCAGTTCGAGCGCGCCACGCTCGACGAGCGCCTGGCCGAGTCGATCAAGGCCGCCGGGCTGCCGTGCGAGCCGGGCGAACCGGCGCTCTCCGTGCACATCCCCGACTTCCTCGGCCCGATGACGCCCGAGGCGTGTGACGCGGCCTTCGCCGAAGCCGCCGCGTTCTTCCCGCGCCACTTCCCCGAGGAGCGGCCGCGCTACGCCTTCTGCGGCTCGTGGCTGCTCGACGAGCAGCTCGCCGGTTACCTGCCGGAGAAGTCCAACATCGTCCGCTTCCAGCGCCGCTTCCGGCCCGCGTACCGCTCGGACAACGACGGCGGCATCGTCCCGTTCGTCTTCGGTGCCGACGCGCGGCTCGCCCCGGACCTGCCCCGCCGCACCAACCTGGAACGCGCCGTCGGCGACCACCTCCGCGCCGGCAACACCTGGCACGCCACCACCGGCTGGACCCCCCTGGCGGGCGCCCCGGCCGAATGACACGGTCGCCCACCGGTGAAAGTCGTAGAGTTGCACCGCCGGCCTGGAGGGTCCTGGAAGGAGGCGCACCATGTACATATCGCGGCTTGTCATCCAGGGGCTTCGAGGTTTCTCCGGTCCCAGGCAGGTGGACCTCGACTTCAGTCGTCCGGACGGCTCCTACGCGGGCTGGACGGTTCTCGCCGGGCGGAACGGATCGGGCAAGACGACGATCCTGCAGGCGATAGCGCTGGGAGTCATCGGCCAGTACTTCGTCCGCGATTGGGAGGGCTGGCGAGGCGCGCCCGAGGGGGAGCAGGGGTTCCTGCGTGTCACGGTGGTGCAGGACTCGGAGTTCGACGGAGGGCTGGACTTCGGTCCGCAGGACTTCGAACTGCGCTGGAACGACTCCGACGGCTCCCACCTGACTCCGCAGTGGGCCATGACCTCAGGCCGGGCCAAGGGCACGAGACGCTTGCGATTCGCCCCTGGAGAAGGATGGTTCTTCGCGGGCTACGGGCCCTTCCGCCGGCTGTCCGCAGCCGCGCTGGGGCGTGGCGAATCGTCGCGGGCAGCCATGTACGCGGGGTTGCGGACGCTCTTCGACGAGGACGTGAGTCTCGTGGAGGGCGTCAGCTGGCTGGTCGAGCAGCATCTCTACCAGCTGGAAGGGCGTCCGGGCGCCGCCGAGCTGCTGGAGGCAGTGCTTTCCTTGCTGGCCGACGGCATGCTTCCCGACGGCCACACGGTGGTGCGCGTCGATTCCGACGGGTTGTGGGTGCGGCAGGATGACGGCACGGAGATGCCGCTGCGCCGGATGAGCGAGGGGTACAAGGCGGTTACGGCACTCGTGCTCGACATCATCCGCCAGATGCATCTCGCCTATGGCAGGGTGCGCGTCAGCTATGCCGGCGAGACACCGACGCTGGCGTATCCGGGTGTCGTTCTCGTGGACGAGGTCGAGAACCATCTGCACGTCAGCTGGCAGAAGAAGATCGGTGAATGGTTGACGGACCACTTTCCGCTCGTCCAGTTCATCGTGACCACGCACAGCCCGTACATCTGTCAGACCGCCGCCGCCAACGGGCTGGTTTCCCTTCCCGGACCTCATGAGCCCAGGGCGGCACACGTCGTCGACCGGGATCTTCATGAGCGCGTCGTTTTCGGAAGCGGTGACGACGCCATTCTGACCGAGCTGTTCGGTGTCGACAGTCCTTATTCGAGGAGGGCTGAGGGCGTGCGGCGCATTCTCGGGGACCTCGAGGAAAAAGTCCTGGAGGGCTCGGCGTCCACAGCCGAGATCGAAGAATATCGAAAGCTCAGCAAAATGCTGGAGAGCTCGCTCTCGGCCCGGGTGGACGAGGTCTCCTCCCGCCTGGGGAGGCGGGATTGATCCGGATCTCCCGCCCTGATCTGGACCCTGAGCTGTCGCTGCGGCTGCGCACGCGCACGGATCGGCTGAAAGTGGCGGATGCGGACCACCGTGCTGCCCGCAGGGAGTGGTCCGGCGCCGCCCTTGAGAAAGAAGGCGTCAGGCTGGCGCTGCGTCAGATGTCGGCGGCGGTCGAGCGCTGTATGTACTGCGGTGACAGCCGAGGCACGGATATCGATCATTTCGAGCCGATCAGGTTAGCGCCGCTCCGCACGTTCGAATGGCTGAACCATTTACTCGCATGCTCCTCGTGCAACAGCAATGCGAAAAGGGACCGGTTTCCTGTGGACGAGTCCGGGGTCTGCCTGCTCGTCGACCCGACACGCGATGATCCGCTGGACCATCTCCGGTTGATCCTTTCGACCGGCACCTATCGCGGCAACACGCCCAGAGGCTGCGCGACCATCGAGGTGTTCCAGCTCAATCGGGCTGACCTGCGAAGAGGGCGTGAGGTCGCGTTCCCGAGGTGTCAGGCCATGCTGCGTGAATACCTGCGCCTGCGCAACGCGGTGAGTCCCGCGATGCCGCCATCATGCTGAACGCGCTGCGCGAGCAGCCGTTTCTCGACGTGCTCCACGCCATGTACCGGACCATGCCGACCCCGGGCGCCGACATCGTGCTGGGTGGCCCGGACGTCCTGGAGGCTCTACGCCTGTCGCTCCGGTGAAGAGGCGGGGCGGGGTGGGGCGGTGCTGCCTCGGGGGACGAGGCGGGCGGATTCGTCCTGGATGCCGGTGACCTCCTCGCCGGCGATGAGGGCGAGGAGGGCGCGGGCGGCGTGGGCGCCGTAGGCGGGGATGTCGCGGGTCAGGGCGCTGAGGGCGGGGCGGACGACCTGGGAGAGCGCCGAGTCGTCCCAGGCGACGATCGACAGGTCGCCGGGGACGTCGAGGCGCATCTCGTGGGCGGCCGACATGCCCGCCACGGCCATGATGTCGTTGTCGTAGACGACGGCCGTGGGCCGGGTGGCGGCGCTGACGAGGCGGCGGGTGGCGCGGGCGCCCTCCTCGCCGGTGTAGTCGGTGTGCATGATGGCGGGCCGGTCGAGGCCCAGGTCGTCGCAGGCGGCGGTGAACGCCTGGTCGCGCAGCACGGTGTGGACGAGCTCGGGCAGGCCGGCGACGCGGGCGATGCGGCGGTGGCCGAGTGCCGCCAGGTATTCGACGGTCTCCCGGATGGCGACGGCGTCGTCGGACCAGACGGGGGTCAGGGCGCCGGCCTCCGACGGGTGGCCGATGACGACGGCGGGCAGGCCGAGCTCCTTGAGCGCGGTGACGCGGGCGTCGGAGAAGCGCAGGTCGACGAGGATGGCGCCGTCGACGCGGCCTTCGCCCCACCAACGGCGGTAGATGTCCATCTCCTGGTCGGGTGAGGCGGCGACCTGGAGCATCAGCGCGTAGGAGTGGCTGGCCAGCTCGCTCTCGATGCCGCTGATCAGCTCCATGAAGAACGGCTCGACGCCGAGGATGCGGGCGGGCCGGCACACGGTGAGGCCGACGGAGCGGGCGCGGGCGCCGTTGAGCGCGCGGGCGGCGGAGTTGGGGCGCCAGCCGATCTCCTCGGCGATGGCCTTGATGGCGGCGCGTTTGGCGGGGGAGACGCCGGGGCGGTCGTTGAGGGCGTAGGAGACGGCCACTTTGGAGACGCCCGCTCGCCGGGCGATGTCGGCGATCGTCGGTCGCTTCACCGAGCCTCCACTTGTGAACCGGTTAGTCAGTGCACCCGAACTTTACTACCGCCCTCCCCAACCGCACTTCGGCGGCCCCATCGTCTCAAACGCATCACGACTCTTGACGCCGTCGTCACGCCGTATTTACCGTCACGGTACTTCACCGGTTCAGCGACAGCGCTCGGCACGGCCGGTCGCGGGAGCGCTCCCAAGCGACTCCTGTGCAGGTCAGCGGGCTTTCGCCGGACCGGGGAAGCGGCGGCGTCACACGTCCCGGGCCGCCGATCTCGGGGTTGGACAGGACGGTCGACCTCCGCTTCGGTGGGGGAAGGAGAAACAGATGCAGACCCGGGCGCGGATCCTGATACCGCTCCTCGCGGCTGGCCTGACGGCCACCGCCTGTACGGGCGGCGGCGCCACACCGGCGGCCACCCAGAACACCCAAGCCGCCCCCGCCGCCACCGGCCAGGGCGTCACGGGCGAGCTGCCGCGCAACGAGACCCTCTACACCACCGGCACCCAGTGGGGCCCGCCGGCCAACTTCAACCCGATCCGCGAATGGGACTCCGCCACCGGCACCAAGGGCCTGGTCTACGAGAGCCTGTTCCACTACGACCCGAACGCGGCCAAGCTCACCCCGTGGATCGCCGAGAGCGGAAGCTGGGTGGACGACACCACGTACGAGGCCAAGATCCGCACCGGGGTCACCTGGTCCGACGGGAAGCCGCTGACGGCCAAGGACGTGGCGTTCTCCTACAGCCTCGGCAAGATGGAGACGATCCCGTACCACAACATCTGGGACTGGCTGAAGAGCGTCGAGGCGGTCGACGACCAGACCGTGCGCTTCACGTTCTCCCAGGCCAACTACCAGGAATGGGACTTCAACCTCTACAGCCGCGTCATCGTGCCGGAGCACGTCTGGAAGGACCGCTCCGAGGAGGACGTGCTCAACGGCGTCAACGAGAACCCGGTGGGCAGCGGCGCGTACAAGTATCAGAGCCACGACCAGGACCGCGTGGTCTGGGTCAAGCGCGACGACTGGTGGGGCAAGACGGCGCTCGGCATGGAGCCCAAGCCCCGGTACATCGTCGACGTCGCCACCCCCAGCAACGAGGTGGCCATGGGCATGCTCCTGCAGAAGGGCATGGACATGAGCAACAACTTCCTGCCCGGCGTCGCCAACCTGGTCAAGGGCAACTTCGGCATCACGACGTTCTACAACGAGCCGCCGTACATGCTGTCGGCCAACACCGCCTGGCTGGTGCCCAACACCACGAAGAAGCCGATGGACGACCCGGCCTTCCGCAAGGCGCTGGCCGCGTCCGTGGACGTCAAGAAGATCGTCGAGGGCGTCTACGGCAACCTGGTCAAGGCGGCCAGCCCGACCGGCCTGCTGCCGCAGTGGGACCAGTTCGTCGATCAGGGCGTGGTGGCCTCCGACGGGTTCACCTTCGACACCGCCGCCGCCAAGAAGGCGCTGGCCGACGCCGGCTACAAGGACACCGACGGCGACGGGCTGGTGGAGAACAAGGACGGCTCCAAGATCAGCCTGACCATCGAGGTGCCCGCCGGCTGGACCGACTGGATGGAGGCGGCCCGCGTCATCTCCAGCAGCGCCAAGGCGGCCGGGATCGACGTCAACCCCGAGTTCCCCGACTTCAACGCGCTCGTGCAGAAGCGCGGCGAGGGCAAGTTCGACCTGGTGGTCAACAACGAGCGGCAGCTCTCCAGCAGCCCGTGGACCTACTACGACTACATCTTCCAGCTCCCGATCAGGAAGCAGCAGAACACCGTCAACTTCGGGCGGTACGAGAACAAGAAGGCCTGGGAGCTCGTCCAGCAGCTCGACCGGGTCAAGACCGACGACATCGAGGGCATGAAGAAGGTCATCTCCGAGATCCAGAAGATCCACCTCCAGGAGATGCCGATCATCCCGCTCTGGTACAACGGCCTGTGGTCGCAGTCCAGCACCAGCGTGTGGAAGAACTGGCCGTCGTCGGCCGCCGGGACGCCCAAGTCGGCTCCCGTGATGTGGCGCAACTGGCTTGAGCTGGGCGGGTTCGAGACGCTCACCCAGCTCCAGCCGGCGGCCGGCTGACCGGATGACGGGTGCCCCCTCCGCCCCATCCCCCGGCGGAGGGGGGCGCTTTGGGGGCCTCACCGG
>NZ_JAHKRO010000060.1:9240-56551 GCF_019396325.1 Nonomuraea ceibae
GGGCCCCCCCCCCGCCCGACCCCGGGGGGGGGGGGCCCGCTTGGGAGACCTCACGTGCGCCAATACTTCGGCAGGAAACTGCTCATCTACGGGCTGACCTTCGTGGTCGCCGTCACCGTCAACTGGATGATCCCGCGCTTCATGCCCGGCGACCCCGTCGCGAGCATGCTGGCCAGGTCCCGCGTGTCGCAGCCGGCGGCCGTCGAGGCGATGCGGGCCTATTACACGAACCTGTTCGGCTTCGACCAGCCGATCTGGCAGCAGTACCTGAACTTCTGGGGCGCCCTGTTCCAGGGTGACTTCGGCATCAGCATCTGGGTGTTCCCGACCCCGGTGGCCGACGTCATCCTCGGCGCGGTCCCGTACACGCTGGGGTTGATGATCCCGGCGGTGCTGCTCAGCTACTGGATCGGCAACCGGCTGGGCGCGTTCGCGGCGCGGCGCAAGCTGCTGGACAACACGGTCCTGCCGGTCGGCTACGTCCTGACGGCGATGCCGTACATGTGGCTGGCCGTGATCCTGGCCTGGGGGCTGGGCGTGACGGCGGGCTGGTTCCCGGTGGCCGGCGGCTACAGCTTCGCGCTGCAGCCGAGCTGGAGCTGGGCCTTCCTGGTCAACCTGCTGCACCACTGGACGCTGCCGTTCCTGTCGCTGTTCGTCGTGGCGCTGGGCGGCTGGGCGATCGGCATGCGCAACATGATCATCTACGAGCTGGAGTCGGACTACTCCAACTACCTGGCGGCGCTCGGCGCGCCGACCCGGCTGATCCGCCGCTACGCCTTCAGGAACGCGATCCTGCCCCAGATCACCGGCCTGGCGCTGCAGCTCGGCGTGCTCGTCGCGGGGGCGCTGGTGACCGAGATCGTGTTCTCCTACCCGGGGCTCGGCAGCCTGATTCTCAAGGCCATCCAGAACCAGGACTTCTTCCTGCTCCAGGGCACGTTCATGTTCATCGTGATCGGGGTGCTGCTGGCCAACTTCATCATCGACATCGTGTACGTGATCGTCGATCCCCGGACACGAGCGGGAATGGCGGGTGCCGCATGACCACGACCACCACCCTGCCCGCGGAAGAGCGGGTGGTGCGCCGCGAGGCGCTGTACTTCGCGGTGCGCAACACCAAGCTGCTCATCGGCTTCGGCATCGTGCTCGTGCTGCTGCTCGTCGGGCTGCTCGGGCCGCTGCTGCTCGGCTCGGCCCCGCCCAACGAGTACGTGGCCGGGCCCATGCTGCCGCCCTCGGCCGAGCACTGGTTCGGCACGACGACGTTCGGCCAGGACGTGTTCACCCAGTTCGTGTACGGGCTGCGCACGACGTTCCTGGCCGGGGCGATGGGCGGCGGGATCGCGGCGGTGATCGCGATGGCGATCGGGTTCGTCGCCGGCTACCGGGGCGGCCTGGTCGACGAGGTGCTCAACATGCTGACGAACGTCGTGCTGGTCATCCCCACGCTGGCCGTGCTGCTCATCATCAACGCCTACCTGGGCATCAGGAGCGTCGGCCTCCAGGCGCTGTTCATCGGCCTGACCTCGTGGCCGTGGGCGGCTCGGGCGATCCGGGCGCAGACGTTCTCGCTGCGCAGCCGCGACTTCGTGGACCTGGCCAGGCTGAGCGGCGTGAGCACCCGCAGGATCATCATGCGGGAGATCGCGCCCAACATGAGCTCGTACCTGTTCATGACCTTCATCCTGCTGTTCGGCGGCTCCATCCTGATCGCGGCCTCGCTCGACTTCATCGGCCTGGGGCCGACCGAGGGCGTCTCGCTCGGCCTGATGCTGCAGAACGCGACCCAGTGGAGCGCGCTCCAGCTCGGCCTGTGGTGGTGGTTCGTCCCGCCGGGTGCGGCCATCACCGCCGTCGTGGGCGCCCTGTACGTGGCCAACGTGGGCCTCGACGAGGTCTTCAACCCGAAGCTGAGGGAGACATGAGTCTGCGGGTCAACGATCTGAGGGTGCACTACCGTACGCTCAGGGGCGAGGTGAAGGCGCTCGACGGGGTCTCCTTCGGCATGGCGGACGGCGAGATCCTGGGCCTGGCGGGCGAGTCCGGCTGCGGCAAGACGACGCTGGGCAAGAGCCTGATCCGGATGGACGGCCGGATGCGTCACGCGGGCGGCACGGTCGAGCTCGACGGCCGCGAGCTGCCCGTCGGCGACGACAGGGCGATGGTCGCGTTCCGCTTCCACGAGGTGTCGCTCATCCCGCAGTACTCGATGAGCGCCATGAACCCGACCCGCAGGATCGGCAGGATGGTCGGCGAGCTGCTGCGCTCGCGCGGGGTCACGCTCGACGTCAAGGAGCTGGAGAGCCGCCTCGACCTGGTGGGCCTGCCGCGTGACGTGCTCGGCCGCTATCCGATCGAGCTGTCCGGCGGCATGAAGCAGCGCATGGTGATGGTCATCTCCACGCTGCTCGACCCGTCGCTGCTGATCGCGGACGAGATCACCTCGGCGCTGGACGTGTCGACGCAGCAGGCTGTGGCCAAGGCGCTGCTCGGCTTCCGGGAGAGCGGCTACGTCAAGAGCATGATCTTCATCACCCACGACCTGGCGCTGACCTCGCACATCGCCGACACGATCATGGTGATGTACGCGGGCCGGCTGGCCGAGAAGGCGCCCTCCGACCGGCTCACCAAGGCCCCGCGGCACCCGTACACCCGGCTGCTGATCAACTCGCTGCCGGAGATCGGCGTGCGCCACCAGGATCGCAAGCTGACCGGCATCCCGGGCAGCCCGCCGTCGCTGCTCGACCCGCCCAAGGGCTGCCGGTTCCGCGACCGGTGCCCGATGGCCGGCGAGGAGTGCGCGGAGGACCCGCCGCCGGTCGAGATCGAGCCCAACCACTTCGTCGCGTGCTGGAAGGCCTGATGCTGAAAGTCGACAACGTCACGAAGGTGTACAAGGTCGGCACCTTCGGCGGCAGGACCATGACGGCCGTGGACGCGGTGAGCTTCGACGTGCGGCCCGGCGAGGTCGTCTCGCTCATCGGCGAGAGCGGCAGCGGCAAGAGCACGCTCGGCAAGATGATCCTCGGCCTCGTCCCGATCACCAGCGGCTCCATCACCGTGGACGGCGTCGCGGTCCGGCCGGGCAAGGAGTACTACCGGTCTGTCCAGGGCGTCTTCCAGGACCCGTTCAGCTGCTACAACCCCGTCTTCAAGGCCGACCGGGTGTTCCGGCTCATCAAGGAGAGCTACTACCCGTCGGTGCCCGACGCCGAGTGGGACGAACGGGTCCGCTCGGCCATCCGCGACGTGCGGCTCAACCCGGACGAGGTGCTGGGCAAGTTCCCCCACCAGCTCAGCGGCGGCCAGTTGCAGCGGCTGCTCATCGCGCGGGCGCTGCTGCTCGACCTCAAGCTGCTGATCGCCGACGAGATCACCAGCATGCTCGACGCCTCCACCCGCATCGACGTGCTCAACCTGCTGGCCGAGCTCAAGGGCCGGGGTCTCGGCGTGCTGTACGTGACGCACGACCTGTCGCTCGGGCACTACCTGGCCGAGCGTACCGTCGTGCTGCGGCGCGGCACGGTGGTGGAGATGGGCGTGACGGCGAAGGTGTTCGACGACCCGTTGCACCCCTACACCAGGCAACTCCTGTCGGCCGTCCCCCGGCTGCACGCGCCCTGGGAGGAGGCCACGCCGGTCACCACCTGCCTCTACCACGAGCGCGGCGCCACCGGCGGCCTGCTGGAGGCCGACCCCGGGCACTTCGTGGCATGTGCCCAGCTCAGCGACTGCTAAGGAGACCTACTTGAGCGCGTACCGACCGTTGCACGACGGCTGGACCCTGTCGGCCGTCCCGCAGGACGCCGGACCGACGGACGTGCCCGCGAGCGTGCCCGGCTGCGTGCACACCGACCTGCTGGCCGCCGGCCTCATCGACGACCCCTACCTGGACGACAACGAGAACCGGCTGGCCTGGATCGGCGACACCCGCTGGGCGTACACGACGGTCTTCACCTGGCAGGGCGACGAGCACGAGCGCACCGATCTGGTGTGCGACGGCCTCGACACGGTCGCCACGGTCACGCTCAACGGCGTCACCGTGGGCAGCACCGCCAACCAGCACCGCTCCTACCGGTTCCCGGTGCGCCACCTGCTGCGCGAGGGCGCCAACACGCTCACCGTGACGTTCGGGCCGGCCGTCGCCCACGCCGAGGCGCAGCGCGAACGGCTCGGCTTCCGGCCCGGCGCCTACGCGGCCCCGTACCCGTTCGTGCGCAAGATGGCCTGCAACTTCGGCTGGGACTGGGGGCCCGCGCTGGTCACGGCCGGGATCTGGCGGCCGATCGGGCTGGAGAGCTGGAGCGGCGCCCGGCTGGCCGAGGTCCGCCCGCAGGTCCGGCTGGACGGCCCGGCCGGCGTGGTGGACGTGCACGTGCGCGTCGAGCGCGCCACCGAGGCGCCGCTCACGCTCACCGCCGACGTGGCCGGGGTCAGCGCCGAGGTGCCGCTCGCCGCCGGGCAGCGCACCGCCGTCGCCTCCCTGTCCGTGCCCGACCCGCTGCTCTGGTCGCCTCGCGGCTACGGCGAGCCGCACCGGTACGAGCTGACCGTGCGGCTCGGCGGGTCCCGCTGGCAGCGGAAGATCGGCTTCCGGAGCGTCGAGCTGGACCGGGACGCGTTCCGGCTGTCGGTCAACGGGGAGCCGGTGTTCGTCAAGGGCGTCAACTGGATCCCCGACGACTGCTTCCCCAGCCGTGTCACCCGCGAACGCCTGGCCGCCCGGTTCGCCCAGGCCGTGGACGCCGGGGTCAACCTGCTGCGGGTGTGGGGCGGCGGGCTGTACGAGAGCGAGGACTTCTACGACCTGGCCGGCGAGCTGGGGCTGATGGTGTGGCAGGACTTCCCGTTCGCCTGCGCCGCCTACCCGGAGGAGGAGCCGTTCCGCACCGAGGTGACCGCCGAGGCCCGCGAACAGGTCACCCGCCTGGCCCCGCACCCCGGCCTGGTGCTGTGGTGCGGCAACAACGAGAACCTGGAGGGGTACGCCGACTGGTCCTGGCAGGAGCCGCTGGAGGGCCGGAGCTGGGGCGGCGGCTTCTACCACGACCTGCTGCCGTCGATCGTCGCCGAGCTGGACCCCACCCGCCCGTACATCCCGGGCAGCCCGTTCTCCGCCGACCCGGGCAGGCACCCGCAGGACCCGTCGAGCGGCACCATCCACATCTGGGACGTGTGGAACCGCGAGGACTACACCCGCTACGCCGCCTACACGCCCCGGTTCGTCGCCGAGTTCGGCTTCCAGGGCCCGCCCGCGTACGCCACGCTGCGCCGCGCCGTCTCCGGCGAGCTGGCCGCCGACGCGCCGCTGGTGCTGCACCACCAGAAGGCCGACGACGGCAACGCCAAGCTGCTGCGCGGACTCGGCGACCACCTCCCCCTGCCCGGCTCGTTCGACGACTGGCACTACCTGACCCAGCTCAACCAGGCCAGGGCCATGACGTTCGGCATCGAGCGGTTCCGCGCGCTCGCGCCGCACTGCATGGGCACGATCGTGTGGCAGCTCAACGACTGCTGGCCGGTCACCTCGTGGGCCGCCGTCGACGGCGACGGCCGCCGCAAGCCCCTCTGGTACGCGCTCCGCCGCGTCTACGCCGACCGGCTGCTCAGCGTGCAGGGGGACGAGGTGGCGGTGGTCAACGACGGCGGCGCGGCGTGGCGCGGCGAGCTGCTGCTGGTCCGCCGGACCCTCGCCGGCGAACCGCTGGCCAAGGAGTCGGTCCCGGTCGAGGCCGCGCCGCGCTCGGTCGTCCGGGTGCCGCTGCCGCCCGCGTTGTCGGCGCCGGACGACCCGTCGGGCGAGCTGCTCACGGTCTCGCTCGGCGACCGGCGCGCCGTGGCGTTCTTCGCCGAGGACCCGGCCGTGGCGTTCCCCCTGGCGGCCTACGACGCGAGCGCCGAGCCGGTGGACGGCGGCTACCGGGTCACGGTCACCGCCCGTACGGTCCTGCGCGACCTGGCGCTCTTCCCCGACCGCCTCGACCCGGCGGCCTCGGTGGACGACCTGCTCGTCACCCTCCTGCCGGGCGAGACGGCGACCTTCCACGTGACGACGGGCGAATCGCTGGACGCGGACGCCCTGACCTCACCCCCGGTCCTGCGCTGCGTCAACGACCGCTGACCCGAGCGTCCGCTGGACGAACTCGTCCACCGTGCGCTCGATCCGGCCGAGGTCGACGCCGAGCTTGACCAGCACCTGGGCGCCCGGGCTCGCACCGTCGCGGACGAGGCCGAGCAGGAGGTGCTCGGTGCCGACGTAGTCGAGGCCGCGCCGCACGGCCTCCTCGTGCGCCGCCTTGAGCGCCTGCTCGGCCGGCGGGGTGAACGGCAGGTAGCCCTGCGCGGGCTGCCCGCCTCGGCCCCTGCTCTCCGCGACCTGGGAGCGCAGACCCTCAAGGGTGAGGCCCAGGCTCTTGAGGACATGGGCGCCCAGGCCCTCGTTCTCATGGATCAGGCCGAGCAGGAGGTGCTCGCCGCCGATGGAGTCGTGGCTGAGCATCCTGGCCTCTTCCTGGGCCAGGATGAGGACGCGCCGCGCCCGTCCGGTGAACTTCTCGAACATGCCGCCACTCCTCGCAGGTGGATCAGGTTTCGTCGCTGAGCATGCTAGTGAGCGCGGCGGCGTCAGCCGTAGATCACCGACAGGAAGCGGACCAGGACGGACTCGCGGACCGGGGCCGGGAGGGCGTCCAGGACGGTGTTGACCACAGCCATGCGGGGCTGCCCGGTGCCGGGGCGCAGGTCGACGCCGACGGAGGCGGCCAGTTCGGCGAAGGCGGCGTCGTCCAGGGCGTCCAGGTCGAGGCCGGCGATCAGGTCGACGAGGCCGTCGGGCAGGGTGGCGGGGCCGATGCGCCGGGCGGCGGCGGCCGATTCGGCGATGACCTCCAGCATGGCGTCCACCCCGGCGAGCGTCACGCCGGTGACCGTGATGTGGAGGTTCGCCGGGATGCCCGCGTAGGAGAGCTGCGGTTGCATCAACCAGCCGCGCGCCCGCGCCTCGTCGGCCAGGACGAACACGTCCACGTCGTCTCCGGTGAAGGCGATCAGCGTGGACTCCGGCTCGCCGAGCACCCGCAGCCCGTCGATCCCGGCGATCCCCTTGCGCAGCCGGGCGGCGGCCTCCAGCGTGGTCCGGCCGAGCTCCAGGTAGCCGTCACGGCCGAGCGCCTGGAGGGTGGCCCAGGCGCCGCCGAGCGGCCCGGCGGTGCGCGAGCTCTGCACGGTGGCGTTGATGATCGTGTAGCCGGGCCAGGCGGCGGACGCGAAGTAGGCCCTGCGCCGCAGCGCCGGGTCGGCGAACAGCACCACCGACGCCCCCTTCGGCGCGTACCCGAACTTGTGCAGATCGCATGAGATCGACGTCACCCCCGGCACCGACAGGTCGAACGGCGGCACGTCCGCCCCGGCCTCGCGCAGCCACGGCAGCAGCCACCCGCCCACGCAGGCGTCGACGTGGCAGCGCACCCCGGCCGAGGCGGCGACGGCGGCGACCTCCTCGACCGGGTCGATCACCCCCTGCGGGTAGGCGGGCGCGGACACGACGACCAGCACGGTGTCCTCGTCGATCGCGTCGGCGACGGCCTGGACGGGCACCTTGTACGTGCCGAGGTCCACGGGCACCGCCCTGACCTCCAGCCCCAGGTAGTGGGCGGCCTTGTGGAAGGCGGGGTGCGCGGTGACGGGCGCCACCAGGTTGGGCCGGGCCCGGCCGGCGGCGTCGCGGGCGGCCTTGACCGCCAGCATGATCGACTCGGTGCCGCCGCTGGTGAAGATGCCGTGGCCGCCGCCGAGCAGGTCGGCGACGGCGCCGACGACCTGCTTCTCCATCTCCACGATGCTCGGGAAGGCGGTCGGGTCGAGGCTGTTGACCTCCAGCATCTCCAGGTAGCCGCGGGCCGCCGCCTCGTGCACCTCGGGCCGCCCGGTGTCGTACACGTACGACGTCACCTGGCCGCCGCGCACCGGCAGGTCGTGCTCCCTGAGCGCGGCCAGCTCGGCCAGCAGGTCCTCGGGCGTGCGTCCGGTCGCGGGCAGGTTCACAGGGTCTCCTTGATTCGGGCGAGCCGCCCGTAGCGGGCGATGAACGGCAGGCTGAGCAGCATGAGCACGGCGGGCAGCGCGGTGAAGCCGAGCAGCAGCCCGGTCAGCGCGGCCGGCTCCTGGGCGACGGGCGTCTCGGCGGGCGCGGAGGCGAACCCGGACAGCGTGAGCACGAGCGCGAACAGCCCGGGGCCGAGCGCCAGCCCGGCGGTCTCGCCCGCCGTCCACAGCCCGGTGAACGCGCCCGCCTGCGCGTGTCCCGTACGGGCGCTGTCGGCGTGCACGGTGTCGGGCAGCATGGCGAGCGGCAGGAGTTGCAGCGCGGCGTAGCAGACGCCGGCGACCGCGACGAGCGCCAGCGTGGCGGTGAGCGAGCGGGCCTGGACGGCGGGCACGAGCGCGAGCGTGACCAGCCCGAAGCCGACCGTGGCCACCAGGTAGCAGCGCACCGGGCCGTGCCGCCGGGACAGCCGGGCCCACACCGGCACGGCGGCCGTGCTGGGGGCGACGAGGCAGACGAACAGCACGGTCGTCAGCCCGTAGTCGCCCAGCCGGTAGGAGGCCACGTACGGCGCGCCCGCGAGCATGACGGCCACGCCGAGCGCCTGCGTGACGAACGCGGCGAGCAGCGCGAAGAAGGCGGCGTTGCCGCGCGCCAGCCGGAAGGCGGCCACGACGCCGAGCGGGCGCGGGCCGGGCCGCGAGTCGACCCAGCGGGTGGACAGCGTCGCGGTGACCAGCGCGACCGCCATCACCGCGGCCACGGTGACGCCCATGACCGCGTAGCCGCCCCGGCCGCCGCCGGCCAGGTCGACCACGGCCGGGGCCAGCCCGCCCGCGACGAGGATGCCGACGGTCAGGCAGACCACCCGCCAGGACATGATCCGGGTGCGTTCGGCGGGGGAGGCGGACATCTCGGCGGGCAGCGCCACGTACGGCACCTGGAAGCAGGCGAACGCGGAGGCCGCGAGCAGGAACGCGCCGCCCGCCCACAGCCAGCCGGGCACGTCGCCGGGCACGGCGAACATCAGCGCGAACGTCACCGGCAGCGCCGCCGAGCCCGCCAGCAGCAGCCGGGTCCGCCGCCCGGTGCGCACGGCCTCGCGGTCGCTGGCCGCGCCGACGAGCGGGTTGAGCAGCACGTCCCAGATCTTCGGCGTCACCAGCACGGCCCCGGCCACGGCGGCGGGCACGCCGAGCATGTCGGTCAGGTAGTAGAGCAGCAGCAGTCCCGGCACGGCGGAGAAGACGCCGGTGCCGACCGAGCCCGCGCCGTAGCCGAGCAGCCGCCCGCGCCCGAGGCGTCCGGCGGTCGTCACGGCGCCTGGCCTGGCAGGCCGAGCGTGCGGTGCAGCGACAGGTGCAGGTGGGCGCGGAAGCGGCGCAGCGCCTCGCGGTCGCCCGCGCCCCGGCGGCGGCCGTCGGCGTCGAGCACGCCGCCCTTGGCGAATCCGTGGACGCACCAGACCACCGACCACACCGCGTACTCCAGGTCGAGGCCGGGGTCGATGAGCCGCGACTCGACCGAGGGCCGCAGCGCGACGGCGACGGCGCCGACCAGCGGCAGGACGTAGCGCCGCTCCAGCTCGTTGACGTCGCCGGCGTCGGACAGCCACCGGTGCATCCACAGCGCGGGCACCTCGGGGCGGGCCACGCAGAAGTCGAGGTAGGCGTCGATCAGGCCGTGGATGGCGGCCACCGGATCGTCGCCGGGCAGCTCGGCCAGCGCCGCCTCCAGCGCCTCGCGTTCGGCCCGGTGGGCGTGCTCCATCACCGCCAGGTAGAGCTCCCGCTTGCCGCCCACGTGGTAGTTGACGGTGGCGATGTTGAGCCCGGCGGCCTCGGCGATCCGCCTGGTGGAGGTGCCCGCGTAGCCGTGCGCCGCGAACAGCTCCGTCGCGACCTTGAGGATCGTCTCCGCTGGGGTGGTCATGGCCCGAACTTATCAATCGATTGATGGAGATAACAGGGCGCTGAATCCGGCCCTGTCCTGTTAGCGTTATCGGCAAGGGGGTGAGCGGCCATGGCCGGGAAGTCCGACGAACGCAGCCCGCGCACCAGGCCGGCGGTGCTGGGGGACGTCGCCGCACTGGCGGGGGTCTCGGCGATGACGGTCTCCCGGGTGCTCAACAAGCCCGACCGGGTGCGCGCCGAGACGCGCGAGCGCGTCCTCGCCGCCGTGCGCGAGCTCGACTACTGGCCCAACTCGGCCGCGCGCCAGCTCGTCACCGGCCGCTCCGGCGTGCTCGGCGTGGTCAGCATCGACACCACCCTGTACGGCCCGGCGTCCACGCTCTACTGCATCGAGCAGACCGCCAGGCTCAGCGGCTACAGCGTGAGCATCGCCAGTCTGAGCCTGCTGAGCCGGCACTCCATCGAGGAGGCCGTGCACCGGCTGCGCTCCCAGTCGGTCGACGGCGTCGTCATCCTCGCCCCGCACGAGTCGGCCGCCGACGGCCTGCGCCACCTGCCGCCCGACCTGCCCGTGGTGGCGGTCGACGCGGGGGAGGACATCCCGGTCCCGGTGGTCACCGTCGACCAGCAGGCCGGCGCCGAGCACGTCACCCGCCACCTGCTCGACCTCGGCCACGAGAGCGTGTGGCACCTGGGCGGGCCGGTCGACTGGCTCGACGCCAACTACCGGATCGACGGCTGGCGGGCGGTGCTGGAGGACCACGACCGGCCGGTGCACGAGCCGCTGCGCGGCGACTGGTCCCCGCGCTCCGGCTACGAGCTGGGCAGGCGGCTGGCCGCCGACCCGGCGGTGACCGCCGTGTTCGTGGGCAACGACCAGATGGCGCTCGGCATGCTGCGCGCCCTGCGCGAGGCCGGCCGCCGGGTGCCCGAGGACGTGAGCGTCGTGGGCTTCGACGACGTGCCCGAGTCGGCCTACTACTCGCCCCCGCTCACCACCGTGCGCCAGGACTTCGGCGAGGTCGGCAGGCACGCCTTCCACCTGCTGCTGGACCGCATGGCGGGCAAGGGCGAAGGGGCGCGGCGGCTGGTCGAGCCGCAGCTCGTGGTCCGCGAGAGCACCGCGCCCCCGCCCCGCTAGGCCAGGTGGATCACGTTCCACGACACCGGCGGCAGCAGCACCCGCATCGGGTCGTGCTCGACGTCCGGGTTGGCGCGGGGGCCGATCCGGTCAGGGTCGTCGGCGGTGTTGCGCGCGTACACGTCGTCGTCGGTCAGCGTGGTCGCGGCCGTGATGCGGGCGCCGCCCAGCGCGCGGGCGCCGATCTCCAGCGAGAGCGGCGCGTCCGTCGAGCGGTTGACCGCGAACACCGTCACGCCCGCGTCGGAGCGGGTGGCCACCGCGTGCAGCAGCGGCACCTCGCCGTACTCGGCGGTCTCGTAGCTCGGTGAGACCGGCTCGACGCGCAGCACGTCGCCGGCCGCGTGCCGCGACGCCTGGGCGAACGGGTGGAAGGTGGTCTGCCGCCAGGCCCGGCCGCCCGGCTCGGTCATGATCGGCGCGATCACGTTGACGAGCTGGGCCAGCGAGGCGGCCGTCACCCGGTCGCTGTTGCGCAGCAGCGTGATCAGCAGCCCGCCGAAGGCCACCGCGTCGGCCAGGTGGTAGTGGTCCTCCAGCAGCGGCGGCGCCACCGGCCAGTCGGCGGGCGGCTCGGCGGCCTGGAAGCGCGACATGTACCAGATGTTCCACTCGTCGAAGGAGATGTCGATGCGCTTGCGGGACTTGAGCCGGGCCCCGACGTGGTCGGCGGTGGCGACGACCGAGCGGATGAAGTACTCCATGTCGGTCGAGCAGGCCAGGAAGCTGCCCAGGTCGCCGTTCTTCTCCTCGTAGTAGGCGTGGCAGGAGACGTAGTCGACCACGTCGTACGTCTCCTCCAGCACGGTCGCCTCCCACGCGCCGAACGTGGGCATCCCCGAGCCGGAGCTGCCGCAGGCGACGAGCTCCAGGTCGCGGTCCAGCACGCGCATGGCGCGGCCGGTCTCGGCGGCGAGCCTGCCGTACTCGCGGGCGGTCTTGTGCCCGGTCTGCCAGGGGCCGTCCATCTCGTTGCCCAGGCACCACATGCGGATGTCGTGGGGCTCCTTGGCGCCGTTGGCGACGCGCAGGTCCGACAGGGCGGTGCCGGACGGGTGGTTGCAGTATTCGAGCAGGTCGAGCGCCTCGGCGATGCCGCGCGTGCCGAGGTTGACGGCCATCATCGGCTCGACGCCGGCCTTGCGGCACCAGCGCATGAACTCGTCGACGCCGACCTCGTTCGTCTCGGTGCTGTGCCAGGCCAGGTCGAGCCGGCGCGGGCGCCGGGACTTGGGGCCGATGCCGTCCTCCCAGCGGTAGCCGGAGACGAAGTTGCCGCCGGGGTAGCGGACGGTGGTGACGCCCAGCTCGCGGGTCAGGTCGAGGACGTCGCGCCGGAACCCGTCGTCGTCGGCGCGGGGGTGGCCGGGCTCGTAGATGCCCTCGTAGACGCATCGGCCCAGGTGCTCGACGAAGGCGCCGAAGGTGCGGCGGCGCACGGGGGCCACCCGGAACGCGGGGTCGATCGTCAGGTGCGCCGTCTGCACGTGGCTGCTCCTCAATACCGGGTCCCCCGATTGTTAGCGTTATCAGCAGTGGGGTCAAGGGTGCGGAAAGCGGTTGCAGGAACGCCCTGACGGCGTCGTTCCTTACACGGGCCTGGCCGGACAGTAGCGAAGTTGTCACTTCCCCGGGACAGCCGGGGGTTCAACCTGGCAACCTCCTGTGTTCGTACAGGTTGGGGACGGCACCCTCCGCCCGGTTGAGGAAAGGGACGACATGCTGCGATCCGCTCCGCAGAGCCGAATCCAGTACGCATGGCCGCTGCCCGGCGACGCCTTGGCCGTGCGCCACGCCCGCACCACCATCCGGGACCTGCTGACCGGGCTCGGCCTGCCCGCCGACCTCGTCGACGACGCGGTGCTGATGACCAGCGAGCTGGTCACCAACGCCCTGCTGTACGGCGACGCGCCGTACGAGCTGGCCGTGAACGCCGGGCGGAAGGAGATCGTCTGCGTGGTGGTCGACAGCGGCAGGCCGCTGCCCGCCCAGCGCCCGCCTGACCTGGACGCCGAGCGGGGGCGCGGCCTGCACATCGTGGCGGCGCTGTCCGACGGCTTCTACGGCTGCCATCCGCAGCGCTACGTCACGAGCCCCGACCGGACGGGCAAGGCCACCTGGTTCGCCCTGCCCCGCGGTTGACCGCCGCGCGCGTCAGGCGTCGCCGACGAGCAGCCGGTGCCGCACGTCCGCGTACTCCTCGTAGCTGATGCGGCCGTCGCCGTCGGCGTCGGCCTCCTGGAAGGCCGCCGCCAGGCCGTCGGCGGGACGGCTCCACAGCGCCCTGAACTCCTCGGCCGCCAGGGCGCCGTCGCCGTCGCGGTCGGCCAGCTCGAACGTGGCCCGGAACATCGGCGCGAGCACCTGCGACATCGTGCCGCTGCGCACCATCGACTCGAAGGACCGGACGTACTCGTCCAGCGAGATCTGCTCGTCGTGGTCGAGGTCCATGGCCCTGGCGTGCGAAGCCCAGGTGGCCGCGTACGCCTCGATGACGGACCGGCCCTGCGGGCTGTCGGGGGCGACGCCGGCCGCGGTGCATCGGCGCTCGGCCAGCGCCACGTAGTCGTCCCTGGTCAGGGCGCCGTCGCCATCGGTGTCGAGATCCTTGAAGTTACGCTCGGCACACCTGCGGAGCACATTTCCGTCGTTCACCGCGACTCCTCTCGAAGAGTGATTGATTCACTACTCACAGTAGCCGATACTTGATCAGCTCCCCCCGAAACGCCGACGATGGGGGAGAACATGAGGCTGTTCGTTGGGATCGGAATCGTCGTGGCGCTCGGTCTGGCCGGCGGCCTGACGGCCGAGGTCACCGCCCCGGCCCCGGCCCGTGCCGACCACGGCCCGCTGCGCTGGACCGACGAGTGGACCGGGGTGAAGATCAGGCCGCGGCGGCCCCGGCAGGACAGCGACGTGCGGGTGCTGGTCCGCTGCCCGTTCGAGGCCAACCGGGCCATCGTGGCGACCAAGCCGTTCAACCCGCCGGGTTCCTTCAAGTTCCGCCGCGAGCTCGGCATCGGCATCGACGACGGGCGCGGCTTCGACACCGAGACGATCGCGTTCGACGCGCTGCGCGGGCCGCGCCGGGTCACGCTGAAGTGCCTCAAGGTCACGATGTACGAGCATCCGCGCCGCCGGAAGGTCGAGGTGCTCAGCCGCTCGCACACGCACATCTTCGTGCGAAGGTTCAAGAAGGGGCGCTTCTAGCCTTTGGGGGTCATTCGTTCACCTGTCGTCTCGCCTGTGGTGTGTCGGCGTTCCTCGGTGTTTGATCACCGTATGAGAGGTTTCGCCTTCCCAGCCCCCGAACGGCCCAGGAACGACGAAAAGGCACACCGGATGACCCCCGCCTCCCGAAGACAACTCCTCTCCTACGCCGCCGGCCTCGCCGGGCTCGCCGCCCTGAGCCAGGCGCCCAGCGGCTGGACCGACTCCGCGCCCGCGCTGCCCGCCAACCCGTTCACGCTCGGCGTCGCCTCCGGCGACCCGCGCCCGGACAGCGTGGTGCTGTGGACCAGGCTGGCCCCCGAGCCGCTGGCCGACGACGGCTTCGGCGGCATGCCGCGCGAGCGGGTGCCGGTCCGCTGGGAGCTCGCCGAGGACGACGGCATGCGCCGGGTGATCCGCAAGGGCACCGCCACCGCCCACCCCGACCTCGCCCACTCCGTGCACGTCGAGGTGAACGGGCTGCGGCCGGGCCGCGAATACTGGTACCGGTTCGCCGTCGGCGGCGACACCAGCGCCGTCGGCCGCACCAAGACCGCGCCCGACCCGCGCATCGCCCCCGAGATCCGCTTCGCCTTCGCCTCCTGCCAGCAGTGGGAGGCCGGCTTCTACACCGCCTACAAGGACCTGGCGGCCCAGGACCTCGACCTGGTCGGCCACATGGGCGACTACATCTACGAGTACGGCATCGGCGCCACCGGCGGCCAGCGCAGGACGCCGCTGTCGGCCGCGCACACCGCCGCCGTGATGACGCTCTCGCAGTATCGGCTGCGTTACGCGCTCACCAACTCCGACCCCGACCTCCAGGCCGCCCGCGCGGTCGCGCCCTGGTTCTTCATGGTCGACGACCACGACGTCGAGGACAACTGGGGCGCCGACCTGTCGCCCACCCGCATGGTGCCGGAGAACTTCCTGCGCCGCCGCGCCGCCGCCTTCCGCGCCTACTTCGAGAACCAGCCGGTGCGCCCCTCGACCCTGCCCGAGGGCCCCGACATGTCGCTGCACCACCGCCTCCGCTACGGCCGGCTGGCCACCTTCCACATCCTCGACGAGCGGCAGTTCCGCAGCCCCGCCAACATCACCCAGCGCCTCGACCCGAACCGCACCATGCTCGGCCACGAGCAGGAACGCTGGCTCGCCGACGGCCTGGCCTCCTCCCGCAGCACCTGGAACCTCATCGCCAACCAGGTCCAGATGTTCCAGCTCGACCGGCTCACCGACCCCGGGCTCCAGCAGCTCAACCCCGACACCTGGGACGGCTACGCCGCCGGCCGCGACCGCCTCTGGGCCGAGATCGCCCGCCGCCGCGTCTCCAACCCGGTGGTCATCACCGGCGACGCGCACGTCAACTGCGCCGCCGAGCTCAAGGCCGACTGGGCGAACCCCGACTCCGCGACCGTCGGCGTCGAGTTCATGGGCACCTCCATCAGCTCCGGCGGCAACGGCGCCGACATGACCGCCGGAGGCCAGGAGTGGCTGGCCGCCAACCCGCACCTGAAGTTCTTCAACAGCCAGCGCGGATACGTGCGCTGCACCCTGTCCCGCGACCTCCTGCGGACGGACTTCGTGGTCGTCGACCGGGTCACCACGCCCGGCGGCGGCGCCTCGGTCCGCAGGTCGTTCGCCGTCGAGTCCGGCCGCCCGGCCCTCCAGGACGTGTGAGGCCCCATGAGACACCTACGGATCGCCGCCGCGACCGCCCTCGCCCTCGGCGCGCTCGCCGTCCCCGCCACCGGCGCCCCGCGCCTGCCCGCCACCCCCGCCGGCCAGGTGCTGGTCGTCCAGGCCGGCCTTCAGGACTCGGTACGGCCCGCCGACGCCCGCGACACCCGGGACCTCGACACCTTCGCCCGCCGCCTGGCCGGGAAGGTCCCCGCCGCGCCCGACGCCCTGGTGCTCACCGAGGTGCTCGGCCCCGGCGCCCGCCGCCTGGCCACCAAGCTCAGCCAGGCCACCGGCTACCGCTACCGCGTCATGGCCGCCGGGGAGCGCACGGCCTTCCTGCCGGACGGCGCCGTCCGCGAGAACGCCGTCATCCTCAACACCGACACCATGCTCGCCGAACAGCCCGGCGGCTTCCACCGCGTCCAGGACGAGGACCAGGCGTACGTGGCCGCCGCCCGGCGCGACGGGACGCTGCGGGTGCCACTGCTCGCCGCCCACCCCGGCGGCGACCCGGCCACCGCCGTGCCCCAGCTCGCCGACCGCTTCCCGCGCGCCCGAGGCCAGGTCACGGTGCTCGGCGGCGACTTTCGGGCGGGCCGCTGCGCCACGCCGAGCGCGGACCAGGCGGCCGGCTGCGCGCCCCAGGCGTTCTGGTCGAGCCTGACCGGGCCCGGGGCGTACAGTGACGCGCTCTTCGACAAGGGCGACGCGCACACGCGGCCGCTCACCGGCTACCTGTTCGCCCGCGGCGACGTGCTGGCGGCGGGCTACGACCGCGACCTGCCGGACGTGGCCGCCTGCAAGGCGGCCTTCGACGCCGGGCGGTCCGGGACCGCGCCGCCCGCGTGCCGGTCCGACTACTACGCCGACGCGCCGTTCAGCTGGGCGCTGCTCGCGGCCGGGCGGGACGTCCAGCAGGCGGTGACGCCCGCCCGCATCGCGCTCGACCACTGCGAGCTGGCCGTCCGCGTCGCCGACGTGGTGGTGCGGGCCGTCAACAACACCGGCGAGCCGGTGTCGCTGCCCGTCACCGTCGACGCCCCGGCGCCGCTCGCGGCCACCGCCCCGGCGGCGCTCGACGTGCCCGCCGGGCAGGGCGGCGGCGTCGTGGTCAAGGTCACCGCGCCCCGCGACACGCCGCCCGGCGAGCACCGGCTGACGGTCCGGGCCGGCTCCGAGACCACCGAGGTGCCCGTCACCGTCACCGAGACCTGCTCCGAGCCCGCCGTGTACGCCACCAGCTTCCACGCGGGCAACGGGCCCGAGCTGGCCGTGGACGGCGACATCGCGACGTTCTGGCACTCGGAGTATCAGCCGCTCACCCCGCTGCCGCAGTCGATCACGCTCAACCTGGGCGAGACCAGGCAGGTGAGCGCGCTGGACTACCAGCCGCGCTTCGACGGCAACCTGAACGGCACCATCCTCGACTACCACGTCTACGTCAGCGCCGACGGCAGGGAGTTCACCAAGGTCGCGAGCGGGTCGTGGGCGCTGGACGCCCGGCTCAAGACGGCCGCCTTCCCCGCCGTGACCGCCCGTTACGTACGGCTGGAAGGGACGCGCGGGCACAACGGCCAGTACCTGTCGGCGGCGGAGATCACGCCCCGATAGCTGCGAATAGTTCGCAATTGCTAGATTGGTGCGAGCTATGCGGCAGGGCGGACCCGTCCGCCCTGCCGCGCCGTACCACTCTGGAAGGTCCTCGCATGCGCTACTGGCTCGCCGGTCTGCTGCTCCTGGCGACGGGCTGCGCGGCGGCGCCCGCCCCGCAACCCCAAGCCGCCGGCAAGCACGTCACCATCGAGAACTGCGGACGCACCCTCACCTTCGACAAACCGCCGAGCAAGGTCGTCACCGGCTACCACCCCGCCCTGGAGACGCTGCTCACCCTCGGGCTCCAGGACAAGGTCGCCGCCCGCACCAACTTCACCGAGCTCGGCCCCGACGGCTTCCTGCCCGGCCAGAAGCAGCACTACGACGCCATCCCCGAGATCTCCAGCACGATCATGCTGCCGCAGAAGGAGATCATGCTGTCGCAGGGCGCCGACTTCGTCCTCGACAACAGCATGGCCAGCTTCGACGCCGCCGGCGGCTACGCCACCGTCGAGGAGCTCGACGCCGCCGGCGCGCCCGTCTACATCATGGGCGGCTGGTGCAGCCCGCAGGAGCAGCTCGAGTTCACCGTCGAGGACACGCTCACCGACCTGCGCAACCTCGGCAAGATCTTCGGCGTCGAGGAGCGGGCCGAAGCCGTCGTCGCCGACCTCCAGGCCCGGCTCGACGACGTCCGCGACCGGGTCAAGGACCTGCCGCCCAAGCGCGTGCTCGCCACCGACGGCGGCGAGGGCCCGGTCAACGCCTTCGGCGGCGCCGGCATCATGAACCAGCTCATCACCCTGGCCGGCGGCGTCAACGTCCTCGCCGACGTCAAGGCCGACTACACCGAGGTCAGCGTCGAGAAGGTCGCCACCTCCGACCCCGAGGCGCTGCTCGTCCTCGACTACGCCAACCTGCGCGGCGAGAACATGCCCGCCGCCAAGGCCAAGGCCGACCTCGCGTACGGCATGACCAAGGGCAGCCCGCTCGCCGCGAAGAAGGAGTTCCTGCCCGTCCCCGCCGCCGCCGCGCACCCCGGCTACCGCAACGTCCTGGCCGTCTTCGACATCGCCCGGCACCTGCACCCCGAGGCGTTCAAGGAGTGAGCACCGAGGCGTTGACCGCCGTCCCGCCCACCGGGCGGCGGCGTACCGGATTCTCCCTGCTCGTCCTCGGCCTCGTCGCCGCCATCGTGGTGGCCACACTGCTGTCGGTCGGCATCGGCGCCGTCCCCGTCGGCGTGGCCGAATGCTGGGGAATCATCGTGAACCGGCTGATCCCCGGCACCGTCGAGCAGACGTGGACCGCCGCCCAGGAACAGATCGTCTGGACCTACCGGCTCCCGCGCGCCCTCCTCGCCCTGCTCGTCGGCGCCGGGCTCGCCGTCGTCGGCGCCGTCCTCCAGGCCGTCGTGCGCAACCCGCTCGCCGACCCGTTCCTGCTCGGCGTCTCCTCCGGCGCCTCCTTCGGCGCCGTCGTCGTGCTCATCGCCGGGCCCACCGTGCTCGGCGGCCTCTCACTGCCGACCGCCGCCTTCCTCGGCGCGCTGCTCGCCCTCGCCCTCGTGTACGCGCTGGCCCAGCGCAGCGGCCGCCTCACCCCCGCCCGGCTCGTGCTGGCCGGAGTCGCGCTCGCCTACCTGTTCCAGGCGCTCTACAGCTTCGTCCTCCAGCAGGCCCAGAGCGGACGCGCCGCCCAGCAGGTGCTCTTCTGGCTCATGGGCAGCCTCGGCGGCGCCCGCTGGGAGAACCTGCCCCTCCCCGCCGCCGTCATGATCATCGGCCTCGGCCTGCTCCTCGTGCAGCACCGCGGCCTCAACGCGCTCACCGCCGGCGAAGAGACCGCCCTCTCCCTCGGCATCCCCGTACACCTCTTCAGAGCCCAGCTCTTCGTCATCACCTCACTGCTCGTCGGCGTCATGGTCGCCGCCACCGGCGCCATCGCGTTCGTCGGCCTCATCGTGCCGCACGTCGCCCGCATGCTCGTCGGCGCCGACCACCGGCGCATGCTCCCGGTCACCGCCCTGCTCGGCGCCGTCTTCCTCCAGCTCGTCGACCTCGCCGCCCGCACCATCAGCGCACCCCAGGAACTCGCCCTCAGCATCGTCACCGCCGTACTCGGCGTGCCGTTCTTCCTCTGGCTGCTGCGGAGGCGCGCATGAAACTCACCGTCTCCGGCGTCCGCGTCGCCCTCGACGGCCGCCCCATCGTCCAAGGCGCCGACCTCGAAGTAGGCGAACGCGAACTCGTCGGCCTCATCGGCCCCAACGGCTGCGGCAAATCCACCCTCCTGCGATCCGTCTACCGCGCCCTGCGCCCCACCGCCGGCCTCATCGCCGTCGACGGCGACGAACTCACCCGCCTCCCCTCCCGCGAAGCCGCCCGCCGCGTCGCCGTCGTCCCCCAGGAAACCCCCGACGACCTCGACTTCACCGTCTCCGAAGTCGTCCACATGGGCCGAACCCCACACAAACGCGCCCTCGACCGCACCACCCGCGACGACGACCGCATCTGCGCCGACGCCCTCGCCCGCACCGGCATGGCCCACGCCGCCGACCGGCGCTACGCCGTCCTGTCCGGCGGCGAGAAACAGCGCGTTCTCATCGCCCGCGCCCTCGCCCAGCGCAGCGGGCTGCTCCTCCTCGACGAGCCCACCTCACACCTCGACATCCGGCACCAGCTCGAAGTCCTCCACCTCGTACGCGAACTCGACGTCAGCACCCTGGCCGTGCTCCACGACCTCAACCAGGCGGCGGCGTACTGCGACCGGCTGTACGTGATGTCGGCCGGCCGCATCGTCGCCGGCGGGCCGCCGGGCGAGGTGCTCACGGCGGAGCTCATCGAGGAGGTGTTCGGGGTGCGCGCAGCGCCGGTGCGCATGAACGGCTCCCTCGGCTTCGTCTTCGACCGCCTCCCCTGACGGCGCGGCCCTCACCGGGGGGCGCTTCGGGCGGGACAGCGCGGCCCTCACCGGGCCGGGAACAGCGCGGCCCTCACCGGGGGGCGCTTCGCGCCCGACGGGTTCGGGCTGTGTCCAGTGGAGGAGCCGAGCTCCCCCACACCCCCTTGGCAAGGGGCCTCCGGCCCCCTGCACCCCCGAGCGCCGCGCGACCGCCGCATGGCCAACCACCTGGGCGGAGAGCCGCTGGCACCGCGCATCGCGGCCTTGAAGCCGCACCTCTACCGTGGCCCCAGCCGGGCCTCGGTGTGGGCCGACACGGCGGCGACCAGGGGCGTCGTCGAGCCCAGACGCACCGACTGCGTCACGGCGAGCCGGGAGGTCCACAGAGCTGCCCGATCGTTCGGAAGCGGCGGCCGGTCCGACTCCCGGCGGCCCTGACCAGCGGAGAAGGGTAGGCGCGCGGTCCGGATGGACTGGCCGCCCCCAGGGCTGGCCGCCCCCCAAGGCTGGGCGCCCCCCAGGGTGGCCGCCCCGAGGGGTCGGTCGATCGGGAGGCCGGTACCGGCTCAGGCTGGGGCGGGGGCGGGGAGGGGGATGGATGCGAGCCGGGGCGGGTTGGCCACGATGGTGATGGCGGTGATGCGGTCGTCGGTGACCGCGAAGGAGATGATCGAGAGCGGCGTCCCGTCCTCGCGCCACGAGACGTACCCGGGGAGGCCGTTGACG
This sequence comes from Nonomuraea ceibae, assembly GCF_019396325.1. Classification (GTDB taxonomy): domain Bacteria; phylum Actinomycetota; class Actinomycetes; order Streptosporangiales; family Streptosporangiaceae; genus Nonomuraea; species Nonomuraea ceibae. The sequence goes on from NZ_JAHKRO010000060.1 coordinate 30,458, forward strand.
AGGACCGCCCGGTGGCGGGCGACGGCGCCGGAGAACATCCGGGCGCCGGAGGCGACGGCGGTGGCGCCGAGGGTGACGACCTCGCCGCCGGGGGTGTCGACCGTCAGCTTCACGTCCGGGTCGAGCACGCGCAGCAGCGCCTCGAAGTCGCCGTCCGTGACGGCCTCGCGGAAGGCCTTGATGACCCGCCGCTGCTCGCGCCGGGCGATCATCGGGCGTTCGGCGGCCCGTACCTTCCTGCGGGCGCGGCTGGCGATCATCTTGGTGGCGTCGGCCGACTTGCCCAGGATCTGACCGATCTCGGCGAACGGCACCGCGAACAGGTCGTGCAGCACGAACGTCAACCGTTCGCTGGGCCCGAGCACGTCCAGGACGACGAGCAGCGCGAGCCCCACCGAGTCGGCGACCGACACGGTCTCGCCGGGCTCGTCGCCGTCGTCGACGGTGATCACGAGCTCGGACAGCCCGTCCCCGTAGGTCGCCTCGGGGCGGGTTCGGCGGGACCGCAGGACGTCCAGGCTGATCCGGCCGACCACGGTGGTGAGCCAGCCGGGCAGGTTCGCGATGGCCGTCGTGTCCTGGCGGGCCAGCCGCATCCACGCCTCCTGGACCACGTCCTCGGCGTCGGCGTGCGAGCCGAGCACGCGGTACGCGACCGCGCCCAGCCGGTCGCGCTCGGCCTCGAAGGCCGCGGCCAGCAGGTCCGGCCGGCTGGTGTCAGTCATCCTGTGGCGTTCCTCGGGTCGGCTTGCTGGTGGGTCATGGGCGGCGCTGCTGGCGGAGGGAGATCCGGTTGCCGTCCGGGTCCACCGCCTCGATGCGCACGCCGAACGGATAATCCTCCGGCTCGGGCTGGTCGAATGTCACGCCCCGCCGGCGGAACACCTCGAAATCCTTCCTCAGGTCGTCCGACTCGAGGATGAGCAGGCCCGCCTCGGCGTCCGGCTGCTTCTCGACCGGCTGCCCGGCGTGCGGCCAGAGGAGGAGCTGCACCGGGCTGTCGGCCACGGCCACGGTGAGGAAGCGCCCTTCCGGCCCCGGGAAGTCGATGCGCTTCTCCAGACCGAGCCCTTCGGTGTAGAACTTCAGCGCCCGGTCCTGGTCGGTGACGGGGATCGTCACGTACATGATGTTCGTCAGCATTCCGGTGTCCCATCTCGTCGTCGGCCCGCGTCCGCGGCCGTTGCCCGTATGACGGGGAGGGGCGCCGGAAGGTAACAAGGCGCGGACGGGTCAGTAGGTGATCGCGAAGGAGCCGACCAGTTCCGCGAGGTTGCACGAAGGGCTCCGCTTGGACGGCGGGCAGTCGTCACCGTGGCGTGGCGGCTCGCATGCGCAGCCGCAGTGAGAGATCAGCCTGTCGGCGTGTCGGCACGCGATCGGGTAGAGCCCCCGCAGGGCTTCCCATCGTTGTGGGGTGAGGCGTTTGTTCTTGCTCAGCCCCCGGAAGGCCTCGGACTGGCGCCCCAGCTTCAGCTTGATCGTCTCAGGGTCCAGGGTCGCGGTGACGGCCTGGAAGTGCAGCAGCCACCAGAGCTCCAGGCAGGGGTGCGAGAAGACGATGCGGACCCCGTGCCGGGCGGCTTGCTGGAAGAGCCGATCGACACGGTGATCCCCGTCGAAGTCGAACACGCACCACACTCGCGGGCCGGTGTCGGGGTCGCGGAGCTGGTCCTTCTACGGTCTCACCTTCGACGAAGAAGTAGACGGGAACTCGGGAGCGGAAGCGTCCGCCGCCACTGCGCAGGGGGTCCCGGGGGTGGGGCGTGGCATCAGCTTCCGCCCTCGCCTGCTCTTCGCAGCCCGATCCGCCAGGCGAGGTCACCGGGGATGATCGACGGTCTGCCGCCGTAACGGCCCTCGTGGTAGCCGCGGTGAAGGTTCTCGTCCGGGCGCGGCTTCGCCGAGGCCAGGGGGTAGAGCTCAGTCGCCGCCTCGTCCGTCTTCTCGGTGAACCAGACCTGGGTGCGGTCCAGCGGGCGTCCGCCCGGGAGGTTGCCGAACAGCGTGGTGTCGTGCGAGGTGAAGACGAGCTGGGCGTCGGCGGGGTTGGCCTGGGGGTCGTTGAAGAGCCGGATCAGCTCGGCCGAGATGGCCGGATGCAGGCTGGCGTCGAGTTCGTCCACCAGGAGCACGGAGCCACGGCTCAGGCTGAGCAGGACCGGTCCCAGCATCGAGAACCAGGTGCGGGTACCGAGCGATTCGTCGGCGAAGTCCAGCGTCACCCGGTCGGCCCCGGCGCGGTGGACGAATCGGATCTCCGGCGGGTCCGGGTCTCTCGCGATGACGTCGATCCCCTCGATGCCGAGTTCGGCATGCCGGAGCATTTCCTCGACCCAGGGTTTGAGCGGCCCGAGCAACTGCCGTCTCGTGTCGTTCTCCAGGACGGTGCGGTTTCTCTCCGGGGTCAGCAGCGAGAAGTCGTCGGCGAACCACCGTTGCAGGGCGGTGAGCTGCCGCTGGTTGTTGGCGGCGGCGGTGGAGAGAAAGAGGGCGTTGGGCCTGGTGAGTTTCGCCAGCGTGGACTTCGGCCCTTTGAGGTGGTCTCCGGGGAACTCGAAGGGCACGCGGGCCGAAGCGTCCCGGGTGAACCACACCTGACGGGTGTGCCGCCTGCCGCTCGGATACGCGTACAGCCACTCGTGCTCGACCTGACTGTCGCTCAGCGTGAACCCGTACGTGTAGTGCACGGGAGGGGTGCCGAGGGCCACGTCGACCTCGAAGAACGACGGCTCGGCGGCACAGGACGAATCGAGCGCGAAGGGCTTGCGCGGCACGCCTTCGCCCTTCGCCCATTCGGCGTGCGAATCGAGCACGGCGTCGCGCATGAGCTCCATCGCGCGCAGCACGTTCGACTTGCCTGAGGCGTTGGCGCCGTACACGCCTATGACCGGCTGGGCGCGTACGGGCTTGCCGTCGATCGTCAGGCCGGTGTCACGCGCGGCGGGAGCGCCGGGGTGGGCCGCCACGAACGACAGGACTTGCTCATCGCGCAGGGACAGGACGTTCGCGACACGGAACCTGAGCAGCATCCGCCCTCCTCGAAGCTGAGGCTACCCTGCGTAAGAGGCTACCAAGCGGATTTCGTACGAGAACGGCGCTTGGAGGCGGCGAAGTGGGACGTATAGAGGTCTTCGGCTCCCACCAGGACGATGCCCGGATCGGAGGCGGCGCGGGCCCGGAGTTCGGCGGTGAAGCCCGTGGCGCTGTAGAGCAGGAGGCGGGCGGTCGCGGCGCCGGGCCGGTTCTGGGCGGTGAGCAGTGCGCGAATGCGGGTGAGCCGGTCAAGGTGGCCGAGGCCCATGACGTCGCCCCATTTGACCTCGCCGATGCCGAGCAGGGGTTGCCGGTCGTCCTCGTCGAGGCCGTGGGCGACGACGTCGGGTTCGTGGCTGGTGCGGGCGGAGGGGTCGTTGACGGTGCCGGATCCGACCCGGTGCGGGAAGTCGCCCAGCAGGCTCTCGGGCGCGTAGTGGCGTGTCCAGTGGCGGCACAGGTGCTCGAAGTGCGGGCCGAGCACGTTCGCGGTGAAGCGCCGTTGCGAGCGCTGCCACAGGCGGGAGGCGTCCCTGGTGTGTTCCAGGTCGGACCAGATCGGGCGCATCACGGCGTGGTGGAAGGTGATCAGAGGCTCGGCGATGCGGATGCTCGAGCGGTTGTCCTTGAAGACGTCGGGTTCGCGGCTGACCAGGCCGCAGTCCTCCAGCACGGTGAGCGGGTGGGCGAGGTCGCCGGACTTGCGGCCCATGAACGAGGCGATGCCGCCGCGGGTGGTGTTGCCTGCCGCGATCGCGGCGAGGACGGAGTGGTAGAGCGCCGTGTGATAAGTGCAATTATCATAACTGTACTCATGCCGAAGTCCGGGGTCAGGTGGACTTCTGGCCGTCGAGGGATTCGCGGAGGATGTCGGCGTGGCCGGCGTGCTGGGCGGTTTCGGCGATGACGTGCAGGAGGACCAGGCGGACGCTGCGCACGGCGCCCGGCTGGTGCCAGGGGGCTTCGGGCAGCGGGTGGGCGGCCGACAGCGAGGGGACGGCGGCGACGATCTCCTCGGTGCGGGCGGCGACCTCCTCGTAGCGGGCCAGGATGCTCGCGAGCGTGTCGCCGGGCAGCATCCGGAAGTCGTTCTGGTGGTCGATCATCCATTGCGGGAACTCGCGGGCGGTGCCGGCGGCGATGTCGGCCCAGGTGACGCCGTCGGGCAGGTCGTAGCTCATGGCCGACGGGCCGTCGGTAGCGAAGCGCAGCCACTGCTCCTCCATGGCGGCGACGTGCTTGATCACGCCGCCGAGGCACAGGGCGCTGACCGTGGGGCGTTCGGCGAGCTGCTCGTCGGTGAGGCCGCGGACGGTGGCGGTCAGGGCGGAGCGGACGGCGGCGAGCTCGGCGAGAAGGTCGGCGCGCTCGGCGTCAAGAGTGGGGGTCGCGGGAGTGGGCATGGTGGTGGACCGGCCTTTCGGTGGGTGGTTCTCGGTACGGGGTCAACAGTCGCAGCAGTACAGGCCAGGGTGTGGCCGCTATTTGCGGCACCATGGAGAACATGCCGAAGACTTCAGCGCGACTGCTGGCGTTGCTCTCGCTGCTGCAGGCGCGCCGCGACTGGCCGGGGGCGCTGCTGGCCGAGCGGCTGGACATCAGCCCGCGGACCGTACGGCGGGACGTCGATCGGTTGCGGGAGCTCGGCTATCCGATTCTCGCGATCAAGGGGCCGGACGGCGGTTACCGGCTCGACGCGGGGAGCGAGCTGCCGCCGCTGCTGTTCGACGACGAGCAGGCCGTGGCGCTGGCGATCGCGCTTCAGGGGGCCGCCAGGTCGGGGGCGGGGATCGAGGAGGCGGCGGCGCGGGCGCTGCACACGGTCCGGCAGGTGATGCCCGCTCGGTTGCGGCACCGGATCGACACGTTCCAGGTCACGGCCGCCGACGCGGTCCGGCCGGAGACGCGGGTGGACAGCGGGGTGCTCATGACGCTCAGCGCGGCCGTGCACGCCCGCGAGGTGCTGCGGTTCGACTACAGGAGGCGGACCGGCGAGCGCGATCCCGGGCCGGCGCGGCGCGTGGAGCCGCATCATCTCGTCACCTGGGGCGGGCGCTGGTATCTCGTCGCCTGGGATCTCGACCGGGGCGACTGGCGTACGTTCCGGGCGGATCGGATCACGCCGCGCGTCCCGGCGGCGGGGCCCCGGTTCACGCCGCGCACGCTGCCCGGGGGTGACGCGGCGGCGTTCGTGGCGGGCAGGTTCCGAGGGGCAGGCGGGGCGGGTGACTGGCCCTGCCGGGGCGAGGTGATCCTCGGCCTGCCGGCCGCCGAGGTGTCGCGGTTCGCCGGTGAAGCGCTCGTCGAGGAGCTCGGGCCGGATCGCTGCCGGGTCGTGCTGGGTTCGTGGTCGTGGCCGGGGCTGGCGGCGGCGCTCGGCAGGTTCGACGCCGACATCGAGGTGGTGGGGCCTCCCGAGCTCAGGGACGCGTTCGCCCGGCTGGCCCGCCGCTACGCCGCCGCCGCGACCGGCCCGGGAGCGGGCCCGGGAGTGGGCCCGGAGGTCAGTGGCCCGCCGACTCCAGAGGGGCCGAGGCGGGGGACTCGCGCAGGCGCCGGACCTTGAGGGCGCCGCCCCACCGGGAGATCGCCTCGTCGTCGGCGAACGCCATCGCCCGCATCATGTTGCCCCCGTCCGTGGCCTCGACGGCGCGGCGCAGGCGGGCGCGGAGCGGATCGGGCAGGCGGGACGTGCCGGCCTCGACGGTGTCGCCGTAGTGCGGGGCGTAGCCGACCCCGGCGAACCCGGTGCGCCTCAGCAGCGTGGGCAGCGTGTCGGACGAGTAGAACATCAGGTGGTTCTTGGTGAACCCGCTCCACGCCGACCCGTACGCCTTCAGGAGCAGGGAGCGGGCGTTGACGGTGAGGATGAGCAGCACCCCGCCGGGAGCGAGCAGGCTGCGGAAGCGGGTGAAGTCGTCCAGCGGGCGGGGCAGGTGGGCGAGCACCGACCAGAGGGTGATGACGTCGAAGCCGCCCTCGGCGATCTCGGGCACGTCCTCGGGCGCGCCGTAGAACGCGCGGGCCTTGGTGAGGCGTTCGTTGGCCTGGGCGACGGAGTCGGGTGAGAGGTCCACGCCGTAGGCGTCGAAGCCGCGCTGTTCGGCGAGCTCCAGGAAGAGGCCGGCGCCGCAGCCGAAGTCGAGCAGCCGCCTGCCCTCGCCCGCGTCCAGGATGGGGGAGAACGCCTGCATGGTGAGGGTGTAGCGGCGCTGCCGGTTGGCGGCGTACTTGCCGGTCAGGAACTTGCTGTAGCCGGTGGCGTACAGGTCGCCGAGGCGTTCGGGGCGGATGTTCGGATTGCGGTAGAGGAAGCCGCAGGAGGGGCAGCGGACGACGCGGTAGCGCCACTTCTCGCCGGTGGGCCGGAAGAGCGGCTGCTGGCGTTCGTCGCCGCACATCATGCAGGCGAGGAACTCCTCGATCTCGCCCAGCGGCAGGTCGGCCTGGTAGTCCTCCAGCGGCAGGACGGGCGCCCGGCGCAGTCGCCAGCGCCACTGCGCCTCGCGGACGAGGCGTTCGCCGGGCCGGACGTAGACGCGCTGTCCCCAGGGGACGCGGTCGTAGCGGGTGCCGTACGCCAGCCGGCCGAGAACTCGCCGTGCAGAGACCATCACATACCCCTAAGCAGCCGAATGCCGCAGGTATTGCCTCGCCTCCTTCCGACTATTCCATCGCAATCCCCAAATGAACACCGAGAACGACCACCGCGCGGGCCGGAATGGGTGGCGGATTCATGACAAGTCCGGTTCCAGCCACGCCGATCTCATGGACACCAGCAGATCGCGCCCCATAGGAATTCGGTAGTTGGGCTTACCACATGCGTTGGAGGACGGTCGAATGTCTGGTTTGGGGCGATGGCGCCGAGGGGCGGTGGTGGGCGTCTCGGCGGTTCTGGCCGTGTCGGCGCTCAGCGTGCCGGGCGCGGGAGCCGAGAGTGTCCCGGCGGCCACCGCGTTAGGCGCCGCCGACGAGATCACCTTGATCACCGGTGACCGGGTGCGGGTGCGGGCGGTCGACGGCGGCCACCGGACGGTGGCGGTCACCCCGGCGCCGCGCGCGGACGGGCACGTCCCGGCGTTCCGGACGCTGGAGTCGGACGGCGAGCTGACCGTGATCCCGGACGACGTGGCGGCCCTGGTGCCGGACCGGCTGGACCCGGCGCTGTTCAACGTCACCGACCTGGCCAGGGACGGTTACGGGGCGTCGATCCCGCTGATCCTCACCTACCGCGACAACGTGCCGAAGGCGGCGCTCCCGGCCGTCAAGCAGGCCCGCACGCTGGAGAGCATCGGCGGCGCCGGCGTGGAGCTGGCCGCCTCGGAGGCGGCCGGGCTCGGCGCCGAGCTGGTCAAGCTCGCCGGAGCCGGTCCCGCGGCCCGCGCGGCGGGCCCGCTCGGGGCGGTGGAGAAGATCTGGCTCGACCGCAAGGTGGAGCCGTCGCTGGAGCACAGCGTGCCGCAGATCGCCGCGCCCGAGGCGTGGGCGGCGGGCTTCGACGGCACGGGCACGACCGTCGCCGTGCTCGACACCGGCGTGGACGACCGACACCCCGACCTGGCCGGCAAGGTCGCCGACCGGCGCGACTTCACCGGCGAGAACGCCACCGGCGACCCGCACGGCCACGGCACCCACGTGGCGAGCACGATCGCGGGCAGCGGCGCGGCCTCCGAGGGCCGGGGCAAGGGCGTGGCGCCGGGCGCGACGGTGGTCGACGGCCGGGTGCTCGACGGCGACGGCAACGGCCAGCTCTCGTGGATCATCGACGGCATGGAGTGGGCGGCGGGCGAGAAGCGCGCCGGCATCGTCAACATGAGCCTCGGCAGCCCGGAGCCGGGCGGCCCGCTCACCGAGGCCGTCGGCGCGCTGACGCGCCAGTACGGCACGCTGTTCGTGGTCGCGGCGGGCAACGACGGCTGTGACGGCTGCGTCGGCACGCCCGGCGACGCCCCCGAGGCGCTGACCGTCGGCGCGGTCGACCGCGAGGACAAGCTCGCCGGCTTCTCCAGCCGGGGCCCGATCGCGGCGACGCTCGCGGTCAAGCCGGACGTGACCGCGCCGGGCGTCGGCATCGTCGCGGCCCGGACCGGCGGCACCGCCCAGGACCGGCCGTACACCCCCATGTCGGGCACCTCGATGGCGACGCCGCACGTGGCAGGGGCGGCGGCGCTGTTGCGGCAGGCCCGGCCCGGCATCACCGGCGCCGAGCTGAAGGCGCTGCTGATGGGCACGGCGAAGCCGGGCCAGGACATCGCGGCCGACGCGCAGGGCAACGGCCGGATCGACGTGGCCGCGGCGATCAAGGGCACGGTCCTGGCCTCGACCGGCTCGGCCGAGTTCGGCAAGGTCAAGCCGGGCGAGACGAAGACCGCCACCGTCGCCTACCGCAACCTCGGGCAGGCGCCCGTGGAGCTGGACCTGGCGGTCAGCGGCCCCTTCGCCGTGGAGCCGGCCAAGCTCACCGTGCCCGCCGCCGGGACGGCGGAGGCCACGGTGACGCTGAAGGGCGACACCCCCGCACTGCTGCGCGAGCACCTCACCGCGACCGCCGCCGGCGGCGCGACCGTGCGCACGCTGCTGGCGGCGAGCGTCGAGCCCAAGCGCGTCGAGCTGCGGGTACGCGGCATCGCCCGCGACGGGCGCGACGGGCGCGGCGGCTTCACCGTGCTCAACCTGGACGAGGGCACGCTCGCCGGGCGCGTGCTGCCCGGCGACCCGGCCCAGCCGTGCACCGAGCAGAAGTACGGCCAGGGCACCTGCCTGCTGGTGACGCCCGGCACGTACTCCGTGCTCGGCCACATCTGGACCATGCCCGCCGGCCAGGACAGCACGTCGGGCGGCAAGCCGCTGCACGAGAGCCTCGTCGGCGACCCCGAGATGGAGATCACCGAGAACACCGAGGTCGTGCTCGACGCCCGCGAGGCCGTCGAGGTCACCATCAAGACCCCCGACCACCGCACCAAGCGCAACGTCGGGGCCGCGGCCCAGCTCATGTGGTATCGCGCCGCGGACAAGGGCACGGCGCTGCGCGGCGGCACCCACATCTCGCCCGGCGGCCAGATCGAGGAGCGGCTGTTCGTGCAGCCGACGAAGAAGGTCACCAAGGGCACGTTCGCCGTGGCCACCCGATGGCGGCTGGAGGCTCCGGCGATCACGCTGAGCGCCCCCGGCCTCGACCTGGAGCCCTTCTACTACGACCCGGTCCACTTCAGCGACTTCTCCACCGAGTACCCGCGCCTCGACGGCACCGCCCTGCTGATGGCGGCCGACGCCGGCCGGGGCGGCGCCGAGGAGATCGCCCGGGCCCGCCTGCGCGGCAAGCTCGCCGTCATCCGCCGCACCCCCGGCGTGCCCGTGTCCACCCAGTCGAACGCCGCCGCCGCGGCCGGGGCCAAGCTCGTCGCCATCTACAGCGACACGCCCGGCTCCGACGTCAGCTCGGGCGGCAACGGCGTCAAGCTCGCCGTCCCGACCGTCCGGCTCAGCCACGAGGAAGGGCTCAAGCTGGTCGAACGGCTCAAGCGGCTGCCCGTCCCGGTGCTGGCCAAGGGCATCGTCGCCAGCCCGTACGCCTACGACCTGTATCTGCGCGAGGTCGGCCGGGTGCCCGGCTCGCTGGACTACGTGGTGCGGGCCAAGTCGCTGGCCAGGGTGGAGACGGACTTCCGCAGCCAGCTCGCCGACGACGTGACGGTCAACGAGGCCCGCTACGTCTTCGAGCCGTGGGACACCTTCGCCATCACCACCAACCGCCCGCTGGCCAAGGCGCCGCGCACCCGCGTCGACTACGTCAGCCCGGGCGCCGACCTGCGCTGGACCACCAGCGCCGGGACGCCGGAGCGGCACTACAACAGCATGTGGCCGCACCCCGACACCCCGTACGTCACGCTGACGCTGCCCGGTTTCGCCACCTTCGAGGCGGGCCAGAAGGTCAGCCGGAGCTGGTTCCGGCATCCGCTGCTGCCGGGCACCAACCCGCGCAACCCGTTGCGCCGCGACGGCGACCGGCTGTCGATCTCGATGCAGGGCTTCGTGGACGCCGACGGCAACTTCGGCGACACGTACACGAGTGACTTCGAGCGCGGCATGAAGACCGACTTCCGCCTCTACCAGGGCGAGACGCTCGTCACGCAGACGAACTACCTGCCGACGGGCACCGTCGACCTGCCCGCCGAGCAGGCGTCCTACCGGATCGAGTACGACGTGCGCAACGAGGCGGAGTGGGCCAGGCTGTCCACCCGGACGAAGGGCGTGTGGACGTTCGGCTCGGCGCACACGGCGGACACGACCGTGATCCCGCTGCTCATGGCGAGCTTCGACGCCCCGGTCGACCTGAAGAACCGGGCCACGTCCACCAAGCTCGGCGTGCGGGTGTTCCACCAGGAAGGGGCCGAGCAGAGCGACGTCAAGGACGTGGCCCTGGAGATCTCCTACGACGACGGCGCCACCTGGAAGCCGGTCAAGCTGAAGAACAAGGGCGACAAGCGGTACGAGGCCAAGGTGGAGCGGCACCGGTCCGGGTTCGTCTCGCTGCGGCTGACCGCGGCCGACGTCCACGGCAACGGCGTCACGCAGGAGGTGATCAGGGCCTACGCGACGCGGTAGGAGCCGCCCGCCTCGGTGGGCACCGTCAGGATCCCGGACCCTGGATACCGGAGCCTGGCGGTGCCGCCGAGGTTCGAGGTCAGGCGGATCTCCGTCGGCCGGCCGCCGGCCCAGGTGACGCCGACGGTGAAGCCGCCACGCGCCCGCAGGCCGTCCACCGACCCGTCCGGCCAGGCGGACGGCAGCGCGGGCAGCACGTCGATGACGCCCGCGTGGCTCTGCAGCAGCATCTCGGCCATCCCGGCGGTGGCGCCGAAGTTGCCGTCGATCTGGAACGGCGGATGCGTGTCCCACAGGTTGGCCAGCGTGCTGTCCTTGAGCTGCCCGGTCAGCATCCGCAGCGCGTGGTCGCCGTCACGCAGCCGCGCCCAGAAGCTGATCTTCCAGGCCTTGCTCCAGCCGGTGCCGCCGTCGCCGCGGGCGCCGAGCGTGACCCGGGCGGCCTCCAGGTGCGCGGGCTCGGTGAGCTGACGTCCCGGGTGCAGCGCGTACAGGTGGGAGACGTGCCGGTGCTCGTCGTCCGGGTCGTCGAGGTCGGCCTTCCACTCCTGGAGCTGGCCCCACGAGCCGACGCGCACGCCCGGGTCGAGCCGGTCCAGCGCCGCCCGCAGCCGTTCACACAGTTCGCCGTCCGCGCCGAGCACGTCCGCCGCCTCCAGCGTGGAGGTGAACAGGTCCCACACGATCTGCTGCGGCATCGCGGCCCCGGCGGTGAAGTCGCCGTGCTCGGGCGAGTAGCTGGGTGAGACGACGAGCAGCCCGTCACGCGGGTCCGTCCGCAGGTTGGCCAGCCAGAACAGGGCCGCCTCGCGCATCGCCGGGTAGGCGCGCTCGCGCAGGAAGTCCACGTCGCCGCCGAACAGGTAGTGCTCGTACAGCTCGCGCACCAGCCAGCCGGCCGCGTCCGGCATCCAGAACGAGGTGGCCCAGTCCTGCACGCCGGTGAAGCCGAACGGGTTGGTGTTCTGGTTCACCACCCAGCCCTCGGTGCCGAACAGCTCCTTCGCCGTCCGCCTGCCGGGCTCGCGCAGCGCCTCGACGAAGGCGTGGTACGGCTCCGCGGTCTCGGCCAGGCCGGTGACCTGGGCGGGCCAGTAGTTCATCTGGAGGTTGATGTTGGTGTGGTAGTCGCAGTCCCACGGCGGCGTGTTGGACTCGTTCCAGACGCCCTGGAGGTTGGCGGGCAGCGAGCCGGGCCGCGACGAGGCGATGAGCAGGTAGCGCCCGTACTGGAAGTAGAGCGCCTGCAACCCCCGGCCCCGCCCGGCGAGCGCCTGGTCCGTGGGCACGTCGGGCAGCGGTTCGCCGAGGTCGAGCCGTACGCGGTCGAACAGCTCCCGGTGGTCGGCGACGTGCGCCCGCCGCAGCTCCTCCCACGGCGGCGCGCCGTCCACGGCCGCCGTCACCCGCGCGTGCGGGTCCGGCCCCCGGTAGTGCGGGTACGCGGGCGCGTAGTCGGTGCCGGCCGAGAACACGAACGTCGCGCCGTCGGCCCCGCTGACCGTCACGCACCCGTCCCCGTCGGCACGGGCGCCGCCGTCGGCGAGGACCTGGACCTGGCCCTCGTAACGCAGCCCGTTGCCCGGGAGCGCGCCCCGCATGACCAGCCGCCCGTCGCGTGTCGTGACCCGCTCGCAGCCGGGGTGCGCGCCGGCGAAGCGCAGCGTGAAGCTCACGCGGCCCGGCCGGTCGGCGGTGATCCGCCCGGCGATCACCCCGGCCGGATGGCTGGCCAGGTACTCGCGCGTGAACGTGACCCCGGCGGCGTCCCGGTAGGTCACGGTGGCGACGGCGTCGCCGAGGTCGAGCGCGCGCCGGTAGCCGGCCGGCTCGGCGGGCGCGCCCGGCACGTCGAGCAGCAGCTCGCCGAAGGTCTGGTACGCGCCGAACGCGGTGGGCGGCGCGCCGAGCTCGGCCGCGACCTCCTCGGGCGGCAGGCTGCCGCGCTCGTCGATGCCCCGCTGGATCCGCTCGACGGCGCCGGGCCGGGGGTGCGGCCAGTTGCCCGACAGGTAGCCGTCCTCGCCGGGGCCGCCGGTCCACAGCGTCTTCTCGTTGAGCCGCAACCGCTCGGTCGCCACGGTGCCGTGGACGGTCGCGCCGAGCGCGCCGTTGCCGATGGGCAGCGCCTCGCTCTCCCAGTTCGCGGCAGGTCGGTCGTACCAGAGGATCACCGCCCAAGCCTAGTCATTCTGCGTGAACCGCCCACTCTTGTCGGTGGCCTCCGCTACATTTCCGGTTCGTTGATCAAGAGCCCTGGAGGTCAGAGGATCGTGAACGCGGACCCAACCGCGTGGGAGCGGCGCAGCGTCACCCTCGTGGTGCCGCCCGTCCAGCCGCGCAAGCTGGCGAAGGTGCCCTTCGTCGAGCTGGCTGACGGACGCCTGCAGGGCGTCGTGTCGAGCGGATCGGACATCGGGCGGGTGTACGTGTCCTTCATCGCCGCCGGAACCCACGACTTCAACTGCAGCACCAACAACAACCGGCCCTGCGGCGGCCTCTACGGCTCGCCGTGCAAGCACCTGAACTCGCTGGTGGCCGAGGCGATCGTGCAGTACGGCGCCGGGCGCGTCGCCCGCTACCTGCGCGTCGACGGCGCCGAGACCGTCGAGACCAGCCACGACCTGATCAGGCGCCTGACCGGCGGGCACGAGCCGGGTTCGGCCGCCGTGGTGTTCAGCCGGTTCCTGCGCCACCTCGGCTACCTGGAGCTGCCGGCCAGCACCGCGCCGCTCGCCGAGATGCACTGGTTCCCCTCCACCGGGGCGGTGCGCTGATGCTGGACGTGCAACTCGGCGCGCTCGACACCGGCCTGCCCCCGGGTGTCGAGGAGGCCCTCGGCCTGGTCTCCGCCTTCGACGAGACGCTGGGCACCGGGCTCGGCCGGCTCAGCCAGGAGGGCGCCCAGGCGGTCACCGGCCTGGCCGCCGCCGTGGCCGCGACCCCGCTCGGCGACCGGGCCGTCGAGGCCGCCGACAAGATCGCCACCGGCTCGGTCGCGGGCGACCATCTGACGATGCTCGCCGGGGCGCGTGCCGCGCTGCTCGGCGCCGTCGCCGACGCCCTGCTGGCCCGCCTCGACGAGGCGCTCGGCCGGACCCGCGCCCAGTGGGAGGAGCCCGCCGCCGGCCCGGCCGAAGCTCCGGAGAACCTGCTCGTCGGCTGCCGGTCCTGGCTGCACGAGGTGGCCATCACCGGCTGGCGCGGCGTCGGCCACGACCTCGTCGCCGCCTCCGACCAGGCCATCGAGGCCATGTTCGGCGAGCCCGCGCTGCGCCGGGCGGCCGTGCTGCTCGACGGGCTCGCCGCCGAGCTGCGCGCCTCCAGCCCCGTCGCCACGATGGAGAAGCTGCCGGAACGCCGCTGGGCCGACCTGTGGACCCGCGCCCTGATGCTCACCCAGCCCGGCCGCGCCGGCGCCGACCCGGGCGTCCCGGTGTCCGGGCGGCTGCTCATCCTCGGCGCCGACGTGCACGAGCACGCCACCGCCGTCCAGGTCCAGGTGCACGGCCTGCTGGAGCCGAAGGACGGCGGCACGCCCCGGCTGGTGCGCACCGCGATCTCCGCCACCAAGGTCGACACCGTCGTCGGCCCCGCCGTGTGGGGCGTCCTCCAGGACTATCCGGCGCTGCTCGGCGCGCTGGCCAGGCACCTGTCGCTCGACCTCACCGACATGCCGCTGCTGGCGAGCGGCGACCTGCTGTGGGACGACGCCAAGGCCGCCGTGGGCGAGCTCGCCGCCCCGTTCGCCGTCGCCCGCGTCCAGCTCGCCGGGGCGCTCGCGCCCGCCGGGCCGCCGATCGACCGGCACCCCGTGGCCATCGCCGAGCCGGTGTTCGTCGAGGGCTACAAGGCCGTCAAAGCGGGCGAAGGGATCGAGTTCCGGCTCGGCGACCAGGCGATCGCCGTCGCCACCGACCGGCTGCCCGGCTGCGGCCCGCTCACGCCCCAGCTCCTGGCCACCTCCACCGCCTGCATCGGCCTGCTGCGCTGGGACGGCCGCTGGCTGCTCCAGCCGCTCGCCGTCCAGTCGACGGTCAAGCGCCAGCAGGTTGCCGTGCACAACGGCGACTGGGCGCTCGGGCCCACCGACCCCAAGGTCGTCAAGTCGCTGGCCAGATCGGGCGACGCGGTGGCCGTACTCCGCGAACGAGCAGGACGGCTGCTGAGGAAATGACCGATACCCGCGCCGAGGAGAACCGGCGCCAGGTGCTGCTGTGGCGGCTGCTGGCCCGCGTGTTCGAGACCGACGAGCAGCCGGCGCTCGAAGCGGCCAGCGTGGCCGCCGTCGACGCGCTCGAGCTGCCGCCCGCGCTGCTCGACCCGTCGGTGTCCGTCGACACGCTGGTGCAGCGCTTCCCCGAGCTGGCCGAGGAGTTCCGCGGCCTGATGGCGCCCGGCGAGGACGACGAGGAGCCGCGCGACCGGGCCCGCACCGCCGCGCTGGCGTCCAAGCTGCTGCTCAACCTGTTCGCCACCGGCAGCGGCGACGTCTCCGCCACCAAGCTGGCCGCCTGGCAGCAGGACGCCGGCTGGTTCGAGCAGGCGCTCGGCTGCGAGCCCGGCGAGCTGCGCGCCCAGCCCGGCGGCAACGGGCTCGGCGGCCTGCTCGCCGGCCTCGAAGGCGACCTGGTCAGGCGCATGCGGCTGCGCGAGGTGCTCGCCGACCCGGCGCTGTCGCGGCAGCTCACGCCCAGCATGTCGCTCATCGAGCAACTGCTGCGCGACAAGGACAACCTGTCGGGCGTCGCCCTGGCCAACGCCAAGGCGCTGATCCGCCGCTACGTCGACGAGGTCGCCCAGGTGCTGCGCACCCAGGTGCAGCAGACCAGCGCCGGCACCATCGACCGGTCGGTGCCGCCCAAGCGGGTGTTCCGCAACCTGGACATCGAACGGACGATCTGGAAGAACCTCACCAACTGGAGCCCCGACGACGAGCGGCTCTACGTGGACCGGCTCTTCTACAAGCACACCGCCAAGCGCACGGTCCCGGCCCGCATGATCGTGGTCGTCGACCAGTCGGGCTCGATGGTGGACGCGATGGTCAACTGCACCATCCTGGCCTCCATCTTCGCCGGGCTGCCCAAGGTCGACGTGCACCTGATCGCCTACGACCACCGGGCGCTCGACCTGACGCCGTGGGTGCACGACCCGTTCGAGGTGCTGCTGCGCACCCAGCTCGGCGGCGGCACCAACGGCATGGTCGCGATGAGCCTGGCCCGCCCCAAGATCATGGACCCGCGTAACACCGCGCTGGTGTGGATCTCCGACTTCTACGACAACCGGGACGTGCAGACCGAGTTCGAGTCGCTGCACCGCTCCGGCGTGAAGCTGATCCCCGTCGGGTCCGTCAGCAGCTCCGGACATCAGAGCGTCGACTCCTGGTTCAAGCAGAAGCTGAAGGACCTGGGCACGCCGGTGATCTCCGGCCACATCCGCAAACTCGTGTTCGAGCTCAAGAACTTCCTCAACTAGGAGAATCCCCCAATGACCGACGAGATGCTGCGCGCCCCCGCCGAGGTCAAGTACGCAGAGGAGCTCGACTGGCTGGAGTCGATCGACGACGGCCCCAAGCCGTTCTCCTGGCGGCTCAGCCCGCGCATGGTCCGCCTGTTCGTGCTCGGCTCCGAGCGCTCCGACGGCCTGGACCGGGAGATCGCGCAGAAGTGGTTCGGCGACCGGAGCTTCGTCGAGCGTGCCATCGTCACGCTGGCCTCCGACCGCGGCCTGCTCCTGATCGGCGACCCAGGCACCGGCAAGAGCTGGCTCGCCGAACTGCTCGCCGCCGCCATCTCCCGCAACTCCACGCTGGTCGTGCAGGGCACCGCGGGCACCACCGAGGACCACATCAAATACTCGTGGAACGTCTCCATGGTGATCGCCAAGGGGCAGTCGCGCGAGTCGATGATCCCCTCGCCGATCATGACGGCGATGGAGCAGGGCGTGATCGGCCGCTTCGAGGAGCTGACCCGCTCCACCAGCGACGTCCAGGACGCGCTCATCTCCATCCTGTCGGAGAAGTACGTGTCCATCCCCGAGCTCGACGACGACAACATCGTCTTCGCCCAGCCCGGCTTCTCCATCATCGCCACCGCCAACAGCCGCGACCGGGGCGTCAACGACCTGTCGTCCGCCCTCAAGCGGCGCTTCAACTTCGTCCGCATCCCCGTCGTGACGAACAAGAAGAGCGAGGCGGAGATCGTCCGCTTCCGCACCACCGAGCTGCTGCGCCGCCACAACATCGACCTGGAGCTGCCGCCCACGCTGCTCGACATCCTGCTGCAGAGCTTCGCCGACCTGCGGGCCGCCGCCGCGTCCGCGCAGAGCGACGACGGCAAGCTGGAGTCGGCGCTGTCCACCGCCGAGCAGATCGGTGTGCTGGAGGACGCGATCCTGCACAGCAACTTCTTCGGCGACCGCACGCTCAGGGCCGAGACGCTGGCCGGCTCACTCGTCGGGTCGCTGGCCCGGCGCACCCCCGAGGACCTGGCCATCCTCAACAAGTACTGGCACGGGGTCGTCGAGCCGCGCAGCAAGAAGGACGGCGGCGAGTGGCAGGGCTTCCTCGAAGGCGGCCGCCAGGCCATCGCCACCCTGTCATGAGCCTCTTCGGCGCGCTGCGCGAGCAGCTCAACGATGCCGCCGAGACCTTCGCCGGGTCGCCCGGCGCCCTGTCCGAGATCCTCACGGGCATGGTCGACGACGTCGACCGGGCGCTGGGCGAGCGGCTGGAGATCTTCCCGGTGTGCCACCACTCGCCGGCCTCGGCCCTGGCCATGGCCAGGCGGCTGCGCGAGAAGCAGCCGCAGGTCATCTACCTGGAGCTGTGCGAGGACCTGCGGCCGCTCCTCGACGAGCTGCGGACCTGCAAGCTGCCGGTGGCGCTCCAGGCGTTCGCCACCGACCTCGACGGCTTCCCGGAGAGCTGGGGGCCGCTCAGCGTGGTCGCCCCCATCACCGAGGCGTCCGCCGAGTATCAGGCCATCGCCTACGCGCTCGACACGCCCGGCGTGGAGCTGGTGCTGGTCGACCGGTCCTCCGACCACGTCTTCCAGTGGCATCCCCGGGAGGAGCCCGGCAGGCCCGCCGAGGAGGCCGGCCTGCACGGCGACGCGGTCGGCGTCGAGATCGGCGACCTGCGGCCCCGCTTCGCCGAGCTGGAGGAGCACCTGCTGCACCACGGCAAGGTCCGCCACTGGTCCGAGTGGTGGGACCAGTACGTGGAGCAGCCGCTGTCCGGCGCGGACTACGACACCTACCGCCAGGTCATGGTGCTGATCGGCAGCCTGTTCAGGCGGCTGCGCCCGCACGACTCGGCCAAGCTCGACCGGGACGAGGACCGCGAGCGGTACATGTGGACGCGCATGCGCGAGCACCTGGCCGCGACCGGCGCCGACCCCGAGCGCTGCCTGTACGTGTGCGGCGCCTTCCACGCGGCCAGCCGGGTGGAGGAGTTCGGCCTGGACGCGACGCGTACGGACTTCGACATCTCCCCGCGGACCGCCACGAACTGGCTGTACGGCCTCATCCCGTCCAGCCACTCGGCCATCGAGGCCCAGTTCGGGCTGGCCCCCGGGTCGGTGTCGATCGCCGCCGCCACGTACGCCAAGGCCACCACGCGCGGCGGCGTCAAGCCGTACGCGCTCAAGGGGCAGCCGTCGAGCAAGCGGCCCGCCAAGGCGAAGCCCGCCGCGCCCCTGGTGCCCGCCGACCAGCTCACCGGGTTCCTGTCCAGGCCGCCCGAGCGCGACCCGCTCGACGAGGCCGAACTGCTCGGCTGGTGCGTCGACATCGTCCGGCTGGCCCGGCGCAACGGCTACCTGTCCAGCACCGCCGACGCCATCGCCGTGTACGAGACGTCCATCCTGCTCGCCGGGATCCGGGGCAGGGCCAGGCCGACGCCGTACGACTTCCAGGACGCGGCCGTCACCTGCATCGAGAAGGACACCGTGCCCGGCCGCCGGGACGTGCGGCGGCTGTGCGAGATCCTGCTCGGCGGCGACCGGATCGGCGAGGTCGGCTACCAGTCGCTGCCGCCGCTCGCCCAGGACGTGTTCGAACGCCTGGAGCCGCTCGGCTTCGACATGAAGAAGCGGGCCGTGCACCGGGTGCTGCTCGACCTGAACGCCACCCCCGAGCTGCGACCCTGCTCGCAACTGCTGTGGGTGCTGCGGCGGCTGATGCCCGACGACCACGCCGTGCGGCCCATCATGGGCAGCAAGCAGCTCGGCGAGCGCTCCATCCAGGAGAGCTGGGACGTCGCGCTCGGCCACCACCAGCGCGCGCTCATCGAGCTCGGCTACGAGGGCGTCACCGTCGAGCAGGTGCTGGAACAGCGGCTGCGGCGCAGCGTGTGGGAGCCGAAGGCGACCGCCGCCGACGCGTTGCAGGCGGTCGAGGAGGCCATCCTGTTCCTGGGCGGCCGGCGCGTCGCCGACGAGCTCGGGGCGCGGGCCGTGGACCTGCTCGCCGCCGAGCGGAGCGTCGACGACGCGCCGGACGTGCTGCGGCGCATCCGGCGGCTGCTGGCCCACTACCGGGCCAGCGAGCCGGCGCTGCCCGAGTGGTGTGAGCGGTTCGTCACCACCGGCTACGCGCAGTACTGCACGCTGCTGCCCACGGCGTTCGTGGCCGAGGACGTCGGGGTGCGGCAGGTGGCCGCCATGCTCGGGTTCCTGTCGTCGATGGAGAGCCTGGCGCTGTCGCTGGGCTGCGACCGGGCGCAGCTCGAACTGGCCGTGCGCCAGTCGCACCCGGAGACGCCCGGCAAGATCGCGCTGCTGTGGGCGGCCCAGTTCCAGCTCGGCGTGCTGGCGATCGCCGACCTGCGGGAGCGGTGCGCGGAGCTGCTGGACAACCCGCTGGTGGTGCCGTCGTTCCCGCAGTACCTGAGCGGGTTCGTGCAGGCGCTGGAGGCGGCCCCGGCGCTGACGCCGTTCGTGGTGGAGGTGATCTCCGGGGCGTTCGCCAAGCTGCCCGACCGGGTGCTGCTGCCGTGGCTGCCGACGCTCATCGAGACGCTGCGCAAGGAGGCCCCGGAGCTGGTCCCGATCCTGATCCGGGAGGCCGGGCGCACGTTCCCGGCGACGCTCGCGGCCGTGGACGCCTGGGTGGCCCCGTGGGAGCGGGCGCCCGGCGACGGGCCGGGCGTGCGGGCGGCTCCCGCCGCCGTCACGGGCGGGCCGGCCGCCGAGCTGCTGGCGGCGCACCCGGCTCCCAGCGACGCCGTGGCGGCGCTGCTCGGCTGCGAGGGCGGCTGGGCGCCGCTCGGCTCCGGCGACGCCGCGCCCGGGGCTGCCCCCGAGGTGGCCGCGCTCCTGGCCCGGCATCCGTCGGCGGCGGACGCGCTGGCAGGCGTGCTGTGCGCGGCCGGTAAGGGGTAGGGACAGCCCTACCCCAAGAGGCCAGCGAGCGGGAGAGTGGCGGCAGGGGTCCGAACCGTACGTTGAGGTACATGACGAACCTCCGCCGCCGCATCGCCGTCGACACCCGCTACGTCCTCACCGGTTTCCCCCTCGCCGTCATCGGCTTCTGCCTGATCGTGACCGGGATCGCGGCCGGGCTGGGCAGCGCCGTCGCCTTCGTCGGCCTGCCGATCCTGGCCGCCACGGCCACGATGGCGCGGCGCTTCGCCGACGTGGAGCGGGCCGCGCTGCCGGAAGTGCTCGGCCGCCCGGTCGCCCGCCCCGAGTACCGCGAGGCCCCGGCCTGGGCCGGCTGGTTCCGCCGCACGATGAACCCGGTGCTCAACGCGCAGGCCCCGATGGACCTGCTGTACGCCATCCTGTCCTTCCCGATCGCCATCGTCTCGTTCGTGTTCGCCGTCGTGTGGTGGGCCGGGGCGATCGCGGGCCTGACGTTCCCGGTCTACGGCTGGCTCCTGGCCGGTCTGCCCGGCTTCCACGAGGGCGGGCTGCCCGCGCTGCTCGGCTTCGGCACCGACATGGCGACCCACATCACCTTCAACGTCATCGTGGGCGTGCTGTTCGCGCTGACGCTGGTTCCGGTGCTGCGCGGCGCCGCGCTGGTCAAGGCCACGCTCGCCCAGGCGATGCTCACCCGTCCCGCCTACGCCCCCCGCTCCGGCCTCCGGCACGCCGCCCACGTGGGCGTGTCCTGACCCCATATCGTGGGACTCAACGGACATCCATCACGAAAGGGGCGAGCGTGCGCAGCGCATTCTTCGGCAACATGGACCCCCAGCAGCTCCCACCGGGCTTCGCCCTGCAGAACTCCAAGATGCTGCGCGTCCAGCTTCCCGAAGTGCTGGCCAAGCAGGGCTCGATGGTCGCCTTCCAAGGGCAGATGGACTTCGACTACGAAGGGTCCGGCAGCCTCGGCAAGCTGTTCAAGAAGGCCATGACGGGTGAGGGCGCCTCGCTCATGCGGGTGCGCGGGCAGGGCAACCTCTACCTGGCCGACAACGCCGACGACATCCACCTGTTCTTCCTGGAGAACGAGGGCCTGACCGTCAACGGCCGCAACCTGCTCGCCTTCCAGCCGCAGCTCGCCTGGGACATCCAGCGGGTGCAGGGGGCCGGCATGGCGGCCGGCGGCCTGTTCAACACCACGCTCAACGGCACCGGCTGGGTCGCCGTCACCACCCACGGCACGCCGGTGGTGCTCGACGCCGCCGCCATGCCGACGTACGCCGACGGGCAGTCGGCCGTGTGCTGGAGCACGTCGCTCAAGGTGGGCGTCAACCGCACGTTCAAGGCCGGCGCGCTGATCGGCCGGGGCAGCGGCGAGGCCATGCAGCTCGCCTTCCAGGGACAGGGGTTCGTCCTGGTCCAGGCGAGCGAGGGCCCGCCGGTGGTGCAGGCCAAGGGCTAGTGGCTCTCCTGCCGGGGGAGCACCACCTCGGCCAGGACGAGCTGGATGGCGGCGGCCACCGGGATGGCGAGCAGAGCGCCGACGATGCCGAGCAGCGCGCCGCCGATCAGCGCCGCCACGATCGTGGCGGGTGCCGGGGGGGGCCCTATGTCCGCGAAGAGGCACATCGAGACGCCGGGACGTCTTCATCACGCGCGGCGCGATCAGGTAGTTCTCCACCTGCTGGTAGGCGATGAAGAACACCAGACAGGCGATCCCCACCGGCATCGACACGAAGAAGCCGACTATCGAGGCGACCCCGGCGCCGATGGCCGCGCCGATCAGCGGGACCAGGTCCGTCACGGCCACGATGATCGCCAGCGGCAGCGCGTACGGCACCCCGGCGATCGACAGGAACAGGAACGACGTGACACCCGCGATCAGCGAGATGATCAGGTTGCCCGCGACGTACCCGCCGACCCGCCGCAGCACCTCGTCGCCCAGCAGCCGCACCCGCTCGCGGCGGCTCTTCGGCACCAGCCGGTAGCCGAGCCCGGTGATCGAGCGCAGCGACGCCAGGAAGTACAGGGTCAGGATCAGCACCGTGAGCGCCGAGAACAGGACGCTCACCACGACGCCCGCCGCGCCCAGCAGCCCGCTGAACACCTGCGTGCCCATATTGCCGCTGAGCAGGTAGTCCTGCGCCCGCTCCAGCAGCCCGAACCGCTGGTCCAGCTCGCGGACGCCCGGATTGGCGAGAAGCTGCTCGATGTAGGCGGGCAACTGCTCGACGAACTGGCCCGTCTGCTGCGACAGCGCGGGCACCACCGCCACGCCGAACAGCACGAAGAACCCGATCACCGCCGCGAACACCATCCCGATCGCCGCGCCGCGCCGCAGCCCGCGCTCCTCCAGCCGGCGCACCGCCGGGTTCAGCCCGACGGCCAGGAACAGCGACACCACGATCAGGATCAGCGCCGACGCCGTCACGGTCAGCGCCTGCACCAGCAGCCAGGCCGACAGCACGCCCAGCGCCGCCGTGAACCCGAACATGAACGGGCTCCCGCTCACCGGCCGGCCCGGCTTGCCGAACGGGGCCTTCTCACCGCGCCGCGCGGCCGGGACGCGCGGCGCGAAGCCCTCGACCCGCACCGCGCGTCCGTCGGACTGCGCGTGCTCTTGCGTGGGGTTCGTCACGAGGGGATCTCCTAGGGCGGGACCCGTCCTCTGCCCCGAGCGAGCGTGTTCAGCCCTGCGGAACGATGTTGTGGTTGAGCCGGAACACGTTGCCCGGGTCGTAACACCGCTTCACGGCTGCCAGCCGCCGATAGTCCGTTTCCGTGTACGCGTCCCGCACCCGGGTGCTGTCGGCCAGGAAGTTCAGGAACGTCCCGCCGATGCCGTGCTGCCCCAGCCTCTCGCTGAGACCCGGCAGCGCCTGGTCCACGATGATCGAGAACGGCAGCCCGCGATGGCCGACCGGCCCCGCGTCCGGCCCCGCCTGGGCCATCGCGCCGCCCCAGTGCCGCAGCTCCACCGTCGCCTCCCGGCCCGTCTCCACCAGCGCGCCGATCAGCTCGTCCGGCAGCGACGGGAACAGGTCCAGGTAGCGCGCGGGCGTCCCGCCCATCGCCGCCCGCGCGTACGGCACCGGCCGCACGCCGTCCGCCAGCGCCGGACCGGCCGCCTCCCACAGCGGGCGCAGCACCTGCCGCCCCCGCTCCGCCGGGCCCGCGTACATGGCCTTGATGCCGACCGCCCGGCCGCCGTCGGGCCCCTTGGTGAGCATGATCGCCGTGCTCACCTCGTCCGGCGCCGACGCCGCCCAGTCGCGGTAACGGGCCAGCGTCTCCCCGGCCCGCTCGTACGGGAAGAACGCGATGCCCGCGAACACCTCAGCCACCGGGTACAGGCGGAACTCCAGCGACGTCACCATCCCGAAGTTGCCGCCGCCGCCCCGCAGCGCCCAGAACAGGTCGGCGTCGCGGTGCGCGTCCGCCGTGACGATCCGGGCGTCGGCCGTGACCACCTCGGCGCTCAGCACGCTGTCGGCCGCGAACCCGTACCGGCGCGACAGCCACCCGACGCCGCCCCCGAGCGTGAAGCCCGTGACGCCGACGTCCGGCGACGAGCCCGACAGCGGCGCCAGCCCGTACGGCGCGGCAGCCGCCAGGACCTGACCCCAGCGGGCGCCCGGCCCGACCCGCGCCACCCGCCTGATCGGATCGATCTCCACCCGGTCCAGCGCCGTCGTCCGCAGCAGGATGCCGCCGTCCGACGGGACGTGCGTGCCGTGACCCGTCGCCTGCACCGCCAGCGGCAGGCCCAGCTCGCCCGCCGCCGCCACCGCCGCCCGCACGTCCTCCCGCCCCGACGCCTCCGCGACCAGCACCGGCCGCGCGTCGACGGCCGGGCTGAGCGCCGCGCGCCCCCGCTCGTACCCCTCGCCACCCGGCCGGTGCACGGCTCCACGGAAGCCGGC
Source organism: Nonomuraea ceibae (assembly GCF_019396325.1). Lineage (GTDB taxonomy): Bacteria > Actinomycetota > Actinomycetes > Streptosporangiales > Streptosporangiaceae > Nonomuraea > Nonomuraea ceibae. The sequence goes on from NZ_JAHKRO010000060.1 coordinate 54,393, forward strand.
GATCCCGTACGTCCTGTCCGCGAGCTGCTGCACCATGTCCCTGACCTCCTGTTTCCCGACTGCCTCCAGCCTCCCGCCGGGCACCCCCCGGACACATCCGTAGTCACCACGGATTCACCACGGAAAGTCCTGATAGGCGATGATGTGGACGTGACGGTGTCAGGTCCGGGCGGGGTGTCGAGGCGCGAGGCGGAAGTCCTCGAGGCGCTCGGCGCGCGGCTCACGAACGCGCAGATCGCCGGCCGCCTCCACATCTCCATCCGCACCGTCGAAAGCCACGTCTCGTCGCTGCTGCGCAAGTACGGCGTCACCGACCGGCAGGAGCTGGCCGCGCTCGCCGTCCCCGCCGGCGAGCTGGCCGGGCTGCCCGTCACCCGCACCTCGTTCGTCGGCAGGCAGGCCGAGCAGGAGGCGATCACCGCCGCGTTCGCCACCTCCCGCCTCGTGACCCTCGCCGGGCCAGGCGGGGTCGGCAAGACCCGCCTCGCCGTCGCCGTGGCCGGCGCCCTAGGCCACGGCGGCGCCTACACCGACCTCGTCCCCGTCCGCGACGGCTTCGTCACCGAAGCCGTCGCCGCCGCCCTCGGCGTCTCCGAGCAGCCGCAACAGCCCCTGGCCGACGCCGTCACCGACCGGCTCGGCACCACACCCGCCCTGCTCGTCCTCGACAACTGCGAACACCTGCTCGACGAGGTCGCCGGCTTCGTCGACCGGCTCCTCGCCCGCTGCCCCGGCGTCCGCGTCCTCACCACCAGCCGCGAACGCCTCGGCATGCCCGGCGAACGCGTCATCGCCGTCGAACCCCTCCCCGCCGGCACCGACGCGGTCACCCTCTTCCACGACCGCGCCGCCGCCGCCGGACAGGACGCCCTCGACCCGGCCACCGTCGAGACCATCTGCGCCCGGCTCGACGGACTGCCCCTCGCCGTCGAACTCGCCGCCGCCCGCAGCGCCGCCCTCGGCGCCGAAGGACTGCTCGCCGCCCTCGACGACCACCTCCGCCTGCTCGCCGGCGGGCGCGGAGCCGACCAGCGGCACCGGTCACTCCGCGCCGTCCTCGCCTGGAGCCACAACCTCCTCGCGGACCCCGAACGCGCCCTCCTGCGCCGCCTGTCCGCCTTCACCGGCGCCTTCGACCTCCCCGCCGCCGTCGCGGTCACCGGCGAGGACCGCATCCACGTCGCCGACCTCCTCGGCCGCCTCGTGGACAAAAGCCTCCTCCAGCGCGGGGCCGGCCGCTGGTGGCTCCTGGAGACCGTCCGCGCCTTCGCCGCCGAACACCTCGCCGCCGCCGGCGAAACCCCCGCCACCCACGCCCGCCACCTCACCTGGGCCGCCACCACCGCCGAATCCCTGACCGCCCGCCTCCTGCCCCCCACACCCGCCCCCGACTGGACGGCCGGCGGCGCGGACTCCCGTCCGGGAGAGGCGGTCCGGCCATCACCCCACTTGGGGGAGGCCCCCGCCGGGACGGCCGGTGGTTCGCCTACGGGCTCCCTTCGGGGGGAGACTCCCGCGTGGGCCGCGGTTCCCGTGGAAGGCGGGCGCGCCGGGGTGGCTCGTGCGGGGGTGGCGTGGTGGGCGGAGTTCGACGCCGTGGCCGACGATCTCCGGGCGGCGCTGGCCAGGGCCCAGCCTGGCGAGATGGCGCACCGGCTGGCCAGGGCGCTGGGGCGGCTCGCGTACGGGCGGCGCTTCCTGCGGGAGGCCATCGCCCACTTCCGCCACGCCGCCACGCTGGCGTTGACCCGGCACGATCCCGCAGAACCGCACCCCACCCCGGAGCAGGCCGCGGCGAACGCCCGGGATGCGGCGGCCGACCTGGGCGCCGCCGCCGAGTGCGCACTGGCCTTCGCCGACTCGGCGCTGGCGTACGAGCTGCACCTGGCCGCCGCCGAGCACGCCCGTCAGGCGGGTGACGGCGACGCCCGGGCGATCGCGCTGGCCAGGGCCGCGGTGATCGCGAGCCGCCACCCGGGCTTCGGCACCGGCCTCACCGTCACCCCCGCCCAGCTCCACGCCCTCGCCGAGGAAGCCGCCACCGCCGGCGACCCGGCCAATCCCTACGTGACGGCCCATGTCGCAGCCGCCTACGCCTGGACCACCCACCCCCTGACCCCCCACCCCCCTTCAACGGGACCGACACAGCCCACCCCTCC
>NZ_JAHKRO010000061.1 GCF_019396325.1 Nonomuraea ceibae
GGCCCCCGACCCCGCCCCCGACCCGGCCGCCGGCTCCCCCGTCGGTGCGGGAGGCGGGTGTCCTGGCCTGGGACGGCTCGGCGGGCTCGGTGCGCGTCCTGGCCGACGGCCCGGGCCCCGTACGCCTGCGGATCGCGTACCTGAGACGGGAGAACGGCGGCGAGGCCCGCGAGGTGGGCCAGGAGACGCGCACCCTCACGGGCCGCACCGCGTACACGGCCCAGGTGGGCCGCACCCCGGCGGCGGTGCCCTGCGGCGACCGGGCGTACCTGGCGATCCTCGCCATGACGGAGCCGGCCGCCGCCAACGGCCCCCAGATCCGCGAGGTGCCCGTGGACGGCCCGCCCTGCCCGACCCGCACCCCCGCCACGCCGTCCCCGTCGCCCGCCACCACCCACCCGACGCCGGAGGCGGCCCCGGCCACCGGCTGAGGCCGGGCACACCGCAGGATGCGGCGGCGCGGCCGGACGCCGGATGCTGGGAGCACGACCAGCTCAGGGGAGGCCAGTGTGAGGCTCGGCAACGTGCTGATTCCCGTCACCGATCTGGACCAGGCGATCGCGTTCTACGGGCTGCCGGTGCGGTTCCGGGACGGCGACAGGTTCGCGGCGCTGGACGCGGGCGGGGTGACGATCGCGCTGGCCGGTCCGGCCGAGCACGTCACCGCGTCGGCCGCGCCCTCGTACCGGGTGGACGACACGGCGGCGGCGGTGGCGGAGCTGGCGGCGCGCGGCGCCGAGGTGGTGCGGGCACCGGAGGCGGGGCCGCACGAGACCCGGGCGGTGCTGCGCGACCCGTCGGGCAACGTCTTCGTGCTCTATTCGCCGCTCTGAGCGGCGCCCCGGACCGGCAGCCCGTCGCGCACCCAGGCGGCGGGGGTGACGAACAGCCCGGCCGCCTCCACGAGCACCGTGCCGTCGGGCGCGCTGATGCGGCCGCCGGCCCAGTTCTTGCGGCCCTCCGACCGCGTGTGCTCGGCCGTGGCGACGACGGGGGCGCCGTACGGGACCATCGCCCGGTAGGTCATGGTGAGCGAGACGGTCACGCCGGCGAACCCGGCGGCGGCGTTGGCCTGGCCGAGCAGGTGGTCGAGCACCATCGCGCTGATGCCGCCGTGGACTCCGCCGGGCGGCCCCTCGTGCAGCGGCCGGAACGTCACCTCGGCCCGCACACCGGCCGGGGTCCGCTCGACGACGAGCGGGAGGGCGAACGGGTTCGCCGCGCCCACGACGGCGTTGCCGAGGGCGCGCAGGCTGCCGTCGGGGGCGATCTCGTACGGGTGCGGGGCCGGGCCGCCGGATCCGCCGAGCCGCCTGGTCAGGGCCTCCAGCTCGGCGGCTACGGCGGCCAGCTCGTCCGGGGGCGCGCCGGTGGTGGCCACGGCGTCCATAAGGCGTCTGGTCCGCTCGGCCAGCTCGGTCAGCGCCTCAGCTCTGGCTCCGTCGGTTGCGGCCTCGATCGTCATGATGGTCCACGCTACCGAATTCCGTTCTAAACGGGAACGACACGCCCGGTTCGGTAGATCTTTTGAGGTTTTATCACCTTTGTCGTGACACTTCCGTAACATAGCTGACCTGCGGTATCGGCCATGGGCAACGGATGGCAGTGTCTTTGCGCGTGCTTGACCTGCCGTTACGTGCCGGTAGCCTCCTGCATCACGGACGAACACAGGTCTCCGGTTCGTCACGACCGTCCCAGGACTACCCCTGGTACCCCGGGACGCTCGTGCCGAAACCGGCCCGGCTCGGAAGGGTTCCCCCGCACTTCCATGACGACCCCAGAGATGAAGAAGTTCATCGATCTTCTCGAGAGCCAGCTCGGCTACTCGGAGAAGGCCGGCGCGTACACCAAGTTCGGCGACTGGTACGGCTCCAACGTCGAGTTCGACGCCGACTACACCGGCGCGCCCTGGTGCGACATGTTCCTCTCCTGGGCGGCCACCAAGCTCGGGTACGAGGAGTGGATGGGGCAGTTCGCCTGGACCGTGGCGCACGCCAAGTGGTTCAAGCGGCAGGACGCCTGGGGCACCAAGCCGCAGCCCGGCGCGTTCGTCTTCTACGACTGGAGCGGCACCAACGACATCGACCGCATCGACCACGTCGGGGTCGTCACCCGCGTCGAGGGCGGCCGGATCTTCACCATCGAGGGCAACATCGACGGCGGCGTCGCCAAACGCAAGGAACGCGACACCAGCAAGGTCGTCGGCTACGGCTACCCGTGGAAGATCAAGGAACGGCTGGACGAGAAGGAGGCCCAGCGCGTCCTCAAGGAGGCCGGCACCCGATCCGCCGAGGCCGGCACCTACCAGCCGTCCGAGCAGCTCACGACGCTGATCCCGCGCGCCGAGAGCGACCTGCGCATCCCCCTCGCCGCCCCCACGCCCGGCGCCCGCACCGGCTCGCTGCAGAACCTGGAGATCGCCTCGCCCGACTCCGGGCGGACCGAGTCAGGGCGGGCCCAGCCCAAGACCGAGTCCCGCACGCGGCCCGACGCCCCCGCCACGGCCGCCAAGCCGGCCAAGGACGCCAAGGCCGCCACCGCGCCGCAGTCCCAGGTGGGAGCGCCGTCCACCGACGGCAAGGCCGCCTCCGCCGCGCCCAAGCCCGGCAAGCACGCCAAGCACTCGACCGCCGACACCAGCGCGGCCACCACCGGGCCGATGCCCGCCATCGTGGACGCCTCCATCGCCACCCCGGCCGCGCCCGCCGACTCCACCACGCTGGTCACCTCCGCCCTCGTCGCGGCGCTCGCGGTGCTGGCCATCGCCAAGACCAGGAGCCTGCGCCTGCGCCCGGCCGGCCGTGCCGTCGCCGCCGCCGCTGTCGCCGCGCCTCCCGCCGCTCCGGCCCACCGCCGCCGCAAGCCGCGCAAGCGCGTCTCCCTGTCCGCCAGGCGCGACGCCGTCGAGCTGGCCGCGCCGCCCAAGCTCCTGGACGCCGCCGAGCCCGTCAGCGCGCTCCGCTCCCTCCAGGACACCGCCACGCCGGTCACCACCCCGCGTGAGCCCCTCGTCGTCCCCGCCGCCGCACCGGCGACCACAGGGCCGTTCGAGCCCATCGTCATCCCGGTCACCGCCTCGGTCGCCCCCATCGTCATCCCCCCGGCGACGACCCCCTTCAACGCCTTCACCCGCCTCCCGGAAACCACCGGCGAGTTCGCCCCCATCCCGGCGACGACCGGGGAGTTCGGCCGCGTGCCGGCGACGACCGGGGAGTTCGCGCGGCCGGTGTTCTCGGACGGGGCCGCGCTCGTGCCGGGGGGCAGCGCCGACGCGTTCGACGCGTTCGCCCGGCCGCCTGTCCGCCAGCACGGTTACGCCGGGCGGCGGCGGCGCTACGAGCACCCGATCGAGGAGCCGGGGTTCGCCGCCGACGCTCCCCCGCGCGGGCGCCGGCACCGCAACGGGGGCGTGTCGCCGCAGTACCTGGAGCCGTTCGCGCAGGACGCGCCGCTGCGTGGCCGTCGCCACCGTACGGCCGCCCAGCAGGCGCGTACGGCGGCGCACCAGCAGATGGCGCTGACGGGCCCGCCGCAGCGGCAGTCGTCGGAGGACACCGCCCCCTCCCGGGGCGGCGGCGCCCGCCGCACGGCCCACCAGCGCCGGGGCCGTCACCGCGCCTGACCGGACCCCCGGGCCGGAGGGCGGGCGACGGGCCCGCCCTATGCTCGGGAGGACCACGAGCCGCGAAGGAGTCTCATGTCCTACCCCGAACCCCGCTATTTCGGCGAGAGCGGCGAGCGGAACGCCGTGCTGCGCCCCGCCGACGCGCCGCCCGACCTGCAGATGGGCGGCGGAGGCGCCGCCCACTACCTGGGCACGGGCGCGAGCACGAACGGCGCGTTCGGGCTCTACCGATGGGAGATGGGGCCCCGGCCGTCAGGCCCGGCGCCGCACTTCCACCGGACCATCACCGAGTCCTTCTACGTGCTGTCCGGCACGATCCGGCTCTACGACGGCACGACCTGGATCGACGGGAAGCCGGGCGACTTCCTGTTCGTGCCCGAGGGCGGCGTCCACGCCTTCCGCAACGAGTCCGGCGAGCCGGCGTCGATGCTGATCCTGTTCACGCCGGGCGCGCCGCGGGAGGCGTACTTCGAGGAGAGCGTGGCGCTGATGGCGAGCGGCCGGCAGCCCAGCGCCGAGGAGCTGGCCGACCTCTACCTGCGCCACGACCAGTACATGGTCTAGATGAGACCCAGGGCGAGCATCGCGTCCGCCACGCGGCGGAAGCCGTCGATGTTGGAGCCGGCGACGTAGTTGCCGGGCATGCCGTACTCGTCGGCGGTCTGCAGGCAGCGGCCGTGGATGTCGCGCATGATCTCCTGGAGCCGGTGCTCGGAGAACTCGAACGTCCAGGAGTCGCGGCTGGCGTTCTGCTGCATCTCCAGGGCGCTGGTGGCGACGCCGCCGGCGTTGGCGGCCTTGCCGGGGCCGAAGGCCACGCCCGCGTCAAGGAAGATCTTGATGCCTTCTGGCGTGGTGGGCATGTTGGCGCCCTCGCCGACGGCCAGCAGGCCGCCTTCGACGAGGTGGGCGGCGTCGCGGCCGGTGATCTCGTTCTGCGTGGCCGACGGCATGGCGACCTGGCAGGGCACCTCCCACACGCTGCGGCCGGGCACGAACGAGACGTGCTCGCCGCGGCGCTCGGCGTAGACGTCGAGCCGGGCCCGCTCGACCTGCTTGATCTGCTTGAGCAGCTCCAGGTCGATGCCCTTGTCGTCGAGGACGTAGCCGGAGGAGTCGGAGCAGGCCACGACCGTGCCGCCGAGCTGCTGGACCTTCTCGATGGTGTAGACGGCGACGTTGCCGGAGCCGGAGACGACGACCCGCTTGCCGTCGAACGACGTGCCGCGCGCCTTGAGCATCTCGTCGACGAAGAAGGCGCACCCGTAGCCGGTGGCCTCGGTGCGTACCTGGGCGCCGCCGTAGGCGAGGCCCTTGCCGGTGATGACGCCGGACTCGTACCGGTTGGTGATGCGCTTGTACTGGCCGAACAGGAAGCCGACCTCGCGCCCGCCGACGCCGATGTCACCGGCGGGGACGTCGGTGTACTCGCCGATGTGGCGGTAGAGCTCGGTCATGAAGCTCTGGCAGAAGCGCATGATCTCGCGCTCCGAGCGGCCCTTGGGGTCGAAGTCGGAGCCGCCCTTGCCGCCGCCGATGGGCAGCCCGGTGAGGCTGTTCTTGAAGATCTGCTCGAAGCCGAGGAACTTCACGATTCCCAGGTAGACGGACGGGTGAAAGCGCAGGCCGCCTTTGTACGGGCCGAGGGCGCTGTTGAACTCGACCCGGAAGCCGCGGTTGATGTGCACCTCGCCGCGGTCGTCCTCCCACGGCACGCGGAAGATGATCTGCCGCTCGGGCTCGCAAATACGCTCTATGATCTTCGATTCGGCGTATTCAGGGTGCTTGCCGAGCACTGGGCCGATGCTTTCCAGCACCTCGCGCACCGCCTGGTGGAACTCGATCTCCCCAGGATTGCGGCGCAGGACGTTGTCATAGATCGACGACAGTTTCTCGTGCAACACGGATTCTCCCCACTCATTTGCATTCGCCCCTCACCTTAAGAGGTGCGCATTTGTGAGAAGTCGCCGGGACCCCGAAACAGGTCGCACGCTGCGTGACGGACTCTTACTCTGTGTGGCGAACGCGAACCCCCACGAGGAGACACGATGATCCGCGACTTCGCCCTGGCCGCCCTCGCGGGCGCCGCGCTCGGCACCGCCTCCCCCGCGCAGGCGACCGACGTGCCCGCCTACACCTGCGACAACCTGCGCGGCGACCCGGCGACGACCGTGCTGTACGGCCCCTGCGAGGCCACTCCTGGGGCGGTCACCTCGGGTGAGTTCGCCGGCGAGGTGACCGGCCAGACCCGGCAGTACGCGATCCGCATCCGGTGCACCGGCGGCGGCCGGGCGGCGCTGCCGGGCGAGGTCCTGATGCAGGACTGCACCCGCGTCGGTTAGCCCCCGGCGTGGGCGCCCTCGACGGGCCGGCGGCCTGGCAGCAGCCGGACGAGCCCGCAGCAGGCCACGAGGGCCGCGGCGACCACCGTCAGCCCGGCGGTGACGCCGCCGGCGGTGTGGAGGTAGACGGTGGTGACGGCGGCGGCGCCGACGCTGTTGGCCAGTTGCTGGCTGGCCGACAGGGCGCCGCTGGCGCTGCCCGACTCCCTGGCGTCGACGCCGCCGAGCGTGACCTGGTAGACGCTGCCGAAGCAGGAGCCCAGGCCGAGCCCGATGACGAGGACGGGCGGGACGAGCGCCCAGACGGCCGGTCCGGTGCCCAGCGCGAGCAGCCAGAGCGCGCCGGTGAGCGTGATGAGCAGCCCGGTCAGGATGAGCCGGCGGCCGAGGCGGTCCAGCAGCCGGTGCGAGGCGACGGAGGCGACGACGATGCCGGCGGCGAGCGGCGCCAGGCTGGCGGACGCCTGGGTGGGCGTGCGGTGCAGCGCGTCCTGGAGGAAGAGCGCGAGCAGGAACAGCAGGCCGGAGACGGCGGCGTTGAACACCAGGCCGAGGGTCAGCCCGGAGACGAAGCCGCGGTTGCGCAGCAGTGAGGGTTCGATGAGCGGGCTCGGCGCGGTGCGCTGACGCCGTGCGAACAGGACGAAGAACACCGCTCCCGCCGCCAGGCAGGCGGCGGCCCGGGGCGTCCAGCCGTGGCCCGCGCCGTCGATGAGCCCGTACAGCAGGCCGAGCATGGCGGCGGCGAGCAGGCCGGAGCCGGGGCCGTCGACCTTGACGGCGCGCTCGCCCTCGTCGCGGGGCAGCAGCCGGACGGCGAGGACGACCGCCAGGCCGCCCAGCACGATGTTGATCAGGAACATGGCGCGCCAGCCGAGGCCGAGCAGGTCGGCGTCGATGAGGACGCCGGCCAGGATCGGCCCGCCGATGGACGCCAGGCCGAGGGCGGGGGCGAAGACGCCGAACGCCTTGCCGAGTTCCTCGCGGGGGAACACGGCGCCGAGGATGCCGAACCCCTGCGGGATCAGCAGCGCCCCGAGCGCCCCCTGGAGCAGCCGGAAGACGACGATCGAGACCGGGTCCCAGGCCAGGCCGCAGGCGACGGAGGCGAGGGTGAAGCCGGTGACGCCGACGAGGAACAGGCGGCGGCGGCCGTACTTGTCGCCCAGGCGGCCGCCGACCACGAGCAGGACTCCCATGGACAGCGCGTAGGCGCTGCCGAGCCATTGGATGAGGGGCTCGCCGCCGGACAGGTCGGCGGCGATGGTGGGCGCGGCGAGGTTGGTGATCGTCGCGTCGAGGAGGTCGAGGATGGCGGCGAACAGGACGACGGCCAGGACGGCCCAGCGTCTCCGGCCGGTGGTCACGGCTGTGGACAAGGGGGTTCTCTCGTTCAGCGCCGGGTGAAGGCCGCGGCGTTCTCGGCGGCCCACTGGCGGAAGGTGCGGGCGGGGGTGCCGAGGAGGGTCTGGGTGGTGTCGGCGATGGCGGCGGGCTGCCGGGAGGCGGTGGCCCACCAGGCGAGGAGCGATCCGGCGGACGCCGCCGGCATGTAGCGGACGAGCTGGCGCTCGGCCTCCTCGTGGGTGATCCGGACGACGGGGATCTCGTGCCCGGCGACCTCGGACAGGATGGCGAGCTGCTGCCTGAAGGTGAGCCCTTCGGGGCCGGTGAGCGTGATCGCGCGGCCCCGGAGCCGGGTGCCGGTCAGCGCCTCGCAGGCGACGTCGGCGATGTCGGCGGAGTGGATGGGCGCGAGTTCGGCGTCGGGGTAGGCGAGCTGGACCGGCCGGCCCTGGCTGATGTCGTACGCCCAGCCGAGTGCGTTGCCGGCGAAGGCGTCCGGCCGCAGGAACGTGCTCGGCAGGCCGGAGGCGGTCAGGGCCCGCTCGACCAGGAGGCTCTGGCTCGCCATGGGGTCGGTCTCGGCGTCGGGGCTCAGGACCGACGAGGACGACAGCAGGACGACGTGGCCGACGCCGGCGGACTGGGCGGCCTTGGTGAAGGCGTCGATGCCGTCGGGGTCGGGATAGAGGAAGACCTGCTCGACGCCGTGCAGGGCCGGGCCGAACGTCTCCGGCCGGTCGAGGACGACCTCGGCGGTCTGGACCCCGGCGGGGACGGTGAGCTCGGCGGGGCGGGCGCTGGCGGCGCGGACGGGCAGCCCGGCGGCGTGGAGGCGGGCGACGAGCGCCTGGGCGACCTGGCCGCGGGCGCCGGTGACGAGGATGGTCATGGCCACTCCATTCGTTGACTGAAGACACATGCATGACAGCATGCATATAAAATCCTGTCAACATGTGCCCTCGGAGGTACGATTTACAAATGACGGACGATGAGCTGCTCGACGCCGTGGGTCCCGCGTTCTCCAAGCTGAGGCGCACCTCGCTGCTGGAGGTCGAGAACCCGATCTCCGCCAAGGACCTCAGCCGGACGCTCGTGCTCAACGTCGTCCTGGAGCACCCCGGCGAGGAGGTCACCGTCGGCGGGGTGGCCGACCTGCTCGGCGTCGACCCCTCGGTGGCCAGCCGGATGGTCAGCGACAACATCAAGGCCGGCTACCTGGTCCGCGCCGCCTCCCAGCAGGACGGCCGCCGCACCGTCCTGCACCTCAGCCCGGAGGGCCGGGAGCTCATGGCCCGCTTCCGCCGCCACCAGCGGGCCGCCTACGAGTTCATCACCGCCGACTGGTCCGAGCGCGACCGGCTCGACTTCGCCCGCCTCATGCTCAAGTACGTCGACTCCCTGGCCACCCTCAGCGCCCGCAGGGCCCCGGACCCCCGGTAAAACCGCTGGCCGCGACGGCATCGGGCTGGCACACTTCCGACGATGCGCGCATACGTCGAAGAGATGGCGGCCAGGCTGGCCGAGGTGCCCGGGGTGCGGGGCGTGATGCTCGGCGGGAGCCGGGCGCGCGGCGAGCACGGGCCGGGCTCCGACTGGGACCTGGGCGTCTACTACCGGGGCGAGCTGGATCTCGGCGCGCTGCGGGCGCTGGCCGGGCCGGGGGTCGAGGTGGCCGGGCCGGGCGGCTGGGGCCCGTGGGTGAACGGCGGCGCCTGGCTGACCGTCGGCGACGTCGCGGTGGACTGGATCCTGCGTGACCTGGACCGGGTGGAGCGGGTGTGGGCCGACTGCCGGGAGGGCCGCTACGAGGTGGCGATCCAGGCCGGGCATCCGCTGGGCTTCTGGTCGCCGTGCTATCCGGGCGAGGTGGCGCTGGGCCAGGTGCTCGCGGACCCGTCGGGCGAGCTGGCGCGGCTGCGCGCGGAGGTCGCCGTCTATCCGGAGCCGCTGCGGCTGGCGCTGACGGCGAGCGCGTGGGAGGCGGAGTTCCTGACCGGGATCGCGGCCAAGAGCGCGGCCCGCGCCGACGGGCTGCACGTGGCGCTGTGCCTGTCGCGGGCGTTCGGCGTGCTGGCCCAGGCGCTGTACGCGGCCGACCGGCGCTGGTGCCTCAACGAGAAGGGCGCGCTGGCGGTCGCCGGGACGCTCCCGGCCGCGCCCGAGGGGTTCGCCGGGCGGGTGCGGGCGATCCTGGGCGCGCTCGGCCAGGACGCGGAGCCGCTGGCTGCGGCGGTGGAGGAGGCGCGGGCCCTGGTGGCCGAGACCCGCGCCGCCCTGGAGTGAGCCTCAGACGGTGACGCGCTCGGGCTCGCGAGCGGGCTCGGCGGGCCGCTCGTCCTCCTCGCCCTCCACCGACAGGTTGGGCAGCAGCCGGTCGAGCCAGCGCGGGCACCACCAGTTCCACCGCCCGAGCAGCACCATGGTCGCCGGGACGAGGAAGCCGCGGATCAGCGTGGCGTCCACCGCGATGGCCACCGCCAGCCCCACGCCGAACGTCTTGACCATCGGGTCGGGGTAGGCGATGAACGCGGTGAACACCGCGACCATGATGAGCGCCGCCGAGGTGATCACCCGCCCGGTGGAGCCGAGCCCCTCGGCCACGGCGCGCCGGTTGTCACCATGCTTCAGGTACGCCTGCCGCACGGCCGTCAGCAGGAACACCTCGTAGTCCATCGACAGCCCGAACAGCACCGCGAACAGCAGCAACGGCACGTACGTCTCGATCGGCACGCTGAAGAACAGCGTCTCCAGGTACGAGGCGCCGGCCGGCGGGTCCATGCCGACGAGCCCGCTGCCGAGCCCGATGGAGAAGACGAGCGCGAGCGCCCCGAACGCGGTGCCGAGCGACACCAGGTTCATCAGCGCCGCCTTGATCGCCACGATGGGCGCCCGGAAGGCCAGCAACAGCAGCAGCGCGCTGAGCAGCACGACGACGGCGATGACCAGCGGCGTGCGCTCGGAGATGCGGTCACCGGCGTCGGCGAGCGCGGCCACCTCGCCGCCCACGTGCACCTCGAACCCGGGCAGGTCCAGCCCCCTGATGGCCTTGACGACCTCCAGGGCCTCCGGGTCGCTGGGCGCGTGGTCGGGGATGACCTGGACCATCATCACGGTGCCGGACTCGCCGATCTCGCCGTCGGACACGTGGCGGACGCCGTCGACGGTCTCGATCTCGTCCCGGAGCCGGTCCAGGTCGGCGTCCGTCGCCGCGTGCGGCACCGTCGCCACGACGCTGACCGGCCCGTTGCTGCCGGGCCCGAACCCGACCTCCATGAGCTCGTACGCGCGCCGTCCCGGATCGTCCTTGGCCCCGTAGCCCTCGTCGAGCGGCCCGAGCTGGAGCGACAGCGCGGGGGCGGCGAGCGCGCCGAGCAGCAGCACGCTGCCGATGAGCACCCGCCAGGGCCGGCGGGCCACCCACGCGCCGAGCGACCCCCACCCGGACGATTCGGGCCGCCTGCCCAGGAACGGCACCTTGAGCGCGTTCACCCGGTGGCCGAGCAGCCCGAGCTGGGCGGGGACGAGCGTGACGGCGGTGAGCACGGCGGTGACGACGGAGATGCCGGTGACCCAGCCGAGCGTGCGCAGCAGCGGGAAGCCGCCGAACATGAGCGCGCTGAGCGCGATGATGACGGTCCCGCCGGCGAACACCACGGCCCCGCCGGAGCTGGACACGGCGCCGCGCACGGCCTGCCGGACGGTGAGCCCGCTGGCGAGCAGCCGCCGGTGCCGCGACAGCAGGAACAGCGCGTAGTCGATGCCCACGCCGAGGCCGATCATCGTGGCCATGATGCCGGCCTGCTTGGGCACGTCCACGACGTGGCCGAGCAGCCCGATCACGCCCAGGCTGGAGGCGACGCTGACGAGCGCGGTGAAGATCGGCACGAGGGCGGCGGTGAGCGTGCCGAAGGCGAAGACCAGCACGAGCAACGCGCACACGACGCCGATGACCTCGCTGGGCCCGGTCTTGATCTCCTTGTCGGCGGGGTTGCCGCTGGCGGCGGCGACGACCTCCAGCCCGGCCTGCCTGGCGGGCTCGGCGGCGTCGGACAGCGCCTGCGCGGTGGCGGCCTGCTGGGTGCTGTCGTGGCCGCTCAGCCGGACGGTGATCAGGCCGATCTGCAGGCTGGGCGACATCCCGGCGGCGCTGTAGGGCGTGCTGACCTCGTCGACGTGCGGCTGCTCGCGCAGCCGGTCGAGCGCCCGCTCGACGGCCGCCTTGCGCGGCTCGTCCAGCAGCGACCCGTCCGGCGAGTAGACCAGGAGCTGTACGGTGCCGCCGACCTCGTAGCCGGGGCCGAAGCCCGCGCGCATGAGGTCGTGGGCCCGCTGGCTGTCGGTGCCGGGGATGGCCACGTCGTTGCTGACCGGGCTGCCGAACACGAGGCTGCCGCCCATGAGCGCGGCGGCGGCGATGACCCATAATGCCAGGACGAGCCGGCCACGCCTGGCACACCATTCGCCCAGCCGGCCCAGAAAACGTGACATCTCGCCTGTTCCCCCGTCCTGTACGCCCGTACAGGGACTTACGATAAAGCAGGCACGCCCTGGTGGAAATGAGACGATGACCACACCTGACGACACCCGCAGCCGCATCCTGGCCGCCGCCAGGGAGCTGTTCGCCGAGCGCGGCTACGCCCGCACCTCGCTGGCCGACATCGCCGCCGCCGTGGGCCTGACCAAGACCGCCGTCGCCTACCACTTCCACCCGAAGGACCGGCTGGCCACCGAGCTGCTCGCGCCGTGCGTGGAGGACATGCTCACGCTGCTCGGCACCGAGTTCGGCGGCGACAGGCGGGCCTTCGCCGAGGCGCTGACCGGGTTCGTGGTGCGCCACCGGGCGGTGGTCCGGCTGTTCATGGAGGACCTGGGCGGCGCCGACGACGCGCCGCCGGGCTCCACCGGCGAGGCGGTGCGCACGTTCCGCGACGAGCTGTTCGCCCGGCTGACCGGCCCCGACCCGGACGACGAGGCGCGGCTGCGCGGCTGGGCCGTGCTGGGCGCGCTGCAGCTCGGCGTCACGCAGACGATGGACCTGCCGGAGGAGCGGGTGCGCCGGTCGCTGGTGCGCGCGGTGCTGACGCTGGCCGGCTAGAGCCCGAGCACGTCGCGTTCGACCCGGTCGAGCGCGAGCCGCACCGCGCCCAGGGCCACGCCGTCGTCGCCGAACGTGGAGGTCACCACCTCGGGCCCGCTCAGGCACAGCTCGGCCAGGTGGCGGCGGAGCGGCGCCAGCAGCACGTCCCCGGCCTGGGAGTAGGCGCCGCCGATCACCAGCAGGTCGGGGTCCACGGCCAGCACGAGCGCCGAGGCGCCGATCGCCAGGTTCTCGGCGTAGCGGTCGACGGCGCGCAGCGCGGCCCGGTCACCGGCCACCGCCCCCGCGAACACCTCCTCGGCGCTGCCCTCCTTGACCAGGGAGGTCGCGGCCTCCTCCCAGCCGACCTGGCGCAGCGTGCCGATCTCCCCGGCCGCGCCGGAGCGGCCGGGGTGCAGCCTGCCGCCGATCAGGATGCCCGCGCCAAGCCGGTGCCCGGCCAGGATGTAGACGACGTCGGAGGCGTGCTGGGCGCTGCCGCGCCAGTGCTCGGCGAGCGCGGCCAGGTTCGCGTCGTTGGCGGCCAGCGCGGTGCAGCCGAACCAGCGCCCGGCGATGCCCGCCAGGTCGACGCCGGTCCAGCCGGGCAGCGTGAGCGACAGCGACACCCGGCCCGAGCGGTCGACGATGCCGGAGGTGCCCGCCGCCAGCGCCCACACCCGGGTGCGGGCCACGCCGGCGCCGTCCACGCAGGCCAGGCAGGCGCGGCGGGCCACGTCGAGGCGTTCGGGGGCGGGCGCGCCGGCGGCGACGGGGACGCGCTCGCAGGCGACGACCTCGCCGTTGAGGTCGGCCAGCGTGACCACGACCCGGTCGCCGCTCACGTCCACGCCCACGACGTGGCCGGCGTCGGCGCGGAAGCCGAAGCGCCGGGCGGGCCGGCCCATCACGCCCCCGTCGGGCGGCACCTCCCGGACCCAGCCGCGCTCCCCCAGCTCGTCGAGCACCGCCTCCACGGTCTGCCGGGACAGCCCGGTGATGCGGCCGAGCTGGGTCAGCGTGGCCACGCCCTCCCGGCGCAGCGCGCGCAGCGTCACCTGGGTGTTGACCTTGCGCACCAGCGACGCGTCACCCGGCCGGAGGTCGGTCACTTACGAGACCTCTTTCCATAAGTTTCCTATTGACGAGTATGAGCCCGGATCCTAGCATCGGCCGACATACGTTAATCGGTTACATATGTGGAGGCGCACATGGTGACTCTCGCCGTCGTCGGCGCGGGTTCGCGGGGGAGCGCGTACGCCCGCCACGCCGTCGACTCGGGCCTGGCACGGGTGGTCGCGGTGGCGGACCCCGTGGCGAGCCGGCGCGACAGGTTCCCCGGCGCCGCGCCGTACGGGGACTGGCGCGAGCTGGCGGCGCTGCCGCGCCAGGCCGACGCGGTCATCATCGCCACCCAGGACCGCGACCACGTCGAGCCCGCGGTGCGCTTCGCCGAGCTGGGCTACGACATCCTGCTGGAGAAGCCGATGGCGGTCTCCGAGGACGACTGCCGGGCCATCGTCGCGGCGGCCGAACGCTCCGAGGCGATCTTCGCGGTCTGCCACGTGCTGCGCTACACGCCCTACACCCGGGCGCTCAAGGCGCTGCTCGACGCCGGGCGGATCGGCGAGATCGTCAGCGTCCAGCACCTGGAGCCGGTCGGCTGGTGGCACCAGGCCCACTCGTACGTGCGCGGCAACTGGCGCCGGGCCGACGAGTCCACGTTCATGCTGCTGGCCAAGTCCTGCCACGACCTGGACTGGCTGGTGCACCTGACCGGCAGGCAGGTGCGCAGGGTGTCGTCGTTCGGCGGGCTCAAGCACTTCCGCCCGGAGAACCGGCCCGCCGGGGCGACCGCGCGCTGCCTCGACTGCCCGGCCGAGCCCGGCTGCCCGTACTCGGCCCGGCGCATCTACCTGCCGCTGGCCGGGCAGGACCGCTGGCCGCTGTCGGTGCTCACCGACGACGTCTCCGAACAGGGGGTCCTGGAGGCGCTGCGGACCGGCCCGTACGGCAGGTGCGTCTACGACTGCGACAACGACGTGGTCGACCACCAGGTCGTGAACATGGAGTTCGAGGGCGGCGCGACCGCCTCGTTCACCATGACCGGTTTCACCCCGGCCGCGCACCGGCAGACCCGGATCTTCGGCACCCGGGGCTCGATCGAGGGCGACGGCGAACTGCTGACCGTGCACGACTTCGTCACCGGTCGCGCCGAGACCGTCGACACCCGGGCCACCGGCGACGGCACCGCCGCCGGCGGGCACGGCGGCGGCGACGAGGGCCTGGTCAGGGCGTTCCTCGCCGCCGTGTCGAGCAGGGACCGCACGCCGATCCTGTCGTCGCCGGGCGAGAGCCTGCACAGCCACCTCATCGCCTGGGCCGCCGAGAGGTCGCGGCTCGACGGCGAGACCGTCACGCTGGAAGGAACCCCCACATGAGAACACGGCAGATCACGGCCCTGCTGGCGCTCGGCGCGAGCCTCGTGGCCTGCGGCTCGTCCGACCCGGAACCGGCCGCGCAGGGCGGCGGCGACGGGCGTGGGCCGATCACGTTCGTCGGCGGCAAGTTCGAGGCCGAGTCGGTCCAGAAGATCGTCGACGCCTGGAACGCCGCGCACCCGGACGAGAAGGCGACCGTGGTGCTGCTGCCCGAGGCCGCCGACGAGCAGCGCAGGAAGCTCGTCCAGAGCGCCCAGACCAAGTCCGACACCGGGGACGTGATCCTCATCGACGCGGTGTGGACCAGCGAGTTCGCCGCCAACCGGTGGATCGACGAGCTCAAGCTGGACACCTCGGCGTTCCTGCCGCCCACGGTCGAGACCGGCAAGTACCGCGGCAAGCTGTACGCGATGCCGATGTTCACCGGCACCGGGCTCCTCTACTACCGGACGGACCTGGTCAAGAAGCCGCCGAAGACGTGGGACGAGATGAGGCGCATCTGCGACGAGGTCCTGCCCGAGCAGAAGGGCATGGCCTGTTACGGCGGCCAGTTCGACAAGTACGAGGGCCTGACCGTCAACTTCTCCGAGGCCGTGCACTCCGCGGGCGGCGAGCTGGTCGACGCCTCCGGCAAGCCGCAGGTCACCGGTGACGGCGCCAAGAAGGCCGCCCAGTTCCTGGCCGACGGGTTCAAGAGCGGGATGATGCCGAAGGAGGCGATCACGTACAAGGAGGAAGAGGGACGGGTCGCCTTCCAGGACGGCAAGCTGCTCTTCTACCGCAACTGGGCCTACGGCTACGAGGCCGCGCAGAAGACCGACGGGTCCAGCAAGGTCGCCGGCAAGACGGACGTGGCGCCGATCCCCGGGCTGGACGGGCCGGGCGCGGGCACGCTCGGCGGCAACAACCTGGCCGTGTCGTCCTTCTCCAAGAACAAGCAGACGGCCAGGGACTTCGTCGCGTTCATGACCAGCGCCGAGCAGATGCGGGCGTTCGCGATGTCCAGCTCGATGCCGGTGGCCACGGCCGCCGTCTACGACGACCCGGAGCTGATCAAGAAGTATCCGTATCTGCCGGCGCTCAAGGAGGGCATCCTGGCCGCCAAGCCGCGCCCGAGCGCGGTCCGCTACGGTGACGTGACCGCCGCCATCCAGGAGTCGGCCTACGCCGTCGTCACCGGCGCCAAGCCCGTCGACCAGGCCATGACCGAGCTGCAGGCGGCGCTCGGCCCGCTGCTCCAGCCGTGATGAGCAGGCCGCGCGGGCAGTCGTGGCTGGCGGCCGCGATGCTCTCCCCCACGATGATCGTGCTGGCGCTGGTGGTGTTCTACCCGCTGGTGGCGGCGATGCGCGAGTCGTTCTACACCAGCGGGCAGACGCTGGACGCGGACGGCTTCGTGGTGGAGGGCGAGCGGTTCGCCGGCCTGGCCAACTACGCCGGCGTCGCGGGTGAGCGCTTCCTGAACGCGGCGCTCAACACGACGCTGTTCACCGTGGTCACGGTCGGCCTGGAGGTGGTGCTCGGCGTCGCGATGGCGCTGGTCATGCAGCGCGCCTTCCGCGGCCGGGCCATCCTGCGGGCCAGCATCCTGGTCCCGTGGGCGGTGCCGACGGCGGTCGCCGGCCTCATGTGGAAGTGGATCTTCCAGGCCGACGGCGTGGCGAACGCGCTGCTCGGCACCGAGATCCTGTGGACGGCCGACGGCCCGTGGGCCAAGCTCGCCGTGGTCGTCGCCGACGTCTGGAAGACCGCGCCGTTCGTCGGCCTGCTCGTGCTGGCCGGGCTGCAGATCATCCCGTCGGAGGTGTACGAGGCCGCGCGGGTGGACGGCGCCTCGGCCGGGCAGCGGTTCCGCCGGATCACGCTGCCGCTGGTCAAGCCCGCGCTGCTGGTGGCCGTGCTGTTCCGGCTGATGGACGCGCTGCGGGTGTTCGACCTGCCGTACGTGCTCGTCGGGCCGCGCAAGCACTCGGTCGAGACGCTGTCGGGGCTGATCTGGGACGAGGCCACCCGGGTGCACTACGGGCCCGCCTCGGCGTACGGGACCGCGCTGTTCGTCTACATCGCGGTGATCGCGTTCGTGTTCGTCAAGCTGCTGGGGGCCGACCTGCTGAGCGACGTGCGGCAGCGGCGGAAGGAGGCCCGCGATGTGGGGTAGGGCCGGGATGATCGGCATCGCGCTGTACTGCCTGGTGCCGTTCTACTGGATGGTGGTGTCGAGCTTCCGCCGCACCTCCGACATTTACGAAATTTCGCCACTTCCCAGCCCGTGGTCGCTGGAGAGCTACGACGCGGTCTTCGCCGAGGGCATGGGGTTCGGCCGGTCGCTGGTCAACAGCCTCGTCGTCGCCGGCACTACGACCGCGGTCACGCTCGTCATCGGCACGCTGGCCGCCTACGCCCTGGCCCGGCTGCGCTTCCGGGGCAAGAACGTGATCCTGGCCCTGGTCATCGCGGTCTCCATGTTCCCCGGGGCGCTGCTCATCGTGCCGCTGCTCAAGCTGTTCACCTCGATCGGCTGGATCAACAGCTACCAGGCGATGATCGTGCCGTCGATGTCGTTCGCGCTGCCGCTGACCATTTGGAACCTGACCACGTTCTTCCGGCAGCTCCCCTACGATCTGGAGCAGGCCGCGATGATCGACGGCTGCACGCCGTTCGCCGCCTTCCGCCGGGTCATGGTGCCGCTGGCCGCGCCGGGCATCTTCACCACGGCCATCCTGGCCTTCATCGCCACCTGGAACGAGTTCATCATCGCGGTCACGATGGTCAACGACCAGGACGTCCAGACGGCCACCGTACGCATCGCGCAGTTCACCGGGGCGGCCAAGTTCGACACGCCGTTCGGCACCCAGATGGCCGCGGGCGTGCTGGTCACGATCCCGCTGGTGCTCATGGTGCTGTTCTTCCAGCGCCGCATCGTCTCCGGGCTCACCGCCGGGGCCCTCAAGTGACTCTGCTACCTTTGTCCACTTCTTTCTGTTAAGTCGGTTGTGGAGGTGCGGGGCATGCGGCGGCGGCACGGAACGGTCATCGGCGGCGTCCTGGCGGCCTGCCTGGTCGCGGGCTGCTCCGGACTGCCCGGCCCCGACCGGCCCGCCCGTCAGCAGCCCCCCTCCCCGTCCGCCGCCCCGGCGGCCGTGGTCTCCCCCCAGGAGGCCGCCGCCGTCCTCGACGACTACGTCAAGCGCAACAACGCCGCCAACAAGGCCAGGAGCGACGAACTGCTCGCCGCGTACGAGGCCGGCTCCAGCTACGCCATCGACCGCGCCGCCTACGCCTCCAGCCGCGCCCTCTCCAGGACGACCGAGTACGTGCCCTTCGGCTACACCCGGCCTGCCT
Organism: Nonomuraea ceibae; assembly: GCF_019396325.1. Classification (GTDB taxonomy): domain Bacteria; phylum Actinomycetota; class Actinomycetes; order Streptosporangiales; family Streptosporangiaceae; genus Nonomuraea; species Nonomuraea ceibae. The sequence continues at coordinate 18,175 of NZ_JAHKRO010000061.1, forward strand.
TCCACGCGCCCACGCCCACCTGGTTCCTGACCACCGCCCTGTGGAAGGGCCGGACGAAGACCGCCGACACCCCCACGTACCTGCTGTTCACCAAGGAGGCGGACGGCTGGCGCCAGGTGTACGCGCCCGACGTCTTCTCCGGCATCGGCGGCGCCCCCGAGCTCGCCACCCCCGCCGCCGAGGTGAAGCCGGCCGACGCGACCGGGCTGCTCATGTCACCCGCCGACTTCGCCAAGAGCTACGCCGCCCACCTCGGCGGCAGGAGCTCCACCCGCTTCGCCGCCGACGAGCTCACCACCTCCGCCGCCAGGAACCGCCGCAACATGGCCCCGTACGCCAAGCTCAAGGAGGTGGTCCGGCCCGCGTCGCGCTACCCCTCGTACGCTCTGCGCACCGCCGACGGCGGCGCCCTCGTCTTCACCACCTTCCAGCGCGCCCGGCGCTACGACGTGCGCCAGGGGCCGCAGCGCAACTACGTGTTCCAGAAGGACAACGGCCTCATCAAGGGCAAGTTCTACACGTACATGAACGTCACGGACCTGCTCCAGGTGGCGGCCCACATCCCGCCGAAGAGCGACGAACCCGCGCAGGTCAAGGTGATCGCCTCCTACACCGGCATCATCACCGGCGACGGCCGCTGACCCCGCCCGGGTTCAGGGCTTCGCCCGGGCCCCGGGGGCGGCCGTCGGCTTGTCGGCCGGCTTGCCGGTCGGCTTGCCGGTCGGCTCGGACGGGTCCGGGCCCGACTGCGGCGCCAGCCCCACCGTGACCACCACCGCCGCCCCCTTCCTGGCGCACCCGCCCGCCTCCAGCGACTGCGCGATGGCCAGGTTCACCTGCGACTCGTCCGCCACGACCTGGCCCTGCACCGTGACCTCGAACCCGGCCCCGCGCAGCGTGCCGGCCGCGTCCTCCCGCGACCGGCCGATCACCGACGGCACCTCGACGCCCCGCCGCGACACGGTAAGAGCCACCGGCGTACCGCCCGCGACCCGGCTGCCCGCCTCCGGCGAGGTGGACAGCACCCGGCCGTCCGGCTCCGGCCCGCACTTCCTCATCACCGGCCCCACCGCCAGCCCCGCACCGGCCACCGCCGCCTCCGCGGCCTCGCGGCCCATCCCGGCGAGCGACGGCACCGGCACCCCCGCCGACACCCGCAGCGACACCACGGCCCCCTTCTCCACGTCGACGCCCGCCCCGGGCCGGCTCCCGAGCACGAGGCCGATCTTCCGCCCCGAGTCCACCAGCGACACCTGGCCCGCCACCAGCCCGGCCCGCTGGAGCGCCCGCACCGCCGCCGCCCGACTCAACCCCGCCAGCGGCGGCACCGGCACCCGCGCCGGCTTCGCCACCGGCGGATCCGGCTCCCCCGGGCCGCGCCGCCCCTCGTCCTCCGGCGGCGTGGCCTCCTCCACCGGCGACACGGTCGCCGCCGTCGCACCCGGCCCCGCCGCGCCGCCGCCCTGCGGCATCCGGTCGTCCCCGCTGAGCGCCGGCCCCAGCAGCATCCCGAGAATCGCCACACTCACCACCAGGGCGCCCACCACCGCCACCCCGGCCCGCCGCGCCGCCCGCCGCCCGCCACCGGACGGCGCAGGGGCATCCGGGGTGGCAGGCAGCCGGTAGCCGGAGGCCGCGCCCGTGGCCTCCGGCTCGGCCAAGGGCCTCGACCGGGCGACGCTCCCTCCCGTGGGTCCAGGTCCTTCCGGTCCTTCAGGTCCCGAGATGTCCGTACGGGGCGCCGGGACGGCCACGCCCGAGGCGCTCAGGACGTGGGCCGGCGGCGACCGGAGGACCGAATCGGGCAGCCCTCCGGAGTCCCCCAGCAGCGCCAGCAGGAGGTCCCTGCTGCTGGGCCGGTTACGCGCGTCCTTGTCGAGACAGGCGGCGACGAGCACGCGGAGCTGCCCGTCGAGCAGCCCCAGCTCGGGCGGCGCGGTGAGGATGCGGTGCAGCACCGGCGCCACCGAGTCCTGCCCGAACGGCGCGGCCCCGTTGGCGGCGAAGCACATCGTCGCCCCCCACGAGAACACGTCCGCCGCCCCCGTGACCGCCGACGCGGTGATCTGCTCGGGCGCCATGTACGCGGGGGTGCCGACGCCCCGCCCGCTCACGGTGGCGGCCGCGTCCAGCGCCCTGGCGAGACCGAAGTCGATCACGCGCGGGCCGTCGGAGCCCAGCAGCACGTTCTGCGGCTTGAAGTCGCGGTGCACGATCCCGGCCCGGTGGATGGCGGCGATGGCGGTGGCGGTGCCGACCGCGAGCCGTTCGAGCGCCCCGCCGCGCCGCGGCCCGGTGAGCATGACCTCGCGGGCCAGCGACGGCCCGTCGACGTACTCGCTGACGATGTACGCCCTGCCCTCGTCGAACCCGGCGTCGACCACCTGGGCCGTGCAGAACCTGGCCACGTGCTTGGCCAGCTCCACCTCACGCAGGAACGCCGCCCGCTCGTCCCCCACGGGGCCGTGCAGCAGCTTGACCGCGTAGGTGTCGTCGTCCCTCGTCCCGAGGTACACCACACCCTGGCCGCCCTCGCCCAGCCTCCCGGCCAGCGCGTAGGGGCCGAGTGTGCGCGGGTCCCCCGTTCTGAGGGGCTGCGCCGTCGGCACGGGTAGCCTCCCCTCGCCGCCACCCCTGTTTCCCTTCCACTGAAGGCAACCGGTGCCGGGGAGTCAACGGTGACCGCGCCATCGCCGCCTGACCGTGACACTCCGGCTCACGGAGTGCGCGAGACCGTGCCCGAATACGTCACATCATGCTGTCCCTGGCGGATGACCGAGATGCCCATCCGGTCGGCGTCGGAGGTGGGCAGCAGGTGGAGGGTGCCGGGGTGGCACTCCTTCCCGGCGACGTCGCCCAGCGTGAACACCAGGCCGCGCGAGGTCGGGCTGAGCTCCCCGGTGCAGTGCAGGTCCGCGCCCCAGCGCATGCGCGACTCGCGCTCGCCGTCCAGCCTGATCTCCACGGGGAACACCCGGCCGGCCGTCGGGTGCCGCGCCGACCCGGTCCAGGTCCCGTCCACGGGGGTCGCGCCGTCCATCCCCATCCAGTACGTGACCCCGGCGGCGGCGAGCACCACGGCGGCCACGCCGATCCCCCACCGCGGCCAGCGCCCCCTCCGCCCCCGCTTCCCCACAGCCGGGAACCCCCCGGCGGACCCCGAACCACCGGCGGACGAGCCGCCCGATCCGTCCCCCCGCACGAACCCACCTGAGGCAGCCCCACCCGACGCGGACCCACCCAGCGCGAGACCGCCCGACGCGGCGTCCCCGGCCGCATGTCCGCCCGGCCCGCCGCCATCGCCCGCAAAGCCCCCCGAGGAGGCCCCGGACGCGGCCCCCGAAGGAGCGACCCCGGGCAGCGGCGCGGTGGGATCGACCAGAGCGGCCAGCGCGCTGCGCCCGGCCCCCCGCCGGCTCCGCCCGCCCGGCGTGCGCCCGCCCTCCGTCACCTGCGCCCCCGACAACGCCCCGCCGGCCGGCCTCAGGGCCGACCCCGTCAGCGACCCACCACCCGACCCCGAAGCCGGCCCCGTCAGCGGCCCGCCACCCGACCCCAGGGTCGGTCCCGTGCCCGGGTCCGTCGTGTCGTCGGGCATCTGCCATTCGAGGGTCTTCCCGTCCGGCTCCGGACGCACCCCCGGGTCGACGGCGGCCATCGCGCCGGTGGTGAGCACGTCGCCGCCGGTCAGGTCCTGGCCGAGCAGCAGCCCCAGCACCTCCTCGGCGCCGGGCCGGTCGGCCGGGTCGCGGGCGAGGCAGGCGTCCACGATGCCACGGAGCCGTCCGGACAGGTTCCCCAGGTCGGGCCGCCCGTACAGGATCCTGGCCAGCACCTCCTGGTGGGTCCCGCCGGCGAAGGCGTGGCGGCCGGTGGCGGTGTAGGCGACGGTGAGCGCCCAGGCGTACAGGTCGGCGGCGGGCCCAGCGGGCAGGCCCTCGATGCGCTCGGGCGCCAGGTAGGCGGGCGTGCCCATGGGGATGATGCCGGTGGTGGCGGTGCCGTCGGCGAGCCGGGAGACGCCGAAGTCGATCACGCGGGGCCCGTCGAGGCTGAGCAGCACGTTGCCGGGCTTGAAGTCGCGGTGCACGACGCCGGCCCGGTGGATGGCGACCAGGGCGGTGGCGGTGCCGATGGCCAGGCGGTGCAGGGAGCCGCCGGTGCGCGGCCCGGCGGTGAGGACGTGCTCGCGGAGGGAGACGCCGTCGACGTACTCGCTGACGAGGTAGGGCTGGTCGCCTTCGAGGTCGGCGTCGAGGAGCTGGGCGGTGCAGAAGGGCGCGACGCGGCGCAGCGCCTCGACCTCGGCCAGGAACCGGCGGCGCACCACCGGGTCGGCCGACAGGCTGGCGTGCAGCAGTTTGACGGCCACCTTGGTCCCGTCGCCGGAGTGGCCGAGATAGACGACGCCCTGGCCGCCCTGGCCGAGCCGCCCGGAGATCCGGTACGCGCCCAGCCGGCGCGGATCATCGGCACGGAGCTCGGACATAGCCCGCCATTATGACAGGGGTGAGATAAGCCTCGCGTACTCGCCCTGAGCCGCCTCACAATCGGGAAGCCCGGGGCGTCGGGGCTGCCACGGGCTGCCACGGGCTGCCACGGGCTGCCACGGGCTGCCACGGGCTGCCACAGGGCATCCCACGGGGCGCGATAGCCTCGGGGGCGTGCTGGAAGAGATCGCGGCGACGCGTTACGTGACGCCGCTGCGCGAGGGCGGCTCGCTGCCGGGGGTGGTCGAGGCCGACGACCTCGGCACCTATGTCGTGAAATTTCGTGAAGCAGGCCAGGGCCGCCGGGTGCTCGTCGCGGAGATCATCTCCGGCGAGCTGGCCCGCCGCCTCGGCTTCCGCACCCCCGAGCTGAAGGTCATCGACCTCGACCCGCAGCTCGGCGTCCGCGAGCCGGACGAAGAGGTGCAGGACCTGCTCAACGCCAGCACCGGCCGCAACCTGGCGGTCGACTTCCTGCCGGGCGCGCTCGGCTTCGAGCCGCTTGCCTGGCAGCCCGATCCGGCGTTCGCCGCCGACCTGATCTGGTTCGACGGCCTGATCCACAACGTCGACCGGAGCTGGCGCAACCCCAACCTGCTGCTCTGGCACCGCGACATCTGGCTCATCGACCACGGCGCCGCGCTCTGGTTCCACCACAACTGGAAGGGCGCCGACCCGCAGCGCCCGTTCGACGCCGGTGACCACGTGCTGGCGCCGTTCGCGGGCGACCTCGGCCGGGTCGCCCTGCACGAGCGCGTCACCCGTGACCTGCTCGAAGCGGTGACCGCCCTGGTGCCCGACGACTGGCTCGACGACGAGCCCGGCTTCGCCTCCGCGCAGGCCGTCCGCGACGCGTACGTGGAGCATCTGCTCCAGCGCGCGCACGGCCCGCGCGCGTGGCTGGTGCGCGGCGAGCCCGCGACGGTCCGCCCCGGCCCCGGCTCGGTCGGCGAGTTCTGGCGAGGAGGCCGCGCGTGACCAGGGACGTCTACGAGTACGCGATCATCCGCGTGGTGCCGAGGGTGGAGCGCGGCGAGCAGATCAACGCCGGCGTGCTCCTCTACTGCCAGCCGCGCGCCTACCTGTGCGCCCGCGTCGAGCTCGACGCGGCCCGGCTGCGCGCGCTCGACCCGGCCGCGGACGTGGGCTGCGTCGAGCAGGCGCTGGGCGCGTACGAGCTGGCGTGCGGCGAGGACTCGGGCCCGCTGGCGCGCGAGTCGCTGGGCGGGCGGTTCCGCTGGCTGACGGCGCCGCGCAGCACGATCGTGCAGACCGGCCCGGTGCACGCGGGACTCACGGGCGATCCGGAGGCCGAGCTCGACCGGCTGTTCGGCAAGCTCGTCCGCCTCTGAGGGGTCAGGCGGGCCGGCGCACGGCGAACGTGCCGCGCCCCCTGACGGTCTCGACCAGCCCGGCCTCCTCCAGTTTGCGGATCGCCCGGTCCACGGCCGCCCGGCCGACCCCGTACTCCTTCCGCAGGGCGGGGCGGGACGGCAGCCGGGTCTCGCCGCCGGTCACGACGCGCTCGCGCAGGCGCTCCAGCACGTACTGCTCGGCGAGGCCGCCGTCGCCGTCGCCGCCGCCGCCGCCCGGATGGCGCCACGACGACCACGGGACGGGGCACGGCCCGACGTGCTCGGGCTCGGGGCAGAGCAGCAGCTCGATCCGCTTCTGCAGCTCCCTGGCCTGCTCCTCGGTGGCGTAGACGTCCACCCCGACCTTCCACGTCGCTCTCGGCTCCGGCACGATCTTCCCTTCCTTCCGCGCAAGACCATTCTCGTATCCTGAGACGAGGCGTAGCATCCCGTTTATGGCGGTCCTGCATCCCCGGCGGGTGGCCTGGGAGGGCGCGCGCGTCTTCGTGGCCGCGGCCGGCACGGAGACCTACTGGTGGCTCAGCGAGGCGATCGGCCGCTATCTGGGCGTGATGTACGAGCTCCAGCTCGCCGAGACGCGGCTGCGGCTGCAGTCCGACGGGCGGAAGGTGACGCCGCTGCTCGAATCGGGCGCCTGGCGGGCTCGGCTGGACGAGCTGCTCGACGAGTGCCCCGGTTACGCGTCGATCCTCACCCAGCTCGTCGAGGAGACGGCGGCGCGGCTCAGAACAGCACGGACATGAACGTGTCGACCTCGCGGAAGCCGACCTTGCGGTAGACGGCCCGCGCCGCGTGGTTGTAGTCGTTGACGTACAGCGAGACGACGGGCGCGAAGCAGGCGAGGGAGGCTTCGACGACGGCGGCCATGCCCGCCACGGCGAGGCCGCGGCCGCGCAGCTCGGGGTGCACCCAGACGCCCTGGATCTGGCACGCCTGCGGGGTGACGGCGCCGATCTCGGCCTTGAACGCCACCCGGCCGTTCTCGATGCGGGCGTAGGAGCGGCCGATGCGGATCAGCTCGGCCACCCGGGTGCGGTAGAGGGCGCCGCCGTCGCCGAGGTTGGGCGAGATGCCCACCTCCTCGGTGAACATCGCGACGCACGCCGGCAGCAGCGTCTCGAACTCGTCGGGCCGCACCCGCCGCACCAGCGGGTCGGACAGCACGGGAGGCCGCTGCGAGGTCGCCATGACGGGCTGGGCCCAGCGGATGGCGCGGGCCGGGCCCCAGTGCGGCTCCAGCCGCTCCCACAGCAGCGACACCGCGTCGACCGGGCCCACGATGGACGAGCAGCGTCGCCCCTGCTTGCGTGCCCGGTCGGCGAACGCGTGCACCGCCTCGGGCCCGGCGGCGACCGGCACCAGGTTGGCTCCGGCATAGCAGAGCGAGGCGATGGCGCCGCGCGGCCCGAAGCCCCACATCTGCCCGCCGAGCCGCGCCGGGTTGAGCCCGACGCTGCGCACCCGGGAGGCGACGAAGACGTTCGCGACCGGGTCGGTGTCGAGCAGCGCGAGCACCTCGTCCCGGTCGCTGTCGTCGAGGACACGCGACGCCGATGTACGCAGCATCACATGGTCAGACTACGCGAACACCCCTGGATTAGCTCATCTGGACAGCGCCTCGGTGAGCCTTTCGTGACCTCCCGTCCCGCCTGACAGCATGTGGGCGGCCGGACGGGGCTCCGGCACGGCCCGGCAGGTGGCCCCGTCGGCGGGCAGGGTGCCGTCGGCCAGGTACGCGGCGAGGTGGCGGTCGACGCACTGGTTGCCGCCCAGCGAGACGCCGTGGTTGCCGCCGGTGTCGACGACCATGCGCGCGGTGGCGAAGTGCCGCTTCATCGACATCGCGCCCGCGTACGGGGTGGCGGCGTCGTCGCGCGACTGGATCATCAGGACCGGCGGCAGCCGCCACGAGCCGTGCACCTTGACGGGGGTGCCGCCGGGCACCGGCCAGAACTTGCACGGCGCGTTGAACCAGGCGTTCGGCCAGGTCAGGAACGGCGCGTGGCGGTGCATCCGGGTCATGTCGGCATGCCAGGTGGCCCAGTCGCGCGGCCAGGCGGCGTCGCGGCACTGGATGGCCAGGTAGACGGCGTAGCCGTTCTCGTCGGCGGCGTCGTTCTTGCCGTGCTTCTCGTACGCGGCGAGCAGCGGCTTGGTGTCGCCCTTGCGCACGTACGCCGACCAGGCGGCGGCGAGCTCGGGCCACACGCGGTCGCTGTAGCCGCCCACGGTGAAGGTGTCGTCGAGCTCGCTGGCCCCGACCACCCCGCCCGCCGGCCGGTCGTGCAGCCGGGCGCGCATCGCGTTCCAGGCGAACCCGGTCTGCCGGGCGGTGCGGCCGAGCCGGTAGACCGAGTTGTGCCGGGCCGTCCAGTCGAGGAAGGCGCGGTGCCTGCGCTGGAAGGCGCGATCCTGGGCCAGGTTGTTGGCGTACCAGACGCCGTCGGGGTCGACCGAGCTGTCCATGACGAGGCGCTTGACCCGGCTGGGGAACAGCGTGGCGTACACGGCGCCGATGTAGGTGCCGTAGGAGTAGCCGAGGTAGCTGATCTGCTTCTCGCCGAGCGCGGCGCGGATGCCGTCGAGGTCCCTGGCCACGTTCTCGGTGGTCATGTGGGGCAGCAGCCACGACCAGAAGTCGCCGCACCGGTTGGCGTACTCGGCGGCCCGGCCGAGCAGCACCTGCTCCTCGGCGGCGGTGCGGGGCACCGCGTCGGGCCGGGGCGCCCGGTAGTAGGTCTCCGGGTCGACGCAGCGCATCGCCGGCCGGCTGGCGCCGACGCCGCGCGGGTCGAAGCCGACCACGTCGTAGCGGTCGCGCACGCCGGCGGGCAGCACGGCGGCGACGTACTGCGCGAGGGTCCGCCCGGACGCCCCCGGCCCGCCCGGGTTGACGAGCAGCGTGCCCAGGTGGTTGCCGTCACGCGGCACCTTGGCCTTGATCCGGTTGATCGACAGCTGGATCGACTGTCCCCACGGCTCCCGGTAGTCGAGCGGCACGCGTACGGTGCCGCACTCCATCGTGGCCGCCGCGGCCGTCTTGCGCTCGGCGGCCGGGCACTTCTCCCATCTGACCCTGTCGGCGGCGGCGGCCTGCCGCACCTCGGCGGTCACCGCGACCGGCGCCACCCCGACGACCAGCGTCGCCGCACCGGCGACCAACCCCACGAACCGTTTCACCCGGTCCCCTCCCCCACTTCATAGGCGAAGGGAATGCTCCCGTACGTAGCCGCCCGGTGACGGTGGGTATGGAGAAATACTTGCCATCCTGTGATCACTCCGTGGTGAGTGATCGCTCCTGGGCGTAGAGGTCGAGGCGGTCAAAGGCGGGCCGCCAGTCGTCGCGGTAGGCGGCGCGAACCTCGTCGGGCATGCCGTCGAGGATGCTCGCGGCGGCCTCGTCGGCGCGCCCGTCGAGGACCCACGGCAGGTAGGTGGTGTCGTCGTGGCCGATCCTGCGGCGGTGCGCCGCGCCGAACCCGGCCCACTGCTCGGCGGTCAGCACCGCGTCGACGAGGGCGAGCCCGTCGGCCTCCTCGTGGCGCAGGTGGCCGCGCAGGCCGGTGGCGAGCTCGTCGATCAGGCCGGCCAGCCGCTCGGCGCCGTGGTCGCGGTCGGCCAGCGCGGCGTCCACGGCGCCGAGCAGCGGGTCGATGGCGGCGTGCTCGGCCTCCATGGCGTCGAGCAGCAGGAGGTCGTCGGGGCGTGCGGCGAGCGCGGCGCGCATGGGGGGCCACAGCGCCTCGTCCTCGGCGGCGTGGTGGACGGTCAGGAACCTCTTGAACAGCGACCACCCCGCCCCGGCGGCGAGGACCCGGCGGGGCTCGTCCCCCGCCCGGGCGGCGACCCTGGCGAGCCGTTCCAGCTCCCGCCGCAGCGCGTCGTGCATCGCGTTCATCATCGTGAAGTCGAGTGCCATGTCAGCGACCATAACCATCCACACATTAATCGTCAACAAGCTAACTAACACTCCGCCTAACCATCACAGGTCTCGGGTAAGCTGCCGCCCGGAGGTGTGATCGGTGACGGAAGGGACTCTCTCGGAGACGCTGCGCGGCTCCGTCGGGGCGCTGCTGCGCAGGGTGTATGCGCGCTTCACCGCCGAGGCGCTGGACGCCGACCCGGCCTCGCGCGACTACGTGGTCCTCGACACGCTCGCCGACCAGGACGCCGGCTCCCAGCACGACCTCGCGGAACGGCTCGGCATCAACAGGACGATCATGGTCCGCCTGATCGACCGGCTCCAGGACTCCGGGTACGTGACCCGCACGCGCAACCCCGCCAACCGGCGCTCGTACGTGCTGTCGATCACCCCCGAGGGCCGGGCGGCCCGCGACGCGATGCGGCAGGCGGTCGCCGAGCACGACGCGCGCATCACGGCCGCGCTGACCCCGGCCGAGCGGCGGCGGCTCGACGAGCTCCTGAGCCTGCTGCTCCCGGAGCCGGAGCCGCTGCGGACGACCGCCTACCTGGTGGCGCAGGCGCACTACCGGCTGCGGCGCATGGGCGACGCGCTGCTGGCCGACGTGGGCCTGCGCACCCGGCACTTCGGCTCGCTCGCCGCGATAGAGGAGCTCGGCCCCTGCCCCCAGCAGGCGCTCGCCGAGCGCATGCACGTCTCCGAGCCGACGGCCGCCCAGATCGTCGACGAGCTGGTGCGGCTCGGCCTGGTGGCCCGGGGCCAGGACCCGCGCGACCGCCGCCGCTACGCGCTGGAGCTGACGCCCCTGGGCCGCGAACGGCTGGTCGTGGTGCGCGACGCGGCGGCGCGGCTGCGCGAGGACGTCCGCGCCCTGCTCGGCACGGAGGCGACAGAGGAGCTGCGAGCGCTGCTCGGCAAGCTCCTCACGTCATGAGGAGTGCATCTCCTTGGTGGGCCAGGAGCCGTCGGGGGTGAACTGCGGCCCCCAGTAGTGGGGGTTGACCTCGCGCAGCGTGAGCGCGCGCCAGCCGCCTGCCCCGTCGGGCACGCCGACCTCGACGCCGGGCCCCCACAGCGCCAGCCGCTCCTGGCAGACGCCGCAGGGCGGCAGCACGAGCAGCGCGTCGCCCTCCCGGAAGACGCAGACGGAGGCGGTGACCTTCGCGTCGAGCGTGTAGGCCTGGCACAGCGCGCCGGTCTCGTGGCACAGCGACACGCCGCCGTTGAGGTTGTCGAGCCCGACGCTGGTGAGGATGCGGCCGTCGTCGAGGTAAACAGCGGCGGCGCCGCCCTCCTCGCCGGCCGGCCACCGGCGTTCGAGCTGGGCGACGGCCGCGTCGACGAGCTGCTGGTCGAGCCGCATCAGCCGACCGTCACCTGCACGCCCGAGCTCTCGTCGTCGTCCAGGTCGACCTCGACGCCCATCTCCTCGGCCAGGCGCAGCGCCTCCTCGATCAGGGTCTCGACGATCTGCGACTCCGGCACGGTCTTGATGACCTCGCCCTTGACGAAGATCTGGCCCTTGCCGTTGCCGGAGGCGACGCCCAGGTCGGCCTCGCGGGCCTCGCCGGGGCCGTTGACGACGCAGCCCATGACCGCGACCCGCAGCGGCACCTTCAGGCCCTCCAGCCCGGCCTGGACCTGCTCGGCCAGCGTGTAGACGTCGACCTGGGCGCGGCCGCACGACGGGCAGGAGACGATCTCCAGGCCGCGCTCGCGCAGGCCGAGCGACTCCAGGATCTGGTTGCCGACCTTGACCTCCTCGACCGGCGGCGCCGACAGGGAGACGCGGATGGTGTCGCCGATGCCCTCGGCCAGCAGCGCGCCGAACGCGACGGCGGACTTGATCGTGCCCTGGAAGGCCGGCCCGGCCTCGGTGACGCCCAGGTGCAGCGGGTAGTCGCACTTGGCGGCCAGCAGTCGGTAGGCGTTGATCATGACGACGGGGTCGTTGTGCTTGACCGAGATCTTGATGTCGCGGAAGCCGTGCTCCTCGAACAGCGAGCACTCCCACAGCGCCGACTCCACCAGCGCCTCGGGCGTGGCCTTGCCGTACTTCTGCAGCAGCCGGGGGTCGAGGGAGCCGGCGTTGACGCCGATGCGGATCGGCACGCCGTGGTCGGCCGCGGCCTTGGCGATCTCGCCGACCTTGTCGTCGAACTTCTTGATGTTGCCCGGGTTGACCCGGACGGCCGCGCAGCCCGCCTCGATGGCGGCGAAGACGTACTTGGGCTGGAAGTGGATGTCGGCGATGACCGGGATCTGCGACTTCCTGGCGATGATCGGCAGCGCGTCGGCGTCGTCCTGGGACGGCACGGCGACGCGGACGATCTGGCAGCCGGAGGCGGTGAGCTCGGCGATCTGCTGCAGGGTCGCGTTGACGTCGGCGGTCACCGTGGTGGTCATCGACTGCACGGAGACGGGTGCGTCGCCGCCGACGGGCACGCTGCCGACCATGATCTGCCGGGAGTGGCGGCGTTCGGCGAGCGGCTTGGGGCGGAGCGTCGGGATGCCGAGTGCTACAGAAGACATTTCAACCCTTGAGTGTCGACGACGTTGTCCAGTTTAGGTAGCTAGCGGGACTGCCCGGCCGCGAGCTCCGCCGCGCGGGCGCGGGCCCAGGCGTCGGCGGCGAGCACCTCCTCGACCGAGCCGGCCGGGGTGACCTCGTGCTCGTCCACGACGCGGGCGACGGTGTCGACGATCGCCAGGAACGGCAGCCGGCCGCCGATGAACGCCTCCAGGCACGCCTCGTTGGCCGCGTTGTAGACGGCCGGGGCGGTGCCGCCCTCGGCGCCCACGTGCCTGGCCAGCGCCACGGCGGGGAAGGCGGCGTCGTCGAGCGGCTCGAAGGTCCAGGTGTGGGCCCTGGTCCAGTCGACGGGCCGGGCGGCGCCGGTGACGCGCTCGGGGTGGCCGAGCGCGAGCGCGATCGGCAGCCGCATGTCGGGCGGGCTGGCCTGGGCGATGGTCGAGCCGTCGACGTACTCCACCATGGAGTGGATGATCGACTGCGGGTGGACGACGACCTCGATGCGGTCGAAGCCGATGTCGAACAGCAGGTGGGCCTCGATCACCTCCAGGCCCTTGTTGACCAGGGTCGCCGAGTTGATGGTGATCATCGGGCCCATGGACCAGGTGGGGTGGGCCAGCGCCATCTCGGGAGTGACGTCGGTCATCTCCGCGCGGGTCCGGCCGCGGAACGGCCCGCCGCTCGCGGTGACGACCAGCCGCCTGACCGCGTCGGGGTCGTAGCCGTGCGGCCCGGAGGCCCACAGGCACTGCTGCAGGGCGGAGTGCTCGGAGTCGACGGGCAGGATCTGGCCGGGCTTGGCCAGCCGCTTGACCAGCGGGCCGCCGATGATCAGGGACTCCTTGTTGGCCAGCGCGAGCGTGCGCCCGGCCTCCAGCGCGACGAGCGTGGAGGTGAGGCCGAGCGCGCCGTTGATGCCGTTGAGCACGGTGTCGCACGGCCGGGCGGCGAGCTCCGCGACGCCGTCGGGGCCGGCGAGCACCTCGGGGGCGGCGCCGAGCGCGGCCAGCGCCTCCTTCAGGGCGGGCACGGCGGCGGGGTCGGCCACGGCGACGGCCTCCGCCCCGGTCTCGGCGGCCTGCCGGGCGAGGAGGTCGACCTTGCCTCCTCCTGCGGCGAGCGCCGCGACCCGGAAGCGGCCGGGGCAGGCGGCGATGACGTCGAGGGCCTGCGTGCCGACGGAGCCGGTGGAGCCGAGCACGACCACGGAGCGGAGGGACTGTTCATGCACGGATCCATTGTCCCCTCCGCCCGGCCCGCGCGGGCACCGGGAGGCCCAGGTGGTCAACCGGAGTGACCCCAGAGCACCCAGTACGCAAATGCCGGAATATCCCCATATCCGAATCCGCATAAGCCGAGAAATCGCGATATTGCGCAGTTACCTTCCAACCCGAGATCCGGTCCCGGGAGGTAGAAAAATGCACCGCGGAGTCACCCTGCTCGCCGCTTTGACCCTCGCCCTGCTCCCGGCCGCGCCCGCGCACGCGGAGCCCAGGCCCGCGCAACGGGCGGCGGCCGACTCCGACCGCGAGCGGCAGGCCGTCCTCGACTACTGGACACCGGCCAGGATGGCCGCGGCCCGGCCGCTCGACGTGGCAGCGCCGCACGCCAAGGCCGCCGCCACCGCCGGCAAGCCGACCGAGGGCGCCCCGTGGACCGCCCCGCCCACCGGCGCCTCCGGCGTGCAGCTGCGGCAGGCGCCCAACAGCGGCGGCCGCCCGTGGACCGGCGGCGGCGTGGTCGCCAAGGCCGCCGGCCGGGTGTTCTTCACCACCCAGGGGCGCAACGCCTCCTGCTCGGGCAGCGCCGTGACCAGCGCCAACAAGAGCGTCGTGCTGACCGCCGGGCACTGCGTGAAGATGGGCGGCGCCTTCCACACGAACTGGGTCTTCGTCCCGGGCTACGACGCCGGGCAGCGGCCGTTCGGCACCTGGCCGGCCACCCGGCTGCTGACCACCCAGGAGTGGAACGCCACCGAGGACATCAACTTCGACGTCGCCGCCGCCGTGGTCGCGCCCCTGGAGGGGCGCTCGCTGACCGACGTGGTGGGCGGCCAGGGCGTCGCGTTCAACCAGCCCAGGCGCCGGCAGATGTACGCGTTCGGCTACCCGGCGGCGGCGCCGTACGACGGGTCCGCGCTCGTCTACTGCAGCGGCCGGGCCTTCGACGACTTCCTGCTGAGCCAGGACCTCGGCCTGACGTGCGACATGACCGGCGGTGCGAGCGGCGGTCCGTGGATGCTGAATTTCAACGAGGCGACCGGTCTCGGCACGCAGAACTCGGTCAACAGCTTCAAATACAGCTTTGCCCCCAATTGGATGTTCGGGCCCTATTTTGGGACGGAAGCCCAATCCGTCTACGAGGCCGCCCAGAACACCGCCACGACCTGAGGTAATTTACCGAAAGTAGTCACAAGAACACATCTCGTGGTGCACACTCGGGGGGCATGACGCTGACCACCCCCGTGCTGGCGGCCGCGCCCCTGGTCGCCGGACTCCTGGGGCCCGCGCTGATCGGCGCCGCCCCCGAGCAGCACCCCGGCCGCCAGGTCGCCGTCCCCGCCGCGGCGCACGGCGACATCGTCGAGCACGTCGCCGCCCGCAGCCCGGCCGACCAGCGCCGGGTGCTCGACTACTGGACCCCGCAGCGCATGTCCAAGGCGCTGCCGATCAGCCTGCTCGGCCTGGTCACCCAGGGCGGCCTGCTGGGCGGCCTCACCGACGCCAAGGAGTCCGGCGGGACCAAGGGCCTCGGCGTGACGGAGCTGAAGAAGGACCTCACCGACCTCACCAGCTCCAGCAAGCTCACCGGCACGCTCAACGGCCTGACCGGGGGCACGGGCCTCGGCGCCGCGCCCCAGCTGGCCAACCGCTCGATCGAGCTGGCCCCCGTCAAGCCGCGCCCGCAGCACCAGTCGTCCCGCCCGCTGGCCACCACCTCCGGCTCCCGGTGGGCCGTCGGCGGCGCGGTGGCCAGGACCACCGGCCGGGTCTTCCTCACCATGTCGGGCGTCGACTTCGTCTGCTCGGCCAGCACCGTGCGCAGCGCCAACCGCGACGTCGTCCTCACCGCCGGCCACTGCGTCAAGGACGGCACCGGCGCCTGGGCGCAGAACTGGACGTTCGTCCCCGCCTACGGCACCTCGGGCCGCAAGCCGTACGGGCAGTGGACGGCCCGCCGCATGTTCGTGGCGGGCCCGTGGTCGCGCAGCGCCGACGACAGCTACGACGTCGGCATGGTGGCGCTGGCCACGTCCGGCGGCAAGCACGTCGCCGACGTCGTGGGCACGCAGGAGATCGCCTTCAACGCCAAGCGCGGCGGCCACGCGTTCGGCTTCGGCTACCCGGCCGACCCGCCCTACGACGGCAGCCACCTGGTCTACTGCGCCGGCAAGCTGCGTGACGACCCCTACGGCGACACCCACGACCAGGGGCTGGGCTGCGACATGACGGCGGGCTCCAGCGGCGGGCCGTGGATGTCGGGGTTCGACAGCGCCACCGGCAAGGGCACGATCACGTCCCTGAGCAGCTTCAAGTACAGCAACGACCAGCGCACCATGTACGGCCCGTTCCTGGGCGAGGCGGCCAGGAAGCTGTTCCTCACGGCGGAGCGCGCCTGACCTCCGGGCGGCGCAGGTCGTCGACGTAGAGGGCGAGCAGCGCGCCCTCGTCGGGCAGGGCCGAGAACATGATCTGGCGACGGAGCTGCGCGATCGTCAGGAGCTTGTCCATCCCGGCCCACGACCAGCTGTACGGCGCGGGCTCCCACAGGTCGGGCAGCGACAGCTTCAGGTGCAGCTCCCGCAGGTCGTCCTGCGACCAGACCGGGCGCACGGCGACCAGGTCCACCAAGCTCTGCCATTCGGCGAGCGCGCACTGCGAGCGCCACAGCAGAGCGTAGCTGCGCCACTCGGTCACCACGTCCTCGTGTCCGGGCATGAACTCGCTGGCCCGCAGCTCGGGGGCGCACACGAGGGCGAGCACCATGAGGTTGGCCGAGTAGTAGGCGTATCGGCGCTGCGGCCCGGCGATCCACGGCCGGTAGGCGGCGATGGCGGAGTCCTCGCGCGCGTCCAGCTCCCGGAACAGCCGCAGCACCACCGCCCGCCACCGGTCGGGGTCGTCGGCCAGCTCCTGGAGGAACGAGACCACGGGCAGCCGTGAGGCCAGCGTCGCCCAGGACAGCACGGTGCGCAGCAGCCCGTCGTGCACGCCGGTGAGCACCAGGCTCGACTCCTGGGCGACCAGCTCGCGCAGCAGCGAGGCGACGAGCCTGGCGATGAGGAACTCGCCGAACGTCGCGTGCAGGAACTCGAAGGTGTGCAGCACCTCGCCGTCGCGCACGACCTGGGCGCGGTGCACGAAGAAGGACCTGGCCACGGCCTCGTGCCCGCCGCCGTGCCGCCGGACCGGCGCGGGCTCGCGCCGCCGTTCGGGCAGCAGCACCTCCAGGTCGGCGTCGACCTCCTCGACCGTGGCCCACTGCCGTCCCCGGTTGAACATGGAGGAGGCGACGAACGACAGCCGCAGCAGCTCCAGCTCCACCTGCCTGGCCACCTGCTCGCGCGGGTGGAGCTTCTCCAGCGCGCGTTCGGCGTAGCGGGTCATCAGCCGCTCGTACAGCTCGGCCTGCCCGAGGGTGCCCGGTTCGCGGCGCAGCGCGTTGCCGTCGGCGTCGTAGAAGGCCAGCATGAGCAGCAGCAGCGGTGAGCCCGCCAGGTGCCGCTGGGTCATGGCCACGTCCAGGGTGAACGGCTCCAGCCCGGCGGCCGGGAAGTAGTCGGCGTTGACGGCGTTCCACACCTCGAGCCAGCGCCGGGTGGCGTCGGGGCCGAACGCCTCCAGCCGGGTGACCACGGTGCCCTCGGGCAGCCCGGCACGGTTGGCGACGGCGGTGCGCGAGGTGACGACGACGGCGACGGCCCGCCCGGCGTCGGCCTCCTCGTGCTGGAACCTGGCGACCTTCATCAGGTAGTCCGACTGGCGCACGCCCGTGGCCTGGAGCAGCTCGTCGAACCCGTCCAGGATGATCACGGGCAGCGCGCCGCCGGCCGACCTGGCGATGGCCGGCCAGTCCTGGCGTTCGCCGCTCAGGTGGTGGACGGCCTCCTCGATC
Source organism: Nonomuraea ceibae (assembly GCF_019396325.1). Lineage (GTDB taxonomy): Bacteria > Actinomycetota > Actinomycetes > Streptosporangiales > Streptosporangiaceae > Nonomuraea > Nonomuraea ceibae. The sequence goes on from NZ_JAHKRO010000061.1 coordinate 35,611, forward strand.
TGCTCCTGGATGCCCGCTCCGGCCGACACTTCACGCAGCGGCACCCGTATCGGCAGGAACGGCGCGTCGCGCAGGCGGGCGGCGAGCACCTTGCTCAGCACCGACTTGCCGGAGCCGGGCTGGCCGAGCACGAGGAGGGGCGCCTCGGCCGCCGCCGACGAGGTCAGGAACCCGGCCAGGAACACGGGCAGGTCGGAGCGGATCGGGTGCCCCTCCCACCAGGCGTCGCCGCTCGGGTCGTCGCCGGGCGCGATCCGCGCCGCCCTGAACTGCGGGGTCACGTACGCCTGCGCGAGCGTCGGCAGCCGCAGGCCGATCGGCAGGGCGCCGGTCTCGGCGATGGGCCGGACGAGCGCCGCCTGGTGCAGCCGGTCGAGCGCGGCGGCCCGCTCGGGCAGCGGCTCGCCGGTGGCGACGAGCGAGATGAGCCGCTCCAGCTCGGCCATGCCGGGCAGGCTCGGCTGGTGGTCGGCGATGCCCGCCCAGAACGCGAACTCCGGCACGTCCCTCGCCAGCGTGCGGAAGCGGTCGGTGTAGCGGAGCACGGCCATCTCGGCCAGCTCGTCCCCGTAGGCGGCGGCGGTCCACTGCCGGTCGTGGTCGCCGAGCCGCTCCCACAGGCCCAGCTCCCTGACGTGGGCGAGCAACTGCTGGCCGAGCCCGAGGTAGTAGCCGCGCACGACCGCCACGGTCTCGTCGAAGGAGGTGTGCGGCGAGGGGCACAGCGGCGCGGCCAGCTCCCAGTAGTGCCGCCCGCCGGCCTCGCCCGCGTGCAGCTCGCCGGGCGCGAACGGCAGGTCGAGCGTGTCGACGGCCTCGACGTAGGCGGTGACGACGAGCACGGCGTGCGCGGCCTCGAACCTGTCGGTACGGGAGCGCCAGGTGCTGCCGGGACGCCATTCGCGCCAGCGTCCCAGCAGCTCGGCCCCGAGTTTGACCAGCGCCCCACGGGCCTCCATCACCCCCGCTACGGGCAGGAGCGCGACGGTTCCGGTGCTGACCAGCGCTTCGAGCGCCGGATCAGCGCCGCCGAGTAATCGGACAGCATCGATGTACCGGTATTTGTCCCCCATGCAGCATCGCCGCCTTGGATGGGCCGTTGGTCAAAGGGTGATACCCGTCAATACCATCACTTTCTCGTAAGTAAGATCTTCCATCGCCGATCGCAGGCCCTCACGGCCGATCCCGGAGTCCTTGACCCCGCCGTACGGCATCTGGTCGGCCCGGTACGACGGCACGTCGCCGATGATCACACCGCCGACCTCCAGCTCCCGGTTGGCCCGGAAGGCGGCGTCCAGCGACCGGGTGAACACCCCGGCCTGAAGCCCGTAGGCCGAGTCGTTGACCATCGCGTACGCCTCGTCGATCGAGGCGGCCTTCTGCAGCACCATGACGGGGCCGAAGACCTCCTCGCGGGAGACCTTGGCGTCGGCCGGGACGTCGGCGAGCACGGTCGGGGCGATGGTGGCGCCCTCCCGGGTGCCGCCGGCCAGCACGCGGGCGCCGGCGTCGACGGCCTCGCGCACCCACTGCTCGACCCGTTCGGCGGCGGCCTCGGAGACGAGCGGGCCGACCTGCGTCTTCTCGTCGGCCGGGTCACCGGTGACGAGCCCGGCGACGGCCGGGAGCAGGCGCTCGACGAACGCGTCGTACACCGGCTCCTCGACGATCACCCGCTGCACGGCGATGCAGCTCTGCCCGGCCTGGTAGTTGGAGAACAGTGCCACCCGCTTGGCCGCCCAGTCGAGGTCGGCGTCGGCCAGCACCACGGCCGCCGCGTTGCCGCCCAGCTCCAGCGTCACGTGCTTGCGCGGCACCTGGTCGGCGATGGCGTAGCCGACGGGGGCCGAGCCGGTGAACGACACCACGGGCAGCCTCGGGTCGGCGACAAGCGCGGCGGCGCGCTCGTTCTCGATGGGCAGCACCGAGAACATGCCGGCGGGCAGGTCGGTCTCGGCCAGGATCTCGCCGAGCACCAGCGACGACAGCGGCGTGGCGGGCGCGGGCTTGACGATGACCGGCGCGCCGACCGCGATGGCGGGCGCGACCTTGTGCGCGACCAGGTTGAGCGGGAAGTTGAACGGCGTGATCGCCAGCACCGGCCCCTTGGGCACGCGCGAGACGTAGGCCAGCCGCCCGGCGGCGGCGGGCTCGGTGTCGAGCCGCTGCACGTCGCCGGACCAGCGCCGGGTCTCCTCGGCGGCGAACCGGAACGTGGAGATGGCGCGGCCGACCTCGCCGCGCGCCCAGAAGATCGGCTTGCCGTTCTCGGCGGTGATCAGGTGGGCGAGCTCGTCGGCCCGCTCGGCCAGCCGCCGGGACACGTGCGCGAGCGCTTCGGCGCGCACGTGCACCGGCAGCGCGGCGGCCTCGCCGGCCACCGCCCGCGCGGCCGCGATCGCCTCCTCGACCTGCTCGCCGGTCGGCACCGAGTATCGGCCGACCTCGCGCCCGTCGAGCGGATTGGTCACGCTCAGCTCGGCGTCCCCGGTGGCGGGGCGTCCGGCGAGCCAGAAGGTACGCACGTCCATACCCACGACGTTATGCCAAGCGGACAGAGGGGGATTTACACCAGGCTGCACAAGACTCCCGCCTGGCCCCACCGTTACGTACAAGCCCTCTTGTATACCCACTGTGTAACAGAAGTAGGCCTAATTCAGGATGTTTACGATGCGGAGCGGTTTGAACGGTCTCTGCCCTGGCTAAGTCATCGATGCGGGTCCCTCAGCGCGGCGGGCCCCCGAGCAGAAAGGCGTGGGCCCATGACCTCCTCGGCGCCGCTTGGGCTCCAGGGCGCCTACCTGCTGGGCGAACGGGCCGGCCAGGACGAGCTTCGTTCCAGACTGCTGGACGTCGCGGTGAACCTGCTGGTCACCGACGGAGCCGACAGCCTCACGATGCGCAGGATCGCCACCGAGGCCGGCTGCACCACCACCGTCATCTACACGATGTTCGGCAACAGGGAGGGGCTGGCCGAAGCCCTCTACCTGGAGGGGTTCGAGCGCTTCCGGCGCATCCTCGACGCGGTGCCGCAGCGCCGCGACCCCTTCGAGCACCTGACGGCGCTCGCCCCGGCCTACCGGCAGGCGTGCCTGTCGGAGCCCGGCTACTACAGCCTCATGTTCGAGCGGGCGATCCCCGGTTTCGAACCCAGCGAGCGCGCCCGCACCCTCGCCCGGGCGGCGCTCAACATCTTCGACCGGGTGATCGCCGACTGCATCTCGGCGGGGCGGCTCGTCCCCACCCAGCCCCGCAAGATCGCCGACGCCCTCTGGGCCGCCGCCCAGGGCGCGATCAGCCTCGAACGCGCGGGCCACCTGCGTGACGGCCGCACCTTCGAGGCGGTGACGACGGCCACGATCTGCTGCTACCTGGTGGAACGTGCCTAGCGCCTGGCCGCCTCCAGCGCGAACCACAGCTCGGCCCGCACCGCGGGGTCGTCGAGATCGCGCCCCAGCAGCTCGGCGACCCGCCGCATCCGGTAGCGCAGCGTGTGCCGGTGCACGCCCAGCCGCTGCGCCGCCGCGTCCCAGTGCCCGTTGCACTCCAGGTACGCGCGCAGCGAGGCGACGAGGTCGGGCCGCGCCCCGTAGGCGGTGAGCGGCCCCAGCAGCGCGGTCGCGAACGCCTGCGCCACGGCCGGGTCCAGCAGCCCGACGAGCCCCTGCCCGGCCAGCTCGGCGAAGCGCACCACGCCGCCCCGGCTCGCCGCGCGGGCCCGCACGGCCTGGTCGATCCCGGCCCGCAGCTCGCCGTAGCGGCAGGCGGTGCTCACCCCCACAGCCCCCTCGACCGCCCCGGCGACCTCGTCGGCAGCCCCTTCCTCCACCAGCACGACGCCGGCGCCACCGGCCGCCCCGCCTTCCACCGGCGCGCCGCCGCCCGCCGCCTGGGGCAGGCGGGTGGCGAACACCGTGGCCTCGACGCTCTCCAGGGCCTCCGCCGGGACGGCCAGCACGGCGAACGGCTCGCCGGGCAGCCGGCCGCCGAGCGCGTCCAGCACCGCCCGCGCCCGCTCGTCCTCCCCCGCCAGCAGCAGCTCCAGCACCGCCTGCCGGACCCGCCGGGCGGCCTCCCGCTGCGCGCCGCCCTGCTCCAGGGCGAGCGTGAGCAGCGACCCGGCCGCGTTGATCACCGTGTGGGCGACCGGCGTGAACGCCTCCCGCGCCCCCACGGCGAAGTAGCCGCGCGGCCGCGCCCCGCCGCCGAGCGGCTGGAGCACGACGTGGCCCTCGGGCCCGGACAGCGACAGGCTGGCGGGCATCCGCGTGCCGCGCAGCCGGCCGAGCTCCCCCGTCACCGCCTCGGCCCGCGCCCCGCGCGTGGCGTGGCGCACCTGCCCGGTCTCGTCCAGCAGCACCGCCCAGCCGCCGACCTCGGCGGCCAGCCGGTCGACGACCGCGTGCAGCCCCTCGGGCCGCAGCGCTGCCCGCGTCAGCCGCCCCTGCGCGGCGAACGCGCGGGTGATCTCCTCGTACTGCTCGGCGGCCAGCAGCTCGCCGACCGTCTTGCCGATGGCGATGAACGGCGTCTCCCGGGGCACCTCCAGCAGCGGCAGCCCGGCCTCCTCCGCGGCGGTCACGAGCGCGGGCGGCACCTCGTCGTGGGAGAGCCCGACCCCGAAGCCGAGCCCGGCCACGCCCCGCGCCACCAGCCGGGCAACATAGCCGGAAAAATCACCTTCCAGGCGCATCCCGGTGGTGAGCAGCAGCTCGTCACCCTCCAGGAACGGCGTCGGATCCTCCAGCTCGCTGACCGCCACCCAGCGCACGGCCGAGTCCAGCGAGCCGGCCAGCGACCGCAGCCCCATCCGCCGCACCACGGTCCGCAGCGAAGGCGCCATCGCGAGTTGTCCATTCCGGCAAAGGTGAGCACCCACAGTGTGCCATATCGCCCTATCGGAGCAGGCGGGCGGCCACCGTACCGTCAGAGCCATGAGCATTCCCCAGGAGCGTCGCCTCGTCACCGCCATCCCCGGCCCCAAGTCGCAGGAGCTGCTGGCCCGCAAGCAGGCCGCCGTCCCCCCGGGCATCGGCACCACGCTGCCGGTCTTCGTGACCCGCGCCGGCGGCGGCGTGCTGGAGGACGCCGACGGGAACTCGCTGATCGACTTCGGCTCCGGCATCGCCGTCACCAACGTCGGCAACGCCGCCCCCAAGGTGGTCGAGCGTGTCCAGAAGCAGGCCGCCGACTTCACCCACACCTGTTTCATGGTCACCCCGTACGAGTCGTACGTGCGCGTGTGCGAGAAGCTGAACGAGCTCACGCCGGGCGACCACGAGAAGCGCACGTTCCTGGTCAACAGCGGCGCCGAGGCCGTGGAGAACGCGGTCAAGGTCGCCAGGCTCGCCACCGGCCGCCAGGCGGTCGTCGTGTTCGACCACGGCTACCACGGCCGCACCCTGCTCACGATGACGCTGACGGCCAAGAACATGCCGTACAAGCAGGGCTTCGGCCCGTTCGCGCCCGAGGTCTACCGGGTGCCGCTGGCCTACCCGTTCCGCTGGCCGACGGGGCCCGAGAACTGCGCCGAGGAGGCCGCCGCCCAGGCCATCGACATGATCGGCAAGCAGATCGGCGCCGAGAACGTGGCCGCCGTGGTGATCGAGCCGATCGCCGGCGAGGGCGGCTTCATCGAGCCCGCCAAGGGCTTCCTGCCGAGGATCGCCGAGTTCTGCCGCGCCAACGGGATCGTGTTCGTTGCCGACGAGGTGCAGACCGGCTTCGCGCGCACCGGTGACCTGTTCGCCTGCGAGGACGAGGGCGTGGTGCCCGACATCATCTGCACCGCCAAGGGCATCGCGGGCGGCCTGCCGCTCGCCGCGGTGACGGGCCGGGCCGAGCTCATGGACACCGTGCACGCGGGCGGCCTCGGCGGCACCTACGGCGGCAACCCGCTGGCCTGCGAGGCGGCGCTGGGCGTGCTGGAGACCATCGAGGAGGAGGACCTGGTCGGCCGCGCCCGCCGCATCGGGGACGTGATGATCCCGCGACTGCTGGCCATGAGCGAGCGGTTCGACATGATCGGCGACGTCCGGGGACGCGGCGCGATGATCGCCGTCGAGCTCGTCGTGCCGGGCACCAAGGACCCGAACCCGGCCGCCGTCCAGGAGGTCGTCCGGCGCTGCCACGCGGAGGGGCTGCTGGTGCTGACCGCGGGCACGTACGGCAACGTGCTGCGCTTCCTGCCGCCGCTGGTGATGCCCGAGCACCTGCTTGAGGAGGGGCTCGGCATCCTGGAGAAGGCTTTCGCCAGCCTGTAGATAAACCCGCAAATCGGGCATCCAGCTTGTTGCTGGATGCCCGATTTTGTTGGTGTAAGACCTGTCGTCCGGGTAGAGAAATCACCTGGCCTTGACGCGAAGCTAGCGGAGCACGGACGCGGCCGGGGTTATAACGGATCCGACATGAAGCCGGGCGAGCGCCGCGGGGAGCGTGATGAACTGGGGTCCGACCAGAACGGCTGGGGAGATGTTGACGTTCGACCCTGAGGGCATGAGCTGGGCGCAGCGCCAGGGCGACGCCTGCGTCGTCTGCCACAAGCGGTGGCCGCGTCCGCGCGTGCGGGTGGGCCGCTTCCCCGACGACATGACGGCCCTGGCCTGCACCGACTGCGCCGAAGCCCTCATCCCGTCGCCGCTGGCCACCGTCGTGGCCTTCCCGTCACGCTGACCACGCCGCACTGACCAAGCCGCACTGACCACGCCACTGACCAGGCCGCACTGGCCACGCCAACACCGACCACGCACACAGCCCCCGTACGCGCCGGGGCCGCCTCTCGGGAGACGAGACGCCCCAGGGCGGGGGGACCGCCCGGGGGCGTCTCAGCTGGCGAGCTCAGCGGGGGGATAGGGCGCGCCCGCCGCGGGCGAGGTCACCGGCCGGCCGTCACTTCGCGAGCTCACGCCACCGGGCGGTCCAGGTGGCGTAGTCCACGCACTCTCCTTCCGGCGGACGGCAGTCGCCCGGCGGCCGCACCGCGAAGGCGATGCGGTCGAGCCGTGGTGACCTGGTCGCACCGTACGCCTCACAGACCGGTTTGGCGCGGCCTTTGCACGCCTTGGTATTGGCCGGCGCCAGCCCGAGCCACGCGGCGGCGTCACGCTGGGAGTCGGGGTCGGTCATCCGGTTGAGCCATAGGTAGGCGCAGCCCGTGTCGGTGACGCCGGAGCCGAGCATCCACGAGTCGGCCCACCCGGTGGCCTTGCGCGCGGGGACCGCCTTGACCTTCTTGCCGGCCTTCTCCAGCAGCATCCGGTGGTAGGGCGTCGCCTGGGCGTAGTCGATCGAGCCGGTGGCGAAGCCCTTGATCAGGTCGAGCGGGTTCTTCCAGTAGGTGCGGTCCTCGTGGCCCTCCAGCCCCTCCGCCACCCGGTCGAGCTGGGTGGCGGTCAGCTCGAACGGCCGGTCGACGGCGTCGTCGACGAGCGCCGCGTCGGCCAGCGTCAGCGGGCTGTCCTTGAGCATCACCCGCCCGGCCTTGAGCACCTGGCCCAGGTCGCCGCCCTTGACCCGCTCCGGGTCGTAGAGGAACTCGTGGTAGCCCCACAGGAACGGCACCCCGTAGGCATTGCCGGAGTCGCTCACCAGCTCGCGCAGCGGCTCCAGCAGGTCGTCGTAGCCCTCGATCTCGGCCGTGTCGATGGGCTGCACCTGCTTGGCCTCGATCATGGAGTCCGCCAGCACCGGATCGGCGGCGATCACGTCGTAGGGCCGCTCGGCGACGCGGGCGGCCATCTCCTCGGGCGTGGAGACCGTGTCGAGCCGGGCCACCCGGCAGCCGGTCTCCTTCTCGAACGTGCCCGTCCAGTTGGCCTGCGGGCTGGTGCCGCCGTATTCGGCATAGCCCCGGTAGGCGAGGATCTGCAGGGTGCCGTCGCGCTGCGTGGGGCTCGTGGTGGGCTTGGGCGACGGCGTGGCCGCGCCGGTGCCGGCCAGCATCGCCAGGGCGGCCAGGGCCAGGGCGGGAGCGCGTCGGAGATCCACGCCCTGGAGCTTACCGGGGCCCCGGGCGGGCGGAGCCGAAGCCCGCCCGCCTGTGGACAACCTACTTGTTCGTCGGGAACCCCAGGTTGACGCCGCCGTGGGACGGGTCGAGCCAGCGGGAGGTGACGACCTTGCCGCGGGTGTAGAAGTGCACGCCCTCGGTGCCGTGGGCGTGCGTGTCGCCGAAGAGCGAGGACTTCCAGCCGCCGAAGCTGTAGAACGCCATCGGCACCGGGATCGGCACGTTGATGCCGATCATGCCGACCTCGATCTCGTTCTGGAAGCGCCGGGCTGCGCCGCCGTCGTTGGTGAAGATCGCGGTGCCGTTGCCGTACTCGCCCGCGTTGATGACCTCGACGCCCTCCTCGTAGGAGCCGACGCGGACGATCGACAGGACGGGCCCGAAGATCTCCTCGACGTGCACTCGCGAGCCGGGCCTGACGTGGTCGACGACGGTCGGCCCGAGCCAGAACCCGGGCGTCTCCGACGCCTTGCCGCCGCCGCGCACCGGCGTCTCGCGGCCGTCGACGACCACCTTGGCGCCCTCCTCGACGGCCACGTCGAGGTAGGAGGCGACCTTGTCGCGGTGCGGGCCGGTGACGAGCGGGCCCATCTCGGAGGCGGGGTCGTCGCCGGGGCCGATGGTCAGCCGCTCGACCCGTTCGACGATCTTCTGCACGAGCTCGTCGCCGACGGGGTCGACGGCCAGCACGACGGAGATCGCCATGCACCGCTCGCCCGCCGAGCCGAACCCGGCCGACACCGCGGAGTCGGCCACCAGGTCGAGGTCGGCGTCGGGCAGCACGAGCATGTGGTTCTTGGCGCCGCCGAGCGCCTGCACCCGCTTGCCGTGGGCCGATCCGGTCTCGTAGACGTACCGGGCGATCGGGGTGGAGCCGACGAACGAGACGGCGCGCACGTCGGGGTGCTCCAGCAGCCGGTCCACCGCCACCTTGTCGCCCTGCACGACGTTGAACACGCCGTCGGGCAGCCCGGCCTCCTGCCAGAGCCGCGCCATGAGCAGCGACGCCGACGGGTCCTTCTCCGACGGCTTGAGCACGAACGCGTTGCCGCACGCGATCGCGATCGGGTACATCCACATCGGCACCATGGCCGGGAAGTTGAACGGCGTGATCCCGGCGACGACGCCGAGCGGCTGCCGGATCGAGTAGGAGTCCACGCGGGTGGACACCCCTTCGGAGAAACCGCCCTTGAGCAGGTGCGGGATGCCGCAGGCGAACTCCACGACCTCCAGCCCGCGGGCCACCTCGCCGAGCGCGTCGGAGTGGACCTTGCCGTGCTCGGCGGAGATCAGCGCCGCCATCTCGTCGCGGTGGGCGTACAGGAGCTCGCGGAAGCGGAACAGCACGTGCGCGCGCCTGACCAGCGACGTGTCACGCCACGCGGGGAACGCGGCCGCCGCGGCGGCGACCGCCGCGTCGACGTCGGCCGCCGACGCCATCGCGACCGTGCCGCTGACCTCCCCGGTCGCCGGGTTGAAGATCTCGCTCGTACGGGGGTCACCGTCGACGAGCTTTCCGCCGATCCAGTGCTTGACTGACTTCACTGCTGCGCCGCCTCCGCGTTGATGACTTCGAGCGCGCCGACGATGATGCCGAGCCCCTCGGCGGCCTCGTCGACGGTCAGGGTGAGCGGCGGCGCCATGCGGATCGCGGTGCCGTACAGGCCGCCCTTGCCGGCGAGCAGGCCGGCCTTCTTGGTCTCCTCCATGAAGCGGGCTGCCTGGGCCGGGCTCTCCAGCTCGACGGCGAACATCAGGCCCTTGCCGCGCACCTCCTTGACGATGGGCAGGCGGGCGGCGGCCTCGCGCAGGCCGTCGATGATGATCTTGCCGGTCCTGGCGGCGTTGGCCTGGAGGTCGCGGTCGAGGACGTAGTCGAGGGTGGCGTTGGCGGCGGCCATGGAGATCGGGTTGCCGCCGAACGTCGCCAGGCCGACGGCGGGCAGGACGTCCATCAGGTCGCCGCGCGCCACGACGCCGCCGACGGCGAACCCGTTGCCCAGGCCCTTGGCGAACGTCATCATGTCGGGCGTCACGCCGTGGTTCTGGATGCCGAAGAACGCACTGCCGGTGCGTCCCCAGCCGGTCTGCACCTCGTCGGAGATGAACAGGATGCCCTGTTCGTCCAGGACCTCCTTGTAGGCGGCGAACAGCCCGTCGGGCGGCATGGTGAACCCGCCCACGCCCTGGATCGGCTCGGCGATGAGCGCGGCGACGTCGCCCGCGACGGCGGTGGCGAGCACGTGGCGCAGGTCCTCGGTGCACGCGCGGATGTAGTCGGCGTCGGACAGGCCCTTGAACTGGGTCAGGTGCCGGTCGGTGCCGTGCAGGAAGTGCGCGTTGAGCGGGGAGAGCGAGTTGTTCTTCCAGGCCCGGTTGGAGGTGACGCCGATGGCGCCGAAGCTGCGGCCGTGGTAGCTCTGCCGCATGGCGAGCACCTGGTCGCTCTTGCGCGCGCAGGTGGCCAGGAGCAGGGCGGTCTCGTTCGCCTCGGTGCCGGAGTTGGTGAAGAACACCTTGGCGTCGGGGATGCCGGACAGCCTGGCGATCTTCTCGGCGAGCTCGACCTGGCCGCGCAGCAGGTAGACGGTGCTGGTGTGGACGACGCCGGTGGCGAGCTGGCGCTCGACGGCCTCGCGCACCTCCGGCACGTCGTAGCCGATCATGTTGGTCAGGATGCCGGCGAAGAAGTCGAGGTAACTCTTGCCGTCGGCGTCGACGACACGGTTGCCCTTGCCGCTGACGATCTCGATGGGCTCGTCGTAGTTGAGGCTCACCCAGGCGGGGATCACGGCCCTGTGGCGCGCGAGAAGCTCGGACATGTCTTGAGTATCGCTGTTGCCGCGACTTCCCCGGAACGGCAAGATGTCGGCCTGTCGCCGAATTGGCTTACATACTGTCGACCCGGGGCCGAGAAGAGGTTTCGTCGGGATGGGTGATGGTATGGCTACGTCTAGCAGGGAATATGTGAGATCGCCCCTCCAGGGGGAAGCCTTCTGGAGCACCGTCCAGAAGACGCGACAGGCGGTCTGGCGACCGTCGTAAGACCGCCGGATCGGGGGAACCCAATGCGCAAGACGCTCACGGGTCTGGGGCTGGCCTTCTTCCTGACGCTCGCCCCGGCCGCGGCCGCCACGGCGGACACACCCGTTCAGGCCGCGCAGAGCCAGGTCAATCCGTCACCTCAGCCGACCGACACCCGAGACGAAGGCGGCAGCAACGCCGGCCTGTGGGGCCTGCTGGGCCTGCTCGGGCTTCTGGGCCTGACCGGCATGCGCAAGCAGAAGAGCCAGGTCGGCACGGCCGAGCACATGACCAATCGGCCGCACCGCAACCCGTAAGGTCCTCGCGCGGGATCCCCGTGCCGGCGAGCCCGGCACGGGGATCCCCCGTCCCACCGGCCCCCGTCCCTTAGGGGATCACCCGTCCGCCTGCGGGCGTACGGCCGGCGTACGGGCTACGCCGCCGGAGGCACCCGCAAAGCCCACTCCCGGGCGACGACCGGCGCGGGTCCGGTCCGCCACCATCGGGTCATCACGACAGCAGACCCGAGGAGACCGGCATGACGCTCGCCCTGGACCACGCCCCCGCCACCACCCACCCCGGGCCGCCCAAGCTCGACCGCGACCAGCTCCGCCAGGCCCAGCAGGACACGCTCGCCACCCCGCGCATGAAGTACAGCCTGCTGGCCAGGATGATGTTCAAGCCCGTGGACCTCATGTACGGCAAGGAGGGCTCGTACACGAAGTTCGCCATGCTGGAGATCATCGCCCGGGTGCCCTACCAGGCGTGGGAGCGGATGGGCTACTGGGCGGTGCACCGCCACAGAGGCCGCTCGGCGCTGGCCCGCCGGGTCTTCGAGCGCATCGTCGAGGCCCGTGCCGACCAGGACAACGAGCAGTGGCACCTGCTCATCATGCAGGACCTGGTGCAGCGCTCCGGGCACCGACAGAGCTGGCTGCTGCACCGGGCCGCGCCCTGGCTGATCGCGTTCTTCTACTACCACGTGTCGTGGGTGCTGTTCCTGGTCCGGCCCGACTGGAGCTACCGGCTCAACGCCGAGTTCGAGGACCACGCCGAGCACGAGTACATGACGTTCGTGGCGGACAACCCGGACCTGGACTTCGTCCCCGACCCGGGCGCCTACGCCGCCGAGTACGGCCGTTACCGCTCGGTGGCCGACCTGCTGCGGCAGATCGGCCACGACGAGCGGACGCACAAGCTCGACAGCCTGCGGAGCATGCGCGAGCCCCGCATCCGCTAGGCGCTCACCGGCTCGGGCGCGGTGTCCGGCGCGGTGGCGGCGGGCCGGAGCACGAGGAGCGCGAGCAGCGCCGCGGCCAGGCAGAACCCGGCGCCCACGAAGCAGCCGACGTGCATCGCGTCGGTGAACGCCGCCTTGGCCGGCTCGACCAGCTCGGGCGTCCGGAACGCGACGCCGATCGACTCCCTGGCCGCCTCGGGCGCGCCCGCCGGCATGGACGAGGTGAACACCCCGGCCAGCACGCTGCCCAGCACGGCGATGCTCAGGGCCAGGCCGACCTGCTGGACGGTGTCGTTCATGGCCGAGCCCACCCCGGCGTGCTCCAGCGGGATCGCGTTCATCAGCGACGCGTACGCCGACGGCCCGGCCAGGCCGCCGCCGACGCCCATGAGCACGAGCCCGATCAGCAGCCCCAGGTAGCCGGTGGTGGTGGCCATCACCAGGAACCCGCCGGCCATGACGGCCAGCCCGGAGGCGATCAGCGTCCGGTTGGTGACCTTCTTGCCGAGCCCGGCGCCGACCCCGTTGAAGATCGCCGCGGCCACGGCGTAGGGCAGCAGGGCCAGCCCGGCCTTCGTCTCCCCGTAGCCCAGCACGAACTGCAGGTACTGCGTCAGCATCAGCATCACGGCCCCGGCCCCGAACGCCATGAGCAGGATCGAGAACGACGCCCCGCTGAAGTTGCGGTTCCTGAACAGCCGCAGCGGCAGCATCGGATGGGCCGAGCGCCGCTCCCACCACACGAACACGCCCAGCGTGACCACGGCCAGCGCGATGATCACCGGGTCGAAGACCCGCTCGATGATCACGTAGACGGCGGCGGTCAGCCCGACCACCGACAGCACCACGCCCACCGGGTCGATCGGGCGCCCGGCGCTGCGGGTCTCCGGCATCAGCACCAGCGCGGCCACGATGGCGATCAGCGCGATGGGGATGTTCAGCAGGAACACCGACCCCCACCAGTAGTGCTCCAGCAGGAAGCCGCCCAGGGTCGGCCCGATGATCACGCTGATCATCGCCACGCCGCCCCAGATGGCCATGGCCTTGCGCCGCTCGTCCGCGTCGAAGACCGTCATCAGGATCGACAGCGTCGACGGCATCAGGATGGCCCCGCCGACGCCCATGAGCGCGCGCGACCAGATGAGCTGCCACGGCTCCCCGGACAGCACGGCCAGCACCGAGGCCCCGCCGAACAGCGCCAGCCCGATGATCAGGAACTTCCGGCGGCCGAACCGGTCGGACAGGCTCCCCGCCGTCAGCAGCAGCCCGGCGAAGGCCAGCACGTACGAGTCCAGGATCCACTGGATGTCGGACGGCGTCGCGCCCAGGTCCTCGATCAGCGAGGGGATGGCCAGATTGAGCACCGTGCCGTCGACGGACAGCACGAGCAGCGACAGACAGAGTACGGCGAGGACCCACCAGCGACGGGGGTCTCGCACAGCGTTCGATTCCACTCGCACACTGTACGACAACACTCGTACAGTGTGCGAGTGGAATTATCCTTGGAGCATGACCAAGCAGTTCAGCACCGTCTGGCTCCGGGAAGCCCGTCCCGCCAAGAGCACCGGCCGCAGCCGCGACGAGATCGTCCACGCCGCCGTCGAGCTGCTCGACGCCGACGGCCTCGACGGACTCAGCATGCGCAGGCTCGGCGCCAAGCTGAGCGCGGGCGCGACCAGCATCTACTGGTACGTGGCCAACAAGGAGGAGCTGCTGGAGCTGGTCTACGACGAGATCTGGGGCGAGCTGCGGCTGCCCGAGCCCACGGCGGAGACCTGGCGGGTCACCGCGTCGGCCTTCGCCCACGACATGCGCCGGGTGATCCTGCGCCACCCCTGGTCGGCCTCGCTCATCGGCCGCCTGCCCGCGCTCGGCCCCAACGCGCTCGGCGCCGCCGACACCCTGCGCAGGAGCTTCCACCTGGCCGGCTTCGAAGGGCTGGAGATCGACTACGCCAACACCACGCTGACCTCGTACGTGTTCGGCATCACGATCCCGGAGGTCGCCTGGGCCCAGAAGGTCGCCGAGACCGACTATCCCGACGAGAGCATCCGCGAGACGGTCGCCCTGCTGGCCGCCGACTATCCGGACCTGGCGAGCCGCATGAACGAGGTGCAGAGCTCCGACACTGACGCGGTGCGCGAGATGGCCTTCAGCTTCGGGCTCGACGCGGTGCTCGACGGACTCACGGCACGCCTGGTCGCCTAGCAGATTGTCAGCCTGCGCGGACTCGATCTTACAAGCTGATCGGATAGGCTCGGCTCGTGCTCCCCACCATCGCCGACATCCTCGCCCTGGAGAGCGTCCGCCGGGGCAACCCGCGCGTGGTCGCGGGCGCGGACCGGCTCGACACCCGCGTGCGGTGGGTGCACGTGGGCGAGATCGCCGACATCGCGCAACTGCTGCGCGGCGGCGAGCTGGTGCTCACCACCGGCGTGGCCCTGCCCGACGACCCCGACAAGCTGGCCGACTACATCGGCGAGCTGTCGTCCGTCGGCGTCTCCGGCCTCATCGTCGAGCTGGGCCGCCGCTTCGTCCACGAGCTGCCCCGCGCCGTGGTCAAGACGGCCGAGGACCACGGGCTGCCGCTGGTCGTGCTGACCCGCGAGACCCCGTTCGTGCAGATCACCGAGGCCGTCCACGCCCGGATCATCGACATCCAGCTGGAGGAGCTGCGCGCCTCCGAGCAACTGCACGAGGTGTTCACCGAGCTGTCGGTCGAGGGCGCCTCACCGGCCGAGGTGCTGGCCCAGGTCTCCCGGCTGTCGGGCCGCCCGGTCCTGCTGGAGAACCTCGCCCACCAGGTGCTGGCCTGCGAGTCGGCGGGCCGCGACACCGGCACGCTGCTGGCAGGCTGGGAGACCAGGTCCCGCGCGGTCGCCCCGGCCGAGCGCACCGCCTACGACGCCGCCTCCGGCTGGCTCGTCACCACCGTCGGCGCCCGCGGCCAGGACTGGGGGCGCCTCATCCTGCTGTGCGACGCCCAGCCCTCGCCCCGCGAGCTGGTGCTGGCCGAGCGCGCCGCCACCACGCTCGCCCTCGGCCGCCTGCTGGAACGCCACCAGGAATCGCTCGAACGCCAGGCGCACGGCACGATCATCACCGGCATCCTCACCCACGCCTACGCCGACCCCGACGAGGCCGCCGCCCGCGCCAGGGCCGTCGGCGTCCCGCTCACCGGCCGCAGGCTCGTCAGCGTCGTCATCCGCCCGACCGACCTGGCCGAGCAGGCGCTCGACGGGCAGGCCGAGCTCGGCGAGCTGGCCGAGGCCACCGCCGCCGCCTGCCGCGAGGCCCGGCTGCCCGCCCTCGTGGGCGCCCTCGACCAGGACCGCGTGGGCGTGCTGCTGCCGCTGCCGCCGCGCACCGCCGTCGAGCCCGCGCTGACCTCGCTCGCCGAGCGGCTGCGCGCCCTGTCGAAGTCCGGCGGCGCGTTCGTGCTCGCCTCCGGCTCGGTGGTCGAGTCGATCCGCGACGTGCGGCGCAGCTTCCTGGAGGCCGAGCAGGTGGCCGACGTCGCGGTCCGCCAGCCCGACGGCCGCCCCTTCTACCGGCTGCCCGACCTGCGGCTGCGCGGGCTGCTCCACCTGCTGCGCGACGACGCCAGGCTGCAGACGTTCGCCGAGCGCGAGCTGGGCGCGCTGCTGGCGCACGACGCCCAGCGCGGCGGCGACCTGACCCGCATCCTGCGCATCTACCTCGACGCCGGGCGCAACAAGGCCGTGGCCGCGCAGAAGGCCCACCTGTCCAGGCCCGCCTTCTACGACCGGCTGCGCCGCCTGGAGCGCATCCTCGACACCGACCTGGACGACTCGGAGTCCTGCCTGTCGCTGCACGTCGCGCTGCTGGCCCTGGAGTCGTTCCGCCGCAACGCCCGCCCCGAATGAGGTCGCGCCGCCTAGCGTCTGCGGTGTGCCCCTCTTCTACAACCCCCTGGAGGCGGCGGCCCACCGGCTGTCGCTCGTTCCCCCGATGTTCGACTACTTCGGCGCCCTGGGCGTGCACGCGATCGTCGCGGCGGCGCGGCTGGGCCTGTTCGACGCGCTGCGCGACGGGCCGCTGACCGGCGACGAGCTGGCCGCCGCCCGCGGCCTGGACGGGCGCGCCGCCCGGGTGCTGCTCGACAGCCTCGCCGCGCTCGGCTACCTGCGCCGGCGGCGCGGGCGCTACGCGCTCACGCGCGCCTCCCGCCGCTGGCTCGTCACCGGCTCGGCCACCAGCCTGCTGGAGGGGCTCACGTTCTGGGAGCGTACGGCGTGCGTGATCTGGCCGGAGACCGAGAAGGCCGTCCGCGACGGCACGCCGCCCGTCCCCCTCTACACGCTGACCGAGCAGGACCCGGAGCTGTCGCGCTCGTTCCAGGCGTGGACGGCGGCGCTCGCCGGGCAGCAGGCCCCGGCGGCGGCCCGCGCCATCCCCGTCCCCCGGCACGCCCGGCGGCTGCTCGACGTGGGCGGCGGCCACGCCCTCTACAGCGTGGCGCTGCTGCGCCGCCATCCGGCGCTGCGCGCCACCGTGCTCGACCTGCCGCAGGCGCTCCTGTCGGCGGCCGAGCACCCCCGCCTGACGCTGCGCGCCGGCTCGTTCCTGAACGGCGACCTGGGCGACGGCTACGACGTCATCCTGCTGTTCAACGTCATCCACCTGCTGGACGACGCCGAGACGGCGGCGCTGCTGCGCCGGGTGTCCGCCGCCCTGAACCCCGGCGGCGTCGTGGCCATCGGCGACCAGTTCGGCGACCGCCTCTTACCCGGGCGGGCCAGCCGCGGCCTGATGCGGCTGCTGGACCTCAACTACCTCGTCGCCGGCGGCGGCCGGGTGCGCGCGTTCTCACAGGTCGCGGACCTGCTGCGGGAGGCGGGCTTCGAGCGGCCGCGCCACCGCCGCCCCTGGCGCTCCCCCGTCACCCAGCTCGCCCTCGCTAGAACCCCATCGCGGCACGTACCTCGTCCAGCGTCTTGATCGCCCGCTCGCGGGCCGCCGCGTTGCCCTCGCCGAGCACCTCCCTGGCCTCCGCCACGGTGTGCTCGCGGCGCCGCGCCCGGATCGGGACCAGGAACTCGTTGACCGCCTCGGTCGCCAGCGCCTTGAGCCGCGACGCGCCCCCGTCGCCGATCTCGTCGGCGAGCTCCTGCTGTGTCCGCCCCAGGCACAGGGACGCCAGCGTGAGCAGGCTCGCCACGCCCGGCCGGTTCTCCGGGTCGAAGGTGATCAGCCGCTCGGAGTCGGTGGGCGCCTTGCGGATCAGCGCCGCCGTCTCGTCCTCGGTGGCCGACAGCGCGATCGCGTTGCCCCGGCTCTTGCTCATCTTGCCGCCGCCGAGTCCCGGCAGCAGCGGCTGCTCGCCCATCATGGCCTCGGGCACCGGGAACACCGGCCCGTACCGCTCGTTGAACCGCCGCGCCACCAGCCTGGTCGTCTCCACGTGCGGCAACTGGTCCTTTCCGACGGGCACCAGCGTGCCCTTGCAGAACAGGATGTCGGCCGCCTGGTGCACCGGGTAGGTGAACATGAGCCCGCTCACCACCTGCTGGCTGCTGTGCGCGATCTCGTCCTTGACCGTGGGGTTGCGCCCCAGCTCGGCCACCGAGATCAGGCTCAGGAACGGCAGCATGAGCTGGTTGAGCTCGGGGATCGCGCTGTGCTGGAAGATCGTCACCTTCGCCGGGTCGATGCCGACCGCCAGGTAGTCCAGCAGCAACGCGTCGATGTTCTGCTGGATCGCCCCCGGCAGATCCCGATCGGTGATCACCTGATAGTCGGCGATCAACACATACATCTCGTACGTGTCCTGCAGCCGCACCCGGTTGGCCAACGAGCCGAAGTAGTGGCCCAGATGCAGCGGCCCGGTCGGGCGGTCACCGGTGAGAACGACGTGGTTCATGCTCTGCTCCTCCTGAGGTGTTCATGCCGTCCCAGGGAGGAGCCCGTCGCGCCGGGCCGCCCTGAGGACGGCCCGTGCATGCGGATGTCAGTGGCCGTCTCGCGGCCACCACCACATGCTGATGCGCTTCATGCACCCATTGTATGGGCGGATCAAAGATGCCAGCCATACCCGGTGTCAATCTCGTAACCTCTTCCACCGTTTGGCGTGTTTCGAGGACCCCGGGACCAAGATCACGCCAGGATGGGTCGGATTGTTTTCCGCCCTCTGGAGTTCTGATGTCTCGACGCACCATCGTCGCCGGCTTGGCCATGGCCGCGACGTTCACGGTGACCACCGTGCCAGGCGCCGCCGCGGAGCAGGTGGCGGTGAAGTTCCCGTCGGCCAAGTTCCCGCTCGGCCCCCGCTCGGCGCCCACCAAGACCATGACCGCCGTCGCGCCCGGGATCGACCTGTACGACGTGAAGGCCGGCAGCGCCACCGACGGCTACACGGTGACCGTGCTCATGCCCAGCGGCCGCGACTACGGCACCCGCGCCACCGCGGAGGCCAGGGTGGCCGAGGTCGAGGCCGCCGGCGAGACCGCGAGCCTGCAGAAGGTCATCCGCCCGCAGGTCGCCGACGCGCCCGCCCAGGAGATCTACATGGTCCGCGTCGGCCTGTGGTCCTTCAAGGACAAGGCCGAGGCCGACAAGACGGCCAAGAAGCTCAAGGAAGCCGGGCTCAAGGTCAAGACCGACTACCTCGGCGACGACGGCCTCAAGACCACCGGCCCGTGGAACGTCAAGGTCGTCATGATCGACGCCCGCACGTTCCGCGGCTCGTACGCCGCCTCCCTGGGCACCAGCGTCGCCAAGCGGGAGACCGTCTCCGCAATGGCCAAGGCGCAGGGCGCCATCGCGGCCATCAACGGCGGCTTCTTCAACATCCACACCGCCAAGGAGCTGCGCGGCGAGCCCGTCGGCGCCTCCGTGGTCGCGGGCCGCCTGCTCAGCGAGGCCGTCCCCGGCCGCTCCGCCGTCGTCCTGCGCGGGCGTACGGCCCGCATCACCGAGCTCAAGTCGGCCGTCACCGCCGTCTCCCACGACGGCGCCCGCGCCCCGGTCGCCGGCGTCAACCGCGCCGCCGCCACCGACGAGCTCGTCCTCTACACCGAGGAGTACGGCGCCAAGACCCCCGCGAACGGCGGCGCCGACGTCGTCCTCGACCCGGCCGGCAAGGTCGTCGGCGTGCGCGCCTCCGGCTACGCGGTGCCCAAGGGCGGGCGCGTCCTGCACGGCAGCGGCGCGGCGGCCGACTGGCTCGCCGAGCACGCCGTGGAAGGCGGCAGCGTCCAGGTACTGACCAAGCTCACCGACCTGCGCACCGGCAAGGCCATCAAGCTGACGCCCGACCTGCACGTGGTCGCCGGCGGCGTCGGCCTGGTCCGCAACGGCCGCGCCAAGATCACGGCCAAGCGCGACGGCCACGACTCGGTCAACATGATCCTGCGCCGCCACCCCCGCACCCTGCTCGGCACCACCCGCAACGGCAGCCTCATCCTCGCCACCATCGACGGCCGCAAGCCCGGCATCACGGTCGGCGCGAGCTTCACCGAGGCGGCCCAGCTCATGCGCTGGCTCGGCGCCACCCAGGCCATCAACCTGGACGGCGGCGGGTCGACGGCGATGGTCGTGGGCAAGAAGGTCGTCAACCAGCCGGCGGACGGCCGCGAACGCGCCGTCGGCGACGCGCTCCTCGTCCTGCCGCCCCGCTGACCACCCTTCGGCCCTGCCCCGTTCGAGGGGCAGGGCCGGTTCGTCCCCAGAACGCGAAAAGGCCCCCGGGATCACCCCCGAGGGCCCAATCTCGTCACACAACGCAGAGAAGGCCCCGACACTGACTGTCGGGGCCCTCTCTGAAAGATTGTCCGGCGGTGACCTACTCTCCCACACCCTCCCGAGTGCAGTACCATCGGCGCAGGGAAGCTTAACTTCCGGGTTCGGAATGTAACCGGGTGTTTCCTTCCCGCCATAACCGCCGTA
>NZ_JAHKRO010000062.1 GCF_019396325.1 Nonomuraea ceibae
CTACTTCACCGCCAACCAGATCCCCAACATCGTCTTCGAGGTGGTCGTCGGCGGCGCCCTGGCCGGGGCGGTCGTGCCGGTGCTCGCCGAACCCCCCGCCACGGGCGACCGCGAGCGGGCCGGGCGGGCCGGGCGGGCCGGGCGGGCCGGGCGATGGAGCGAGTCGAGCGGATCGGGTGGACCCGGGCGGACCGGGCGATGGGGCGAGTCGAGCGGATCGGGTGGACCCGGGTGGACCGGGCGATGGGGGAGAGTCGGGCGGATGGGGCGGTCAGGCGGGGATGGGCCAGCCGGTCGGGCAGTGGTAGTCGGTGGGGCCCGGGGGCGGTCTTGGGGCAGACGGGGCGATCGGGCATGGGGGAGGGCCGGGCTTCGGCAGCGTGGAGGTCGGGCACCGGGGCGGTTCGGGGCTTCGGCAGCGTGGGGGTCGGGGGTGGGACATCGGGGCGGGAGTTGGGGCGCGGTTAGAGTCTCACGGGATGTGGGTGGGCTAGGGGAATGAGGCATTGTGCTGATCGACGGCTATGACACCCTGCTGCTTGACCTTGACGGCGTTGTCTATCTGGGGCGGTACGCGGTGCCCGGGGCGCCGGAGGCGTTGGAGCGGGCTCGGCGGCGCGGGGCGCGGCTGGCGTACGTGACGAACAACGCCTCGCGGACGCCCGCCGCCATCGCGACGCATCTGCGGGAGCTGGGGGTGCCGGCCGAGGCGGTGGACGTCGTCACGTCGGCGCAGGCGGCGGCGCGGGTGGTGGCCGAGCGGGTGCCCGCCGGGTCGAACGTGCTCGTGGTGGGTGGGTCGGGGCTGCGGCTGGCCATACGGGATCGGGGGCTGAGGCCGGTGACCACGGCGGCGTCGGAGCCTGCGGCGGTGGTGCAGGGGATCGCGCCCGGGCTGTCGTACGAGCTGCTGTCGGAGGGGGCGCTGGCGGTGCGGCGGGGGGCGTTGTTCGTGGCGTCCAACGGGGACGCGACCATGCCGACCGGGCGGGGGGAGCAGCCGGGGAACGGGGCGATGGTACGGGTGATCGCGCATGCGACCGGGGTTGAGCCGGTCTATGCGGGTAAGCCTGATCCGCCGTTGCATCGGGAGTCGGTGATCCGTACGGGGGCGCGGCGGCCGCTGGTCGTGGGGGACCGGCTCGACACCGACATCGAGGGCGCGGTGAACGCGGGCGTGGATGGGCTGCTGGTGCTGACGGGGGTGGCAAGGCCGGTCGACCTGCTCACGGCAGCGCCGCGGCATCGGCCGACCTACGTGGGCGAGGACCTGGGGGCGTTGCTGGAGCCGTATCCGCCGGTGCGCGACGGGGAGTGCGGCGGGTGGCGGGCGCGATGGGCCGGAGGGGCGCTGCGGCTCGACGGTGGCGGGAGCCGGATCGACGGGCTGCGGGCGGCGTGCGACGCCGTGTGGGCGGCCGTCGGCGACGGCCGCGCCGAGGAGGATGCGGTCAAGGAGGCTCTCGACCGCATCGGCTGACGCAGGGGCACACCAACCGCGGGCCCGCCAGGGCGGGTCAACCAGCGTGGGCGCTCTGAGCCGGCTCACCAGAGGGTGCTCAGAGCGGCCCACCAGGGCGGGACTCAGAGCGGGCCTACCAGGGCGGGCCTACCAGGGCGGGTGGGTCTGAGCGCGCGCGTCGGCGCAGGACCGGGTCGGCGCAGGCCGGGCCAGGTCCTGCAGGACGGGTCCTGCGGGGCGGGGCGAGGGCCAGGTCCTGCGGGACCTGCGGGTCTGGGCCGACGGGTCAGGTCCTGCGGGACAGGACCTGCGGGTCGAGGTGCGGGGCAAGTGGGGGTGGCGGGGTCAGAGGAGGCGGCGGAGGCGCAGGAGGTCGCCGAAGCTGGCGTCGATCTTGACGCGGCCGCCCAGCAGCGCGCGGGCCAGGTCGAGCTCCCCGTCGACCAGCGCGATGAGGTCGTCGGACACGATCGTCAGCTTGACCTCGGCCGGTTTGCCGTTCGCGGGCGGCTCCTCGGTGAACGGGTCGAGGCCGCCGTGGTGGAGCCGGCCGTGGAAGGTGACGTCGAGGTCGGACACCCGGCAGCTGACCGTGCGCTCGACCACGTGCTTGGCCCGGTCCTGCTCGTCGATCTCGTCGAACTGGGCGACGAGCTTGACCAGCGCCTCCCGGCACTCCTCGACGCTTGCCATGATCCGCCTTCCTTTCCTTGTCTTCAGGGTCCGTAGCGTTCCACATCGGAGCACCCCGTATGACCCTCCAACGTGTGACACGCCCGCCAAGGTGCCGGGCGCTCGCCCGAGGCGTTACCGTCGAGTCATGAGTGAGCTGCCAGAGGCAACCGGCGACGAGCGGGTCGACGCGGTCCTCGCGGATCTGGGCCGCCTGGCCGGGCTGCCGGTGGGCGAGCACGTGGCGGTGTTCGAGGAGGCGTTCTCCGGGCTGGAGGCCGCCCTCGGCGCCGTGGAGGCGCGGTGAGCCGCAGGGTCCGGCTCGACACCGAGCTGGTGCGGCGCGGGCTGGCGCGTTCGCGGGAGCAGGCGGCCCAGCTGATCGAGGCGGGCCGTGTCGCCGTCGGAGGCCAGCGGGCCGGCAAGCCCGCCACCCAGGTCGACACCGCCTCGGCCATCGTCGTCGCCGAGTCGCCCGGCGGGCCTGATTACGTCTCGCGCGGCGCGCACAAGCTGCTCGGGGCGCTGGAGGCGTTCTCCGAGCTGGACGTGACGGGGCGGCGCTGCCTGGACGCGGGCGCGTCCACGGGCGGGTTCACCGACGTGCTGCTGCGCCGCGGCGCCGCGCACGTGGTCGCCGTCGACGTCGGCTACGGGCAGCTCGCCTGGTCGCTGCGCAGCGACGAGCGGGTCACGGTGATGGAGCGGCTCAACGTGCGCGACCTCACCCCGGGCATGGTCGGCGAGGCGCCCACGCTGGTCGTCGGCGACCTGTCGTTCATCTCGCTGCGGCTCGTGCTGCCCGCGCTGGCCGAGGTCGCCGCGCCGCGCGCCGACTTCGTCATGCTGGTCAAGCCGCAGTTCGAGGTGGGCAAGGAGCTCGTGGGGGCCGGTGGCGTGGTGCGTGACCCGGAGCTGCGGGCGGGAGCGGTGCGGCAGGCCGCCGCGAAGGCCGGTGAGCTGGGGCTGGCGGTGCGCGGCGTGACCGCGAGCCCGCTGCCGGGTCCGTCGGGCAACGTCGAATACCTGCTGTGGCTGGGCAAGGGCGAAGGGGCGCCGCCGGTCGCCGACCTGGAGTCCGAGATCCGGCGTGCCGTGGCGGAGGGGCCCCAATGAGCCGGGCAGCGAGCCGGACCGTCCTGGTCACCGCGCACACCGGGCGGGAGGCCGCCGTGGAGAGCGCCAGGCTGGTCATCGGGCGGCTGGTGGCGGCCGGGCTGAGCGTCCGCGTGCTCGACGGCGAGGCCGCCGACATCGGCTGCGGCGGCGTCGACGTCGTGCCCGCCGAGCCGGGCGCGGCCAAGGACGCCGAGGTGATGATCGTGCTCGGCGGCGACGGGTCGCTGCTGCGCTCGGCCGAGCTGGCCAGGCCCGCCGGCACCCCGCTGCTCGGCGTCAACCTGGGCCACGTCGGCTTCCTGGCGGAGGCCGAGGTCGCCGACCTGGCCGCCGCCGTCGACAGCGTGGTCGCGGGCCGCTACGACGTCGAGGAGCGCATGACGATCGACGTGCTGGCCCGGCAGAACGGTCGCGTCATCGCCGACACGTGGGCGCTCAACGAGGTCACCGTCGAGAAGCGGGAGCGGATGCTGGAGGTGGTCGCCGAGATCGACGGGCGGCCGCTGTCGCGCTGGGGCTGCGACGGCGTGATCTGCGCCACGCCGACCGGCTCCACCGCCTACGCCTTCTCCGCCGGCGGCCCGGTGGTGTGGCCGGAGGTGGAGGCGCTGCTCATGGTGCCGATCAGCGCGCACGCCCTGTTCGCGCGCCCGCTGGTGGTCTCGCCGCGCTCGACGCTCGCCGTCGAGATCCTGCCCGACACACCCGTCGGGGTCCTGTGGTGCGACGGGCGCCGCCATTTCGACCTTCCCGCCGGCACCCGCGTGGAGGTGCGGCGCGGCAGCGAGCCGGTACGGCTGGCCCGGCTGCACGGTGTGGAGAGCACCGGGGCGCCGTTCACCGACAGGCTGGTCGCCAAGTTCGAACTACCCGTCCAGGGGTGGCGCGGAAGGGTGCGACCCTGAGTGAATGGGGACGCGAACGCGTAGGATCGCATCCGCACGAGTGTTCGGAAAGCACGTAAGTGACGGGAGTGGGCAGTGCGACCAAGGGTCGAGGAGGTCCGCATCCAGGGGCTCGGCGTCATCGACGAGGCCGTGCTGGAGCTTTCGCCGGGCTTCAACGTGGTCACCGGCGAGACCGGCGCGGGCAAGACGATGGTCGTCACGGGTCTCGGGCTGCTGTTCGGCGGCCGGGCCGACCCCTCCCGGATCCGCCCCGGCGCCGACAAGGCCAGCGTCGAGGGCACGCTCGTCATCGACCCGGGCGGCCGGGTCGCCCAGCAGGTCGAGGACATCGGCGGCCAGGTCGACGACGGCGAGCTGATCATCTCCCGCACCGTCTCGGCCGAGGGCAGGTCGCGCGCCTGGCTCGGCGGCCGCACGGTGCCCGTCGGCACCCTGACCTACCTGGCCGACGACCTGGTGGCGGTGCACGGTCAGATGGACCAGCAGCGGCTGCTGCAGCCCGCCAGGCAGCGCGCCGCGCTCGACCGCTATGCCGGCAACGACCTGGTCAAGCCGCTGCGCGCGTACGCGCAGGCGTACAAGAGGCACAAGCAGGTGGCGGCGCTGCTGGAGGAGCTGACCACGCGCGCCCGGGAGCGGGCGCAGGAGGCCGACCTGCTCCGGTTCGGGCTGGAGGAGATCGAGAAGGTCGACCCGAAGGCCGGCGAGGACGCCGACCTGCGCGGCGAGGAGGAGCGGCTGTCGCACGCCGACGCGCTGCGCGGCGCGGCGACCACCGCGCACTCGGCGCTGCTCGGCGACCCGATGGAGGCCGCGGGCGGCGCGCGTGACGTGATCTCGCTGCTGGGCGAGGCGCGGGCGGCCGTCGACGCGGTGCGCGACTTCGACAGCCAGCTCGCCGGGATGGCCGACCGGCTGGCCGAGGCGGGCTACCTGATCTCCGACGTGGCCACCGACCTGGCCGCCTACGCCGAGTCGATCGAGGCCGACCCGGCCCGGCTGGCGGCCGTCCAGGAGCGGCGCTCCGCGCTGACCGGGCTGATCCGCAAGTACGGCGAGGACAGCGCCGGCGTGCTGGCCTGGGCGCAGCGCTCGGCCGCCCGGCTGGCCGAGCTGGAAGGCGACGACGAGCGCATCGGGGAGCTCACCCGCGAGCTGGAGGAGCTCACCGCGCGCCTCACCGACCTGGCCGCCGAGCTGACCAAGGTGCGCCAGGCCGCCGCCGAGCGGTTCGGCGCGGCCGTCACCGAGGAGCTGACCGCGCTGGCCATGCCGCACGCCCGGGTCGTCGTCCAGCTCTCCCGGGCCGCCGAGTTCGGCCCCGAGGGCGTCGACGAGGTCGAGCTGCGCATGGCCGCCCACCCGGCCGCGCCGCCGCTGCCGCTCAACAAGGGCGCCTCCGGCGGTGAGCTGAGCCGGGTCATGCTCGCCATCGAGGTGGTGTTCGCCGGCGCCGACCCGGTGCCGACGTTCGTCTTCGACGAGGTCGACGCGGGCGTGGGCGGCAAGGCCGCCGTCGAGATCGGCCGCCGCCTGGCCCGGCTGGCGCGCACCGCGCAGGTGATTGTGGTCACACATCTGCCCCAGGTCGCGGCCTTCGCCGACCAGCATCTGGTGGTCGAGAAGGCCAGCGACGGCAGTGTCGTGCGCAGCGGCGTGGTCACCCTCAACCACGAGGGCAGGGTGCGCGAGCTGTCGCGGATGCTCGCCGGACTGGAGGATTCCGAGCTGGGCAGGGCACACGCGGAGGAGCTGCTGGGACTGGCCGCCGCCGACAGGTGATCCTGGGTGACATAGCGGACACGCCCCGCAGTGCGTGACCTCCCACGTGTTTCCCTCTGGCAGGATGGTCACTGATGAAGGTTCCGGGGAACAAGATGCCGGGCCTCCGCGGAAGGAAGGTCAACGACCTTCCCGGTGTCACGGGTGTGGCGAGGATCGACCGGCGGACCAAGAGGCTCACCAAGCGCCTCAAGCCAGGCGAGATCGCCATCATCGACCATGTCGACGTGGACCGGGTCAGCGCGGAGGCACTGGTGGCGTGCGAAGCCGCGGCCGTGGTCAACGTGGCCGCGGGCATCAGCGGGCGCTACCCCAACCTCGGACCGAAGATCATCCTTGAGGCCGGCATCCCGTTCGTCGACAACGCCAGCCACGAGCTGTTCGAGCGCGTCAAGGACGGCGACGTCGTCCGGCTGCACGAGGGCGTCATCCACCTCGACGACGAGGTCGTCGGCAAGGGCGACGAGCAGCACATGGAGGCCGTCGAGGCGGCCATGGCCGAGGCCCGCGCCGGGCTGGCCGTGCAGATCGAGGCGTTCGCCGTCAACACGATGGAGTACGTGCGCGGCGAGGGCAAGCTGCTCATCGAGGGCGTCGGCGTGCCCGAGATCCGCACCCCCATCGAGGGCAGGCACGCCCTCATCGTGGTGCGCGGCTACCACTACAAGGAAGACATCGCCACCCTGCGCCCCTACCTGCGCGAATACCGCCCGGTGCTGATCGGCGTCGACGGCGGCGCCGACGCGCTGCTGGAGGCCGGCTACCTGCCCGACATCATCGTGGGCGACTTCGACTCCGTCTCGGCCAAGGCCCTCACCTGCGGCGCCGAGCTCGTCGTGCACGCCTACCGCGACGGCCGCGCGCCCGGCCTGGAACGGGTCCGCCAGCTCGGCCGCGACGCGGTGATCTTCCCGTCGACGGGCACCAGCGAGGACATCGCCATGCTCATGGCCGACGACAAGGGCGCCTCGCTCATCGTCGCTGTCGGAACCCACGGCACGCTGGAGGAGTTCCTCGACAAGGGGCGCTCCGGCATGGCCAGCACCTTCCTCACCCGGTTGCGCGTCGGCAGCAAGCTCGTCGACGCCAAGGGCGTCAGCCGCCTCTACCGCAGCCGCATCTCCACCCCGCAGCTGCTGCTGCTGGCGATCACCGCGCTGATCACGATGGGTGTCGCCCTGTCGTTCTCCCCGCTCGGCCAGACCTGGCTGAACGGGCTGCAAGACTTCTGGAACGCGTTCATCTTCTGGTTGGTCGGGCTCTTCTCGTGATCGATTTCCGTTATCACCTCGTCTCCATCGTCGCCATCTTCCTGGCGCTGGCCGTGGGCATCGTCATGGGCACCACGCTGCTCCAGGACCCCGCGATCAGATCGGCCGAGGAGCTCACCCGCCAGCTCACCGCCGACAAGCAGGAGCAGCGCGGCCAGATCGACGACCTGCGCAGCCGGGAGCAGGCGGGCGACGCGTTCGTTACCACGCTCACGCCCAAGCTCGTCGCCGGTGAGCTCACCGGCGAGGAGGTGCTGCTCGTGGAGGCGCCCGGAGCGGGCGCGGCGCAGCGCGAGGCCACCCAGGAGGTGCTGACCGACGCGGGCGCGACCATCACCGGCAGGCTCTCGCTGACGGAGAAGTTCTTCGACCCCAAGAGCGGCGGCGTCCTCGACGGCCTGGCCGGGCAGCTCAAGCCGGCCGAGATGACCTTCCCCACGCCCGCCACCGCCTACGACAAGGCCGCCACCCTGCTGGCCGCCACCGTGACCACCACCGACCCGGCCGTCGCGGGCACCCCCAACGCGGCCACCGCCTCGGTGCTCGGCGGGCTGGAGACCGGCGGGTTCGTCAACCTCGACGGCGACCCGGCCAAGCGGGCCACGCTCGTCGTCATGTTCGCCCCGGACGTCCCGTACGAGGGCGAGAACGCCGAGACGCAGGCCGCCGCGTTCGTGGCGCTGGCCTCCGGGCTCGACGCGGGCGGCCGCGGCCTGGTCGTGGCGGGCACCGTCCCCGCCACCGGGCCCGGCGGCGCGGTCACCGCCGTGCGCGACAGCACCGAGGTGGCCAAGCGCGTCTCCACCGTCGACAGCGCCGATATCCCGGCGGGCCGCGTCGTGATCGTCTACGCTCTGCGGGAGCAACTGGCCGGGGCCGCCGGGCAGTACGGCATCGGCACCGGGATCACCGCGTTCCAGCCGGTGGTGCCGAGCCCGGCGCCGACCACGCCCCAGCCGACCCCGTCGTCCTCCGACTCAGGGAGCTGACATGGCCCGCAGCCTGCTCTACGCCGTCGCCGGCGCCGCGATCGGCGCCGCCGCCGCCCGCGCCGCCTACACCGCGTTCACCCGGGCGCGCGGAGTCGACCCGGGCAGCCGCTGGACCCGTAAGAACCACCGGGGCGAGGCCGTCACGCTGCTCGAAGGGCCCGCGTTCGTGGCCGGGGCGGGAGCGGCCGCCGCGCTCGCGCCCGGCCTGCCGCCGCGGGTACGGGCGGCCGCGCTGCTCGCCGGGGCGGGCAGCGGCGCGCTCGGCGCCTACGACGACCTCTACGGCACCACCTCCTCCAAGGGCTTCAAGGGTCACCTGACCGCGCTGGCCCGCGGCGAGGTCACCAGCGGCGCCGTCAAGATCCTCGGCATCGGCGCGACCGGGCTCGGCGCCGCCGCGCTCGTCTCCCGCGGCCCGGCCGACACGCTCGTCAACGGCGCCGCCATCGCGGGCGCCGCCAACCTGGCCAACCTGTTCGACCTGCGGCCCGGCCGCGCCATCAAGGTCGGCCTGCTCACCGGCGGCCCTCTCCTGGTCAGCGCGGTCGCGGGCGGCTCACCGGCGACCGCCGCGCTGGCCGCCGTGCCGCTGGGCGCCGCCGCCGCGCTGCTGCCCGACGACCTCGGAGAGCGCGCCATGCTCGGCGACGCCGGGGCCAACGCGCTCGGCGCGCTGCTCGGCCTGGCCGCCGTCACCCGGCTCGGCCGCCCCGGCAGGCTCGCCCTGCTCGGCACCGTCGCCGCGCTCACCGCCGCCTCCGAGAAGATCAGCTTCACCAAGGTCATCGCGGGCAACCCGGTGCTCAACCGGCTCGACCTGCTCGGCCGCCGCCCCGCCGACGCCGTCTGAGAGACCGCGTGACGCGCCTGTCCGTACGGCCTGCCATGATGTCCGGAATGACCGGAGAGGCGGGCAGGGCGTGACCCCACGGCTGGCGCGCGGCGTGGCCGGAGGCGCGCTGCTCATCGCGGTGATCACCGTGCTGGCCCGCGTCGCGGGCTTCGCCAAGCAGTACGCCCTGGCCCAGACCGTCGGCACCAACTGCCTGACCAGCGCCTACTTCACCGCCAACCAGATCCCCAACATCGTCTTCGAGGTGGTCGTCGGCGGCGCCCTGGCCGGGGCGGTCGTGCCGGTGCTCGCCGAACCCGCCGCCACGGGCGACCGCGAGCGGGCCGGGCGGATCGGCTCGGCGCTGCTGACGTGGACCCTGGTCGTGCTCGTCCCCGTGGCGGTGCTGACCGCGCTGCTGGCGGGGCCGATCATGGGGCTGTTCGGCGGCGGCGACTGCGAGATGCACGCGGTCGCCACCCGGATGCTGGTCGTCTTCGCGCCGCAGATCCCGCTCTACGGCGTGGTCGTCGTGCTCTACGGCGTGCTGCAGGCGCACCACCGCTTCACCGGGCCCGCCGTGGCGCCGCTCGTGTCGAGCCTCGTGGTCATCGTGGCGTACCTGCTGTTCGTGCCGCTCAGCGACGGCCGGGCCGGAAGCGCCGAGGTGCCGCTCGCGGCGGAGCTCGCGCTGTCCGTCGGCACCAGCCTCGGTGTGCTGGCGCTCGTGCTCACCGTCGCCGGGCCGGTGGCGGGGCTCGGGCTGCGGTGGCGGCCCGCGTTCCGCTTCCCCGGCGGGGTGGCCGTGCGGGTGCGGCGGCTGGCGCTGGCGGGCATCGCGGCGCTGCTCGCCCAGCAGGCGGCCATGGCCGGGGTGCTGGCGCTGTCCAACAACGTGATCGGCGGCGGGGCGCTGGCCGTCTACAACTACGCGTGGGCGATCTACCTGGTGCCGTACGCGGTGCTCGCCGTGCCCATCGCCACCAGCGCCTTCCCCCGGCTGTCGGCCGTGGAGGGGGACCGGGCGGCGTTCGCGGAGCTCGCCGCCCGCACGACCCGGGCCGTCGTGCTCGTGTCCGGGGTGGCGGCCGGGGTGCTCGCGGCGGCGTCCGGGCCGGGGGCCGTGGTGTTCCTGGGGGACAAGTCGACCGTGTCGTCGCCGGTGGAGCTGGCGCGGGCCGTCGCGCTGTTCGCGCCGGGGCTGATCGGCTACGGGCTGATCGCGCACCTCAGCCGGGTGCTGTACGCCGCCGGGCGCGGGCGGGCGGTCGCGGCCGGGACGGTGGCCGGGTGGGGCGTGGTGATCGCGGCCCAGACCGTGTTCGCGCTGGCGTTCCCGCGCGAGTGGCAGGTGGCGGGGCTGGCGCTGGGGATGAGCGCGGGCATGACCGCCGGTGGGGTGCTGCTGCTGGCGTCCGTCGTACGGGCGCGGGGGGCCGCGGCGATCGCCGGGCTGGGCCGGGCCGGGGCGGCGGCGCTCGCCGGGGGCGGGGCCGGGTTCGTGGCGGGCGGCTGGCTCGCCGGGCTGTTCAGCGGGGCCGGGACGTGGGGGAGCTTGGCGGGCACGCTGCTGGCGGCCGTGGTGGCGCTGGCGGCGGGCGTGGGCGTCGTGGCGCTCGTGGACCGCGCCGACGCCGCCGCCGTGGCCGCGCTGCTGCGCCGCCGAGGCGGGCCGGCGGGTGGATGAGGTGGATGGTCCGGGTGGATGAGGTGGGCGGGCGAGTGAGCGGAGGAGCGGCTGTGCGGGTGGCGTTCGTGCTGGGGACCACGTCCGGCGGGACCGGGCGGCACGTGGCGATGCTGGCCCGGGGCCTGGTGCGGCGCGGGCACCGGGTGCTGGTGGTGGCGCCGCGCGAGGTCGGGGAGGGGTTCGCGTTCCGGGAGGCGGGGGCGCGGCTCGCGGAGGTGGAGGTCACCGACCGGCCCAGGCCGCTCGCCGACGCGCGGGCGGTGCTCGCCGCCGGGCGGCTCACCCGGGGCGCGGACGTCGTGCACGCCCACGGCCTGCGCGCCGGGGCCCTGGCCGGGCTCGGGCTCACCCTGGCCGGGCTCGGGCGCGTCCCGTCCCGGGGCCGGACGCGGCCACGGCTGGTGGTGACGCTGCACAACGCGCTCACCGCGGGCGGGACGGTCGGCCTGGTGTACGGGGTGCTGGAGCGGATCGTGGCGCGGCTGGCCGACCGCGTGCTGGTCGTCTCGCCCGACCTCGGGGAACGGATGTGGGCCCTGGGCGCGCGTGACGTGCGGGCCGCGGTGGTGCCCGCGCCGGTGCCACGCCCCGCCGGGCGGCCCGCCGCCGAGGTGCGCGCCGAGCTGGGGGCCGGGGAGCGGCCCGTCGTGCTCACCATCGCCAGGCTCGCCCAGCAGAAGGGGCTGGAGACCCTGCTCGACGCCGCCGCCGGGCCGTGGCCGGGGCCGGAGCCGCTGTTCGCGATCGCCGGGGAGGGCCCGCTGCGCGAGACGCTGCAGCGCCGGATCGACCGCGACGGGCTGCCCGTGGTGCTGCTGGGCAACCGGGACGACGTGCCCGACCTGCTGGCCGCCGCCGCCGTGGCCGTGTGGCCCAGCCGGTGGGAGGGGCAGCCGCTCAGCCTCAGCGAGACCCTCATGGCCGGCCGCCCGGTGGTCGCCACGGCCGTCGGCGGCATCCCCGAGCTCGTCGGCGACGCCGGTGCGCTCGTGCCCTACGGTGACGTGCCCGCCCTGCGCGCGGCCGTACAGGAAGTGATCGCCGATCCTGAGAAGGCGGCCGGACGGGCCGCGGCGGCGGCCCGGCGTGGCGCCGAGCTGCCGGACGAGGACGACGCCGTGCGGGCGGTGCTGGACGCCTACGGTTCGTCAACATCATCCGGATGATTAGGTGAGGCTTTCGCGTTCTCGTATACTGCGTGCGTTAAGGGAGGGGAGTATCCCTTCGCGGCAGCCTCGTCATCACGGTGCAGTCCCGCTCCATGGGGCCCCCGGGGCTGCCGGTCCGCCATGCCCAGCGGGCGGGAGAGACCTCCGGCGTTCTGACGTGTATGCCGGAGGTAATACAACGTGAGCGAACCATTGTGGGCCTGGATCGTCGTGATCGGCGGGCTCCTGCTCGTCCTGGCCGTCGACCTGTGGATCGTCGACCGCGGTGAAGCCCGCGAGTTCTCGATGCGCCAGGCGGGATTCTGGGTCACCTTCTACATCACGCTGGCCGTGATCTTCGGGGTGATCCTCTGGGTGACGACGGGGCCGGAGAAGGCGGGCGAGTTCTTCGCCGGCTACATCACCGAATACAGCCTCAGCGTCGACAACCTGTTCGTCTTCTTCATCATCATGAGCCGGTTCGCCGTGCCGAAGGCGTACCAGCACAAGGTGCTGCTCGTCGGCATCCTGCTCGCCCTGGTCATGCGGGGCATCTTCATCGCGCTCGGCGCCGCGGCGCTGGAGCGGTTCGGCTGGTTGTTCTACGTCTTCGGCGCGTTCCTCGTCTACACCGCGATCAACATCGTCCGCCAGCACGTCAAGGGCGAAGAGGAGCAGGTCCCCGAGAACGTCCTGCTCCGCTGGGTGCGGCGGGCCTTCCCCACCACGGACGGCTACGTCGGGTCCAAGGTCACCGTCAAGATCGACGGCAAGCGCATGGTCACGCCGATGCTGATCGTCATGATCGCCATCGGCAGCACCGACCTGCTGTTCGCTCTCGACTCGATTCCGGCGATCTTCGGGCTCACCACGGACCCGTTCATCGTCTTCACCGCCAACGCCTTTGCCCTGATGGGACTGCGTCAGCTCTACTTCCTGCTCGGTGGGCTGCTGCAGCGCCTGGTCTACCTCAGTTATGGTTTGGCGTTCATTCTGGGCTTCATCGGGGTTAAGCTGATTTTGGAGGCTCTGCACCACAGCGGGTTCTCCTGGGCCCCGGCGATCCCGATCTGGGTTTCGCTGTCGGTCATCGGCGCCACGATGGTCATCACCACCGTGGCGAGCCTGGTCAAGGCCCGCAGGGACACCCGCAAGAGCGAGGAAACCCACTCGGAGCAGGTCTAGAAAAACGGCTTTCGAGGCGCTTTGCTGGTGTAGTTGCGTCGTGTCATAGTTGTGCGTTCTGTAGCATCACGGCAAAGCGCTTCCGTTCCAGTCACCATCCAAAGGTTGTACGTGTCAGTCGATTCTGCCAAGCCGGGCCGTGTCAGGCTCGCACGCGGGGTCTCCCCGTGGCTCCTCCCGACGGCGGCCGCGGCGGCCGCCACCGCGTTCCTGACGCGACGGGACCGTCGCTGGGCGCTCGCGGCCGTGCCGCTGGGCGCCCTCACCGGTGGAATGCTCTGGTTCTTCCGCGACCCCGACCGCAGGCCGGGCGAGGGGCGGATCCTGTCACCGGCCGATGGGGTCGTCCAGAGCGTCGACCCGTGGCCGGACGGCCGCACCCGGGTCGCGATCTTCATGAGCCCGCTGAACGTCCACGTCAATCGGGCGCCACTTGCGGGAAATGTCACCTCCGTGCAGCATGTGCCAGGTGGGTTCCTGCCGGCTTTCAACAAGGACAGCGACCAGAACGAGCGCGTGGTGTGGCATTTCGAGACCACGCTCGGCGACATCGAGATGGTGCAGATCGCGGGCGCGGTCGCGCGCCGGATCGTGCCGTACCTGACCGCTGGGGCGAAGGTCGCGCAGGGCGAGCGGATCGGGCTCATCAGGCTCGGATCCAGGGTCGACATCTACCTTCCCGAAGGGATCTCACCCGCGGTGTCCGTGGGCGAGAAGACGGTTGCGGGGGTGACCAGAATTGACCACAGCTGACGCCGGCGGCTGGCCGGCCGAAGAGGAAGAACCTCGCGGCCCGGTCGGCAAGGCGTTCCGCCTGTCCGCCGCCGACTCCCTGTCCCTGGGCAACGCGCTGTGCGGCTTCCTGGCCGTGTGCGTGCTGGCCGCCTCGGCCATCGAGGCGCTGCGCACCGACGGGAGCTTCACCCCGGCGCCCAGCTACTTCGCCACGGCCGTGGTGCTGCTGCTCATCGGCGCCACCTGCGACCTGTTCGACGGGCTCGTCGCGCGGCGCTTCCGCGCCTCCGCGATGGGCGCCGAGCTCGACAACCTGGCCGACGTCATCAGCTTCGGGTTCGCGCCCGCGTTCATGGTCGTGATCTGGGGCGGGTTCACCCACCAGGTGCCCTTCTTCGCCGTGGTGGGCGCCGCCGCGGCCGTGCTCGTCGCCGGTGTCGTACGGCTGGCGCGGTTCGCCTGCGTCAAGACCAAGAGCGGCGACTTCATGGGACTGCCGATCCCCATGGGCGCGATGACCGTGATCTCGATCGTGCTGCTGTTCGAGCCGGGGATCTGGTCGCTGCTGGCCGTGCTGGGCGTGGCCTGGCTCATGGTCAGCCGGATCGAGTACCCCAAGCCCAAGGGGCAGCTCGCCGCCGTGGTCCTCGGATGGATCATGGTGAACGTCGCGTTCCTCACCTTCTGGGTCGCCTGGCCCGAGGGCGGTGACCTGCCGATCAAGATCGGCGCCACCATGCAGATCGCGCTCGTCGCGGCCATCCCGCTGCGGATGCTCTTCTACAAGCGCGAACTGCGCCGTGAGGCCTCCCGCATCGGGCAGTGACCATTCGAGCAAGCGGCGCCGGAAGAAGCGGGACTTCTCCGGCGCCTTCGGCTTTGATGGAGCCATGCCGGTCGAGCACACGCGCACGTACTTCCTCGGCAAGCTCGCCGCCGAGCTGGAGCGGCGCGGGCTGACCGCCACGCTGAGAGCCGACCCGCCCGTGCTGCGGGTCAGCGATCCCGGCACCGCGCTGCTGGCCGAGACCGTCGACTGCGTGCCGCTCCAGGACGGATGGTTCTATCGCTGGTCGTGGGGCGAGCTGGTCGGGCAGGCCGACCAGCCGGGGCCGGCGGCCGAGCGCATCGTGCGCGTCCTGGCCCGCCGCTGACCCCCTTCCGCCGGCTACCAGCCCCGGGCCTTCCACTCGGGTAGGGACGGGCGCTCGGCGCCCAGGGTCGTGTCCTTGCCGTGGCCCGGGTAGACCCACGTGTCGTCGGGCAGCCGGTCGAAGACGCGCTCCACCACGTCGGTGTAGAGCTGCTCGAAGCGCTCGGGGTCCTTCCACGTGTTGCCCACGCCGCCGGGGAACAGCGAGTCGCCGGTGAACAGGTGCTTGTTGCCCTCGCCGCCGTCGTACAGCAGGGCGATCGAACCCGGGGTGTGGCCGCGCAGGTGGATCGCCTCCAGGGTGACGACGCCGACGGCGATGCGGTCGCCGTGCTCGACCAGGCGGTCGGCCGGGACCGGCAGGCCGGGCGCGTCCAGCGGATGGGCCAGCACCTTGGCGCCCGTCACCTTGCGCACCTGCTCCAGCGCCTGCCAGTGGTCGCCGTGCTGGTGGGTGGTGACGATCGCGCTGATCGGCTGGTCGGCGATCAGGGCCAGCAGCCGGTCCGGCTCGGCCGCCGCGTCGATGAGCAGGCCGTCGCCCGTCTCGGTGCAGCGCAGCAGGTAGGCGTTGTTCTCGTACGGGCCGACGGCGAGCTTGCAGATCGTCAGATCGGGCAGCTCCCGCACGTCGGCGGGGCCGCCTACCTGGACGTCGCCGGTGTAGGTCATGGGTAGTCCTTCGGGGGCGTCGCGGGCAGGTCAGCGGGCGCGGTCGTGGTCAGCCACGGCGGTGGCGGCGGGCACGGCCGTCCCTCGGGCACCACTTTAACTCCCTCACCTGCCGAGCGGCCGGTCAGCCAGGCCAGCACGTCGGCCGGCGCGCCCTCCACCACGGGCCCGTCGCCGAGCCCCTCCCACCCGGCGGCGACCGGGCCGTTCGCGGGGGTGACGAACCGCACCGCGCTCACCGTGCTGCGGTCGTGCGGCCAGGTGCGCAGGCAGTCGTGCAGCTCGCGGCGGACGAACGTCTCGGGCCAGTCGGCCGGGCCGTAGCCGGCGCCCAGGTCGGCATGGTGCAGCCCCACCTCGCGAAGGCGGCGTACCAGGACGTACCAGGCGGGGTGGTGCGGCGGGCGCAGGCCGCCGACCGGGGTGGCCCAGGCGGGCTCGGGGACGGCGTCGGCGGCGGCGTCCAGGCGGCCGGCGCTCTCGCGCAGGTCGGCGAGCTGCTCGGCGGCGGGCCGGTGGCAGCCGGCCTCGATGCCCGCCTCGCGCGCCCGCGCGTCCGGGTACTGCGGCGTCGAGACGCCGGTCCGCGCCCAGGTGAGGAGGTTGACGAGGCTGTCGGCGTTCCTGGCGAGGTGCGTGAGGACGTGGCCGCGCGACCAGCCGGGCAGCCGGGAGGCGGAGGCGACGTCGGCGTCGGACAGGGAGGCGGCCGTGGCGAGCAGCCCGGACGTCGCCTCGGTCAGCTCGGCACGCAAGCTCTGAAGGACGGTCATAAGGGGATATTTCATCATCTGGAGGCCGGGTGCCGGCGGCGGACGGGCATAAAGGCGCAGGTCGCGGCGTTGATATGGCGTTGACAGGGAAAGGCCTCCTGCCCGGGTGGGCGCAGGCCGTAACCTGGGAGGGACGGATTTTCGCCAGGGCGGTATGCGGCCCTGCCGAAATTGTCGGAGCCCCCGTCTACCATCCCCCGTGGACCTATCCGCCTTTTCGACATCGGGATCGCCGTGGCTGACCGCCTGATCGTGCGTGGCGCACGTGAACACAACCTCAAGGACGTCTCGCTCGACCTGCCGCGAGACGCGATGATCGTCTTCACCGGCCTGTCCGGCTCCGGAAAGTCGAGCCTGGCCTTCGACACGATCTTCGCCGAGGGGCAGCGGCGTTACGTCGAGTCCCTGTCGGCCTACGCCCGGCAGTTCCTCGGGCAGATGGACAAGCCCGACGTCGACTTCATCGAGGGCCTGTCGCCCGCGGTGTCGATCGACCAGAAGGCCACCAGCAAGAACCCGCGCTCCACGGTCGGCACGATCACCGAGGTCTACGACTACCTGCGGCTGCTGTGGGCGCGCATCGGCAAGCCGCACTGCCCGGTGTGCGAGCGCCCGATCGCCAGGCAGACGCCGGAGCAGATCGTCGACCGGGTGATGGACCTGGAGGAGGGCACCCGCTTCCAGGTGCTGGCCCCGGTCATCAGGGGCCGCAAGGGCGAATACGCCGAGCTGTTCCGCGAGCTGCAGACCAAGGGCTTCGCCCGTGCCCGGGTCGACGGCACCGTCGTGCGGCTGGAGGAGCCGCCGGTGCTGAAGAAGTACGAGAAGCACGACATCGAGGTCATCGTCGACCGGCTCTCGGTCAAGGAGTCGTCGCGGCGCAGGCTCAACGACTCGGTCGAGACGGCGCTGCAGCTGTCCGGCGGCACGATCACGCTGGAGTTCGTCGACCTGCCCGAGGACGACCCGGGCCGCGAGCGCTTCTACTCCGAGCACCTCTACTGCCCCTACGACGACCTGTCGTTCGAGGAGCTGGAGCCGCGCTCGTTCTCCTTCAACTCGCCCTTCGGCGCCTGTCCGGAGTGCACCGGTCTCGGCACCAAGATGGAGGTCGACCCCGACCTCGTCGTGCCCGACCCCGAGCGCACGCTGCGCGACGGCGCGCTGCACCCCTGGTCCGGCGGCCACACCAGCGAATACTTCGTCCGGCTCGTCGAGGCGCTCGGCCACACCATGGGCTTCACCCTCGACACGCCGTGGGACAAGCTCCCGAAGAAGGCGCAGAAGTCGCTGCTGTTCGGCCACGACGAGCAGGTCCACGTCCGCTACGCCAACCGCTACGGCCGCCAGCGCTCCTACTACACCACCTACGAGGGCGTCATCCCGTGGGTGCAGCGCCGTCACGCCGAGGCGGAGAGCGACTCGACGCGCGAGCGCTTCGAGGGCTACATGCGCGAGATCCCCTGCCCGGCGTGCAAGGGGGCCAGGCTCAAGCCGGTCACGCTGGCCGTCACGGTCGCGGGCAAGTCGATCGCCGAGGTCGCGTCCATGTCGATCGGCGAGTGCGCCAAGTTCCTGGCCGCGCTCAAGCTGTCCGACCGCGACATGCACATCGCCGAGCGGGTGGTCAAGGAGATCAACGCGCGGATGGGCTTCCTGCTCGACGTCGGCCTCGACTACCTGAGCATGGACCGCGCCGCCGCCACCCTGGCGGGCGGCGAGGCGCAGCGCATCCGGCTGGCCACGCAGATCGGCTCCGGCCTCGTCGGCGTCCTGTACGTGCTCGACGAGCCGTCCATCGGGCTGCACCAGCGCGACAACATGCGGCTGCTCGACACCCTGATCCGGCTGCGCGACATGGGCAACACGCTCATCGTGGTCGAGCACGACGAGGACACCATCGCCGCCGCCGACTGGGTGGTCGACATCGGCCCGGGCGCGGGCGAGCACGGCGGCCAGGTCGTCGTCTCCGGCACCGTCCAGGACCTGCTCAACAGCGAGGAGTCGCTGACCGGGCAGTATCTGTCGGGCCGCCGGAGCATCCACGTGCCCGCCAAGCGCCGCAAGCGCGACAAGAAGCGGCAGATCACCGTCAAGGGCGCCCGCGAGCACAACCTCAAGGGCGTCGACATCGACTTCCCGCTCGGGCTGTTCACCGCCGTGACCGGCGTGTCCGGGTCCGGCAAGTCGACGCTGGTCAACGACATCCTCTACAACGCGCTGGCCAAGGAGCTCAACGGCGCCCGCACGGTGCCGGGCCGCCACTCCCGAGTCAACGGCATGGACCAGGTCGACAAGGTCGTGCACGTCGACCAGTCGCCGATCGGGCGCACCCCGCGCTCCAACCCGGCCACCTACACCGGCGTGTTCGACCACGTGCGCAAGCTGTTCGCGGCCACGACCGAGGCCAAGGTGCGCGGCTACCAGCCGGGCCGCTTCAGCTTCAACGTCAAGGGCGGGCGCTGCGAGGCGTGCGCGGGCGACGGCACCATCAAGATCGAGATGAACTTCCTGCCCGACGTGTACGTCCCGTGCGAGGTCTGCCACGGCGCCCGCTACAACCGGGAGACGCTGGAGGTCCACTACAAGGGCAAGACGATCTCCGAGGTGCTCGACATGCCGATCGAGGAGGCGCTCGCCTTCTTCGACGCGATCCCGGCGATCAAGCGCCACCTGCAGACGCTCAACGACGTGGGCCTCGGCTACGTGCGGCTCGGCCAGCCGGCCACGACGCTGTCCGGCGGCGAGGCGCAGCGCGTCAAGCTGGCCTCCGAGCTGCAGCGCAGGCAGACGGGCCGGACGGTCTACGTCCTGGACGAGCCGACGACCGGGCTGCACTTCGAGGACATCCGGCGGCTGCTGGGCGTGCTGGGGAGGCTCGTCGACGGCGGCAACACGGTCATCGTCATCGAGCACAACCTCGACGTCATCAAGACCGCCGACTGGATCATCGACATGGGCCCGGAGGGCGGCTCCCGCGGCGGCACGCTGGTCGCGGCCGGCACGCCGGAGGAGGTGGCCCAGGTGGACGAGAGTCACACCGGCCGCTTCCTGCGCAAGCTCCTGGGGTCCTGACGACGCGGGAACGCGGATGCGATAGCGCCACGGTTGGGTGCCTTGTTTACCGACGGGGGATTTGACAGGGTCTGACCGTGGCGGATCATGCGCTCCGGGCGCTCACGCTGGGCGGGTGCCCGGTGCACGAGCTCCTGGAGCGTCAGGCGGTGCGGCTGGCCAGGGAGCTGGTCGCCGCGTTCGCCGAGGAGATCCCGCTCTACCGGCGGCTGCCCCGCGAGGAGCTCGACGGCGACATCACCGGCATCACCGTGCACAACCTGCGCATGATCTGCGGGATGTTCCGGGAGCGGCGCCCGCCGACCCGAGCCGAGCTGGCGCCGCTGCGGGCGTCGGCGGCGCGGCGGGCGCAGGAGGGGGTGCCGCTCGACGCGCTGCTGTCGGCCTACCACCTGGGGGTGACCCGGGTGTGGGAGCACCTGTTCGCGCTCGCCGGGCCCGGCGACCTGGACGACGTGCTGGCCGCCAACCGCCTCATCCTCTCCTACACGGGCACCGTCACGTCCGCCGTGTGCGGCGCGTACCTGGGGGAGCGGGAGGCGATGCTCAGCCAGGAGCAGCACGCCATGCACGCCACCGTCTCGGCGCTGCTGGCGGGCGACCGGGCGGCGCTGGCCGGGGTGCGGCTGGCGCCCGGCTACCTGGTGGTGGCCACGGCGCTGGGCGCGCACCCCGACGAGGCGGGCGACCGGGTGAGCCGCGCCATCGCCGGGCGGCGCAAGCTGCACCGGGTGCGCACGGCCGTCCAGCGGCACGCCGCCGAGCAGGTGCTGTCGGCGCTCGACGCCACCGGCGGGCTGGTGCTCGTGCCGCTCGCCGAGGAGCCGGCCTGGTGCGAGGTCGGCGAGATGGTCGCGGAGGCCGCGCGGGCCGCCGGGGCGCCGGTGTGGGCGGCGGCGGAGTGGGCGGAGCCGGCGGGCGTGCCCGAGGCGGCCAAGCTGGCCGAGGAGGTGCTGGAGGTCGCGCGCGGGGCCGGGCTGCCGCCGGGGGCGCACCGGCTGGCCGACGTGCTGCTGGAGTATCAGCTGACCCGGCCCAGCGCCGCCGTGGCCGGGCTAGCCGGGCTGCTCGACCCGCTGGGCGCCCATCCCGACCTGCTGCGGACGCTGACCGCGTACCTGGACACGGGGCTGGACCGGCGGCGGACCGCCGAGTTGCTGCACGTCCACCCGAACACCGTCGACTACCGGCTGCGCCGGGCGGTGAGCCTGACGGGGCTCGACCCGATGGACCCGGCCCAGCTCCAGCGGATCGGGGCCGCGCTGACGGCCCGGCGGCAGCTCGGCCGCCGGGCCTGAGGAGCGCGCCCGGTCTGGGAGGGTGCCGGTCCCGGGCGCGTGCCCGGCCTGAGAGCGGGGCGGGCGGGTCAGCGGGCCGCGGCGGTGACGGCGCCGGTGACGATGGTGGCGAAGTTGCGCATGCCCAGCGCGTTCGGGTGGAACGGCGCGGCGGGCGAGGCCGGGATGTACGGCTCGATCCAGCGCACCCCGGGGGAGGCGCACGGGTCGTGGCCGGCGCTGGGCGTCTGCAGGTCGATGAAGCCGATCCCGGCGGCGGCGGCCTGTTCGGCGAGCATCCGGTTGAAGTACATCAGGGTCGCCCGGATGTAGTTGGCGTCCTGCCGGATGATCGGTACGCGCGGGTAGCAGCCGTCCGGCCGGGCGTAGGTGGCGTAGCCGACCAGGAAGATCCGCGCCTGCGGCGAGCGGGCCCGGATGTCGCCGGCCAGCGTGACGAGCGTCGGGCGCAGCGCCTCGGTCTTGACCCGCCAGGTGTCCTGGCCGTTCTCGTCGGTGTAGTCGTTGTAGCAGGCGTCGCCGACGGGCGGCGGCAGCAGGTTGAGGCAGTCCTCGATGAAGCCGGTCAGGCCGACGTCGTTGGCGCCGATGTGCACGGTGACCAGCGTGGTGTCCGGGCGCAGCGCGTCGAGCTGGGGCGGCACCGAGCCCAGCTCGGTCTCCTGCGGCTGGTACATGTGCCGCGTCTTGGCCCCCGAGCACGTGACGTCGCGGAAGGACGCCACGCCGAGCGCCCGCGCGGTCAGGTGCGGGTAGTTCCGGTCGGAACGCAGGCAGCCCAGGTCGGGCAGCACCTGGTCGGGCACGAGCGGCCCGGCGGCGGCCGAGTCGCCCAGCGCGACGTAGGACTCGCCCTGCTGGGCGTGGGCGGGAGGAGCCAGGCCGGCCAGCAGCAGGGCGGCGGCGAGCGCGACCGTCGTTCGTCGGAGCATGGGGGCATCCTTCGGTGGGGGGTGGGGGTCCGCCGCGGGGTGACGGCGGCCGGGCAAGAGGGATCAGTGACGGAACGGGCCCGTCACCTCGTAGGTGATGCCGCCGGTGCCGGCGCGCTCGCCGCTGGTGCCGCGCTGCGAGGAGAAGTAGAGGCGGGTGCCGTCCGGGGAGAACGCGGGACCGGTGATCTCCGAGCCGCCGTGGCCGTCGAGCCGCAGCACCGGCGCCACCACGCCGTCGGGCGTGATGATGTTGATCTCCATGTTGCCGCCGTCCTCGGCCACGTACAGGTCGCCGGTGGGCGCGCCGGTGATGTTGTCGACGCCGTCGAGCGTGCCGCCGCCGTCGTAGACCCAGCTCAGGCTCTGCCGCACGGCGTCGTACGCCCACACCCTGCGGTCGCCCTTGGCCGTGAAGTAGCAGATCCCGGCCGCGTAGTGGCAGCCCTCGCCGCCGTCGAAGTGCCGGGCGGCGCTCACCTGGTGGCGCGTCTGCCGCTCCAGCACGCCGGGCGCCGGGTCGGGCACCGGACGCCACTCCACCGGGCCGCCGGCCGCGTCGCCGCACAACACCTCCAGCCGCCCGCTGGACAGGTCGCCCCACGTGTCCGGGACGAACCGGTAGAAGCAGCCGTCGGACTCGTCCTCGGTCAGGTAGACGACCCGCCGGTCCGGGTCGCAGGCCGCCGCCTCGTGCTTGAACCGGCCCATCGCGGGCCGCGACCGTGCCGCGCGCTCACCGTACGGATCGGTCTCGTACACGCGGCCCCGGAAGATCTCCTCGCAGGACAGCCACGTGTTCCACGGCGTACGGCCGCCCGCGCAGTTGACGTTGGTGCCGTCGAGGATGCGGTAGGCGCGCTCGACCGAGCCGTCCGGGCGGAACCGGATCGCGGTCGCGCCGCCGACCAGCGGCACCTCCGAGTTGGACACGTAGATCCAGCCCGTCCCCGCGGCGAAGCAGGCGCCGCCGTCGGGCGCCGGGTGCCACAGCGTGCCGCCGATCGGGTGGCCCGTCCTGGCCACCACCCGGCTGGTGAACCCGGCGGGCAGCGCGACGCCGTTCGCGTCCGGCGGGCCGAGCGGGCCGTATGGGCTCGCGCCCGCGGCGACCGCCGACGTGCTCGCCGCCTCGTGCCAGAGGGCGCCCGAGAAGGCGACGGCGCCCAGCCCGGCGGAGACGGTGCGGAGGAACGTGCGACGCTGCATGGCGACTCCCGTGCGTGCGTGAGGGCGTTCGCAGCACACGATGATCCGTCGGCGGCATCCTGTGAATTGGACGGCGCGGCAAAGTCGGCGGGCCGCCGCTGTGACCCGTCACAAAGCCCGCACCCGCACCCGCTTACCGGACCGGACATCACCGCCCCTAGGGTGAACCGTGACCTGCAGGGGGTCATCGATCATGGAGGGGGGCTCCGCCATGCCTGGAGTCGGCCGGCGTGAGGCGCTGGGAGCTGCCGGGGTGATGGCGTGCGGGGTGGCGCTCGGCGCGTGCGGCACCGGTGACGCCAAGACACGCCAGACGCCCGGGGTCAAGGGCCACGTCATCGCCAAGGTCGCCGACGTGCCCGTGGGCGGCGGCAAGGTCATCGGCAAGTGGAAGATCGTGGTGACGCAGCCGTCGGAGGGCGTCTTCAAGGCGTACAGCGCGAGCTGCCCGCACCGCGGATGCGCGGTCGGCTCGCCCGAGGACAACGTGATGCGGTGCCCGTGCCACGGCAGCGAGTTCGCCGCCGACACCGGCGCGGTGCTGAGCGGTCCGGCGCAGGGGCCGCTGACGCCCTACGCGGTCAAGATCGAGGGCGACGCCATCGTGGTGGTGTGAACGGGTAATTGTGCGTGGTTCCCGGGATCGGGGCGCGGGAGGCTGAACCGGCTCACGGCCGCCGGCCGTACCTGCGAGTGAGACCCGAAACCTGGAAGGACGCATCATGACCGATACGACGCGCCGGGCGGTGGTGTTCGGAGCCGGAGGCGCCGGGCTGGCCGCGGTCCTGACCGCCTGCGCCGCCTACGGGCAGCCCACCGGGGAGGCGGCCTTCGACGCCGCCGTCGACGCGGCCGAGGAGCCGCCCGCCGAGGAGTCGCAGGCCGCGCCCAAGAGGAAGAAAGAGCCGAAGGCGCTGGCCGAGACCGCCGATATCCCCGCCGGCGAGGGCGTGATCTTCGACAAGCAGAAGGTCGTCGTCACCCAGCCGGTCGAGGGCGAGTTCAAGGCGTTCACGGCGACGTGCACCCACGCGGGCTGCACGGTCGCCGAGGTCGTCGGCGGGACGATCAACTGCCCGTGCCACGGCAGCAAGTTCAGGATCGAGGACGGTTCCGTGGCGGAGGGCCCGGCCACCGAGCCGCTCGCCGAGAAGAAGATCACCGTGTCCGGTGGCAAGATCAGGCTGGGCTAAGGGGTTCTTCATCGAATTCTCACCTGGATGCGGTTGGCTGGCCGGCATGGGACGAGACCTTCAGAGCCGCAGAGCGGTGATCGCCGGGGTGGGCGCGAGTGGCCTGGCCGTGGCCCTGACCGCGTGCGGCGGCGACAGCGGCACGACCGGCGCGACCACCGCCACTACCGCGACCAGCGCGCCCGCCGCGCCCACCGAGTCCGCCGGGAGCGCGCCGCAGGGCGGGCTGGCCAAGACCTCCGACATCCCCGTCGGCGGCGGGACGATCTTCAAGGAGCAGAAGATCGTCATCACCCAGCCGGCGGAGGGCCAGTTCAAGGCGTTCAGCGCCGACTGCACCCACAAGGGCTGCCCGGTCGCGAGCGTGGAGAACGGCACCATCGACTGCCCGTGCCACGGCAGCAAGTTCAAGATCGAGGACGGTTCCGTGGCCCAGGGCCCCGCGACCGAGGCGCTGCCCGTCCGGCAGATCAAAGTCGAAGGCGACCAGATCTCCCTCGCCTGACCCACCCCTGCCCGCCGTGCCTACCCGTCGTACCCGCCCGGGGGCACGGCGGGTGAGCTTGTCGGTGGCGGCCACTAGGCTGGAAAACGTGGCGAGATCAGCGGGCAGCCCCTTGAGTTTCCGGCCGAAGTCAGGGTCGATCCCCGATTCCCCCGGGGTCTACCGGTTCCGCGACCCCCACGGCCGGG
The DNA here is from genome assembly GCF_019396325.1 of Nonomuraea ceibae. GTDB lineage: Bacteria > Actinomycetota > Actinomycetes > Streptosporangiales > Streptosporangiaceae > Nonomuraea > Nonomuraea ceibae. Next base: position 24,795 of record NZ_JAHKRO010000062.1, read on the forward strand.
TGATCTACGTCGGCAAGGCCAAGAGCCTGCGCCAGCGGCTCAACTCCTACTTCGCCGACTTCTCCACGCTGCACCCGCGCACCCAGAGCATGCTCACCACCGCCGCCGGCGTCGACTGGACCGTCGTCGGCACCGAGGTCGAGGCGCTGCAGCTCGAATACTCCTGGATCAAGGAGTACGACCCGCGCTTCAACGTCAAGTACCGCGACGACAAGTCCTACCCCTACCTCGCCGTCACCATGGGCGAGGACTTCCCGCGCGTGCAGGTCATGCGCGGCGCCAAGCGCAAGGGCACCCGCTACTTCGGCCCCTACTCCCACGCCTGGGCCATCCGCGAGACCGTCGACCTGCTGCTGCGCGTCTTCCCGGTGCGCACCTGCAGCGCCGGGGTGTTCAAGCGGGCCGGGCAGATCGGCCGGCCCTGCCTGCTCGGCTACATCGACAAGTGCTCGGCGCCGTGCGTGGGCCGCGTCACGCCCGAGGAGCACCGCGACCTCGCCGAGGACTTCTGCGACTTCATGGCGGGCAACACCGGGCGCTTCATCAAGCGCCTGGAGAAGGACATGCGCGAGGCCGCCGCCGAGCAGGAGTACGAGCGCGCCGCCCGGCTGCGCGACGACATCCAGGCGCTCCAGCGGGCGCTGGAGAAGCAGGCGGTCGTGCTCGGCGAGGGCACCGACGCCGACGTCGTGGCGCTCGCCGAGGACCCGCTGGAGGCCGCCGTCCAGGTCTTCTACGTACGCGGCGGGCGCATCAGGGGCCAGCGCGGCTGGGTCGTCGACAAGGTGGAGGAGACCTCGCCGGGCGAGCTCGTCGAGCAGTTCCTGCTGCAGATGTACGCCGAGGCGAGCCCCGAGTCGATGCCCCGCGAGGTGCTCGTCCCGGCGCTGCCGCCCGACGCCGAGGCCGTCGTCGAGCTGCTGTCGGAGCAGCGGCGCGCCCGCGTCGACGTGCGCGTCCCGCAGCGCGGCGACAAGCGCTCGCTCATGGAGACCGTCGAGCGCAACGCCAAGGAGTCGCTCGCCCAGCACAAGGTCCGCCGCGCCGGCGACCTCACCACGCGCAGCAAGGGCCTGCAGGAGATCGCCGACGCGCTCGACCTCGACCAGGCGCCGCTGCGCATCGAGTGCTACGACGTCTCCCACCTGCAGGGCGAGAACGTGGTGGCGTCCATGGTGGTGTTCGAGGACGGCCTGGCCCGCAAGTCCGAATACCGGCGCTTCGCCGTCAAGACCAAGGAAGGCGACGTCGCCTCCATCCACGAGGTGATCCTGCGCCGCTTCCGCCGCTACCTGGAGGAGCGCTCGGCCACGGGCGAGCTGGCGGCCGACGACGACGCCCACAGCCCCATCGACCCCGAGACGGGCAAGCCGCGCAAGTTCGCCTATCCGCCCAACCTCGTCGTCGTCGACGGCGCCGGGCCGCAGGCCGCCGCCGCCCAGCGGGCGCTCGACGAGCTCGGCATCGACGACGTGGCCGTCGCCGGGCTGGCCAAGCGGCTGGAGGAGGTGTGGCTGCCGGGCGACGACCAGCCGGTCATCATGCCGCGTTCCAGCGAGGGCCTCTACCTGCTGCAACGGGTCAGAGATGAGGCGCACAGGTTCGCCATCACCTACCATCGAGCCAAGAGGTCCAAGACGGTGAAGGAGAGCGCGCTCGACAGCGTGCCCGGTCTCGGCCCGGCTCGCCGCCAGGCCCTGCTCCGGCACTTCGGCTCCGTCAAGAAGCTGCGCGAGGCCACCGCGGACGAGATCCGCGAGGTCCCGGGCATCGGCCCGGCCACCGCCGAGGTGATCGTGTCGACCCTGAAGGGGGAGAGTCAGTGAAGTCCACCGAGCCGGCGTTCGTCATCGTCACCGGCATGTCGGGGGCCGGGCGGAGCACCGCCGCCAAGGCCCTGGAGGACCTCGGCTGGTTCGTCATCGACAACCTGCCGCCGGGGCTGCTGTTCGCCATGGCGGAGGAGGCGGGCAAGGTCAAGCTGGCCGCCGACAAGGTGGCCGCCGTCGTCGACGTGCGCAGCCTGGCGTTCACCACCGACCTCAACGCCGCCATCGAGGAGCTGCTCGGCCGCGGCGTCCGGGTGCGCGTGGTGTTCCTGGAGGCCAGCGACGAGGAGCTGGTGCGCCGCTTCGAGGCCGTGCGCCGCCCCCACCCGCTGCAGGGCGAGGGCCGGCTGGTCGACGGCATCACCCGCGAGCGCGGCATCCTGCGCGAGGTGCGGGCCAACGCCGACCTCGTCATCGACACCAGCGCCCACAACGTGCACGAGCTGCGCAACAAGATCGTGGCCTACTTCGGCGGCGAGGACCGGCCGGGCCTGCGGGTCAACGTCGTCTCCTTCGGCTACAAGTACGGCCTGCCCGTCGACGCCGACCTGGTCGTCGACTGCCGGTTCCTGCCCAACCCGCACTGGGTGCCCGAACTGCGGCCGATGAACGGCACCGACGCGCCCGTCCGCGACTACGTGCTGGGCCAGCCCGGCGCCAAGGAGTTCCTCGACGCCTACGAGGAGGTGCTGCGCGTCATCGCCGGCGGTTACTCGCGCGAGGGCAAGAGCTACGCCACGCTCGCCGTGGGCTGCACCGGCGGCAAGCACCGCAGCGTCGCCATGGCCGAGCAGGTCGCCTCCCGGCTGCGCGACCGGGGCATGGAGGTCCAGGTCAGCCACCGGGATGTGGGCCGGGAGTGACGGATGAGGGCTTCGCCGATCCGCTGAGCGGCATCGACTTAGAGACGGGCCCGCGGGTCGTGGCGCTGGGCGGCGGCCACGGCCTCTACGCCGCGCTGTCGGCGCTGCGCGCGGTGACCGACGCGCTGACCGCCATCGTCACCGTCGCCGACGACGGCGGCTCCAGCGGCCGGCTGCGCCGCGAGCTGGGCGTGCTGCCGCCCGGCGACCTGCGCATGGCGCTGGCCGCCCTGTGCGGCGACGACGAGTGGGGCAGCACCTGGAGCGAGGTCGTTCAGCACCGCTTCCGCAGCGAGGGCGAGCTGCACGGTCACGCCGTCGGCAACCTGCTCATCGTCGCGCTGTGGGAGCTCCTCGGCGACCCCGTCGCCGGGCTCGACTGGGTGGGCCGGCTGCTCGGCGCGCACGGCCGGGTGCTGCCGATGGCCTCGGTGCCGCTCGACATCGTCGCCGAGGTGGAGCTCGACGGCGTCGTCTCCACCGTGCGCGGCCAGGTGGCGTGCGCGCTCACGCCCGGCCGCGTGCGGGCCATCTCCCTGGTGCCCGAGGACCCGCCCGCGCGGCCCGAGGCCGTCGAGGCGGTGCTGGAGGCCGACTGGGTGGTGTTCGGGCCCGGCTCGTGGTTCACCAGCGTGCTGCCGCACCTCAAGGTGCCCGAGCTGGCCCGCGCGCTGCACCGCACCGAGGCTTGCAGGCTGGTCACGCTCAACCTCGCGCCGCAGCCGGGCGAGACCGACGACTTCTCCCCCCAGCAGCACCTGGAGGTCCTGCGGCGGCACGCCCCCGAGCTCTCCCTCGACGTCGTCCTCGCCGACACCGGCGTGGTCGACGACCCCGCCGCGCTGGAGAAGGCCGCCGCCGCGTTCGGCGCCCGGCTGGTCCTGGCCGACGTCGCCGCCCGCGACGGCTCGCCGAGGCACGATGCACGACGTCTTGCCTCCGTCCTGGACGAGATTTTCCTCCAGAAGCGTTGATCCTGGTCGGCGTGGCGAGAAGGTGCGAGAGACTGCTAGGACCGGTCTGATGGGGGAGGACTAAACGCTTATGGCAATGACGGGTGTGGTCAAGGACGAGCTGAGCCGGCTGCCGGTGCTCAAGCCCTGCTGCCGCAAGGCGGAGGTGTCCACGCTGCTGCGCTTCGCCAGCGGCCTGCACCTCGTGGGCGGGCGCATCGTGATCGAGGCCGAGCTCGACACCAACGCGACCGCGCGGCGGCTCATCAAGGACATCGGAGAGGTGTTCGGCCACAAGGCGGAGGTGCTGGTGCTCGCGCCGGCCGGGCTGCGCAAGGGATCACGTTACGTGGTCCGCGTCTACCGCGACGGCGAGGCGCTGGCCCGCCAGACCGGGCTGATCGACAACCACGGACGGCCCGTGCGCGGCCTGCCCCGGCAGGTGGTCGCGGGGGCGGCCTGCGACGCCGAGGCGGCCTGGCGCGGCGCGTTCCTGGCCCACGGCTCGCTCACCGAGCCGGGCCGGTCGATGTCGCTGGAGGTCACCTGCCCCGGCCCGGAGGCGGCGCTGGCCCTGGTCGGCTCGGCCCGGCGGCTGAAGATCCACGCCAAGGCGCGCGAGGTGCGCGGCGTCGACCGGGTCGTGGTCCGCGACGGCGACGCCATCAGCGCCCTGCTCACCCGTCTCGGCGCCCACGACAGCGTGCTCGCCTGGGAGGAGCGGCGGATGCGCCGCGAGGTCCGGGCCACCGCCAACCGGCTGGCCAACTTCGACGACGCCAACCTGCGCCGCTCGGCCCGCGCCGCCGTCGCCGCCGGCGCCCGCGTGCAGCGCGCCCTGGAGATCCTCGGCGACGAGGCGCCGGACCACCTCGTGGTGGCCGGGCGGCTGCGGGTGGAGCACAAGCAGGCGTCCCTGGAGGAGCTCGGCCAGATCGCCGACCCGCCGCTGACCAAGGACGCGATCGCGGGCCGCATCCGGCGGCTGCTCGCCATGGCCGACAAGCGCGCCTCCGACCTCGGCATCCCCAACACCGAGGCAAATCTCACGGTTGAGATGCTCTCCTCCTGACGTCCCCCGTATGGGACCGCCGGGTCACGTCGCGTCGCGGTCGGGCGGCGTGAAGAGGCTGGGCGGGGTGGTGGCCGGCTTGGCCGCCTGCAGGGGCTCGAAGGGAGCCCGGTACTCGGGCTCCTCCCCCTCCTCGGGCTTCTCGGGCTTCTCGGCGGCGGCAGCCGCCCTGGCCTTCCTGCGCAGGCGCAGGACGCGTACGAGGACGAGCAGGAAGGCGGGCAGGGCCGCGGCGGCCACCACCGCGGGGATCTGCCACGACCGATACAGCTGCGGCCAGACGAGGGCGGCGGCGTCGGGCAGGGCGGCCAGGAACTCCTCGAGCGTGCGAAGCGGCGGCTTCCACGGCTCCGAGGCCGGCGTGTAGGCGAAATACCCGGGGACCGCCGCCGTGTTCGCGATCGCGCCGGCCACGACGGCCCCGCCCCCGTACAGGGCCGCCACGAGCGGGAGCACGAGGGCGCGCGGGCGGATCAGGCAGATCGCCGCGCCGACCAGGAGACCGGCGACCAGGGCGATCCCGGCGGACAGCGGGACGCCGTCGCCGAAGGCGCGCACGGCCTCGGGAACGAGGTCGCCGTCGTAGAGGAAGGCCGCCGCGACGCCGGCCGCGCACAGCAGCATCGCGATGAAGCCGATGATCAGGCCGGACAGCAGGCCGGATCGGTGTTGTGACATCTCAGCCCCCAGAGAATGCCTGAATTTACTCCGACGAGTCGGGCACTTTACTCGAACCTCACAAATTGTGCTTACCGAACCTCGATTCTCCAGGCGGGGGTGGCAGTGGTCTAAACCAATTTGCTTCCGATAGGGTTCGAGAGTTGAGGTATCAGCCCGTCATCACGTACGAGGAGATCGGTTCCGTGAGCATCCGCGTAGGCGTCAACGGCTTCGGCCGCATCGGTCGCAACTTCTGGCGCGCGGTCGCCGCCAGTGGCAAGGACATCGAGATCGTCGCGGTCAACGACCTGACCGACAACGCGACGCTGGCCCACCTGCTCAAGTACGACAGCATCCTGGGCCGCCTGCCGTACGAGGTGAAGGCCTCCAGCGACGAGATCACCGTCGACGGCAAGGCCATCAAGGTGTTCGAGGAGCGCGACCCGGGCAAGCTGCCGTGGGGCGACCTCGGGGTCGACGTGGTGGTCGAGTCGACCGGCCTGTTCACCGACGCCAACAAGGCCCGGGTGCACGCCGAGAACGGCGCCAAGAAGGTCATCATCTCCGCCCCGGCGAAGAACGAGGACGTCACCATCGTCATGGGCGTCAACCACGACTCCTATGACCCGGCCCAGCACACGATCATCTCCAACGCCTCCTGCACCACCAACTGCCTGGCCCCGATGGCCAAGGTCATCCACGACACCTTCACCATCGAGAAGGGTCTGATGACCACCATCCACGCCTACACGCAGGACCAGAACCTGCAGGACGGCCCGCACAAGGACCTGCGCCGCGCCCGCGCCGCCGCGCTCAACGTGGTGCCCACCTCCACCGGCGCCGCCAAGGCGATCGGCCTGGTGCTGCCGGAGCTCAAGGGCAAGCTCGACGGCTTCGCGATGCGCGTGCCGATCCCCACGGGCTCGGCCACCGACCTGACCGTCGAGGTCGGCCGCGACGTCACCGTCGAAGAGGTCAACGCCGCGCTCAAGGCCGCCGCCGAGGGCCCGCTCAAGGGCGTCCTGACCTACACCGAGGACGAGATCGTCTCCTCCGACATCGTCACCGACCCGGCCTCCTGCATCTTCGACGCCGGCCTCACCAAGGTGATCGGCAACCAGGTCAAGGTCGTCGGCTGGTACGACAACGAGTGGGGCTACTCCAACCGCCTCGTCGACCTCATCCAGCTGGTGGGCGCGGACATCTGACCGATTCCGGAGCGAAGCGGGGCCGTCCGCCCGGGCGGCCCGCGCGCCTCCGCAGAAGGAGCACAGTTGCGGACGATCGACGATCTCGATGTGAAGGGACGGCGCGTGCTGGTGCGCGCCGACCTGAACGTGCCTCTCGACGGCGAGACGATCACCGACGACGGGCGCATCCGCGCGTCGTTGCCCACCATCCAGGAGCTGGCCGGACGCGGCGCGAAGGTCGTCGTCTGCGCCCACCTGGGGCGGCCCAAGGGCGAGGCCAACCCGAAATACTCCCTGCGGCCCGTCGCGGCCCGCCTGGGCGAGCTGCTCGGCCAGGAGGTGGCCTTCGCCTCCGACGTGGTCGGCGACAGCGCCCAGGCCACCGTGCAGGGCCTCCAGGAGGGCCAGGTGGCCCTGCTGGAGAACCTGCGCTACGAGCCGGGCGAGGAGTCCAAGGACGACGCGGCCCGCCGCGCGTTCGCCGAGAGGCTGGCCGCGCTCGCCGACCTCTACGTCGGTGACGGCTTCGGCGCCGTGCACCGCAAGCACGCCAGCGTCTACGACGTGCCGGCGCTGCTGCCGCACGCCGCGGGCGGGCTGGTCGTGGCCGAGGTGGACGTGCTGAGACGGCTCACCGAGGACACCGAGCGCCCCTACGTGGTCGTGCTCGGCGGCGCCAAGGTCAGCGACAAGCTCGGCGTCATCGCCAACCTGCTGACCAAGGTCGACCGGCTGCTCATCGGCGGCGGCATGGCCTACACCTTCCTCAAGGCCCAGGGCCACGAGGTCGGCGGGTCGCTGCTGCAGGAGGACCAGCTCGACCAGGTGCGCGGCTTCCTCGACGAGGCCGGCCGGCGCGGCGTCGACCTGGTGCTGCCCGTCGACGTGCTGGCGGCCACGCACTTCGCCGCCGACGCCCCGCACGAGGCGGTCGCGGCCACGGCCATCCCGGCCGACCGCGAGGGCCTCGACATCGGGCCCGAGACCCGCGAGCTGTTCGCCGCCAAGCTGGCCGACGCCAAGACCGTCTTCTGGAACGGCCCGATGGGCGTGTTCGAGTTCGACGCGTTCTCCGGCGGCACCCGGGCGGTGGCCGAGGCGCTGATCGGAGCCGACGCCTTCACCGTGGTCGGCGGCGGCGACTCGGCGGCCGCGGTGCGTAAGCTGGGCCTGCCCGAGGACGGCTTCTCCCACATCTCCACCGGGGGCGGGGCCAGCCTTGAATATCTGGAGGGCAAGACGCTCCCCGGACTCGCCGCCCTGGAGGACTGACTTGAGAAAGCCGCTCATCGCCGGCAACTGGAAGATGAACCTCAACCACCTCGAGGCGATCGCGCTGGTCCAGAAGCTGGCCTTCGCGCTCGGCGACAAGGACTTCGACCGCGTCGAGGTGGCCGTCCTGCCCCCGTTCACCGACCTGCGCAGCGTGCAGACGCTCATCGACGGCGACAAGCTGCGCATCGTGCACGGCGGCCAGGACCTGTCCCCGCACGACGCGGGCGCCTACACCGGTGAGGTGTCGGGCGTGATGCTCGCCAAGCTGGGGTGCACGTTCGTCGCCGTCGGCCACTCCGAGCGGCGGCAGTACCACCACGAGGACGACGACCTGGTCAACGCCAAGGTGCTGGCCGCGCTGCGCCACTCGCTGACGCCGATCCTGTGCGTGGGCGAGGGCCTGGAGGTGCGCCAGGCGGGCGGTCACATCGCGCACACGCTGGCCCAGCTCGACGGAGCCCTGCGCAAGGTCTCCGCCGAGCAGGCACAATCGATGGTGGTGGCCTACGAGCCGGTGTGGGCGATCGGCACCGGCGAGGTGGCCACCCCCGAGGACGCCCAGGAGGTCTGCGGGGCGCTGCGGGTGCGACTCGCGGAGCTCTACAACCCCGAAGTGGCCTCGGCGGTCCGTATCCTTTACGGTGGCTCGGTCAAGTCGGGAAACATCGCAGGGATCATGGCTCAGCCGGATGTCGACGGCGCCCTCGTGGGAGGGGCCAGCATCGACGCCGCGGAGTTCGTGAAGATCTGCCGTTTCACCGATATGCCCGGCTAACTCAGCCGTTCTGGGGGTGCGACTTGACACGAGGCCGTACCCTCAAGAGGCAAGTTTGAATCGTCACGCGTACCAGACCATTGAAGGAACAGGCATACCGTGGAACTCGGAATCTCCATCGCCCTCATCCTGACGAGCCTGCTCATGATCTTGCTCGTCCTGCTCCACAAGGGCAAGGGTGGCGGCCTGTCTGACATGTTCGGCGGCGGTTTCTCGTCGAACTTCGGTGGTTCCTCGGTGGTGGAGCGCAACCTCGACCGGCTCACCGTCATCACGGGCGTCGTCTGGTTCGTCTGCATCATCGCTCTGGGCCTGCTCGTCAGGCCCTGAGACAAGCGACAACGCGTGACAGTGATTCTCCCCCCGTGTCACACGGGGCGATCGAGCGAGGAGTTCATCCGTGGGTAGTGGCAACGCGATCCGTGGCAGCCGTGTCGGCGCCGGCCCTATGGGGGAGGCCGAGCGCGGCGAGGCAGCTCCGAGAGTGCGGGTCTCGTTCTGGTGCGCCAACATGCATGAGACGCGCCCCAGCTTCGCCAGTGACGCGGCGGTCCCCGAGCTGTGGGACTGCCCGCGTTGCGGCCTCCCGGCCGGCCAGGACGAGGAGGCCCCGCCTGCTCCGCCGAAGAACGAGCCGTACAAGACGCATCTGGCCTACGTGAAGGAGCGCCGGAGCGACAAGGACGGCAAGGCGATCCTCGAGGAAGCGCTGGAGCGCCTGCGCAACAACAAGTCCCCTTGGTAGCGGGCTGACGTGAAAGGGCCCCGGCGGTTCTCCCGCCGGGGCCCTTTCGTCGTTCAGGCCCGTTCGTGGACGGCGACGCCGTCGACGAACGTCATCCGCACCCGCGTCGTCCAGATGTCCTTCTCCGGCAACGTGAACGGGTCGCGGTCGAGCACCACCAGGTCGGCCGGGCGGCCCGGCTCGATCACCCCGGCGGGCGAGCGGTTGATCCACGCCGAGCCCGCCGTGTACGCGGTCAGCGCGGTCGCCAGGTCGATGCGCTGGGCGGGCAGGAACGGCGTCTGCGCCGTCGGGTAGCCCGCGTGCACCGAACCGCCCGGCTCGGTCCGGTTGACGGCCACGTGCATGCCCTGCAGCGGGTCGGCGTCCGACACCGGCCAGTCGCTGCCCGCGCAGAACCGGGTGCCGTGCGCCAGCAGGTCCGCGAACGGGTACTGCCACGACGAGCGCGGCTCGCCCAGGAACGGCAGCGTCAGCTCGTCCATCTGCGCGTGGTGGGTGGCCCACAGCGGCTGCAGGTTGGCCGTGACGCCCAGCGCGGCGAAGCGCGGCACGTCCGACGGCTCGATGATCTGCAGGTGCGCGATGTGGTGACGGTTGGCCGGATCGGTGCCCTCGAAGCTGTCGAGCGCCTCGCGCACCGCCCGCTCGCCGATCGCGTGGAAGTGGACCTGGAAGCCCAGCCGGTCCAGCTCGGCCACGTACTCCTTCAGTTTGACCGGGTCCACGTACGACAGCCCCGTGCCGCCGCAGCGGCAGTAGGGCTCCAGGGTGGCGGCGGTGAAGTTCTCCGTGATGCCGTCCTGCATGATCTTGACCGAGCCGGCCGCGAACCGGTCCAGGCCCTCGGCCGACGCCCGGCGCTCCACCAGGCTCTCGATCTGGTCCAGGCCGCGGGTCCTGTCCCACCACAGGGCGCCCACCACGCGGGCCCGTAGCCGCCCTGAGCGGGCCGCCGACAGGTAGGTGGGCAACTGGTCGTCGGAGCCCGCGTACGAGCCCACGATGGCGTCCTGCCAGCCGGTGATGCCCAGCGAGAACAGGTGCGCCTCCGCCTCGGCCAGCGCGGCGTCCAGGTCGGCGGCCGTCGGGCGGGGCGTGAGCAGGCCCACCAGGTCCATCGCGCCCTCGTGCAGCACGCCCGTCGGGGTGCCGTCGGGGTCGCGTTCGATCCGCCCGTCGGCCGGGTCGGGCGTGTCGCGGGTGATCCCGGCCAGCTCCAGCGCCCGGCTGTTGACCCAGGCGGCGTGGTGGTCGCGCTGGATCAGGTAGGCGGGCCGGTCCAGGAAGTCGAGCTGCTCCCTGCGGGGCAGCCCGCCCGGGAACGCCGACATGTCCCAGCCGCCGCCGTCGATCCACTCCTTGCCGGGATTGGCGGCGGCATACGTACGGACTGCCGCGAGATAGGCGTCCAGCCCGAACACCTCGGCCAGGTCGCACCTGGCGCGTTCCAGGCCCGCCTGCACCGGGTGCAGGTGGGCGTCGGTGAAGCCCGGCACCAGCAGGCCGCCGCCGAGGTCCACCGTCTCGTGGGAGGGCGCCAGCCGGGCCAGCTCCCGTTCGGCGCCCACGGCCGCCACGACGCCGTCGCGCACCAGCACCGCCTCGGCGAAGGCGCCCGTCGCGGTGAACACGCGCCCGCCCCGGAACAGCACGCTCATGGAAGATCTCCTATCTGGCAGGGATGGTCAGTGACCGGTGATCAGGTCGGCGAAGCGGGCCAGGACCGAGGTGCGCGGCATCGACCGCTCCCGCTGGTCGGCCATCCGGTAGAGGCGGTACATGCTGTGCACGCCCAGCCAGCGCAGCGGCTCGGGTTCCCACGCGCGCACCTTGCGCCCCACCCACGGCAGCGCCGTCAGCTCGGTCTCCTCGCCCAGCACCAGGTCGCGCAGGGTCCGGCCGGCCAGGTTCGTGGTGGTGACGCCGTGGCCGGTGTAGCCGCCCGCCCAGCCGAGCCCGGTCGCCGGGTCCACGTGGACGGTCGAGCACCAGTCGCGCGGCACCGCCAGCACGCCCGACCAGGCGTGGGCGACGGAGGACGAGCGGGCCGCCGGGAAGAAGTCGACCAGCAGGTCCCACAGCGCCTCGACGGTCCACTCGTGCGTGTGGCCGCGGGCGTCGACGCGCGAGCCGTACAGGTAGGGCCGGCCGCGCCCGCCGAACGCGATGCGGTCGTCGGCGGTGCGCTGGGCGTACATGTAGTAGTGGGCCAGGTCGCCGAGCAGCTCCGCGCCCTCCCAGCCGACCGACTCCCAGAACGAGGCCGGCAGCGGCTCGGTGACGATCATCGAGCTGTTCATCGGCAGCCACTGCCGCCGCAGCCCCTCCATCCGCGCCGTGAAGCCCTCGGTGGCGCGGAGCACGTGCCCGGCCCGCACGGTCCCGTACGGCGTCTCCGCCCGGTGCGGCGCGATGCGGGTGACGGGCGTGCGCTCGTAGATCGTCACGCCGAGGTCGCGCACCACCCGGGCCAGGCCCTGGGCCAGCTTGGCGGGCTGGATGCGCGCGCAGTGCGGGCTCCAGGTGGCGCTCACGGCCCCCGCCACCCTGAGGTGGGCGTCCGGGTCGACCAGGCGCAGGTCCTCCTCGGTGATGCCCCAGGCGCGGGACTCGGCCACCGAGGCGCGCAGCCGGGCGGCCTGCGCGGTGGAGCGGGCCACGTTGACGACGCCGCCCTTGACGATGTCGGCGTCGATGCCCTCCTTCTCGCACACCGCGATGACCTCGTCGACCGAGGAGAACATCTCCCGCTGCAGCCGCCGGGCGGCGTCGCGGCCGTGGGTGCGGGCGTAGCGCGCGTGCGAGCCCGCCAGGTCGCCCGTCAGCCAGCCGCCGTTGCGGCCCGAGGCGCCGAACCCGGCGAACTCCTGCTCCAGCACCACCACGTCGAGCGACGGGCGGGCCCGCTTGAGGTAGTAGGCCGTCCACAGCCCCGTGTAGCCGGCGCCGACGATGACGACGTCCGCCTCGCGGTCGCCGTCGAGCCTGGGACCGGGGGCGGGAACGCCCGAGGAGCGGTACCAGAAGGACACGTCGCCATTGACGAACCCGGACGACAGGGGAACATGCACGCTCATGGGGCCATATCCTGCTATATCCGGAGAAGGTGTCGCATCTCGCCACGAATTCCGTGATGGAAACACGACGTTAGCGGCAACGTAACAGCGACCCCGCATCCTTCTTCGTATGGGACTCCTGCGCATCCGCACCACGGTCGACGAACGCCCGGGACGGCTCGCCTCGCTCGCCGCCGCCCTGGCCGCCCGGGGCGGCAACATCCTCGGCCTGAGCGTACAACCCGACGTCGACGGCACCGTCGACGAGTTCGTCGCCGACATCCCGGCCACCCCCGAGAACGTGCGCGAGGCCCTGGAGGCGGCGGGCGGGCGCCGCGTCCGGGTCGTCGCCGCCACCGCCCACGAGCTGACCGACGAGCCCACCCGGGCGCTGCTGCTGGCCTCCCGGCTGCGGGCCGCGCCCTGGCGGCTGCCCGAGCTGCTCGCCGAGCTGCTGCGCGCCGACGACGCCCGGTGGATCTACGGCGAACCCGCGAACGACCTGCCCGACCCGACCCGGCTCGTGGTGCCCGTCGCCGCCCGGCGGTCGGTCCGGCTGCGCCGCGCCGGGCTGCCCTTCACGCTGACCGAGGCCGCCAGGGCCGCCGCGTTCGCCCGGCTCGTCCAGCCGCCGGCCGGCCCCGACGGCAAGCCGGCCGAGCGCCCCGTCAGGCTCGCCGACGGCGCCGAGATCGCCGTCCGCCCGCTCACCTCCCTCTACCGCGAGGCCGTACGCGACCTGCACGACAGGTGCTCGCCCGAAACGCGCAGGTTCCGCTACTTCACCTCGATGCCCGAGCTGCCGCCGCGCGTGTTCGACCGGCTCTGCGACCGCGCCCGCGGCCACTCCGTGGTGGCGGCCGACGACGGGCAGGTGGTCGCGCTGGCCAGCCTGATGTTCACCGCCGACCCCGGCATCGCCGAGCTCGCGCTGCTCGTCGAGGACCGCTGGCAGGGGCGCGGCCTGGGCACGGCCCTGGCCAGGGCGCTGGTGTGCGCCGCGCGCGACCTGGGCTACGCCGAGGTCAGGGCCGGCATGCTGGCCGACAACGCGCGCATGCGCCGGCTGATGCTCGGACTCGGCGCCACGCTTTCCCGCACCGAGGACCCCGCCGTGGTGGAGGCCAGGCTGGCCGTGGGGGCGCTGGCGTCAGTCTGAGCCGGTCCGCCGGATGCCGAGATGGCGTTCGATGCGCTCCAGGCTCTCCTCGATGCGGGCCAGCCGCCCGGCCAGCTCCGGGGCGCTCACCGGCGACGCGTCGCCGGGCGGCTCCCGGCGCCCCACCTCTTCCAGCACGCGCTGCCGTACCTCGTCCGGGTCGGCGCCCGCGGCGGCCAGCGCGCGGAGCACCGGCGCGTCGCCGTCGCGCAGCAGCCCGAGCAGGACGTGCCCGGTGCCGATGAAGTCGTGCCGCCGCTCCAGCGCCTCACGCAGCGACAGCTCCAGCACCCTCTTCGCCCGGGCCGTGAACGGCGCGTGCCCGGCCGGGTCCCGGCGCGGCTCCTCGGCCTCCACACAGGCCCGTACGCCCTCCAGCGACACGCCGCACTCGGCCAGCACCCGCGCCGCCGGACCCTCGCCCTCCCGGACGAGCCCCAGCAGGAGATGCCCGGTGCCGATGGCGCCGTGACGCATCGCCCGCGCCTCCTCCCGGGCGAGGACGACGACCTGGCGGCTGCTCTCGGTGAAGCGCTCGAACACGGGGGCCTCCGTTCGAGTGGGCTGCCTCCACTATGCGCTACGAACCAGCCCGGGCGGGGTATCCCCCTTGTGTGGATCTCGAGGAGGTCACCGGCAGGCTGTACGGGCTCGCGCCCGCCGACTTCACCGCCGCCCGCACCGCCGAGGCCCGCGCGGCCAAGGACGCGGGCGACGCCGCGCTGGCCCGGGAGATCGGCAAGCTGCGCAAGCCCACGGTGTCGGCGTGGGCCGTCAACCGGATCTCCCGCGAGCACCCCGACGCCCTGGAGGAGCTGCTGGAGCTCGGCCAGGAGCTGCGCGACGCCTGGCAGGCGCACGACGCCGACGCGCTCGCCGAACTGACCCGGCGCCGCGGCGAGGTCACCGGGCGGGTCGCCGGGCTGGTCCGCGACGAGCTGTCGCCCGCCGCCGCCACCGAGGTGGACCAGACGCTCGACGCCGCCGTCGTGGACGCCGGAGCCGCCGACGAGGTGCGGCGCGGCCGGCTCGCCAAGCCGCTGCGCTACAGCGGCTTCGCCCCGGCGCCCGCCCCCGCCGGCCGCCCCCCTGGCCGCCGCCGCAAACCCGGCACCCAGGCGGACGAGACGGCCGAGGCCGACGCGGCGCGCCGCCGCGCCGAGACCGAGGCCAGGAAGGCCAAGGAGCGCGAGGAGGCCGAGGCGGCCCACCGCGAGTGGAGCCAGGCCCTGGAGGAGGCCGAACGCGACCACGCCGAACGGGCCGACAAGGTCGCCCGCCTGGAGGCGAAGCTCGCCAAGGCCCGCAAACGCCTCGCCGAGACGGCCCAGCGCCTCGAAGTCACCCGCCGCGAAGAACGCCACGCCCGCCAACGCCTCCCCGACCGCACCTGACCGCACCTCCCGCCCGCAGCGGCCCCCACGACCCCCGCCCGCAGCGGCCTCACGGCCGCCACCCACGGCCGCCCGAGCGCCCTTGCCCAACGGCCCCGTCCTACGGCGCCGCCCCCGTCCCTGGCGAAACACCAAGGGTGGCCGCAGGGGGAGGCGGGGGAGGCCTCGCGAACCTCCGGAGGGGGCGGTTGCGTGCCTGCCGTGAGGTCCGCGGGAGGTGGCCGCGGGGGCGGGGCGAGGTAGCTCGCGTGCGTTCGGCGGGTCTTCGGAGGGGGGCATGGAGGCAGGGCAGGCCGCCATCCTCCGAAGAGGACCGTCCCGGCGGGCCGCGCGATCCTCGGGTGCCGGGTGCCGGGTGCCGGGTGCCGGGTGCCGGGTGCCGGGCGCAGGGTGCAGGGTGCAGGGTGCAGGGTGCAGGGTGCAGGGTGCAGTGCACAAGGGTGGCGGGTGGGGGCCGGGGGCGTGGGCCCAGGGAGGGGCGCAGAGGGTGGCGGTCGGGTCAGGGGGTGGTGGCGTGGGCCAGGTGGGCGGTTACGGGGAAGCCGTCCGGGGCGTACGGGGTGGCCAGGTGGTGGTAGGCGGCGCGGATGCGGGCCTGGACGGCGGCGGGCTGGGCGGCGATGGGGCCAAAGCGGGGGCCGCCGGCGGCGACGACGTCGGCGAGCCAGGCGTCCGGGTCGAACGGGTGGCGCCAGCGGAGGGTGTCGACGGCGACGCCGGTGAAGCCCGCCCGGCGCATGAGCGTGGCGAAGCGGCCGGGGTCGGCGGCGGCGGCGAGGGGCCGGGGCGGGAACGCGAAGGGGTGGCCGGCGGCTTCGACGGCGGCGGCGATGACGCCGGTGGCGGTCATCTCGGACGGCTCCCACCAGGTCAGCGCCACGCCCGCGCCGGGCCGGGCGACGCGGCGCAGCTCCAGGAGCGCGGCGGCGGTGTCGGGCGCGTGGTTGATGATGAAATTTCCGGCTACGGCGTCGAATGTCCCGTCCCGGAAGGGCAGCGACGGCAGCGCCGCCACCACCACCTCCGCCTCCGGATGGCGGCGCGCGGCCAGCCCCGCCATCGCGGCGTCGGCGTCGAAGGCGGTCACGCGGGCCCCGCGCCCCAGCGCCCCGGCCGTCACGACGCCGCTCCCGCACCCCGCGTCGAGCACCCGCACCCCGGCCCGCCGCTCGGCCGGGCCGGTGGGGACGCCCGCCCGGTCGAGGAGCGGGCCGACGGTGTGGGCGCTGAGCCGGGCGAATCCGCGCTCGTAAGCTTCGGGATCGGTCACCCCGGACAGCATAACGCCAAAACTTTACACATCCATGTGATATTCGCCCCGTAAGCCTGGAGGCGAGGCCGGGGCGCGGCCTAGGGTCGTCCGCATGAGTCCTGACGCGTTCATCGACGCACTGCCCAAGGTCGAACTGCACGTCCACCTGATCGGCTCGGCCTCCGTCGACACGGTGCTGGAGCTGTCGCGCCGCCACCCCGGCAGCCCGGTGCCGACCAGCGAGGAGGAGCTGCGCGCCTTCTACACCTTCCGCGACTTCCCGCACTTCGCCCAGGTGTACGGCGCGGTCAACGCGCTGGTGCGGGAGCCGGAGGACATCGCCACACTCGTGCTCGGCCTGGCCCGCGACCTGGCGGCGCAGGGCGGGCGCTACGCAGAGCTGCAGGTCACCCCGTACGCCCATCATGTCGTCGGCATGCCGGCCCGCGAGGTCACCGAGGCGCTGGACCTCGCCGCCCGGCGGGCTCCCGTCGAGCACGGGGTGGAGATGGCCTACATCTTCGACATCCCGGGCGAGTTCGGGGAGGAGGCGGCCAAGGTCACCCTCGACCACGCGCTCCAGGAACCTCCCGCTGCTTTGGTAGGTTTCGGGCTGGGCGGGATCGAGCAGAGCCGTGCGCCCCACCGCGACGCCTACCGTGACGCGTTCGCCGCGGCCAGGGCGGCCGGGTTGCACAGCGTGCCGCACGGCGGCGAGATGACCGGCCCGGAGACCGTGTGGGAGGTCATCGAGGGGCTCGGCGCCGAGCGGATCGGCCACGGCATCGCCTGCCTCGCCGATCCGCGCCTGGTGGACCACCTGCGCGAGACGCAGCTCCCGCTGGACGTCTGCCCCACCTCGAACGTGTGCACCGGCCAGGTCGCCCGCATCGAGGACCACCCGCTGCCGCGCATGCTGGAGGAGGGCCTGTTCGTCACGCTCAACAGCGACGACCCGCCCATGTTCGCCACCACGCTGGCCGACGAGTATCGCGTCGCGGCCCGCGTCTTCGGCCTGGCGGAGGCGGACCTCGCCGAGCTGGCCCGCAACGGCGTGCGGGCCAGCTACCTGCCGCAGGAGCGCAAGCAGGCGCTCCTCGGCGAGATCGACGCCCTGGTGGCCCGTTAGGGCGAGGCGATGCGGCCCAGGCCCGGCGGGATCTTGCCCGCGGCCGCCCGGTCCAGCAGGAACAGCGTGCCGCCCCGGCCGCGCGCCCCGGCCGCCGGGACCTGGACGGGCCCCGACTCCGACAGCGCCAGCCGGACCGCGCCCGACTTCTCCTCGCCGGCCGCGACCACCCACACCTCACGCGCCCCCTGGATGACCGGGAGCGTCAGCGAGATGCGCGTGGGCGGCGGCTTGGGCGCGCCGTGCACCGCGACCGCCGCGCGGGTGTCGTAGAGCGCCGGCATGCCCGGGAACAGCGACGCCACGTGCGCGTCGGGCCCCATGCCGAGCAGCAGCACGTCGAAGGCGGGCGCCGCGCCGTGGTCCTCCGGCCGGGCGGCCTTGGCCAGCTCCGTGGCGTAGGCGTCGGCCGACTCCTCCGCCGACAGCCCCGAGTCGGGACCCAGCATGACGTGCACCCGCGCGGGGTCGAGGTCGACGTGGTCGAGCAGCGCCTGCCGGGCGCCGGTCTCGTTGCGCTCCGGGTCGCCGGCCGGCAGGAAGCGCTCGTCGCCCCACCAGATGTCCAGGCGGCGCCAGTCGACGGCGTCACGCGCCGGCGTGTCACGGATCGCCGCCAGCGTGGCGATGCCGACGGTGCCGCCGGTCAGCACCAGCGAGGCCGAGCCCTTGGCGGACTGGGCGTCGACGAGCCGGGTGATGATCCGCGCCGCCACGGCCTTGGCCAGCACGTCGGCGTCGCGGTGCACAACAACAGTGGGAACGCTCACGAGCGCCACCCTTTCATGGATACGGCCGTGCCCGGGCACCTCGGGGGCGCCCGGGCACGGGGAGTCGTGCGGTCTAGCGGAGGCGGGCCAGGCGCTTGACGGCGGCCCCGTAGATCTCGTCGGTGTCGAGCCGGCGCAGTTCCTCGGCCAGCAGCTCCGACAGGTGCCTGCGGGCCAGCGCCACGTTGCGGTCGGGCTGGCCGGGACGCGACAGCGTGGCCAGGCGGGCGTCGGTGCGCACCACCGACAGCTCGCCCTCGTCGGTGGCGAGCCGTACGGCGGTCAGGCCGGGCCCGCCCGAGTCGGCCACGTCCATCTCGGCGCCCAGCCGCTCCGACAGCCACGACGCCAGCAGCGGCGCGCTCGGGTTGCCCGCCGACGCCTCCACGACGCCGCCGTGCACCCGGCCCACGGGCTGGTCGAACGCGGCGGCCAGCAGGCTGCGCCACGGCGTCAGCCGCGCCCACGACAGGTCGGTGTCGCCCGGCGCGTAGCCCTTGGCCCGCGTCACCAGGGACGCGACGCCGTCGTCGGCGTTCTTGGCGTCGGTCAGCCGCCGCTGGGCCAGCACGCCGATCGAGTCGGCCGACGGCACGTCAGGGGCGCGGCTCGGCCACCACGCCACCACGGGCGTGTCGGGCAGCAGCAGCGGGCTGACGACCGAGTCGGCGTGCTCGGTCAGCTCGCCGTACAGGCGCAGCACCACGGTCTCGCCCGGCGCCGACTCGCCGATGCGCAGCTCGGCGTCCAGCCGGTTGGCCTCGTCGGTCTCCCGGTTGATCACCACGAGGATGCGCGACGGGTGCTCGCGGGCGGCCTCGGTGGCGGCCCGCAGCGAGTCGTACTGGTCGCGCTCCTCGCACACCACGACCAGCGTCAGCACCATGCCGATCGCGGGCGCGCCCATCTGGTGGCGCAGCTGCGTGAGCTGCGCCGAGATCTTGCCCGCCGTCGTGTCGGCCAGCATGAACGTGGTCACTAGAGTCTCCTCCAGACGCGCCCGTCACGGGCCATCATCGCGTCGGCCGCGGGCGGCCCCCACGATCCCGACGGGTACGGCTCCGGCTGGCCCTGGGTGGCCCAGAACTCCTCGATCGGGTCGAGGATCTTCCACGACAGCTCGACCTCCCGCTGGTGCGGGAAGAGTGGCGGGTCGCCGATCATCACGTCGAGCAGCAGCCGCTCGTACGCCTCGGGCGACGACTCCAGGAACGACTCGCCGTAGGCGAAGTCCATGGACACGTCGCGCACCTCCATCGCCGTGCCCGGCACCTTGGAGCCGAACCTGACCGTGATGCCCTCGTCCGGCTGCACCCGCACGACCAGCGCGTTGTGGCCGAGGATCTCGGTGTCGTCGGCGCTGAACGGCAGGTGCGGCGCCTTCTGGAACACCACGGCCACCTCGGTGACCCGGCGGCCCAGCCGCTTGCCGGTGCGCAGGTAGAACGGCACGCCCGCCCACCGCCGGTTGGCGATCTCCAGCTTGACCGCCGCGTACGTCTCGGTGGTGGACCTCTTGGAGATGCCCTCCTCCTCCAGGTAGCCGACGACCTTCTCGCCGCCCTGCCAGCCCGCCGCGTACTGGCCGCGCGCGGTGTTGGCGGCCAGGTCGGCGGGCAGCCGCACGGCCTTGAGCACCTTCTCCTTCTCGCGGCGCAGCGAGGACGCCTCGAACGAGGTCGGGTCCTCCATCGCCACCAGGGCCAGAAGCTGGAGCAGGTGGTTCTGGATCACGTCGCGGGCGGCGCCGATGCCGTCGTAGTAGCCGGCCCGGCCGCCGATGCCGATGTCCTCGGCCATGGTGATCTGCACGTGGTCGACGAAGCTGCGGTTCCAGATCGGCTCGTAGAGGTTGTTGGCGAACCTCAGCGCCATGATGTTCTGGACCGTCTCCTTGCCCAGGTAGTGGTCGATCCGGAAGATCGAGCTCTCCGGGAACGCGGAGGTGGTGATCTCGTTCAGCTCGTGCGCCGAGCGCAGGTCGTGGCCGAACGGCTTCTCGATGACCACCCGCCGCCACGAGCCGTCGGGCGCCTCGGCCAGCCCGGTGCGCTTGAGCTGCTCCACGACCACGGGGAAGAACTTCGGCGGCACCGACAGATAGAAGGCGTAGTTGCCGCCCGTGCCCCGCAGCTCGTCGATCTCCTTCAACGCCATCGCCAGCGCGTCGAACGCGCCGTCGTCGGAGAACTCGCCCGGCACGAAGTGGATCCCCTCGCGGATCTGCTTCCAGACCTCCTCGCGGAAGGGCGTGCGGGCATGGGTCTTCACGGCGTCGTGCGTCAGTTTGGCGAAATCCTGGTCCTGCCAGTCGCGCCGGGCGAAACCGACCAGGGAGAAGCCCGGCGGCAGCAGCCCCCGGTTGCCCAGGTCGTAGATCGCCGGCAGCAGCTTGCGTTTGGCCAGGTCGCCGGTCACGCCGAACAACACCATCACGCACGGCCCCGCCACCCGCGGCAGCCGCTTGTCACGCGGGTCCCGCAGCGGGTTGGCGGCGGCCACCTCCAGCGTCGTGGACGTGCCGGCCACGGCCGCCGCCACGGCGACGGCCTCCTCCGGGGGCCCTGCCGGGTCACTCATCTCAAACCTCCAGTGAGGCGCCGCGCGGGGAGGGCCCGCCCTCCCCGCGGCGGGACGCCTTCGTCACGGAACCAGGTTCTTGCTGACACTCTCGAGCAGCTCGTTCCAGGACGCCTCGAACTTCTGCACGCCCTCCTCCTCCAGCACCCGCACCACGTCGTCGTAGTCGACGCCCGCCTCCTTCAGCGCGGCCATGGTGTTCCACGCCTGCTCGTAGAAGGGGCGCACGGTGTCGCCGGTGACGTTGCCGCCCGCGGCGGTCGCGTCGAGCGTCTTCTCCGGCATCGTGTTGACGGTGCCCGGCGCGACCAGCTCGTCGACGTACATCGTGGGGGAGTAGTCGGGGTTCTTCACCCCGGTGGAGGCCCACAGCGGGCGCTGCGGGCGGGCGCCGGCGGCGCGCAGGCGCTGCCAGCGCTCGGAGTTCATGACCTCCTCGAAGGCGGCGTAGGCCAGGCGCGCGTTGGCGACGCCGGCCTTGCCCTTCAGCTCGGGCTTGCCGAGCTTGTCGAGCCGGTTGTCGATCTCGGTGTCGACGCGGCTGACGAAGAACGAGGCGACCGACTCGATCGTGGCCAGGTTGAGGCCCTTGGCCTGGGCCGCCTCCAGGCCCGCCAGCCAGGCGTCCATGACCGCGCGGTAGCGCTGCAGCGAGAAGATCAGCGTGACGTTGACGCTGATGCCCTCGCCGATCGCCTGCGTGATCGCGGGCAGGCCCTCCATCGTGGCCGGGATCTTGATGAACAGGTTGGGCCGGTCCACCATCCACCACAGCGCGCGCGCCTCGGCGACGGTCTTCTCGGTGTCGCGGGCCAGGCGCGGGTCGACCTCCAGCGACACCCGCCCGTCGACGCCCTGCGTGGCGTCGTAGACCGGGCGCAGCACGTCGGCGGCCCAGCGGATGTCGTAGGTGGTGATCGCGCGCACGGCCTCGCCCACGTCCACGCCGCGCACGGCCAGGTCGTGCAGCTGGGCGTTGTAGGCGTCGCCCTTGCTGAGCGCGCCGGCGAAGATGGTCGGGTTGGACGTGACGCCGACCACGTTCTTGTCCCGGATCAGCTCCTCCAGGTTGCCGCTGCGCAGGCGCTCACGGCTGATGTCGTCGAGCCAGATGGACACGCCCTGGCCGGACAGCTTGTTCAGGATCTCGCTCATGTCCTCAGTTTCCCGTCGTCTCGCCCTTGTCCTGGCCCAGCTTGGCCAGGCTCGCCTTGGCCGCCGCAGCCACGCGCTCCGCCGTCAGCCCGAACTGCTCGTACAGCGTCTTGTACGGCGCGGACGCACCGAAGTGCTCCAGGCTGACGACCTCGCCGCACTCGCCGACGAACTCGTGCCAGCCGAGGGCGATGCCCGCCTCGACCGCGACCCGGGCCCTGATCGACGAGGGCAGGACGGTCTGCCTGTATGCGGAGTCCTGCCCCTTGAACCACTCGACACACGGCATCGACACGACGCGCGTCGGGATGCCCTGGGCCTCCAGCAGCTCACGGCCGTCGACGGCCTGCTGCACCTCGCTGCCGGTGGCGATGATGATGACCTTCGGCTGGCCGTCGGAGGCGTCGCGCAGGACGTAGCCGCCCCGGGCCACGCCGTCGGCGCTGGTGCCCTCGTACACCGGCAGGTTCTGCCGGGTGAGCGCGAGCGCGGCGGGCCGGTCGGTGTGCTCCAGCACGGTCTTCCACGCGTAGGCGGTCTCGTTGGCGTCGGCGGGCCGCACCACGTCGAGGCCGGGGATCGCGCGCAGCGACCACAGGTGCTCGATCGGCTGGTGGGTCGGGCCGTCCTCGCCCAGGCCGATGGAGTCGTGCGTCCACACGTACGTGACCGGCAGCTTCATCAGCGCCGCCAGGCGCACCGAGGGCCGCATGTAGTCGGAGAACACCAGGAAGGTGCCGCCGTACGGGCGGGTGCCGCCGTGCAGCGCGATGCCGTTGAGGATCGCGCCCATGGCGTGCTCGCGGATGCCGAAGTGCAGCGTGCGGCCGTAGCGGTTACCGGGGAAGTCCTTGGTCTGGTATTCCTCCGGGATGAAGGACGGCTCGCCCTTCATCGTGGTGTTGTTGGACTCGGCCAGGTCGGCCGAGCCGCCCCACAGCTCCGGCAGCACCGGCGCGAGCGCGCTCAGCACCTCGCCCGACGCCTTGCGGGTGGCCATCGAGCCGCCGGTCTCGAACTCCGGCAGCGCCGTGGCCCAGCCGGCGGGCAGCTCGTGGCGGGAGATGCGGTCGAGCTCGGCGGCCCGCTCCGGGTTGGCCTCGCGCCAGGCGGCGTAGCCGCGCTGCCACTCGGCGTGCGCCTCGCGGCCGCGCCGCGCCACCTCGCGGGCGTGCTCCAGCACCGCGGCCGGCACGTCGAACGTCTTGGCCGGGTCCATGCCCATGACCTGCTTGGTGGCGGCCACCTCGGACTCGCCCAGCGCCGAGCCGTGGATCTTGCCGGTGTTCTGCTTGTTGGGCGCGGGCCAGCCGATGATCGTGCGCAGCCGGATGAACGACGGCCGGTCGGTCTCGGCCTTGGCCGCCTCCAGCGCCTCGTGCAGCGCCTGCACGTCCTCCACGTAGTCGCCCGACTGGGTCCAGTCGACGCTCAGCGTGTGCCAGCCGTAGGCCTCGTAACGCTTGACCACGTCCTCGGACTTGGCGATGAGCGTGTCGTCCTCGATGGAGATCTGGTTGTCGTCGTAGATGACGACGAGGTTGCCCAGCTTCTGGTGACCGGCCAGGGAGCTCGCCTCGTGGCTGATGCCCTCCTCGATGTCGCCGTCGCTGACGATGCACCAGATGTGGTGGTCGAACGGCGAGCGGCCCGGCTCGGCGTCGGGGTCGAACAGGCCGCGCTCGCGGCGTGCCGCCATCGCCATGCCGACCGCGTTGCCCAGGCCCTGGCCGAGCGGCCCGGTCGTGGTCTCCACGCCGGCGGTGTGCCCGTGCTCCGGGTGGCCGGGCGTCAGGCTGTCCCACTGGCGCAGCCGCCGCAGGTCGTCGAGCGTCAGGCCGTAGCCGGACAGGTAGAGCTGGATGTAGAGGGTCAGGCTGGTGTGCCCGGCCGACAGCACGAAGCGGTCACGGCCGAGCCACGTGGGATCGGTCGGGTCGTGCCGCATCGTGCGCTGGAACAGCAGGTAGGCGGCGGGGGCCAGGCTCATCGCGGTGCCGGGGTGACCCGAACCCGCCTTCTCCACAGCGTCCATCGCCAGGGCTCGAACGACGTCGACCGCCTGCTTGTCCAGGTCGGTCCATTCAAGGGCTGGCACGAGTTCGGTGCTCAAGTGCTCGGTCTCCGGAATCTAGTTGTCCTTGGTGGTGCCGGTTGGCGTATCCCGCCCACACCGGACCCTAACCGAGTGGGACTGGAGATCGATTCCCATCCCACCCCGGAGCGTGTCCGTTCGCGGTGCGAGCCCCCCATTGGCCGGACCGGCCGACCCGGCGACTACAGTTTGGTTGTTCCCTGGTCGCCGCGGCGGCCACTCACGAATCAGCTCCAATCAGAGGTTACGCGTTGACTCCGCACGTGCTGGAAGCGCCTTGACGGTGCTGACGAACAGGCAGACGACGGCGCCGGCCCCCGAGGCCGGGGAGCCGCTCCCGGCCGGCCCGCGCTCGATCGGGTCGGTCGTCAAGGCCTACATCGCGCTGACCAAGCCGCGGATCATCGAGCTGCTGCTGATCACGACGCTGCCGGTGATGTTCCTGGCAGCGGGCGGCCTGCCGCCGCTGTGGACGGCCGTGTCCGTCATGGTGTTCGGCACGCTGTCGGCAGGCAGCGCCAACGCGCTCAACTGCTACGTCGACCGCGACATCGACCAGAAGATGCGCCGCACCCGGCGCCGCCCGCTGGCCAGGCACCAGGTGTCGCCGCGCGGCGCGCTGATCTTCGGCATCGTGCTGGGCGCGCTGTCCACGGCCGGGCTGTGGCTGACGACCAACTGGCTGGCCGCGGCGCTGTCGACCGGCGCGATCCTGTTCTACGTGCTCGTCTACTCGATGATCCTCAAGCGGCGCACCGCCCAGAACATCGTGTGGGGCGGCATCGCGGGCTGCATGCCGGTCATGATCGGCTGGGCGGGCATCACCGAGCGTCTCGACTGGGCACCGCTGGTGCTGTTCGGCGTGGTGTTCTTCTGGACGCCGCCGCACACCTGGACCCTGGCCATGCGCTACAAGGAGGACTACGCGGCGGCCAAGGTGCCGATGCTGCCCGTGGTCGCCACCGAGCGCCGGGTCATCCTGGAGTCGATCGCCTACACGTGGGCCACCGTGCTCTGCTCGCTGGCGCTGTGGCCGGTGGCCGGCACGACCCTGTTCTACCCGGCCGTCGCCGCCGTCCTCGGCGTGGCGTGCCTGTGGGAGGTGCACCGCCTGCTGAGCCGCCTCAACTCCGGCAAGACCGGCGTGGCGCTGCGGCCGATGCGCTTCTTCCACTGGTCCAACGCCTACCTGGCGCTGCTGTTCCTCGCGGTCGCCATCGACCCGCTGCTGTCCTGACCCCGGCGCCGCATGACCGCCGGGAAAGCGGGCACATCACCATCCGGGCCTGCCGTGCCGCCTTGGAAGGACAGCGCATTCCTGATCCGTTACAGTCACCGTATGCCGTCCCGTGATCCACGCTGGGTGCTGAAGGACCGCCCGTCGTTCGCGTTGATCACCGGGCTGGTGCTGACCGGGATCTGCGCCCTGGCCTCGTTCGCCATCGACGTGATCAACGGGGAGCCGGTCCAGTTCTTCATCTCGCTCGGCCTGGCCCTGGCCCCGGTGCCGCTGCTGCTGGCCGCCGTGCTCGCGCTCGACCGGATGGAGCCGGAGCCGCGCAGCAACCTGGTCTTCGCCTTCGCGTGGGGCGCGGGCGTCGCCGTGCTCGTGGCGGGCGTGGTCAACTCGCTGAACCTGCACTACATCATGGACACCGTCAAGCTGTCGGAGGACACCGCCCGCAACATCGCCGCCACCTTCGGCGCCCCGGTGGTCGAGGAGACGATGAAGGGCCTGGTGCTGCTCGGCCTGCTGCGCTTCCGCCGGGCCGAGCTCGACGGGCTGACCGACGGCATCATCTACGCGAGCATGGTCGGCCTGGGCTTCGCCATGAGCGAGAACGTCAGCTACTACCTCCAGGCGCTCAACTCCGAGGCGGGCGGCGTGAGCCTGGCCGTGACCGTGGTGCTGCGCGGCATCCTGTCGCCGTTCGCCCATCCGCTGTTCACCTCGATGATCGGGGTGGCGGTGGCGCACGCGGCCACCCGCGAGGGGTCGGAGCGGGTCTTCTCCATCATGGCGGGCTGGTCGGGCGCGATGGTGCTGCACGGCCTGTGGAACGGCCTGGTCTCCTACGGCGGCTTCCCGGGGCTCGTGGTCGCGTACGTGACGCTGATGATGGTGCTGGTGGCGCTCATCGTGGTCGTCTTCCGCGACCGGCGCCGCATCGTCGAGCTCATCCAGCGCTACCTGCCGCCGTACGAGCCGACCAAGCTCGTCAGCAAGGACGACATCATCATGCTGTCGGCGCTGCCCAGGCGCCGCCGGGCCCGGCAGTGGGCCAGGATGTACGGCGGCAAGCGCGGGCTGCGGGCGATGAGCGACTACCAGCTCGCCGCGACGGAGCTGGGGCTGCTGCACGAGCGGGCGGCCCGGCGGATGGTCGACGACCAGACCTTCCACGAGGAGCAGCGGGCGCTGCTGGAGTGCATGAGCACGGCCAGGGCCGACTTCCCGATGCCGCCCACGCCGGCCGGCAGCCACGGCTACATGCCTGGCTGAGCCCGGTCAGGCGGGCGCGTCGACGATGCGCCGCAGCGAGGTCTCCACGGGGCCGGGGAAGACCGGGTCGGAGCGCAGCAGCAGCGCGTCGGCGAACGCCTTGCCGGTGGCCACCAGCTCGCGCGTGGCGTAGGCGTAGGTGGGGCCCGGCCAGTGCGCGGTGGAGTCGTCGCCGACGCCGAACGTCTCCAGCCCGGCCGTCCGGCAGAGCGTGACGGCCCGGGGCAGGTGGAAGACCTGCGTCACCACGGTCAGCCGTTCGGCGCCGAACACCCGGCGGGCCCGCACGCACGAGTCCCAGGTGTCGAACCCGGCGTAGTCGAGCACCATCACCCGCTCCGGCACGCCCCTGGCCAGCAGGTAGTCGCGCATCGCGGTCGGCTCGTCGTAGGCGGCCCGGCTGTTGTCGCCCGACAGCAGCAGCGCCCTGACCTTGCCCGCGTGGTAGAGCTCGGCGGCGATGTCGAGCCTGCGGGCCAGCATGGGGGAGGGCCGCCCGCCGTACAGCCCGGCGCCGAGGACGAGCGCGGCCTGCGAGGCGGGCACCCGCGCCTGCCAGCCCGCCGTGCCGGCCACCTCGCGGTGGCCGTCGCTGCCGAACCAGGCCCACGTCATGGGCGCCAGCGCGAGCACGCTGGCGAGCACGAGTCCCTGGTACGCGCGCCGCATCGTCTGACGAGTGGGGCGGACGAATCCCCGCAAAAGGGCACCTCACCTTGGTGGGGGAGTGGCCGACATCTCACCCCATACCCTGGCATACCCCGTCAGGACTTGGCGGGGACTTCGGTGGGGGAGGGGCTGCCCGCCTCACCGGCCTCTTCGCCGGCCGTCTCGCCGGCGGGGTCGTGGGTGCGCAGCGCCGAGACGACGCGCAGCGTGAAGATCCACACCAGCGTGGAGCCGACCACGTGCAGGGCGACCAGCGCGGCCGGGACGCCGAGGAAGTACTGCGTGTAGCCGATCACGCCCTGCAGCAGCTCGACCACCAGCAGCGCGAGCGCCGCGCGCCGGGCCCGCCGGGGCGCGCGGGTCACGTGCAGGGCGAACAGCAGCGCGAAGGTCAGCCCGACGACCAGGTAGGCGACGTCGGCGTGCAGCCGGGCCACGCTCTCGATGTCGAGGTCGAAGCGGCTGGCCAGCTCGTCGCCCGAGTGCGGGCCCGTACCGGTCACCAGCACGCCCGCGACCAGCAGCGTGAACACCGCGGCCAGCAGCGCGTGGCCGAGCCGCCGTACGTCGCGGTGGACCAGCCGCCGCGCGGGCGCGTCGCCCTCGCCGGCGCGCGCGTACAGGGCCCAGCAGGCGGCGGTCAGCCCGATCGACAGCAGGTAGTGCATGCCGACCGTGAACGGGTTGAGCAGGGTGCTGACCACCACGCCGCCCCACAGCGCCTGCGCGATGATGCCGATCGGCTGCAGCCAGGCCAGCTTGACCAGCGAGGCGCGCCGCGGCTGGAGCCGGTGGGCGGCCACCCAGCAGGCCACCCCGATGACCAGCACGAGGAACGTGACCAGCCGGTTGCCGAACTCGATGGCCATGTTGATCGGCGCCACCTCGGGGTGCGCGACCGGGACGAAGCTGTCGGGCGTGCAGCGCGGCCAGGTCGGGCAGCCGAGCCCGGAGTTCGTCACCCGCACGACCGCGCCGCTCACCGTGATGCCCGCGTTGGCCACGACGGCGGCCAGCGCCCATCCGCGCAACGTCGCCGTGGTCGGCGACCAGAAGGATGACACGAAGGAGTCGGCGTAGCGCCCGGGTAGCTTCACGTCATCGATGGTAGGTGGCGGGTGTGGCGGTCCCGACACCGGCTTTTCCCTCCGCTGGACATGTGACATATTACTGAGGTGGAGGTGAGCCGATGTCCGACGTGATCGTCGTCGGGGCCGGCGTCGTGGGCGCCGCCTGCGCCTACTACGCCGCGCGCGCCGGGCTGGACGTGACCGTCGTCGACCGGGGCCCCGTCGCGGGCGGCACGACCGGGGCGGGCGAGGGCAACGTGCTCGTCTCCGACAAGGAACCAGGACCGGAGCTCGAGCTCGCGCTGCTGTCCAACGGGCTCTGGCGCGAGCTGGCCGAGACCCGCGGCGGCTTCGAGTTCGAGCCCAAGGGCGGGCTCGTCGTCGCCGAGACCGCCGAGGTCCAGGACCGGCTCACCGAGCTGGCCCGCAAGCAGGGCGTCGAGCACGAGAGCGTCGCCGCAGGCGCGCTGCGCGACCTGGAGCCGCACCTGGCCGACGGGCTCGCGGGCGGCGTGTTCTACCCGCAGGACGCCCAGGTGCAGCCCATGCTGGCCGCCGCCAGGCTGCTGCGGCACGGCGCCGACAGCTACGGGCACGGCGCCGTCCGGCTGCGTCTCGGCGTCACCGTCACCGGCTTCGTCCGCTCCGGCGACCGCGTCACCGGCGTGCGCACCGACCGGGGCGACATCCTCGGCGGCGCCGTCGTCAACGCGGCCGGCACCTGGGGCGGCGAGCTCGCCGCGCTGGCCGGGGTGAGCCTGCCGGTGCTGCCCAGGCGCGGGTTCATCCTGGTCACGGAACCGCTGGCCGAGCCGCTGATCCGGCACAAGGTCTACACCGCCGCCTACGTCACCAACGTGGCCAGCGACTCGGCGGCGCTGGAGACGTCCGCCGTCGTCGAGGGCACCCAGGCGGGCACCGTGCTCATCGGCGCCAGCCGCGAACGCGTCGGCTTCGACCGCACCACCTCGGTGCCCGTGCTCGCGCGCCTGGCCGAGCAGGCCGTCGCCCTCTTCCCCGCGCTGCGCGGCGTGCGGGTCATCAGGTCCTACTGCGGCTTCCGGCCCTACTGCCCCGACCACCTGCCCGTGATCGGCGCCGACCCGCGCGCGCCCGGCCTGTATCACGCGTGCGGGCACGAGGGCGCCGGCATCGGCCTGGCTCCCGCCACCGGCCACCTGCTCGCCCAGCTCCTCACCGGCCGCGAGCCCGCCCTCGACCCGCACCCGTTCCGCCCCGACCGATTCCCGGAGGAGCCGCGTTGACCTTCCAGATCACGATCGACGGCCGGCCCGTGCCGGTGACGCCGGGCCAGACGATCGGCGCGGCCCTGCACGCGGCGGGCGTGCGCTCCTGGCGCACCACCCGGTTCGGCGGGCGGCCGCGCGGGCTGTTCTGCGGGATCGGCGTCTGCTTCGACTGCCTGGTCACCGTCAACGGCCGGCCGCCCGAGCGCGCCTGCCTGCTGGAGGCGCGGCCCGGCGACGAGGTGACCACCTCATGACCGGCAACCCGTACGACCTGGTGGTGGTCGGGGGAGGCGCCGCCGGGGTCGCGGGCGCGCTGTCGGCCGCCCAGCACGGGCTGCGCGTGGCCCTGCTCGACTCCGGGGCGCGGCTGGGCGGCCAGTACTTCCGCCACCCCGCCGCCCCGCCGAACCCCGGCACGCCCGGCTTCGACGGGTTCGCCCGCCGGGCGCGGGCGCTGGCCGAACGCGCCGACGTGCTGCTCGGCCACCAGGTGTGGAGCGTCACCCGCGAGCCGGACGGCGACCTGACCGCCCACTGCGTCACCACCTCGGACGGCGCCGAGCGGCCGGTGGACGTGCGCGGCAGGCGCCTGCTCATCGCCACCGGCGCGCACGACCGGCCGCTGCCGTTCCCCGGCTGGGACCTGCCCGGCGTGCTCACCGCGGGCGGCGCGCAGGCGCTGCTCAAGGGCAACGGCGTGGTCGCCGGGCAGCGCGTCGTCGTCGCCGGGACCGGCCCGTTCCTGCTGCCGGTCGCCGCCGGGCTGGCCGGGGCCGGGGCGCGCGTGCTCGGCGTGCACGAGGCGAGCGCCGGGCTCGGGCTGGCCCGCCACCCCGTGCTCGCCCTGGGCAAGGCCGGGGAGGCCGCCTCGTACGCGCTCACGCTCGCCCGGCACCGCGTCCCGTACCGGCCCCGCACCGCCGTGATCGCCGCGCACGGCCGGGACCGGCTCGAAGCCGTGACCGTGGCCCGGCTCGGCCGCGACTGGAACGTGCTGTCCGCCCGCAGCGTCGCCTGCGACACGCTGGCCACCGGCTACGGCTTCACCCCCCAGATCGACCTGGGCGTCCAGCTCGGCTGCGCCACCCGGCACGACGCCGACGGCAGCCCCGTCCTCGCCGTCGACGGCCGCCAGGCCACCGGCGTCCCCGGCGTGGGGGGCGCCGGGGGGCCCACCGGC
>NZ_JAHKRO010000063.1 GCF_019396325.1 Nonomuraea ceibae
CGTCATACCCCGACCCTCCTCCGGCCCCGCCCCCCGCACCACCCGCCCCCAGGGGACCCCCCTCCCCCCTCCGGGGGACCTGCCCCCCGCATGCGCCGGGCCGCTCGGCGGGGTGCCGCTCGGCGGTGGGAGGTCGCGTACGGAGGAAGGTCAGGGGAGGGTGGCGGTCAGGGTCCAGCCTTCGGGGGTGGGGCCGGCGGTGAGGGTGCCGTCGGCAAGGCGGACGCGTTCGCGGAGGCCGGCGAGGCCGAGGCCGCCGCCGATCGGGAGGGCGGGGCGGGGGCCGGTGGCGGGGCCGTTGCGGACGGTGACGCGGTGGGGGCCGATCTCGACGGTGACGGCGGCGCCCGGGGCGTGTTTGGCCGCGTTGGTGAGGCCTTCCTGGACGACGGCGTGGGCCAGCCCGGGGACGGGGCCGGTGACGTCGAGGGTGATGCGCATGCCGGAGGCGCGGGCGCGTTCGACCAGGGCGGTGACGTCCTCGTGGACGGGGACGAGCGGCGCGGTGTCGGCGTCGTCGCGGAGCACGCCGATGATCTGGTGGAGCCGTTCGGTGGCGTCGGCGGCGGCGAGGCGGAGTTCGCCGGCGGCCTTGACCTGGGCGGGGTCGAGGTTCGGCGACATCTCGAGCCCGGCGGCGCGCACGGCGATGAGGGCGAGGTCGTGGCCGAGGGAGTCGTGCATGTCGCGGGCGATCCTGGCGCGTTCGCGCAGGCGGGCCTGTTCGGCGGTGGAGTGGCGGGCCTGGGCGCGTTGCTGGAGGAGACGGCGGCGCAGGAGCCCGAGCAGGTACGGCACGGCGTAGGTGCCGACGAGGCCGGAGGTCATGGTGACCCAGAGGGCGAGGGTGCCGCCTCTGGTAAGGACGAGGACGACGCCGATGCCGGTGGCGACGGCGGCCAGGGCGAGGGCGGGCCAGACGCGGGCCAGCCGCCGTCCGGTCAGGTACGCGTACCACATGACGAACGCCGAGACCGGCAGGAGCGGGAGGATCTTGACCCCGCTGGACGGCGGCGAGAGCCAGGTGAGGTCGCTGGTGGCGAAGCCTTCGCGGAAGTCCCACGGCCCGAACGGCAGCAGCAGCGCGACGGCGGCGAGCGGCCACGGCCGGCCGACGAGGACGACCACGCCCATCAGCGCGATGCGGGGCACGGTGACCAGGGCGAAGGCGGGCAAGCCGTCGAGCGGGTCGGGGCCCATGATGGAGACCGCGACGGACAGCAGGAACCAGAGGAGCACGTCCCGGATCACCTGTTGACGGTTCGCGCGGCGCAGTCGTTTCACGGGTCCGAAGCTACCGGCGGCGCACGACCGGCCGGTGCCGCCGATGGTCGGTTCGGGACCCTGACGAAAGTCAGGGGTGGTGCGCCGTCCCCCGGTTCGGGTGGGGCTAGCACCACCACAAAGGCGGATACCTCCACTCCTGTGCCGGGCTTCCTGAACCGGTTTGATCGAAGCAGGTCGCAGGCCGCCCCTGACGAAAGTCGGGGGTGGTGCATGCCGATCGGCCGATGTGCCGGCACCCGCGGGGTTCCTAGTTTCGGAGTGCGCTGGCCCTGACCCGGCTCGGGGAAGGGCCCGCGTTCGACCGGGGGCATCCCCGATGTCCCGTCGTCCCTCACGCCACCAGGCTTGAGAGCGCTCCTGACTGATCGGAGAACACACTGATGTCCCACACCGTCCTGGAGTGGCTCCAGCAGGTGATGTCGTCACCGTGGCTGTACGTCGCGCTGTTCGCGCTGGCCCTGCTCGACGGGTTCTTCCCTGTCGTGCCGGCGGAGACCTCGGTCATCACGGCCGGGGTGTTCGCGGCGAGCGGGCAGACGAACCTGGCGCTGGTCATCGTGGTGGCGGCGCTCGGCGCGTTCTGCGGCGACCACATCTCCTACCTGCTGGGCCACAAGGGCGGGGGCAGGCTGCGGGAGCGCAAGGCGTTCGTGTGGGCGCGCGGCGCGCTGGCGGAGCGTGGCGGGCTGGTGCTGGTCGTGGCCCGGTACATCCCGGGCGGGCGGACGGCGACGACGCTCACGATGGGCGCGGTGCGCTATCCGCTGCGGTCGTTCACGTTCTTCGACTCGATCGCGGCGGTCTCGTGGGGCGTCTATTCGGGGCTGATCGGGTTCTTCGGCGGGATGGCGTTCGAGAACGACCCGATCAAGGGTCTGCTGCTCGGCCTGGGCATCGCGCTGTCGGTCACGGCCGTCGTGGAGATCGTCCGGTGGGTCAGGAAGCGGCGCGCCATCAAGGCTTCTCCCGAGCGCCTTCCGGCGGACACGTCCGTTTGACCCTTTTTGGCGACTATCCAGGTTGAAAGGAGTGGGCATGACTGTGCTGGCCGCGGTGATCGCCCTGATCGGTTCGCTGTTCTTCGCGCTCGGAGCCGCGTTGCAGCAGTTCGAAGCGGTCGGCACGGCCAAGCCCGGCCTGCTCGCCCTGCTCCGGCGGCCGCGCTGGCTCATCGGTGGCGCGTCGATCCTGGTGGGAGGCGGGTTGCACATCGTGGCGCTCGGCCTCGGCCCGCTGACGGTCGTCCAGCCGATGGGGGTGGCGAGCCTGCTGTTCGCGCTGCCGATCGCCGCCGCGCTGCACGGCCGCAGGCCGGAGCGGCGGGAGCTGGCCGCGGCGGGCGTGGTGGCCGCGGGGCTGATCGGGCTGGTGCTGCTGGTGCCGGAGTCCGACGGCCCGACCAGGCTCGACCCGTCCGGCGTGCTCACGCTGCTCGGCGTCGCCGGGGTGGCGGCGGTGCTGCTGTGGGCGGGGTCGAAGGCCGCCTCCCACGCGGGCCGGGCCGCGCTCCTGGCGACGGCCTCGGGGGTCCTCTACGGCGCCACCGCCACGCTCCTGCGGGTGCTCGTCGACGGCGGCTGGAACTGGTGGTACCTGCTGGCGCTGCCCGTCCCGGCGCTGCTGGCGCTGATGATGCTGCAGCGCGCCTACGCCGTCGGCCACTTCGGGGTGTCCTTCGCCTCGCTGCAGATCGCCGACCCGCTCACCGCCGTCGCGTTCGGCGCGCTGCTGCTCGGTGAGCCGGTGCCGACGGGGGTCCTGCCGATCGCGGCGGCGGCGCTGACCGCCGCCGGAACCGTCGCCCTGGCCCGCACCACGCCGCTGGAGGCCAGGACATGACCGCCACAGCGCGCACCACACACGTGAAGCTCCTCCAACCTCGACACAACGGAGTCACCACCATGGCCATGCCCCTGCACGCGGTCGACGATTCGGCCGCCCTCGTCCCGGTCCCCGCCCGCCCGCGCCGCATCCTGATCTCCACCGACACCTACCCGCCCGACGTGAACGGCGCCGCCTACTTCACCCACCGGCTGGCCACCGGCCTGGCCGAGCGCGGCAACGAGGTGCACGTGGTGTGCCAGTCGGACCTGGGCCCGGCCAGCGCGGACGTGGTCGACGGGGTGATCGTGCACCGGCTGCGCTCGGCTCCGGTCCTGGTCCACCCGACCATGCGGGTGACCGTCCCGACGCGGCTGGACCGGCTCGTCGCCGCGATCGAGCCGGACGTGCTGCACACGCAGGGCCACTTCGTCGTCGGCCGGGCGGCCATCGCCGCAGCCCGCCGCCGCGACATCCCGGTGGTGGCGACCAACCACTTCATGCCGGACAACCTCTTCCAGTTCGGCCACATCCCGGCGCGGCTGCGGGCCAAGGCCGGGCGGCTGGCCTGGCGCGACTTCGGCCGGATCTTCGGCAAGGCCGACCACATCACGACGCCGACGCCGCTGGCCGCCAAGCTGCTGAGCGACCAGGGCTTCACCCGCGAGGTGGAGGCGGTGTCGTGCGGCATCGACCTGGCCCGGTTCCAGCCTCGGGCGGAGCCGAAGGCGTGGGCGCGCAAGGCGTTCGGGCTGCCGGACCGGCCCACGGTCCTGTTCGTCGGCCGGCTCGACGAGGAGAAGCGGCTCGACGAGATCGTCCGCGCGCTCCCGTACGTGCTGAACGACACCGACGCGCAGGTGGCGTTCGTCGGCAAGGGCAACCAGCGGGAGGTGCTGGAGCGGCTGGCCCGGCGCATCGGGGTGGGCGAGCGGACGTTCTTCCTCGGCTTCGTGCCGGACGAGAGCATGCCGCAGGCGTTCGCCGCGGCCGACGTGTTCGCCATGCCGGGCGTCGCCGAGCTGCAGAGCATCGCCACGCTGGAGGCGATGGCGTCGGGGCTGCCGGTGGTGGCGGCCGACGCGATGGCGCTGCCGCACCTGGTGGCGGGCAACGGCTACCTGTACGAGCCGGGCGACGTGATGGCGCTGGCCCGGCACCTGTCCGGCATCCTCTCGGACGACGCGCTCCGGGAGCGGCTGGGCAGGGCCAGCCGCGAGCTGGCGCTCACCCACGATCACCAGACGTCGCTCGCCCGCTTCGAGCAGATCTATGACGAGGTCACGCGATGACATCCAGGCAGGACGCCCCGCAGGGCGCGATCGGGTTCGCCGTCGGCGGGACGGTGGCGGGGGCGCTGGTCGCCGTGCTCGCCCTCGGCTACGCGCAGCTCGCGCTGCCGTCGCAGCCGCTGCTGAGCGACTACGCGCTGGTGTCCGGCGGGCTGCTGCCCGTGCTGGCCGGCATGCTGGCGCTCGCGGGGGCGTGCCTGACGCTGGCGTACGGGCTGGCCGTACGGGAGCCGGGGCGCACGGCGGCGACCAGGGTGCTGCTGCTGGCGGCGGCGGCCGGGCTGATGATGAGCGCGGTCTTCCCCACCGATCCGGGCGGGTCGGAGATCGGCACGCTGACCGGGGAGATCCACCGGTGGGCCGCCGCCGTCGTGTTCACCACGCTGCCGGTGGCCGGGTGGTCGCTGGCGCGGGGCCGGAAGGCGCTGCCGCGCTGGAACGCGGTCCGGGCGCTGAGCCTGACGTCCGTGGTCGCGCTGGCCGTCTACCTGGCGGCGCACCCCGCCTCGTTCACCTCGGCGTGGATCGGCGGCGCCGGCTACTACGGCCTGCTGGAGCGGGCGCTGGTGGTGGCTGAGATCGCGTTGATCGTCGCCATGGCGGTGGCCGCGGGCGGACGCGCCGTCGCCGCCCGGACGCCGCTTCCCGTCCCGGCGGCCGAGCCGGTGCGGCCGCCGCAGGAGAGCGAGCGGCTGGTCGCCTGATCAGCGCGGACGACCGGCATGGTTAGACGGGCGGCGAACCGTTGCCGGGCTAGCGTGATCACATGCTCGTCACACGTCATTCCGAAGCCTGTTCCGTGCTCGCCGACTCCCGGTACGTGCCGCCGCCCGTGCGGCAGGGCGCGCCGGTGGGGACGCTCGCCTGGCTGCGCGCCCGGGTGTCCAGGTTCAGCTCCGGGGAGGAGCACGCGCGCCGCCGGGCGACGCTGTCGGCGCCGCTCACCCGGCTCGGCCCGGCGGCGCTGCGGGAGGCGGCCCGGTCGCTGACGGCGGCCCGGCGGGGCGAGTGGCGGGACGTGCCCACGGAGGTGCTGGGCGAGGCGCTCGGGTTCGCGGAGCCCGGCCGCCTGGCCGAGGCCGTCCGGGCGGCGGCGCCCGGCTACCTGTCCGGCGAGGAGTCCGGCGCGGCCGACGCGGCGGTGGCCGAGCTGGTGAAGCTCGCCGAGCGGGCGGCCGGGCCGGAGGACGAGCGGATCGCCCTGGTCACGCTGCTGCTGCAGGCGCACGCCTCCGTGGAGGGGCTGATCGGCAACGCGCTGGCCCACGCGGCGCCCGGCGTCGCGGTGGACGACCTGCTGCACGAGACGCTGCGGCACGACCCGCCGCTGAAGGTGACGCGGCGGGTGGACCGCGAGAGCGGGGACGAGGTGGTGATCGACCTGGTGGCCGCCAATCGCGACCCTGAGGTGTTCGCGTCGCCGGAGCGGTTCGACCCGGCCCGCGGGGAGGCCCCGCATCTGACGTTCGGCGCCGGGCTGCGGCCCTGCCCGGCGTCACGGCACGCGCTGGCGCTGGCCGCCGGGGTGCTCGACGCGCTGGTGGAGATCGGAGCGGGACGATGAGCGAGAGGTTCCGGGCGCTGCACCGGCCGGGCGAGCCGCTGCTGCTGCCCAACGCGTGGGACTACGGGTCGGCCGCGGTGCTGGCCGGGGAGGGGTTCGCGGCCGTCGGCACCACCAGCCTGGGCGTGTCGGCCGTGCACGGCAAGCCTGACGCGGGCGGCGCGACCAGGGACGAGACGGTGGCGCTCGCCGCGACGATGCGGACGCTGGACGTGATGGTCAGCGTCGACGTCGAGGGCGGGTTCAGCGACGACCCCGGCGAGGTGGCCGAGCTGATCGCGACCTTGGCGGGGCTGGGCGTGGCCGGGGTCAACCTGGAGGACGGCCGGGCCGACGGCACGCTGCGGCCGATCGGCGTCCACCAGGCGATCATCGAGGCGGCCCGCGGGCACGGCGTGTTCGTCAACGCGCGGACCGACACCCGCTGGCTCGGGACCGGCGACACGCTGGAGCGGGTGCGCGCGTACGGGCACGCGGACGGCATCTTCGTGCCCGGTCTGAGCGATCTGGGGGAGATCGCCCGGCTGGTGGAGAGCACGCCGCTGCCGGTGAACGTGCTCTACCAGCCGGGCGGCCCGTCGCTCGCCGAGCTGGCCGGGGTGGGCGTCGCCCGGGTGAGCACCGGCTCGCTGCTCTATCGGGCGAGCCTGCGCGGCGCCCTGTCGGCGCTGCGGGCCGTACGCGGACAGGGCGAGCCGGACCTGCCCTCCTACGCGGACATCACCGCCATGCTGCCCGAGCCACGATAATCGGGGCATGCGCTTCGAGATCCTGGGACCCAGCGCCGCGCTGGGCGACGACGGCACCCCGGTGCCGCTGGGCGGGCCCCGGGTGCGCGCGCTGCTCGCGCTGCTGGCGCTGGAGGCCGGCCGGGTGGTGGGCGCCGAGCAGCTCGTCGACGGCCTGTACGGGTCGCGCCCGCCGGAAGGGGTCGCCAACGCGCTGCAGTCGCAGGTGTCGAGGCTGCGCCGGGTGCTGGGGCGGGACCGGGTGGAGTTCCATCCGGCGGGCTACCGGCTGGTGGCCGATCCGCTGGACGTCGACGCGCACCGGTTCGAGCGGCTGGCCGGTCAGGGCCGGGAGGCGCTGGCGGCCGGTGACGCGCGCCGGGCGGCGGCGCTGCTGCGCGAGGCGCTGGAGCTGTGGCGCGGGACGGCGCTGGCCGACGCGCCGCACGCGGAGGCGGCGGCGGCCCGGCTGTCGGAGCTGCGCCTGGCCGCCGTCGAGGACCGCGTCCAGGCCGACCTGGCGCTGGGCGGCCACCGCGAGGTCGTCGCCGAGCTGAGACGGCTGACCGCCGACCATCCGCTGCGCGAGCGGCCGCGCGCCCAGCTCATGCGCGCCCTGTACGGCAGCGGCCGGCAGGCGGAGGCGCTGGCCGCGTTCGAGGAGGGGCGGCGCATCTTGGACGAGGAGCTGGGCGTCGAGCCGGGCCCGGAGCTGGCCGCCGCCCACCTGGCGGTGCTGCGGGCCGATCCGTCGCTGGGCGCGCCGGCGGCGGGCTCGACCCGGCAGGGGCTGCGCGCCCAGCTCACCAGCTTCGTCGGCCGGGCCGAGGAGCTCGCGCAGGTGCGCGCCGAGCTGGCCGAGGCCAGGCTCGTCACGCTGATCGGCCCGGGCGGCTCCGGCAAGACGCGGCTCGCGGGCGAGGTGGCCGGGCGGGCCGCGGGCGACGTGTGCTTCGTGCAGCTCGCGCCGGTGTCCGACGGCGCGGAGGTGGCGGCGGCGGTGCTGGCCGCGCTGGACATCCGCGACCGCACGCACGGCGCCGAGCTGCCCGCCGTCGAGCCGGCCGAGCGGCTGGTCACCGCGCTCGCCGACCGCACGCTGCTGCTCGTCCTGGACAACTGCGAGCACCTGGTCGAGGCCGCGGCGGACCTGGCCGACCTGCTGCTGGCCTCCTGCCCGGGGCTGCGCGTGCTGGCGACCAGCAGGGAGGCGCTCGGCATCATCGGCGAGCGCATCCTGCCGGTGCCGCCGCTGCGGCTGCCGCCGCCGGACGCCGCCGACCCGCTCGGCTATCCGGCGGTGCGGCTGTTCGCCGACCGGGCGGCGGCGGTGCGGCAGGGGTTCACGGTCGGCGACGGCAACGCCGCGGACGTGACGCGCATCTGCCGGGCGCTCGACGGGCTGCCGCTGGCCATCGAGCTGGCCGCGGCCCGGCTGCGCACGCTGACGGTGCGGGAGGTGGCGGCGCGGCTGGACGACAGGTTCCGGCTGCTGGCGCGCGGGAGCCGGACGGCGCTGCCCCGGCACCAGACGCTGCGCGCGGTGGTGGCGTGGAGCTGGGACCTGCTGGACGAGGCGGAGCAGCGGCTGGCCAGGCGGCTGACGGTGTTCGTGGGCGGGGCGACGGCGGAGGCCGCCGAGCGGGTGTGCGGGGAGCCGGAGGAGGTGCTGTTCTCGCTGGCGGAGAAGTCGCTGGTCGAGTCCGTCGGCGGCCATTACCGGATGCTGGAGACGATCCGGGCGTTCTGCGCGGAGCGGCTGGAGGAGTCGGGCGAGAGCCACGAGCTGCGCGACAGGCATGCCGCCTACCACCTGGAGCTGGTCCGCACCGCCGACGCCCACCTGCGGCGCAGCGAGCAGCTGGAGTGGCTGGCCCGGCTGGACTCCGCCGGCGACGACCTGAACGCGGCTGTGCGGTGGGCGACGGAGTCGGGCCAGGCCGAGCTGGCGCTGCGCCTGGTGGCCTACTCCGCCTGCTACTGGTGGATGCGCGGGCACCGGGTCACCAGCGCGACGCTGGCGGCCGACCTGCTGGGGCGGCTGGACGACACGGTCCCGGAGGGCATGGACGAGGAGTACGCGATGTGCGTGCTCGTCGCCGCCTGGACCGGGCGGGCGATCGACGACCAGATGGCGGCGCGGCTGGAGGCGCTGCACGGGCTGCTGCCGGAGGAGTACCTGCTGCGGCGGCTGGAGTTCCTGACGCTGCTGCTGCCGATGTTCACCGGCCCGCCCACCGACTACCGGTCGGTGGACGTGGCCCGGCAGCTCGTCGACCGGCTGCCGCCCTGGCAGCGGGCGCTCATGCACAGCGGCGAGGCGTTCATCATGCAGTTCGAGGGCCGGCTGGAGGAGGCCAAGGCGCAGTTCGAGCAGTCGCTGGACATCTTCCGGGCGATGGGCGAGCGGTGGGGCGCCATGCTCGTGGTGTC
Organism: Nonomuraea ceibae; assembly: GCF_019396325.1. GTDB lineage: Bacteria > Actinomycetota > Actinomycetes > Streptosporangiales > Streptosporangiaceae > Nonomuraea > Nonomuraea ceibae. Next base: position 9,126 of record NZ_JAHKRO010000063.1, read on the forward strand.
GGGGCTCGGCGACGTGGCGTTCATGCAGGGCGACTACGCGGCGTCGGCCGCAATGGCCGACGAGGCGCTGCGGCTGTCGCGCGAGCTGGGCGCGCTGGCCGACACCAGCGACAACCTGTGCCGCCGGGCCGACACCCGGGCGCGGGTCGGCGACTTGGAGGGGGCGCGTGCCGACTACCGTGAGGCCGCGCGCCTGTCGCGGCGGATCGGCGCGTCCGACACGCTGGCCCGGGCGCACTGCGGGCTGGGCGAGCTGGCGCTGGCCGCGGGCGATCTCGCCACGGCGCGGCGGTGGGCCGAGCAGGCGAGCCAGGAGTGCCCGGAGGAGTGGCACAGCACGGCCGACGTGCGCGAGCGAGTCGCCGCCCTGCTGACGCGGGTCGGCGGGGCCGTCAGCCGGCGGTAGGCGGGCGGTCAGCGCCTGCCGCGACAGTGGCGGCATGACGAAGAAATGGGCCTGTCTGGCTGTCGCCTGCCTGGCCACGCTCCTGCTCTCGCTGGACATGACGGTCCTGCATCTCGCACTGCCCCGGCTGGTCGGCGACCTGGGCGCGAGCTCGACCGAGCTCCTGTGGATCGGCGACATCTACGGGTTCGCGCTGGCCGGCCTGCTCATCACGATGGGCAACCTCGGTGACCGGATCGGCCGCAAGCGGCTGCTGCTGATCGGGGCGGTGGCGTTCAGCGCGGCCTCGGCGGTCACCGCGTACGCGCCCAGCCCGGAACTGCTGATCGTGGCCAGGGCGCTGCTGGGCGTGGCCGGGGCCACGATCATGCCGTCCACGCTGTCGATCATCCGCAACGTGTTCACCGACGCCGCCGAGCGGACCACGGCCATCGGGATCTGGAGCGGCATGAGCGCCGCCGGGTTCGCGGTGGGGCCGGTGGTGGGCGGGCTGCTGCTCGACCACTTCTGGTGGGGCTCAGTCTTCCTGATCAACCTGCCGATCATGGCCGTGGTGCTGGTGTGGGGCTTCCTGGTGCTGCCGGAGTCGCGCAACCCGGACGCCGGGCGGATCGACCTGCCGAGCGTGGTGCTCTCGTTCGCCGGGGTCGTGGCGGTCATCTACGCGGTCAAGGAGGTGGCGCACCGGGGTCCCGACGCGGACGTGCTCGTCGCCGCCGCGCTGGGCGTGCTCTGCCTGGTGGTGTTCGTGTGGCGGCAGACGCGGCTGGCCGAGCCGCTGATCGACGTGCGGCTCTTCCGCAGGCGCGCGTTCACCGCGTCCATCAGCACGAACCTGCTGGCCATCTTCACGATGATGGCGATGTCGCTGATCTTCGCCTGGTACTTCCAGCTCGTGCTGGGCTGGTCGCCGCTGCAGGCGGGGCTCGCGGGGCTGCCGGGCGGCCTGAGCGGCGCAATCGGCGGCATCCTGGCCGGCAAGCTCATCGGCGTCATCGGCAGGAACGGCGTGGTCGCGCTGGGGCTGGCGATGAACGCGCTGTCGTTCCTCTACTACAGCACGCTCGGCATGGAGGTGAACTACCTGGCCATCGCCGCCGTGATGATGCTGGGCGGCATGGGGATCGGCCTGGCGTTCACCGTCAACAACGACAACGTGCTGGCCACGGCGCCGGCGCGGCGGGCGGGGGCGGCCGCGGCGGTGTCGGAGACGTCGTTCGAGCTGGGCGGCGCGCTGGGCATCGCGATTCTCGGCACCGTGCTCAACAGCACGTACACGAGCGGGGTGCGGGTGCCCGCCGGGGTGCCGGAGGAGCCGGCCAGGGAGTCGATCGCCGGGGCGATGGCGCTGGCCGAGACGCTGCCCGCCGAGCAGGCCGGGCAGCTCGTGCAGGCGGCGCGGACGGCGTTCGTGGAGGCGGTGCACGTCACCTCGCTCGCCACGGCCGGCATGCTGGCGCTGGTGGCTCTGCTGGCGCTGGTCGGGCTGCGCGGCGTGCCGAAGGTCATCCCCGAGGAAGTGCTGGCACGCGCTCACTCGTGACGGCCGGGCGGGGCAGCAGGGCGCGGCGGCGGGCCAGGACGAGGGCCGCCGCCAGGCCCGTGATCAGCGGCGGCACGACGAAGGCGAGCGACGGGCCGAACCGGTCCACGAGCTGCCCGGCCGCCGACGAGCCGACGGCTATGCCCAGCCCGATGGCGCCGTTGAGCCAGGTGAACGCCTCGGTGCGGGCGGCGGCGGGCACCAGTCCGTCGATGATGGTGTAGCCGGTGATCACGACGGGCGCGATCACCAGCCCGGCCAGCGCCGCCGCGCCGTACAGCAGGGGCAGGGAGCCGGCGAGGACGAGGGCGCTGGTCGCGGCGGCGAGCAGGACGAGCCCGCAGCCGAGCCGGACGGTCGCGGGGACGCGCCAGCGCACGGCCCCGTACAGCAGCCCGCCGGCCAGGCTCGCGCCGGAGAACGCGCCGTAGACGGGTCCGGCGGAGGCGGCGGTGCCCAGAGCCTCGGTCAGCGAGGTGATGCCGACCTGGAGGCTGCCGAACACCGACCCCATCGCGAGGAAGGCGGTCGCCAGCAGCGCCACGCCGCGCAGGCGCAGCACCCCGGCCGCCCGCTCGGGGCCGGGCGAGGCCGCCGAGCGGGCCGAGCCCGGCGGGGCGGCGGTGCGCACGGCGGCGAACGTGAGCGTGCCGGTGACGACGAGCACGAGCGCCACCAGCAGCGCCACCACCGGCGAGTACGACGTCGACAGGGCGACGAGGACGACCGGGGCGAGGGTGAAGGTGAGCTCGTCGGTGACGGACTCGACGGCGAAGGCGGTGTTGAGCGCCGGGCCGCTGAGCCGGTGCGCCCATCGGGCCCTGACCATCGCGCCCACCTGGGGCGCGCTCGCGCCGGTGAGCGCGGCGGCGGCGACCAGCAGCGGCACGGCGGCGTGGGCGGCGGCCAGCGCCACCAGCCCGCCGAGGGCCAGCGCGTGCGCGCCGACCTGCGGGACGAGGACCCTGGCCTGGCCGTGGCGGTCGGCGAGCCGGCCGAAGCGGGGCCCGGCGAGGGCCTGGGACACGGCCGCCGCCGCGGCGGCGACGCCCGCCGGCCCGTAGGCGCCGGTGGACCATTCCACCAGCAGCAGGACGCCGAGCTGGGTCATCGCGAACGGCAGCCGGGCCACGAGCGCGGGCAGCAGGAAGCGCCAGGCGCCGGGCGTGGCCAGCACCGGGAGGTAACTCTTCAAGGGGGGTCTCCGTCCAGGTCAAGACGGAGCCGTCCCGGAGGAGCGCACCGTCTGGTGGGCTTCGACCGGGGTGATACCGGCAGGAGGGCCGGCCGCCGAGCGGTCTATCAGGCGCGTGCGAGACGCGACGGAGTCATCCTACGCGGTCGGCCCGGCCTCGCAGGCCCGGGTCCTGCTGGGCGCGAGGGCGTCCAGGCGGTCGCCGACGAGCTTGGCCAGGCCCTCGATGGTGGCGATGCCGTGGCTCTCGCCGGGCTGGTGGTCGGTCTGGACCGACAGCAGCAGGTCGCGCCCCGGCCCGGTGACGCGGCCGTAGCTGGTAACGGCCCAGGTGTTGTGCACGAACGGCCGGGGCGTCCAGCCGTTCTTGAGCGCCACCCGCTCGCCGGGCCTGGCGGCGGCGCTGACGCCCCAGTCCTGGTCGCGGTGGACGCGGCCCATCAGCCCGAGCACGTGCTCCCGGTCGGCGGCCCGCAGTCCCCTGCCGCCTTCGGCGAGCAGTTTGAGCACCTTGACGCGGTCGGCGGGCGTGGTGGTGGTGCCGCCCCAGTAGCGGCCCGCTCCGGGCGTCGTCTCGCGCAGGCCGAGCTTGCGGTAGAAGGCGGCCAGCCCGGGGCCGCCGCCGGCCCGCCACCACAGCGTGTCGGCGGCCTGGTTGTCGCTCTCCCTGATCATGCGCGCGGCCAGGTCGCGCTCGCTGCCGCGCAGCGGCTGCTTCCGGCGGGCCAGCAGGGCCATGAGGATGTCGACCTTGGACCCGCTGGCGGTGATCATGCCGCGTTCGTGCGCGCGGTGGCCGATCGTCACGCCGGAGACCAGGTCGAGCGCGCTGTAGGCGACGCGCCCCGGCCTGCGGTCGAGGTAGCGGGCCACCTGGCGTGTCAGCTTGGCCTTGGCCGTCCGGCCCGCCTTCGCGTCGGGCAGCGTCAGCACGCACCGGGCCGCCGCGGCGGGCAGCCGCGCCGCCACGCCCGCCGAGCCCCGCACGGGCGCCGCGGCCTCGCTCTCGCACCCTGTCACCAGCAGCAGAACCGCCACCGCGGCCCATGATCGCGCACGCACGCCCTACCCCCCGTGATCTCACCGGGGGTCAGCCGATCTCCTGCCCAGCCGCCGCGCGCGCCAACCCTAGAGGTGCTCGCGCAGGAACCCGGCCGTCGCCTCGACGGCCTGCGTCACGTACGGCTCGCGGTCGTAGAGGTCGACGTGCTGCTTGGCGTCGATCCAGACGAGCCGCTTGGGCTCGTCGAGCCGCTTGTACGCCTCCTCGGCGCCCTCCGGCGAGCAGAACCGGTCCACGACGCCGTGCACGATCAGCGCCGGGCGGGGCGACAGGAAGTCGGCGCCCATCATGTTGTCCATCGTGACCAGCTCGCGGACGCTCGCCCGGGTGACCCGGTTGTCCCAGTGGGGGGACGCTGAGCGGTCGGTCCCGTAGTAGGCGTACGGCTCGTCGCCGGGCATGGCGGCCTCGCCCTCCTCGGCCACCGCGGGCAGGTAGGCGACCGGCCCGCCCTGGTCCTGGCGCTCCAGCACCTCGGCGAACGAGGCCAGCACCGCCGCGTAGTCCATCCCCGACCGCATCGCGTACGGGTTGTTGTAGGCCCCGGCGATGCCCGCGAACGCCTTGACGCGGGGGTCGAAGGCGGTGAACTTGAGCGCGTAGCCGCCGCCCAGGCAGATGCCCACGGCCCCGATCCGGCCGGCGTCGACCTCGGGCCGGGCGCGCAGGAACGACACCGCCGCGCGCAGGTCGTGCAGCTTGCCCTGGGGGTCCTCGTGGCAGCGCGGCTCGCCGCCCGACTCGCCCCAGTTGCGGTGGTCGAAGGCGAGCGTGACGAAGCCCTCGGCGGTCAGGCGCTCGGCGTAGAGCCCGGTGACCTGGTCACGCACGCCCGTGAAGGGGCCGGTGAACACGAGGGCGGGGTGCGGCCCCGGCCCGCCGGGCACCCGCAGGTCTCCCGCCAGCACGACGCCGTCGACGGCGAACTCGACTCTCATGCTCCCAGTGTGACGCGGAACGCCCGCGGCGCGGGGCCGCGGGCGTCGCGATCAGGAGTCGAAGCCGAGCCCCATCCGGTCCAGGGTGCGCAGCCACAGGTTGCGCCTGCCCTGGTGCTGGTCGGCCTGGGCGATGGACCAGCGGGTGAACTGGATCACCCCCGACCGCACCGGCTCGGGCGGGAACGGGACGGGCTTCTCCTTGACCATGCGCAGCTCGGTCCGCTCGGTCCGCTCGCCGGAGAGCAGGTCGAGCATGACGTTGGCGCCGAAGCGGGTGGCGCCGACGCCCATGCCGGTGTAGCCGGTGGCGTAGGCGAGCCTGCCGCCGTGCGCCTGCCCGTAGAAGGCGCTGAACCGGCTGCACGTGTCGATCACGCCGCCCCACCGGTGGGTGAAGCGCACCTCGTCGAGCTGCGGGAACGTGGTGTAGAAGTGCCCGGCGAGCTTGACGAACGTCTCGTCGCGCTGGTCGTACTCGGCCTTGACCTGGCCGCCGTTGTAGTAAACGGCGTCGTAGCCGCCCCACAGGATGCGGTTGTCGTCGGTCAGCCGGTAGTAGTGGAACTGGTTGGCCGAGTCGCCGACGCCCTGCCGGTTGCGCCAGCCGATCTCGGCGAGCTGGGCGTCGCTGAGCGGCTCGGTCATCAGCGCGTAGTCGTACACCGGCACCACGAAGTGCTTGAGCCGGCGCAGCAGCGGCGGGAAGACGCCGGTGCCGAGCGCCACCCGACGGCCGGACACGGCGCCCCGGGGGGTGCGCAGCTCGATCGTGTCGCCGTCGTCGTGCATCGAGCGGACCGGGCTGCGCTCGTACACCCGCACGCCGAGGCGCACGCACGCGTCGCGCAGTCCCCAGGCGAGCCGGGCCGGGTCGAGCATGGCGCAGCCGCTGCGCTCCCACAGCCCGCCCAGGTAGGTGGGCGAGTTGACCTCGGCCCGGACCTGGTCCTGGTCGAGGGGCACGTAGTCGAGGCCGAGCCGGTCTATGACGTCGAGGTTCTCCTGGAGAGCGTCGAGCTGCCACGGCTCGGTGGCGACGTTGAGCTCTCCGGTGCGTTCGAAGGAGCAGTCGACGCCGTAGCGCTCCAGCGTCCGCTCGATCTCGTCGAGGTTGTCGGCGCCCATGCGCTCCAGCCGGTCGATCTCGTCCGGCCAGCGCTCCAGCCCGTTGGACAGGCCGTGGGTGAGGGTCGCCATGCAGAACCCGCCGTTGCGGCCGGATGCCGCCCAGCCGATGCGGCGGCCCTCCAGCAGGACGACGTCCTGGCCGGGGTCGCGTTCCTTGGCCATCAGGGCCGTCCACAGCCCCGAGAAGCCTCCGCCGACGACGACGAGGTCGGCGGTGGTGTTGCTGTCGAGCCGCGGTCGCGGCTCGGGTCTGGCCGGGCTGTCCAGCCAGTACGGCTTGCGCTCCGCGTCAGCCAGCGCCTTCAGCGGATCCACAAATCCCACTTCCCTTACGGTGTCTTATTTTGTGAAATTGCGGGACCAAATTGGTGATCACGCGCGGGTTCCCCCCGCCGGAATCCGATCTCGCCTCCCTGTTCTGGGTCGGAAACTGCTCGTGGCAGAGAAGTACGTGTCACATCCGGCGGCGGGCGGCGACCGCGTTGACGATCGCGATCAGCACGCCGATGCCGAAGATCAGCGTACCCATCACGTTCACCTGCGGGGGAATGCCCGTCTTCACCGACCCGATGATCCACAGCGGGAACGTCGGGGTGGAGCCGTTGACGAAGCTCGTGACGACATAGTCGTCGATGGACAGCGCGAACGCCAGCATCGCCCCGGCCAGCACGCCGGGCATGATCGACGGCAGCGTGACCTGCCGGAACGTGCCCCACGCGGACGCGCCGAGGTCCTTGGCCGCCTCCTCCAGCGCCGGGTCCAGCGTGACGACCCTGGCCCGGACCGTCACGGTCACGAACGACAGCGAGAACAGCACGTGCGCGATCGTGATCGTCATCGCGTCACGCCAGACGCCGGCCGAGACGAACAGCGACAGCAGCGACGCGCCCATGACCAGCTCGGGCGTGGAGATCGCGGCGAACACCAGGAAGTTCGTCGCGCCCCGGCCGCGGAAGCGGTGCCTGCCGAGCGCCAGCCCCAGCGTCGTGCCGAGCACCACGGTGATGACGGTGCTGGCCAGCGCGATCTTCAGCGAGTTCGCGAGCGCCTCGGTCAGGCCCTCGATCGCGAACAGCTCCTCGTACCAGCGCAGCGTGAAGCCCTGCCAGCTCGCGTTGGACTTGCTCTGCTTGTCGTTGAAGCCGAACAGCACCATGACCGCGATCGGCGCCGACAGCCAGGCGATGATGAGCCAGGTGTAGGCGTGCAGCAGCCGGTCGCCCAGCCTGCCGCCCCTCATCGGGCCGCCGCCTCGAGGACGTTCTCGGTGCCCAGCACCCTGGCGTACGCGAAGATGCCCACCAGCAGCACCGCCATCAGCGTGAACGACAGCGCCGAGGCCGTCGGGTAGTCATTGTTGACCAGGTACTCGGTCTGGATGATGTTGCCGATCATGGTGTTGCCGGTGCCGCCGAGCACCTGTGCGTTGACCGGGTCGGCCGTCGCCGGCACGAACGTCATCAGCACCCCGGCGAACACGCCCGGCAGCGACAGCGGCAGCACCACCTTGCGGAAGGCCGCCCCGCGCGTCGCGTACAGGTCCTGGGCCGCCTCCACCACGCGCGGGTCGACCCGCTCCAGCGCCACGTAGATCGGCAGGATCATGAACGGCAGCCAGTTGTACGTCAGCCCCGCCACCACCGCGAACGCCGTGGCGAGCACGTGGAAGCCGGCCGGCAGCAGCCCCCACGACTTCAGCGTGCCGAGCAGGACGCCGTCGTCGGCCAGCAGGAAGCCCCACGAGATCGTGCGCAGCACGAACGACACGAAGAACGGCAGCAGCAGCAGGAACAGGTAGACCGACTTGCGGCTGCCGCCCTTGAACGCGATCCAGTACGCCACCGGATAGCCGATGACCAGCATCGCCACCGTGGCGCACGCCCCGTACACGAGGGAGCGGACGAGCTGGGTGCTGTAGCCGCCGATGGCGTCGCCGTAGTTGGAGACGCTGAACGTCATGACGAAGCCGTCGATCACGTTGCCGGTCTGCAGCGACACCGACGCCATCGCGGCCAGCGGCACCACCAGGAAGATCGCCAGCCACATCCAGCCCGGCAGCGCGAGCAGGTAGGGGGTGAGACGTCGCATCGGCCTAGGCCTGGGTGATCGACTGGAAGATCGGGTTGAACACCTGCTCCTGCGCCGTGGTCAGCTTGGTGTAGTTGCGCAGCTTGGCGTAGTCGGCCTCGGTGGGGAACATCAGCGGGCTGTCGGCCATGTCGAGCAGCGCCTGCTTGTCCTCGCCCGAGGCGGTCTCAGCCTTCTTGCGCAGCAGGTCCTGCACGGCGGGCACCGGCGTGACGAACTGGATGAACTCATCCAGCTCGGCGGCGATCTCCGGCTTGTAGAAGTAGTCCATCAGCGTCATGGCGTCGACCGGGTTGGCGGCGTTCTTGGGGATGAGCATGTTGTCGGTCCAGATCGTGCCGCCCTCCTCGGGCACGTAGAACTTGACCGGCTCACCCGCGAGCTGCCGCTGGAACACGTCGCCCGACCAGGCCATGGTCAGCCACACGTCGCCCCTGGAGACGGCGTCGATGTAGTTCTGGTCGTAGTACTTGCGCACGATCCCGGCCTCGCGCTGCGCCTTGAGCTTCTCGCCGGCCCGCTTCCAGTCGTCCTCGGTGGACTTCTCCGGGTCGACGCCGAGGGCGATCATGCCGAAGTTGCCGATCTCCTGGGCGTCGGCCATCATGCCGACCCGGCCCTCGTACTTGGCGTCGAACAGCGCCTCGATGCTGGTCAGCTCGTCCTTGACGTACTTGGTGTTGTACGCGATCCCGGTCACGCCGGAGGCGTAGGGCATCGTGTAGACGTTGCCGGGGTCGTAGGAGCGCTCCTTGTACTTGGCGCCCGCGTTGGCCTGGAAGTTCGGCATCCTGCTCTGGTCGAGCGCCACCGCGTAGCCGAGCTCGATCATGTGCTGGAGCTGGATGCCGTTGGTCATCACGACGATGTCGTAGCCCAGCGACTGGCCCGCCCGCAGCACCGGGTCCGCCTTGCCGAAGAACTCCGCGTTCTCGTTGATGTCCTCTTTGTACTCGTAGGAGATCCCGGTCTCCTGCTGGAACTTCTTCAGCGGCCCGTGGTCCTCGGGCATGTACTCGGGCCAGTTGGCGAAGACGACCTTGCCGTTCTTCTTCTGCTTGGCCCAGAAGTCCTTGACGGCGTCGGGCTTGGGGGGCGCGGCCTTCTGGCCCTGAACGCCGCAGGCGGCCAGCGCGAGCCCGGCGGCGGACAGGCCGGCCAGCCTGAACGCGTCGCGGCGGGTGCGGGGCTGGGTCATCCCTCTGACGAGGGCGGGGGTGTGCAGGCGGTCCATGATGTGCTATCGACTCTCCATCACGTAGGAGTGGCGCGCCTGCCACGACAGCCACACGGAGTCGCCCCGCTCCGCGGTGGTGGTCGCGTCCTGCGCGTTCTGCTGGAACACCGTGATCTCGGCCCCGTCGGCGAGGGTCACGGCATAGCTGGTGTAGGTGCCCAGGTAGACGACCTCCGCCACGGTGCCCGGCAGCGCGCTCAGCTCGCCGTCGGGTTTGTCCGCGGAGATGCGGATCTTCTCGGGCCGGATCGTCACCGACACCTCGCCGTCGTGGCCGGGCACCAGCACCCGGCCGCCGCCGGTCTCCAGCACGCCGCCGGCCGCGGTGCCGGACAGCAGGTTGGAGGTGCCGATGAAGCCCGCCACGAAGGTGCTGGCGGGCCGCTCGTAGATCTCGCGCGGCCCGGCGAGCTGCTCGACGAGGCCGTCGTTCATGACCGCGATGCGGTCGCTCATGGTCAGCGCCTCGCTCTGGTCGTGCGTCACGTACACGAACGTGATGCCGACCTCGCGCTGGATGCGCTTGAGCTCCAGTTGCATCGCCTGGCGGAGCTTGAGGTCGAGCGCGCCGAGCGGCTCGTCGAGCAGCAGCGCGCGTGGCCGGTTGACCAGCGCCCGGGCCAGCGCGACCCGCTGCTGCTGCCCGCCGGACAGCTCGCGCGGGCGGCGCTTCTCCCGGCCGCCGAGGTCGACGATCTCCAGCATCTCGCCGACCCGCCGCCGGATCTCCTCCTGCGGCGTCTTCTTCTGCTTCAGCCCGAAGGCCACGTTGTCCCACACGCTCATGTGCGGGAACAGCGCGTAGGACTGGAAGACCATGTTCACGTCACGCCGGTTCGGCGGGACGTTCGTGACGTCCTGGCCGTGCAGCCGGACCACGCCCTTGGAGGGCTCCTCGAAGCCCGCGATCATGCGCATCGTCGTGGTCTTGCCGCACCCGGACGGGCCGAGGAGGGAGAAGAACTCCCCCTCGGCGATGTCCAGCGTCACGCCCTTGACCGCCTGGACGACCTCGCCATGTGAGAGGTATTCCTTGACAACCCCCTCAAGCTCGATCGCACTCCGCTCGATCAAACCTTGCTCGGCCATATCCAGGTTTCGTCCCTTGTACGTTATTCGCCGATGTAGTGCATGACGTGCTTGACCCTCGTGTAGTCGTGCAGGCCGAACACCGAGAGGTCCTTGCCGTAGCCGGAGTGCTTGAAGCCGCCGTGCGGCATCTCCGAGACGAACGGGATGTGCGTGTTGACCCACACGACGCCGAAGTCGAGCCGGTTCGACATCCGCATCGCCCGGCCGTGGTCGGAGGTCCACACCGAGCTGCTCAGCCCGTAGCGGACGTCGTTGGCCTTGGCCAGGGCGTCGGCCTCGTCGGTGAACGTCTGGACGGTGATGACGGGGCCGAAGACCTCGTTCTGCACCATCTCGTCGTCCTGCTTGAGGCCGTCGATGACGGTCGGGGCGAAGAAGTAGCCCTTCTCCCCCACGCGGTGACCGCCGGTGAGCACCTTGGCGTGCGCGGGGGCGCGCTCGACGAAGCCCTGCACGCGGGCGAGCTGCTGCTCGTTGTTGAGCGGGCCGTACAGCGCGTCCTCGTTGGACAGGTCGCCGGTCACGGTCGCGGCGGCGGCCTCGGCGAGCGCGGCGACGAACTCGTCGTGGACGCTCTCCTGCACGAGCACGCGGCAGGCGGCGGTGCAGTCCTGGCCGGCGTTGTAGAGGCCGGCGACGGCGATGTCGGCGGCGGCCTTGCGCAGGTCCTTGACGTCGTCGAAGACCACGACGGGCGCCTTGCCGCCGAGCTCCAGATGGACGCGCTTGAGGTCGTCGGCGGCGCTCCTGGCCACCGACATGCCGGCGCCGACGGAGCCGGTGATGGCGACCATGGCGGCGGTCGGGTGGCCGACGACCAGGGCGCCGGTCTCGCGGTCACCGGTGACGACGTTGAACACGCCCGCGGGCAGCACGCTGCCCAGGATCTCGGCCAGCTTCAGCGTGGAGGCCGGGGTGGTGTCGGACGGCTTGAGCACGATCGTGTTGCCGGCCGCCAGCGCGGGGGCGATCTTCCAAACCGCCATCATCATCGGGTAGTTCCACGGCGTGACCTGGCCGATGACGCCGATCGGCTCGTGCCTGATGACGCTGGTGTGCTCAGCCAGGAACTCCCCGGCCGTCGGGCCCTCCAGGGTGCGGGCGGCGCCGGCGAAGAAGCGGAAGTGGTCGGCGGCGACCGGGGTCTCGTCCTCGGCCATGCGGGCGCGCGGCTTGCCGGTGTTGAGGCACTCGGCCTCGTTGATCTCGTCGGCCCGCGCCTCGATCGCGTCAGCGACCTTGAGCAGCAGGTTCGCCCGCTCCCCCGGGGTCGTCCGCCCCCACGACTCGAACGCGGCTGCCGCGGCGGCGTACGCCGCGTCGACGTCCTCGGCGCTGGAGATCGGGGCCTGGAGGTAGGCCTCCCCGGTGCACGGGTCGACGACGTCGGAGAAACGGCCGCTCTTGGCGTCCACGAACTCACCGTTGACGTAGTTCTGCAGACGGGTGGTCAAGGTGATGACCTCCTGGTGGGGTGGCTGAGATGCCGCGACTCTTACAGAGCACTTGCATCAGGACAAGGGATTTCGTGGTGAAGATATCAAATTGCTACGAATTCGCTTGACAGAGCGCCGAGAACTGACAACATGTCGCACCAGGACGGCAACCCGGCGGGAACGCCCCCGTAACGCCGGACCGCTAGGAGGATTCCTCGCCATGACGACGCCGCCTCGGGTGCGCCGCGGCTCCGGCGCCTCGCCGGGTCCGGTCGTTCTCGACGACCTGGCCAAGCAGATCATCGAGCAGCTCCAGGCGGACGGCCGCAAACCCTACGCCGCGATCGGCAAGGCGGTCGGCCTGTCCGAGGCAGCCGTGCGGCAGCGGGTCCAGCGCCTCCAGGACGCCGGGGTCATGCAGATCGTCGCGGTGACCGACCCGCTGACGCTCGGCTTCCCCCGCCAGGCCATGATCGGCGTCACCTGCGAGGGCGACCTGGAGGCCGTGGCCGACGAGCTCTCGGCGATCGCGGAGATCGACTACGTGGTGCTCACGGCGGGCTCCTTCGACGTCATCGTGGAAGTGGTGTGCGAGGGCGACAGCCACCTGCTGGAGATCCTGAGCAAGATCCGCGCCATCCCGGCGGTGCGCGCCACCGAGTCGTTCGTCTACCTGAAGCTGCGCAAGCAGACCTACTCCTGGGGCACGCGCTGACCCAGGCGGGCCACCGCCCGCACCGGCGCCCCGTCGGCGCCGCCGAGCCGGATCGGCATCAGCCACACCTCGACCGCCAGGCCCGCCGCCTGCGCCTCCAGCAGCCGGTCGAGCCCGGTGAGGTTCTCGGCGATCACCGCGTGGGCGCCGCACAGCACCCGGTGCGCGGGGAAGTCCGCCGCCGGCGTCGGGTCGACGCTCAGCGCGTCGATCCCCACCGTCCGCGTCCCCGCCGCGACCAGCAGCTCCGCCGCCTCCTCGGTCAGGTACGGATGCGCCTGGTACGCCTCGCTCCCCCAGTGGGCCGACCAGCCGGTGGCCACGAGCACGATCGGCGCCCCGGCAGGCACGGCCCCCAGACGCTCCGGCGTGATGGCCGCCCGCGGTCCCAGCCCGCGCGCGTCCACCACCACGGCGGGCCCGGCGAAGCGGTCCAGCGGCAGGGCGTCGAGCCGGGGCAGCGTGTCGTCGACGTGGTAGGGCGCGTCGACGTGGGTGCCCGACTGCGAGCCCAGGTGCAGCCGCAGCACGTTGACGCCGTCTCGGCCGGTGGTCAGCGCGGGCTCGACGCTCACCTCGGGGTCGCCCGGGTAGACCGGCATCCCGGTGGTCAGCGGCACCGACAGGTCGACGAGCTCCCCGCTCACGCCGCCGCCTCGGCCCCGGCGATCGGCGGCACCGGGGTGTCGGCCGAGCGCACCAGGCGCGGCCCGTCGGGGCCGTAGACCTCGCGCGGCTCCGGGAAGGCGGCCAGCAGCGCCAGGTAGAGCACCGCCGCCATGCCCAGGCCGACCGGCAGCGAGATGTCGATCCCGCCCGCCAGCCCGCCGAGCGGCCCGACGAACTGGCCGGGCAGGTTGACGAACGCCAGCGCCAGCGCCGCCGAGACGAGCCAGGCGGCCAGTCCCCGCGCGTTCCAGCCGTGGGCGAACCAGTAGCGGCCGCCTGTCTGCCTCCGGTTGAACACCTGCAACGCCTCCGGGTCGTACCAGCCCCGGCGGGTCACGTACCCCAGCATCATGATCACCATCCACGGCGCGGTGCAGGTGATGATGAGGGTGGCGAACGTGGAGATGCTCTGCGTGAGGTTGGCCGCGAAGCGGCCGACGAAGATGAACACGATCGACAGCGTCCCGATGAACACCGTCGCCCGCACCCGCGAGAAGCGCGGGAAGACGCTGGAGAAGTCCAGCCCGGTGCCGTAGAGGGACGTGGTGCCGGTGGACATGCCGCCGATCAGCGCGATGAGGCAGACGGGCACGAAGTACCAGGCGGGAGCGATGGCCAGCAGCCCGCCGACGTAGTTGGGCGCGGCCGGGTCCATGTACTCGGCGGCCTTGGCGGCGATGATCGACGCGGTGGCCAGGCCGAAGAAGAACGGCAGGATGGTGGCGATCTGCGACAGGAACGCGGCGGCCATCACCTTCGAGCGCGGCGTCGAGGCCGGGATGTAGCGGGACCAGTCGCCCAGGAACGCGCCGAACGACACGGGGTTCGACAGCACGATGAGCGCCGCCCCGATGAACGACGGCCAGAACAATGGGTCACCGGCGGCCAGCGTCCCCGGGTAGGACGGGTCGAAGTCGCCGGCGAACGCGACCGCGCCCAGCACGAACAGCAGCGACGCCGCCGCCACCGCGATCTTGTTGACGAACAGCATGAAGCGGAACCCGTACACGCACACCACCAGCACGAGCCCGGCGAACAGCGCGTACGCGACGCCGTAGGTGACGTCGGTGTCGGGCAGCCCCACCAGCCGGTGCGCGCCGCCGACGAGCGCGTCGCCGGAGGACCACACGGAGATGGAGAAGAACGCGATCGCCGTCAGCAGCGACAGGAACGAGCCGACGATCCGGCCGTGCACGCCCAGGTGCGCCGAGGACGACACCGCGTTGTTGGTCCCGTTCAGCGGCCCGAACAGCGACAGCGGCGCCAGGATGAGCGCCCCGACGGCCAGCCCGAGCACGGTCGCGGCCAGCCCCTGCCAGAACGACAGCCCGAACAGGATCGGGAAGGCGCCCAGCACACAGGTGGCGAAGGTGTTCGCGCCGCCGAACGCGACCCGGAACAGGTCGACCGGCCGGGCGGTGCGCTCGGCGTCGGGGATGCGCTCGACGCCGTACGTCTCGATCTCGGTGATGCTCGTGCTCATGGCTTCTCCCGCAGGGCGAGCAGGCTGACCAGGTCGTAGGCGACGTGGGAGGCGGCGACGGAGGTGATCTCGGCGTGGTCGTAGGCGGGGGCCACCTCGACCACGTCCGCGCCGACGAGGTTCGTCCCGGCCAGGCCGCGCAGGATCTCCAGCAGCTCGCGGCTGGTCAGGCCGCCCGCCTCCGGGGTGCCGGTGCCGGGGGCGTGCGCCGGGTCGAGCACGTCGATGTCGACCGACACGTACAGCGGCCGGTCGCCGATCCGCTGCCGCAGCGCGTCGATCACCTCGTCGAGGCCGCGGCGCAGCACGTCGGCGGCGGTGAGGATGCCGAAGCCGAGCCGCCGGTCCTCCTCCAGGTCCTTCTTGCCGTAGAGGGGGCCGCGGATGCCGACGTGGCTGAGCGCCTCGGTGTCGAGGATGCCCTCCTCGACGGCCCGCCGGAACGGGGTGCCGTGCGTGTACTCGGCGCCGAAGTAGGTGTCCCACGTGTCGAGGTGGGCGTCGAAGTGCAGCAGCGCCACCGGCCCGTGCTTCCTGGCGGCCGAGCGCAGCAGCGGCAGCGCGATCGTGTGGTCGCCGCCGATCGTCACCAGGCGGGCGTCCAGCGCGTCGGCGGCGGCCTCGATGCTCTCGATGGCCTCGCCGATGTGGAACGGGTTGGCCGCGATGTCACCGGCGTCGGCCACCTGGACCCGCTCGAACGGGGAGACGTCCAGGCCGGGGTGGTAGGGCCGCAGCAGCCGCGACGCCTCGCGCACGGCCGACGGGCCGAACCGGGCGCCGGGCCGGTAGGAGACGCCGCTGTCGAACGGCACTCCGACCACGGCCACGTCGGCGCGGCCCACCTCGTCGAGGCGGGGCAGACGGGCGAAGGTGGCGGGTCCGGCGAAACGCGGGACCCGGGCGGAGTCGACGGGGCCTGTGTGCATGCACGCAGTCAACGTCACGCCGCTGACCTGCGGCAATTGGGCGATTCACGAAGTACTACGGTGGGGGTTGTGGCTGAGCACAAGGTGACGGTCGAGGATCTGCTGCGCTCGCCCGCGCTCCAGCTCCGCCTGCTCGCCGGCGAGGCCGGGGTGGGGCGGTCGGTGTCGTGGGCGCACGTGAGCGAGCTGGACGACCCGACGCCGTGGCTGCTCGGCGCCGAGGTGATCATGACGACGGGCATCGGCGTGCCACGCGCGGCGGCCCGGCAGCGCGCCTACCTGGAGCGGCTGGACGACGCGGGCGTCTCGGCGCTGGCGCTGTCGGCGCAGCTCCACGTGCCGCCGCTGCACGAGGCGTTCTTCGAGGCGGCCGAGGCGCGCGGGATGCCGGTGCTGGAGGTGCCGCTGGCGGTGCCGTTCATCGCGATCGCCCAGGAGGTGGCCGCGGCCGTGCAGGAGGACGCCCGGCACCGGCTGGGCGCGCAGTTGCAGGTGTTCGGCGCGCTGCGCTGGCTGGCCGCCGAGGACCTGGACACGGCCACGCTGTTCAAACGGCTGGAGCGGCTGTCGGGCTACGACGTCTACCTGTGCACGCCGCAGGGGCGCCCGCTGCTGCCCGGGGTGCCCGTGCCGTCGCTCGACGCGCTGCCGTCGGCCCCCGACGCGCCGCCCACGATCCCGGGCGGCTTCGCGCTGCCGGTGCCCGCGCCCGGCGGCCCGGCCGGGTTCCTGGTGGCCTTCGAGCGGGAGGGCGCCAGGCCCGCCGGGCTGGCCGTGGTGCAGCACATCGCCACGGTCGCGGCCCTCCAGGTGGCGATGGCCAGGCACGAGCGCGAGACGCTGCGCCGCGAGGGCGCCGAGACGCTGGCCGAGCTGCTGCAGGACGTGCTCGACCCGGCCACGGCCCGCCGCCGCCTGGCCCGGCTCGGCCTGGCCGCCGACGGGGAGACGGTCCTGATGGTCGTACGGGGCGCGGCCGACGACGCGCTGCGCCGGGCGCTGGCCGACCATCCGCACCTGATGCTGCGGCGCGGCAGCGACCACTACGTGCTCGGCGCCCCCGGGCTGGGCGACGCGCTCACGGCGCCGGCCGGGGCGCGGACCGGGGTGAGCAGGCCGTTCGCGGCGGGCGGCTCCACCCGGGTGGCCCGGCGCGAGGCCGTCTGGGCCGCCGACCGGGCCGCCGCGTCAGGCCGGCCGCTCGTCCACTACGGCGACGACACCACCGGCCGGTGGCTGCCCGACGACGCCGACACGCTCACCGCGCTGGTGGACGACGTGCTGGGCGAGGTGCTCGCCTACGACGAGGCGCACGACTCACGACTGCTCACCTCGGTGCGCACCTGGATGGAACGCGACCGCCGCACCGAGGACGCGGCGGCCGCCCTGCACGTCCACCCCAACACGCTCGCCTACCGGCTGCGCCGCTTCGCCGCCCTGACGGGCCGCGACCTGTCGTCCAGCGCCGCCTTCGCCGAGGTCTGGCTGGCCCTCCAGGCGGCCCGTCAGCTCGGCCTGCACGACTAGGAGAGCTGCACCGTCGCGATCTCCCAGGCCGACAGCGGCAGCCGCAGCACCCCGCCGGTCAGCGGCACCTCCGCGCCGGGACGCCCGCGCAGGTCGGCGAGGCGCGCCCGGGTGAACCCGCCCTCGACGACCGCCTCGGTCGACTCGTCCGTGAGCGCGACCACGCGCAGCTCCTGCCACCCGTCGCGGACCCGCAGCGACGTCATGACGACGCCGTCACCGGCCACCGACAGCCCCGCGGCGGGCGCGGGCAGCGGCAGCGCCGGGTCGCCGGTGCCCGCCACGGCCAGCAGGTCGTGCCGGAACGTCTCGGCCGCCTCGGGCACCGCCTTCCAGGTGCCGCTGTAGGGCATCAGCGCCAGCTCCACCGAGCGCAGCCCGCGCGACTGCGCCGCCGGGGTCGGCAGCTGCGGCCCGGCGGGCTCGGGGCGCAGCACGTGACGGTTGCGCGACAGGAAGCCGATCGAGCGCAGCAGCGTGAGCGCCAGCTCCTTCCCGTCGTCGACCAGCTCGTACTCGGTGACGTGCTCCAGCAGCGCCGCCACTCCCCCGGCCGCCACCCACGAGGAGGCGGGGAACGTCGGCAGCGGCTCCTCGCCGCAGCCGCCCTCGGCGTCCAGGCCGCGCGTGACGACGGCGAACTGCCCCTCGGCGTGCGACCGCGTCGCCCGCTCGGGCAGCGGCACGTGCAGCCGCACCCGGTGGTCGGCGCACCGGTTGTCGAACTCCACGGTCAGCCGCGCGAACGGCTCGCCCGCGCGCAGCTCGACCCGGGTGCGGACGGCGATCTCCTCGGTGACCTCGGTACGCGACTGCGCCGGGATCTCCGGGGTGCCGTCGATCCCGTCGCCGGCGGCCGGCCACTGGTAGGTGCGCCACACGTCGAACGCCGCCACCAGCGGCCCCGAGCACACCTTCGACACGTGCACCGACTCCGGGTCCTGCACGACGCGGTCGTGGGCCGGAGGCGCGTAGTTGTAGCTGTCGCCCACGTCGCCGCCGTCGACGATCCGCCCCGCCCCGGTCAGCGTGACGCCGTCGGCGCTGGTCAGCGTGAGCGTGCCGTCACGCGCCACCTCGACGTTGAGCAGCCCGTTGTCGAGCATCCGCTCCTCGGCGCGCACCGGCACGAACGGGTCGCCGGACGGGGCCCCGGCCACCTCCGAGTAGGGGGCGGTGCGCACCGCGGCGTGGCCGAGCGGCGGCGTGCTCACGTACGCGGCGAGCGTGCGGCGGGCCTCGGCGAGGATGCGGACGCGGGTCACGCCCTCCAGCGCGCCGCGCACCTGGCCCACGTTGAAGGCCGCGCTCGACTCGCGGGCGACGGTGAAGGTCAGCACGCCGTCGTCGACCGACCAGCCGGTGATGTGCTGGCCGTACAGCTCGGTGCCGTGGATGAAGGTCAGCGCGGTGGCCGGGTCCATCTCCTCGTCGAGCAGCAGCGTCGGGGCGTACTCCAGCGGCTGGAGCGGGACCTTGACCCCGTCGGCGTCGAGCAGCGGGTCGCTGCCGGCCACGTTGATCGCCACGACGCCGCGTCTCGGGGCGGGCGTCGGGTTGACGACGAGCACGGCGCCGGACGGCACCGTTCCGGCCAGCCGGGCGGTCACCATGTCGCGCACGGCCTGGCCCAGGTGCTCGGCCTCGGCGATGCGGGCCGCCACCTGCTGGGCGGTCTCGTCCACGCCGCAGCCGGTGACCGAGTCGTGGCCGCTGGCGTCGACCAGCCGCCACCAGGCCATGTCGAGGAAGCGGCCGGGCCACTCGCCGCCCCAGAGCGCGGCCAGCGGCTCGGCGTAGCGCTCGACCATCCGCTCGGCGCGGCTCATCGCCTGCTTGACGTGGGCGCGTACGGAGATCACGCCCGGCAGGATGTTGGCCCGGGCGTGCGAGCGCAGCTCGCCGGTGACGCGGGGCAGCCCGGTCACGTCGGCGGAGTGCGCCTCGATGTAGCCGGACAGGGTGTCCATGCGGGCGCCGAGCTGCTTGACCATGTCGGGCAGGCCGCGCACCGGGGCCGAGTGGTCGGTGCCGTACATGGCCAGCAGCGGCCCGTCGGGACCGTGCCAGCCGCGCATGGTGCGGACGAACGCGGCGCCGCGCTCGCCGAGCTGGGCGGGGTCCTCGAACAGGTGGGCGCCGTTGCCGTAGCCGCCGGCGGGCAGGTACTGGGCCCGGATGGCGGTGCCGTCGGGCGCGACCCAGGCGAAGGCGTCGGTGGTGACGGACGCGGGCACGCCCCGGTAGACGCAGGCGTGCAGCAGCCCGGCCCGCCTGAGGATCTGCGGCATCTGCGCGGTGTGCCCGAACATGTCCGGCAGGTAGCCGACGGCCATCGCGCCGCCGAGCTTGTCCGCCCTGGCCATGCCGAGCTCCAGGTTGCGCACGATGTTCTCGCCCGAGCACAGGAACTCGTCGAGCAGGATCTGCCACGGCCCCACCGCCAGCCGCCCGGACTCGACCAGGGCGGCGATCCGGTCGCGGTTCTCCGGGCGCACCTCCAGGTAGTCGTCCACGCAGGCGAGCTGCCCGTCGAGCGTGAAGTGGTAGTCGGGGTCCTTCTCCATCGTGTCGAGCACCTCGTCCAGCAGCGCCACCAGCCGCAGCCGGAAACGCTGGAAGGGCTCGTACCACTCGCGGTCCCAGTGGGTGTGCGGGACGACGACGATCTCCGCGGTCATGCGGCTTCGCCTCCGATCGGCAGGTCGTGCTGGACGGCGTAGCGGGCGGCGATGCGCTGAGCGGTGACGATGTCCTCCAGCGCTCCGGCGGCGTCGGTCAGCGGCGGCTTGCCGTCGTTGACGAACGCGTGGAAGGCGGCCAGCTGCACCTCGAACGCCTCGGTCACGTCACGCCACTCGGTGCGGCTCTCGCCGCCGGACACGACGGTGAGCGTGGTGGGCGCGTTCATCAGGTAGGGCGAGGGGAAGACCAGTTCCAGCGAGCCGCTGTCGTGGTGGATGACCACGCTCTCGCGGTAGGCCGGGTAGTCCTCCAGGTAGTGCCAGCGGATGGCGAACCGGCCGGCGGCGGGCAGCGGCCCGGAGATCTCGATCGACCCGGGCGCCTCCCCCCAGGTCTCGACGTACGCGATCTCGTGGGGGGAGCCGGTGAAGCGGCGCAGCAGTGACAGGTCGTGACAGATCGACCCAAGCGCCACCCCGTACAGGGAGCGCACGGCGGCGGGCGCGGACTCGCCGAGCGCCTTCGACACCAGCCCGTCCTCGGCCGCCCGCAGCGAGGCGAGCAGCTCCGGGGACACGTCGCGGGCCTGGGTCAGGTTGGCGAAGGCGAGCTGCGACTCCCCGCTCGGGTGCAGCACGGTCACCTCGACCGACCGGATCCGCCCCGGGCCGCCGAGCTCGGCCAGCAACTCCTCGGCCCGGCGCACGGCCGGGTCGTACTGCTTCATGTAGCCGACCATGAGCCGCCCCTCGGGCAGCGCGTCCACCTCGGCGCGGGTCAGCGCCAGCGGCTTCTCGCACAGCACGGCGTAGCCGGCCGCGAGCGCCTGCCGCACGGTCTCGCCGTGGGAGCCGGAGGCGAGCACGAGCACGGCGTCGAAGCCGCCGGCCTCCAGCATCCGGGCGAGCTCGGTGTGGCGGCCGGGGGCGCCGAGCCGGTCACCCACGGCGTCGGCGAGCGTCCGCGACAGGTCGCAGACGGCCGTCACCTCGAACAGATCTCGGCGGCGCGACAGCAACGGCACGTACACCGCTTGCGTGACGGCTCCGCATCCGACAAGCGCGATCTTCAAACCCGCTCCTCCAGCATGGTCTCAACCAGCCAGCCCCTCCGGCGTGGCCTCAAAGTCCGAGTTCCCGTAGCTTCTCGCGATTGGCAGCTTGATCGGCGATGTTCCGCTCAACTGACCGGCGTCCGGGCAGCGTGTCCTGCTCGATGATGACCCAGCCCTGGTAGCCGATCTCGCCGAGCGTGCTGATCACTCCGGGCAGGTCGAGCTCGCCCTCGCCGAGCGGCGCGAAGCCGCCGCGGCCCATCAGCTCGCGCAGGTCCACGCCGTCGGCCAGGGCCTGGGCGAGGATCGCGCGGTCGCCGTCCTTGACGTGGACGTGGCCGACGCGGCCCGACCAGTCGCGCAGCGCGGTCACCGGGTCGCCGCCGGCCAGCAGCAGGTGGCCGGTGTCGAGGCAGAGCTGCACGTCGGTCAGCTCCAGCAGCCGCTCGACGTCCTCGGGCGTCTCGACGTACGTGCCGAGGTGGTGGTGGAAGGCGGGCTCGTAGCCGCGGTCGCGGCAGCGCTGGGCCGCCTCCTGGACGCGGGAGGCGTAACCGGCCCACTCGGACGCCGCCAGCCCGGGCGCGTTCCCGCCGGGGCGGGCGAAGCGCGCGGGCGAGCCGGAGCAGCCGAGCGTGGGCCGGGGCGCCAGGTGCGCGGGCGCGGCCGGGGCGGCGTCGAACACGTCGAGCGTCGCGTCGAGCGCGGCCAGCCCCTGCTTGAACGCCTCGGCGTCGCTGTAGCGCAGGTCGGCCCAGCCGCCTGCGAGCAGCAGCCCGCCCAGCCGCTCGGCCAGGTCGTCCTTGGTGCCGAGGTAGCCGATGGGGCCGAGGTCGATGCCCGCGTAGCCGGCGCCGGCGATCGCGCCGACCATCTCGGCGGCGGTCAGCGGCGGCGGGGCGTCGCTCAGCTCGAACACGCCGAAGCTCACCGGGGCGTTGGCGACACTGATCAGGCGCATAGAGCCATCACCTCGTTCTCGTAGGTTTCGAGTCGGTGCCGCCCTTCGGCGGCGGGCAGCAGCACGCGGTCGCCGCGGATCACCTGGCGGGCGCCGCCGGGGCGGACCAGGATGAGCCCGTCGGCGTCCAGGGCGAGCAGTTCGTCGCCCAGCCGCAGGAGCAGCGGCGCGCCGGGCCCGGCGGAGATCGCCGTGCGGCCCGCCGCTACGGCGTCGAACGCCGCGCCGGGGTCCTCGGCCAGCACCCACGTGGTGGGCGAGCCGGGCAGCCCGTCGGAGCCGGGCCGGTGGAAGTCGCTGGCGCCGATCGCCACCAGGTCGGGGTGCCAGGCGTCGGCCCAGGCCAGGGGCGCGCCCCAGCGGCGGTCCCACCAGCCGGAGTGCCAGACCTCGGCGATCCTGGGCCGCTCGGTGAGCGGCTGCAGCCACGCGCAGTCGCCGCCGAGCGGGTGGTTGATGGAGATCAGCCCGCCCGCCCGATCGGCGTGCTCGACCCAGGAGTCGGCGGGCTGCCGGAAGTCGACCCAGCCGACGTCGCCGAACACGTTGGCGTGCCCCCGGTCGGTGGTGACCTCCTGGCCGGGCAGCAGCGTGATGGCCCGGCCGGCCTTGGCCAGCTCGGGGTGGTGGCTGACGGTGTTGTGGTCGGTGACGGCGAGGAAGTCCAGGCCGCGCCCCAGCGCCAGCTCCGCCAGCTCGGCGACGGTGAGCGCCCCGTCGCTGTGCAGCGTGTGGGCGTGGAAGTCGCCGGCGAACCAGCGCAGCCCGCCGACGTCCGGGATGTCGCGGCGCGGCGGGCGCTCCCCGTGCGGCGGCTCGGCGCTCTCCGGCTCGGGCACGGGCGCGGTGTCGATCTCCAGCGTGTAGTCGAGGCCCTGCGGCGGGACGCGGTGCAGCCGCAGCCACACCTGCCACTGGCCCGCTTCGAGCTCGCCGGGCAGGTAGCCGGGCGTGGCCCAGCCCGGGGTGATCGTGTAGGAGTCGCGGGCGCCGCCCGACCAGCCGCGGAACCCGCCGGGGCCGCCGCAGCCGAGGTCGAGCACGCCCTGCGACCGGTCGTAGGACAGCCGTACGGTGACCGCCGGGGCGCCCTCGGGCACCTCGAAGGGCACCTCGCGCAGGATGCGCTCCAGCCGGTCGTCCAGGCTCCAGTGCCCGCGGATCACGCTCATGCCGTCACCAGCTCGCCGTCACGGTAGACCAGCGCCCGGTCGCCCCGGGGCACCGCGTAGCCCTGCTCGCCCAGCGCCGGCTCGTGCCCCTCGGGGACGACGGCCTGCACGAGCACGCCCGCCACGTCCAGGGTGACCAGGTGGGAGGCCCCCAGGTTCTCCAGGATGACGACGCCGCCGGTCAGCGACCCGTCGACCGGCTGCGCCGAATAGGTCATGTATTCGGGACGCACCCCGTACACCAGCTTCTCCCCCTCGGTCAGGAGTCCTTCCGCGGAGGCGGGGACGGGCAGCTTGCACCCGGCCACCTCCAGCGTGTCACCCCTGACGACGGCGTCCAGCAGGTTCATCGGGGTGGAGCCGATGAAGGCGGCCACGAACGTGTTGGCGGGCCGCTGGAACACCTCGGCGGGGGTGCCGATCTGGCGGATGTGCCCGGCCTCCATGACGGCCATGCGGTCGGCCATCGCCAGCGCCTCGGCCTGGTCGTGGGTGACGAAGACGGTCGTGACGCCGAGCTCGCGCTGGAGCTTCTTCAGGAACGTGCGCGCCTCCAGCCGCAGCCGGGCGTCCAGGTTGGACAGCGGCTCGTCGAACAGGAACGCCTGCGCTTGGGTGGCCATGACGCGGGCCAGCGCGACGCGCTGCTGCTGGCCGCCGGAGAGCTGGCCGGGCCGCCGGTCCATGAGCTGCTCCAGGCCGAGCCTGGCGCCGACCTCGGCGGCCTTGGCGTGGCGGGCGGCCTTGGGGACCTTCTTGATGCGCAGCGGGTAGGCGATGTTGTCGCTGACGTCCATGTGCGGGAACAGGGCGTAGTCCTGGAAGACCATGGCGATGTCGCGTCCGCCCGGCTGCACGCCGGTCACGTCCCGCCCGCCGATCACGACGGCGCCGCCGGTGGCGGTCTCCAGCCCGGCGATCGTGCGCAGCAGCGTGGTCTTCCCGCAGCCCGAGGGGCCGAGCAGGGCGAAGAACTCGCCGTCGGGGACGGTCAGGTCGAGCGAGTCGAGCGCCTTCACCCCGCCGGGATAGACCTTGGTCAGGCCCCGAAGTTCGATAGCGGCCATTTAGCGCTTGATCCCTCCGTGGAAGCGGAAGCCGTACTTCTTGCTGACGAACAGGTACATGAGCACGACCGGTACCGAGTAGAGCAGGCCGAAGGTCGACAGCACCCTGAGGTTGGCCTGGCCGCCCTCGGTGTAGAGGGTGTACATGATCACCGCGGCCGGCTGCTTCTCCACGTCGCTGAGCAGCAGGAACGGCATCAGGAAGTTGCCCCACACGTTGGCGATCGTCCACACCGCGATCGTCGCCAGGCCGGGCCGCACCACGGGGGTGACCACGTGGCGGACGATCTGGAGCGGCGAGGCGCCGAACACCCGCGCCGACTCCTCGTAGGACTTCGGCGTGGCGTCCATGAAGTCCTTGATCATGAAGATCGCGGCCGGCAGCAGGCCGCCGGTCAGGATGAGGATCAGCCCGGTGTGCGAGTCGATCAGGCCGAGCTCGATGGCGAGCTGGAACAGCGGCACCATCGCGGCGGTCCCGGTGATGATCGACGAGAGCAGCAGCAGCGCGTAGAGCAGCGCGTCGCGGCCCGGGATGCGCACCCGGCTGAGCGCGTAGGCGGCCAGCGCCGACAGCACCACCACGAGCAGCGCGGTGCCGATCGCCAGGATCAGCGAGTTCACCAGCGAGCCGAGCGCGTACGGGTGCTCGATGATCGTCTGGAAGTTCTCGAACGTGAAGTCCGGCATCCGGACCTCGTACGTCGGGTCCGAGGTGAACGGCGCCGCCGCCAGCCACAGCAGCGGGATCGTGAAGAAGGCCAGGAGCACCGCGATCAGCGTGTAGAAGCCGATCCGGCCGGCCCAGGTGCGGGTCATTTCTTGCTCCTGAGCAGCCGCAGGTAGAACACCGCCACGACCAGGTTGATGAGCAGGATCACGGTGGAGATCGCCGCGCCGTAGCCCAGGTCGCCGTTCTGCAGCGCGACCTTGTACACGTGCACGGCCAGCACCTCGGACTTGCCGTCGGGGCCGCCCGCCGTGAGCAGGAAGGGGCTGAAGTCGTTGAACGTCCACAGGCTGATCAGCAGCAGGTTGGTCAGGATGTGCCCGCGGATGTGCGGGAACACCACGTCGCGCAACTGCTGCCAGCCGGACGCCCCGGCCAGCCGGGCGCTCTCCAGGTGCGACGGCGGCACGTTCCCGAGCGCCGCGCCGTAGAGCATCATCGAGAACGCGGTGCCGCGCCAGGTGTTGAAGATGATGATCGACAGCATCGGGTGGTCGAGCAGCCAGGCGAAGCCGGGGATGCCGAGCAGCGCGTTGAGGGTGCCGGCGTCGCGGTCGAGCAGCGCCACCCACAGGAACGACACCACGGCGCTCGGCAGGATCCAGGCCAGGATGACCAGGCCCTCGACCACGCTCTTGAGCGTGCCTCGCCGGTCCTTCAGCATCCAGGCCAGGGTGAAGCCGAGCACCACCTGCCCGATGACGGCCGAGCCCAGCACGAACTGGAAGGTCAGCCAGGTGGAGTCCCAGAACTCCGGGTCGGTGACGGCCTTGACGAAGTTGTCCAGCCCGACGAACTGCGGCTCGGCCGCGGCGGCGCCGGTCAGCCGGTAGTTCGTCAGCCCCAGGTAGATCACCCAGAGCGCGGGGAAGACCAGGAAGACCGCGATCAGCGCCAGAGCGGGCGCCACGAAGGCGCCCGCCCGCAGCCGGCCCAGGCCCGCCGCATCGGAGCTGTAGCGGCGGGCAGGGGCCGGGCTGACGACCTCGGCCGGCTTAGGAGGCGATGTTACCTGCGCCACCGACGAGCCCTTCGAGCTTCTTCTGGTAGTCCGCGGCCGCCTGGTCGGCCGGGGTGCCGCCGGCCACCGCGGCGGTGGCCTCCTGCAGCGCGACCGACACCTGCGGGTAGAGCGCGACCGGCGGCCGGTAGGCCGTCAGCGGCAGCACCTGCTCGGAGATGTAGGTCAGCAGCGGCTCACCGGCCAGGATCTCCTTGTTGACGTCGCTGCGCGGGGTGATCCGGACGTTGCCGTCCTTGGTCTCCTCCTTCAGCGCGTCGGCCGAGAGCGTGAAGGCGAGCAGTTCGAAGGCTTCCTTCGGGTGCTTGGTGTTGGGGTTGACCGTGCGCAGCGCGCCGCCGGACATGCTGACGAAGTCCTGGCCGCGGATGCCCTTGCCGGGCTCGATGGCCGGGATCTTGGCGTAGCCGACGACCTGGTCGCGGTCGTCCATCTTGGCGACGCCGTCCTTGGGGTTGACCACGCCGCGCCAGAAGTAGTCGCCTTCGAGCAGGATGCCGATCTTGCCCTCGGCGAACTGCTGGAACGACTTGTCGCGGCCCTTGGCCTCCTGCTGGAGCTTGGGGTCGCCGAGGCCGCCGCCGTAGATCTTCTGGTAGAGGCCGAGGGTGTCCTTCAGCGGCTGGGACGCGCCGGTCCACTTGCCGTCCTTCTGCACCTCGCCGCCCGCGCCCGCGAGCAGCGGCAGCACGCCCTGCATCGTGGTGGCCTCGCCCATCGCGGTGCCGGCGTTGATCTGGATCGGCACGGGGACGCCGGACGACTTGAGCTTGGCGGCCGCGTCGAGGATCTCCTGCCAGCTCGCGGGCTGCCAGTCGGCGGGCAGCCCGGCCTTGGTGAACAGCGTCTTGTTGAAGTAGAGGACGCGGCCGTCGGTGCCGACGGGCAGCGCGTACTTCTTGCCTTCGAAGGTGGCCAGGCCCTGCACGGCCTCGGGGATCTGCTGCCAGCCGTCCCAGCTGTCCGCCTCGGGGCCGACCAGCTCGGCCAGCGGCTTGATGTAGCCGGCCTCGGCGAACTCGCCCGCCCAGATGCCGTCGATGTCGATCACGTCCGCGCCCTTGCCTGACTTCAGGTCCAGGGAGAGCTTGGTCTTGTACTGTTCGTCGTCGACTCCGCTGGGGACGAACTTGACCGTGACGTCCTTGCCCTTGGCCTTCTGGGCCTCCTCGAACTTGGGGATCACCCAGTTGGCGATGTGGTCGGCGGCTGCCGCGTTCTTGCCGCCGGCGATGGCGTTCTGGCTGATCGTCAGCTCGATGGCGTCACCTCCGCCACCGCCGGACGACTGGCCGCACCCGGCGAGTCCCAGCGCGGACGCGGCCAACACCGCGACCACCGACCTTTTCCGCAACACCATGCAAACCCTCCGACACGTCCTAAAAGGGAGGAAGTCAGGGCCAATATGTCATGACATCCATATGACGTAAAGACCTTGCCATATCCAGGAGCGTGCCCTCATGCTGCGACTTTGCCCGTTGGGAGACGGACCGCCAGCCCGACACTATGCGACGCGCCGGCGGGGCCGCCCATCGGGGGATACGGCCAGGGCACATTCAGTAACATAGCGGACATCCGAATGTCATGACAATATGCCATAGTGTTGGGCGGAAGGCTCCATCTCTGGAGGTGCGTTGTTCGACCTGATCACGATCGGCCGCTGCGGCGTCGACATCTATCCGCTGCAGACCGGCGTGGGCCTGGCTCACGTCGAGACCTTCGGCAAGTTCCTCGGCGGCAGCCCGACCAACGTCGCGGTGGCGGCGGCCCGACACGGGCTGCGCTCCGCCGTGGTGACCGCCGTGGGCGCGGATCCCTTCGGCGAATGGGTACGGCAGGCGATCCGCGGGTTCGGTGTGGACGACGCCTTCGTGGGCACGGTCGACGGGCCGCCCACCCCGGTCACGTTCTGCGAGATCTTCCCGCCCGACCACTTCCCGATCTACTTCTACCGGGGCGAGCATCCGCCTGACCTGCAGGTGAAACCCGAGTCGCTGGACCTGGCCGCGATCCGCGAGGCGTCGGTCTTCTGGTTCACCGGCACCGGGCTGAGCCAGGAGCCCAGCCGGTCCGCGCACGCCACCGCGCTGGAGGCCCGCACGTCCGGGTGGACGGTGTTCGACCTGGACCACCGCCCCACGCTGTGGGAGTCGCCCGAGGCCGCCCGCCGCGAGGTGCGCCGCGCGCTCGGGCACGCCAACGTGGCCGTCGGCAACCTCGACGAGGTGGAGATCGCCGTCGGCACCCGCGACCCCGAAGAGGCGGCGCAGGCGCTGCTCGACGCCGGTATGGAGGTGGCCGTGGTCAAGCTGGGCCCCGCCGGGGTGCTGGCCCGCACCAAGGACGAGCACGTCGTCGTCGAGCCCGTGCCCGTCGAGGTGGTCAACGGGCTCGGCGCCGGCGACGCGTTCGGCGGGGCGCTCTGCCTCGGCCTGGTGCGCGGCTGGCCGCTGGAACGTACCCTCCGCTTCGCCAACGCGGCCGGCGCGCACGTCGCCGCCCGCCTGGCCTGCGCCGACGCGATGCCCTCCACCGACGAGGTGCTCGCGCTCCAGACGGGAGCCCGTCCTTGAGCGACATCACGCTGCCCCGAAGCGTCGGCTACGAGCAGCTCACCCACATCCGCGCCACCCGGCCCGAGGAGATCGCCCACGCCGCCGCCCGCAGGCAGCGGCGCGGCCTGCCCGCCGAGGACGAACGCCTGCTGATCATCGCCGCCGACCATCCGGCGCGCGGCGCGCTGGCCGTACGCGACCGGCCGCTGGCCATGGCCAGCCGCGTCGACCTGCTCGACCGGCTCCAGGTGGCGCTGGCCAGGCCCGGCGTCGACGGCATCCTGGCCTCCCCCGACGTGCTGGAGGACCTGCTCCTGCTCGGCGCGCTCGAAGGCAAGCTCGCCTTCGGCTCCATGAACCGGGGCGGGCTCCAGGGCTCGGTGTTCGAGCTGGACGACCGCTTCACCGGCTTCGACGCGGCCTCCATCGGCGACATGCGCCTCGACGGCGGCAAGATGCTCTGCCGCATCGACCCCGGCGACCACGCCAGCGTGGCCACCCTGGAGTCGTGCGCCCGCGCCGTCACCGACCTGGCCCGGCGCCGGCTCCTGGCCATGGTCGAGCCGTTCTGGTCGGTGCGCTCGGAGAGCGGGGCCGTGCGCAACGACCTGTCGCCCGACGCCGTCATCCGGGCCATCAGCGTCGCCCAGGCCCTCGGCGTGACCTCCGCCTACACCTGGCTGAAGATCCCCGCGGTCGCCGAGATGGAGCGCGTCATGGCCGCCACCACGCTGCCCGCGCTGCTGCTCGGCGGCGACCCGCCCGACGTGGCCGCCGCCTACGCCGACTGGGGGCGCGCGCTCCTGCTGCCCGGCGTGCGGGGGCTCGTGGTCGGGCGCGCTCTGCTCTACCCTCCGGACGACGACGTCGCCACCGCCGTGGACGGCGCCGCGACCCTGGTGCGAGAGGCTGGTTCATGACTTACATTCCGTACGGCAAGGCCGCCGCGGCTCCCTGGGCCGTCGAGATCACCCCCGGCCTGGCCGGGTGGGACTACTCCGGGCTGCGGATCGCCGACCTGGACGGCGCCCCGGTCGCCTTCGACACCGGCGGCGAGGAGATGCTGGTCCTGCCGCTGTCGGGCTCGTGCACGGTCACGCACGGCTCCGGCACGTTCGAGCTGTCCGGCCGGCCGTCGGTGTTCGACGGGCCGTCCGACTTCGCCTACGTCCCGATCGGCGAGCACGTCGTGCTGGAGGGCGCCGGCCGGATCGCGCTGCCGTCCGCGCGGGCCGGCCGCCGCCTGGAGGCCCGGTACGTGCCCGCGTCGGCGGTCTCCGTCGAGCTGCGCGGCGCCGGGCAGGCCAGCCGCCAGGTCAACAACTTCGCCTCCCCCGAGGCGTTCGCGTGCGACAAGCTCGTGGCCGTCGAGGTGCTCACGCCGGGCGGCAACTGGTCGTCCTACCCGCCGCACAAGCACGACACCGCCGGCCCCGGCGAGGCCGTGCTGGAGGAGATCTACTACTTCGAGGTGGCCGACCAGGGCCTCGGCTACCAGCGCGTCTACGGCTCCGGACGGGGCCACGTCGACACGCTGGCCGAGGTCGGCTCCGGCGACGTGGTGCTCGTGCCCTACGGCTACCACGGGCCGTCGATGGCCGCGCCCGGCTACGACCTGTACTACCTGAACGTGCTGGCCGGACCCGCCGCCGAGCGGTCGATGGCGTTCTGCGACGATCCCCGCCACGCCTGGATCCGCGGCTCCTGGACCGGCCAGGAGATCGACCCCAGGCTGCCCTTCGGGAGGACCTCATGAGGCTTACCGTGGCCCAGGCCGTGGTGCGCTTCCTCGCCGCCCAGCGCACCGAGCGCGACGGCGTGGAGCACCGGCTGTTCGGCGGCTGCTTCGGCATCTTCGGTCACGGCAACGTCGCCGGGCTCGGCCAGGCGCTGGCCGCCCCCGGCGCGGAGCTGCCCTACTACCTCAGCCGCAACGAGCAGGCGATGGTGCACACCGCCGCCGCCTACGCCCGCGCGAGCAACCGGCTGTCCACGCTGGCCTGCACGAGCTCCATCGGGCCCGGCGCGACCAACATGATCACCGGCGCGGCCGGGGCGACGATCAACCGGCTGCCGGTGCTCCTGCTGCCGGGCGACATCTTCGCCACCCGCGTGGCCAGCCCGGTGCTCCAGGAGCTGGAGGACACGCGCTCGTACGACATCTCCGTCAACGACGCGTTCAAGCCGGTCTCCCGGTTCTGGGACCGGATCAACCGGCCCGAGCAGCTCCCGTCGTCGCTGCTGGCGGCCATGCGGGTGCTCACCGACCCTGCCGAGACCGGCGCGGTGACGCTGGCGCTGCCGCAGGACGTGCAGGCCGAGGCCGCCGACTGGCCCGCCGAGCTGTTCGCCCCGCGCGTGTGGCACGTCCCCAGGCCCCGGCCCGAACGCGCCGCCCTGGCCCGCGCCGCCGAGGTGATCAGGTCGGCCGAGCGCCCGCTGATCGTCGCGGGCGGCGGCGTCCTCTACAGCGAGGCGTCCGCCGAGCTGCGCGCCTTCGCCGAGACCTACGGCGTCCCCGTCGCCGAGACGCAGGCGGGCAAGGGCGCGCTGCCGTACGGGCACCCGATGGCGATGGGCGCCGTCGGCGCGACCGGCACCACGGCCGCCAACGCGCTGGCCCGCGAGGCCGACGTGATCATCGGGATCGGCACCCGCTACAGCGACTTCACCACGGCCTCCCGCTCGCTGTTCGCGCCGGACGCCCGGTTCGTCAACCTGAACGTGACCGGCTTCGACGCGGCCAAGCTGTCCGGGCTCCAGCTCGTCGCCGACGCCCGCGAGGGCTTGGCCGACCTGGCCGCCGCCTGCGACGGCTGGGCCGCCCCCGCCGCCCACCGCGCCCGCGCCGCCGAGCTGTCGCGCGCCTGGGACGCGCTGGTCGACGAGGCGTACGCGCTCGACGGCTCGCCGCTCCCGCAGCCCGCGGTGATCGGCGCGGTCAACGCCGCGGCCGGCGACGACGGCGTGGTGATCTGCGCCGCCGGGTCCATGCCCGGCGACCTGCACAAGCTCTGGCGGCCCAGCGGGCCGGGCAGCTATCACGTCGAGTACGGCTACTCGTGCATGGGCTACGAGATCGCCGGCGGGCTCGGCGTCAAGCTCGCCGACCCGTCACGCGAGGTGTTCGTCATGGTGGGCGACGGGTCCTACCTGATGATGGCGCAGGAGCTCGTCACGGCCGTCGCCGAAGGGGTCAAGCTGACCGTGGTCCTGGTGGACAACTCCGGCTTCGCCTCCATCGGCCGCCTCTCCGAGAGCGTCGGCGCCGAACGGCTCGGCACCGCCTACGCCTACCGGGGCGGCGGACGCTACGACGGCGGGCCGCTGCCGGTGGACCTGGCGGCCAACGCGGCCAGCCTCGGCGCCACCGTCGTGCGCGCCGGCACGCTCGCCGAGCTGCGCAAGGCCCTGGACGAGGCCCGCGCCGCCACCACGACCACGGTGATCCACGTGGTCACCGACCCGCACGTCGACACCCCGTCGTCCGAGGCGTGGTGGGACGTCCCGGTCGCCGAGGTGTCCACCACCCGGGCGGCGGGCGAGGCGCGCGGCGCGTACGAGAAGGACAAGCTGGAGCAACGCCCGCACCTGGCTCCGCCCGCTTAGCCCTCTCGGAGGGGTTGCCCCGGGCCGCGGAGGGAAGGCCTCTGAGCAGCGAAAAGGGGGCGGGGATGAGGCCGTGGCGGGCGCTGGGCTGGATCGCGATCATCGCGGTGGTGCTCTACTGCTACTCCATCGTGAGCACCGTGGTCCTCTCGGTGATCATCGGCCTGTTCATCACCGCCCTGCTCTACCCGCCCGCCCGCTGGCTGATGCGGCGCGGGCTCAACCGGGCGCTCGCCACCACCGTCGTCTTCGTCGGCGGCCTGCTGCTGGCCGTCGGCCTGGGCGCGCTGCTCGTGCCGCCCACCATCGCCAGCGTGGCCGAGATGCACGCCAGCGTCGGCAAGGTGCTGGAGGAGCTGCACCGGTTCACCGCCTGGCTGGGGCTCGACGACCAGCAGCTGCTCCAGCAGGCGCGCGACTACTTCGCCAAGCAGGAGCACCAGATCACCACGGGCGCGATCGCCGGCGTGCGGACCGCCGGCGAGATCGTGGTGGGCGGCGTGCTGGCCGTCATCCTGGCGGTCTACTTCGTGCACGGCGGCGACCGGCTGTGGCACTGGCTGGTCGAGCTGTTCCCCGCCTCGGCACGGCAGCGGCTCATGGAGACCGGGGAGCTGGTGTTCTCCGTGATCGGCCGCTACATCCGCGGGGTGGCGCTCGTCGGGCTCGTCGACGCGTTCTTCATCGGGCTCGCGCTGTGGATCCTCGGCGTGCCGATCGCGCTGCCGCTGGCGGTGCTCACGTTCGTCGGCGCGTTCCTGCCGGTCGTGGGGGCGTTCATGGCCGGGCTGCTGGCGGCGGTGGTCGCGTTCGTGGCCAAGGGCTGGCTGATCGCGCTGATCGTCGTCGCGGTGACCGTGCTCGTGCAGCAGATCGAGGGCCACGTGCTGGCGCCGCAGATCTACGGCAAGGCCCTCGACCTGCCCGGCGCGGTCATCCTCGTGGCCATCACGGTCGGCAGCGTGATCGCCGGCATCACCGGCGCGTTCCTGGCCGCCCCGGTGACCTCGGTCATCGTGGCCCTGCTCAGCCACGGGCACCTCAGAGGATCCGGCACTCCGGCTCCGGCTCGCGCCTGACCGGCGCGACGGGTCGCGTAAAGATCGCCAAGGGCGCATGATGAGCCTTATGCGATGGGTCACGTTCGACTGTTTCGGCACGCTCGTCGACTGGCGGCACGGCATCCGCTCCGGCGCCGAGCTGATCGCCCCCGGTCACGGCGAGCGCCTGCTGGAGGCGTACGTCAGGCACGAGCTCGACGTGCAGGCCGAGAACCCCGCGATGCGCTACCGGCAGGTGCTGGCCGAGGCGCTGCGCCGGGCCTGCGCGCAGGAGAAGGTGACGCTCGCCCCCGACGACGCCTTCGTGCTCGGCGACACCCTGCCCTACTGGCCGGTCTTCCCCGAGGTCGGCACCGAGCTGTCGGCCGTGCGCGAGGCCGGCTGGAACCTGGCGCTGCTCACCAACTGCGACCGCGACCTCATCGCCGGGACCCTCCGCCGGCTCCCGGTGCCCTTCGACGCCGTGGTGACCTCCGAGCAGGTGGGCGCCTACAAGCCGTCGCACGCCCACTTCAGCGCCTTCGAACGCGCCCACCGGCCCGCCCACTGGGTGCACGTGGCGCAGAGCTACGTGCACGACCTCGTCCCGGCGCACCAGCTCGGCATCCGCCGCGTGTGGATCAACCGGCAG
Source organism: Nonomuraea ceibae (assembly GCF_019396325.1). Lineage (GTDB taxonomy): Bacteria > Actinomycetota > Actinomycetes > Streptosporangiales > Streptosporangiaceae > Nonomuraea > Nonomuraea ceibae. The sequence continues at coordinate 43,124 of NZ_JAHKRO010000063.1, forward strand.
GGCGAGCGGCCCGCCGACCCCGCGATCCCCCAGGAGACGCAGCCCGACCTGCGCGGGCTCGTCCGGGCGATCTGAGCCGCCCTCGGGTCCTCAGGCCCGCTGCTCCAGCACGTCCGCGATGCCCGCCAGGAACTCGTCCACGTCGGCGATCAGATAGCCCGCCCGGAACATCACGGTGGCGAACTTCGCCTCCCTGACCTCGGCCGCCGACACCGGGTAGTCCGTCGTGCCCCGCAGCGTGGCCACGATCCGGTCCAGGAACGCGTCGACCTCGTCCTCGTTGTAGCCGGTGCCCATCCGGCCGGGCCGGAACGCCACCCGCTCCACCCGGGCCGCCTGGCCCTCGAACCACTCCTCGCGCAGCATCTCCCCCGTCGGCTCGGCCATCGCCAGCCGGACCGGCGCCTTGGCCATCGTCTCCAGCGCCACCACGAACGCCTCCAGCGCGAAGTCGACCGCCGTCTCCTGATAGCCGCCGCGCCGCGCCCGGAACGTCGCCGTGCGCACCTCGTCGGCGGTGACGCGCTCCAGGTCGCGCGGCCCCCTGCCCAGCGTCGCCTCGATCCGCCCGATCAGCGTGTCGACCTCGACGGGGTCATAGCCTGAACGCATACCCATGACGCGCGGAAAGCGGTTCAAGCCCACTCCTCCTGAGTTCTGCCGGGGTCGCCTCCCATTGTGGAGTTCATTTATCACGACAATGCGAGCCGGGCTATACCGTTACAGCACCATGCGCCTGACCAACGTGTCCTTCCGCTACAGAAGACGTGACCAATCCGTCATCCGGGATGTCAACGCACAGGCGTCCCCCGGCGACGTGATCGAGCTGACCGGCGTCAACGGCGCCGGCAAGTCCACGCTCCTGCGCCTGCTGGCCGGGCTGCTCACCCCCACCTCCGGGACCATCGCGGACCGGCCCGCGGTCGTCGGCCTGGCCCCCGACCGCTTCCCCACCGAGCAGCCGTTCACCGTGGCCCGCTACCTCGACCACATGGCCCGGGTGCGCGGCGGCGCCCGCTGGCGGCCGTGGGCCGAGCGCCTCACCATGCAACACCTGCTGGACGTGCGGCTCGGCGAGCTGTCCAAGGGCAGCGCGCACAAGGTGGGGCTGGCCCAGGCACTGATGGGCGAGCCGGGGCTCCTGCTGCTCGACGAGCCGTTCGCCGGGCTGGACGCCGACACCCGCGACGCCCTGCCGCCGATCGTCGCCGACCTGTCCGCGCGCGGCGTCGTCGTCGTGGCCAGTGACCACCAGGGCGGGCTGCGCTGCCTGCCGTCGCTGCGCCACTGGTCGCTCACCGGCGGCCTCCTCACGGAACCCGCTGCCCCGGCGGAGCCGGTCCAGGAGACGCGGCCCGTCACGGTCGAGGTGACGGTGCCGGCCGGGGAGGTCGGCGCGTTCCTCGGCCGCATGCGCGCCGAAGGCTACGCGGCCCGCGAGCTGAGCGAGGAGACCCGATGATCGCCCTGGCCGCCTTCCGCGTCGCCGCCTACGTCCGCTCCCACCGCGTCTACCAGGCGCTGCTGGCGATCCTGGCGCTGCTCGCCATTCTGCACGGCAGCCGCGCGCCCCGGGGGCTGGAGGCGGCGGCGCTGACCGACTCGGCGGCCCTGATCATTCCGTTCCTCGCCTGGGCCGCCAGGAGCCTGCTCGACACCGAGCCGGACCGCCAGCGCGAGCTGTCGGCCACCCTCGCGGGCGGGCGCCGGCGCGAGCTCGCCGCCGGGCTGCTGGCCGCCCTCGCCGCCTGTGTCGCCTTCGACGCGCTGGCCCTGGGGTGGGGGCTGCTGCTCGGCGTGAGCGCCACCCCGCAGGGCGCCGAGCTGGCCGCCGTCCTGGCCCTGCACGCCCTGGCGATCCTCACCGGCCTGGCGCTCGGCGCGCTCACCAGCCGCGCGATCCTGCCGTCACCGGCCGTCTCGATCATGGCGCTGGTCGGCGGCTTCCTGGCGATGCTGATGGTGAGCGCGTCGCCGCTGCACTGGCTCAGCGTGCCGGTCACCGCCTGGATGCGCGCCGCGAACTCCGGGCTGCTGGCCGACCGGCTCCCCGCGCTGGCCGCCGCCTCGCTGGCCTGGTGCCTGATCGGCCTGGCCGCGTACGCGTGGCTGCGCCGTACCCGCCCCTGAGGCGGGGGCTTCCTTTCGGGCGGGTGTTATTCGGCGGCGGCGAGCTGGCCGCAGGCGCCGTCGATCTCGCGCCCGCGCGTGTCGCGGACCGTCACCGGCACGCCGTGGAACTGCAGCCGCCGCACGAACGCCCGCTCGTCCTCCGGCCGCGAGGCGGTCCACTTGGAGCCCGGCGTCGGGTTGAGCGGGATCAGGTTGACGTGCACCAGCTTGTTCTTGACCAGCTTGCCGAGCAGGTCGGCCCGCCACTCCTGGTCGTTGATGTCCTTGATCAGCGCGTACTCGATGGAGACCCGCCGCTTGGTCCTGGCGGCGTAGGCCCAGGCGGCGTCGAGGACCTCGGCCACCTTCCAGCGGGTGTTGATCGGCACCAGCGTGTCACGCAGCTCGTCGTCGGGCGCGTGCAGCGACAGCGCGAGCGTCACCGGCAGGCCCTCGTCGGCGAGCTTGCCGATGGCGGGCACCAGGCCGACCGTGGAGACGGTGACGCCCCGGGCCGAGATGCCCAGGCCGTGCGGCGCGGGCTCCACCAGGCGGCGCACCGCCCCGATCACCTGCTTGTAGTTGGCCAGCGGCTCGCCCATGCCCATGAACACCACGTTGTTGACCCGGCCGGGCCCGCCGGGCACCTCGCCGGCCGCGAGCGCGCGGGCGCCGGAGACGACCTGCTCGACGATCTCTGCGGTGGACATGTTACGGGTCAGCCCCGCCTGGCCGGTGGCGCAGAACGGGCAGTTCATGCCGCAGCCGGCCTGCGACGAGACGCACATCGTGGCCCGGTCGGGATAGCGCATGAGCACCGACTCCACCAGCGCGCCGTCGAACAGCCGCCACAGCGTCTTGCGCGTGGTGCCGCCGTCGGTGGTCATCTCCCTGACGGAGGTGAGCAGCGGCGGCAGCAGCGCCGACAGCTTCTCGCGGGCGGCGGCGGGCAGGTCGGTCATCGCCTCGACGTCGGTGGTCAGCCGCTCGAAGTAGTGGCGGGAGAGCTGGTCGGCGCGGAACGCCTTCTCGCCGAGCTCGGCGACGGCCGCCCTGCGCTCGGCCATGGACAGGTCCGCCAGGTGCCTGGCCGGCTTGGCCCGGCGCGGCGCGACGAAGGTGAGCTGGCCTGGCTGCTGGGACACGTTCCTGCCTTTGTTCGTACGGTTTCCGACCAGGGTAGTGAACGCCTACCTCGCCGGTGTCATTCCGGAGAGCCTGGCCGGGGATCTACAGTTCTCACGTATGGCGATTTTCCGGTCTGCGTCGGGCGAGGGGCATACCGAGGTCGTCCTCACGGCCGGCAATCCCTACGGTAGCCGGACGCTCGTGGTCGAACGGGACGAGGACTCCTCGGTCGCTTACCTGTGCGCGCCCGACGGCGCCGTGCGGGGCGCGGTCTGGCTGGCCAACCATCGGCCCGCGCCCGCCGTGATCGACCTGTCGCGTGTCAACGCCGGGCTGCCGCCGCTGATGCCCCGCCCCAACACCCTCCACCCGGACGGGCGCCGGCCGCTGGGGCAGCTCACGCCGCTGTGGTTCGAGGAGGGCGACGGGGTGGCGCTCTACGAGGAGGACGACCTGCTGGCCGTCATCCCCGGCTGGGCCAACATGCACCGCGGCATGCCCGGCTACGCGCGTGACGCGGTGGGCGAGTCGCCGTTCGCCTGGGCGCTGTCGGAGGCCCTGGAAGGGCTGCGCCCGCGCATCTCCAACGCGCACTCCTACTGGCGCTGGCGGCAGGCGGAGGGGTCGTGGCCGTCGTTCCAGGAGTTCGTGCTGGGCCACCTCGACCGGGTGCTCGGCCCGGCGGGCCGCTACTGGGACGCCAGCGGCGACCGGCTGCCCACGGTCGGCATCACCGAGCGTCCGCCCCACGGCGAGCGCGGGTTCACCGTGCTGTCGACGGTCGGGATGAGCTGCCAGCGGATGCCGACGGTCGAGCAGTGGCTCGACACGCCAGGCGCGTACGCCAGGATCGAGCTGGCCGTCGCCACCCGCGAGGATCCGCGCGACGCGGCGCTGCTGCTGGTGTGGCTGGCGCAGTATCCGTGGCACTCGGTCACCTGGCTCGGCAACGGGCACACCGCGAAGTGGTATCACGACCCGTCGACGTTCCCGATGGGCGCGCGGTACGCGGGGGTGACCATGGAGGCCGACGCCCCCAATATGCCCGACATGTCAGGATTTGCGTTTGGCGGGGAGATCGTCCGCTGGCTCTGGCTCACGCCCGCCACCGCCGACGCGCTCAGCTGACTTTCACACGAGCAGCCGGCCCTCAGACGAACAGCGCCAGGAGCAGCCACACCGGCACCAGCGTGGCCACCAGCGAGTCCAGCCGGTCCATCAGCCCGCCGTGCCCCGGCAGGATCGTGCCCAGGTCCTTGATGCCGAGATCCCGCTTGATCATCGACTCGATGAGGTCGCCCACGGTCGCCAGCAGCGCCGCCAGCACCCCGATCACCGCGCCCTGCCACGGCTCGCCGTCCAGCAGCCACGTCACCAGCCAGGCCCCCACGGCCGTGCACGCCACCGCCGACCCGGCCAGCCCCTCCCACGTCTTCTTCGGGCTGATCGGCGAAAGCTGGTGCCTGCCGAACAGCACCCCCGCCACATAGCCGCCGACATCACTCGCCACCGTCACCGCGATGAACACCACCACCCGGTGCGCCCCGTCGTCCGGCGCCAGCAGCAACGCGACGAACCCGGCCAGCAACGGCGGATAGAACAGAGTGAAGACCGACGCCGTCGCGTCCCGCACGTACCCCTCGGTGCCGGCACTGACCATCCGCCAGATCAGCAGCGCGAACGCGAACACCACGAACGTGCCCAGCAGCCACACGCCGCCGCCCCAGTAGGCGCCCGCCTGCATGGCGACCACGCCCGCCAGCACCGGCACGGCCGGAACCTGGATCCCGCGGGTCGCGAACGCCCGCACCAGTTCCATCACGCCCACGCCCACGGCCCCCGCGACCACCACGAGGAAAAGCTCCTTGATGGTGTAGAGGGAGACGATGACCAGCGCGCCCAGCCCCACGCCCACCGCGATCGCGGCAGGCAGGTTCCGGCCGGTGCGGCTGGTCCCGGCCGTACGTTCTTCCACAGAGTCTCCATGAGCCACGGCCCCCGCCATCAGGCGAGGGCCGCGCGGCGAACCGCTCAGACTTCGAGCAGCTCGGCTTCCTTGTGCTTCAGCAGCTCGTCGATCTTGGCGACGTGCTTCTGCGTGAGGTCGTCAAGCTCCTTCTCGGCACGCCTGACCTCGTCCTCGCCCGCCTCGCCGTCCTTGACCATCTTGTCGAGGATCTCCTTGGCGGAGCGGCGGATGTTGCGCACCGACACCTTGGCGTGCTCGCCCTTGTTCCTGGCGACCTTGATGTACTCCTTGCGGCGCTCCTCCGACAGTTCGGGGAACGACACGCGGATCACCTGGCCGTCGTTGCCAGGGTTGACGCCGAGGTCGGAGTCGCGGATCGCCTTCTCGATCGCGGCCATCGAGCCCTTGTCGTAAGGCTGGATGATGACCATGCGGGCCTCGGGCACATGGAACGAGGCCAACTGCTGGATCGGGGTCGGCGAACCGTAGTACTCAGCGTTGATCTTGTTGAACATCGAGGGGGTGACACGGCCCGTACGGATGCCCGCGAAGTCTTCCTTCGCGACCGAAACGGCCTTGTCCATCTTTTCCTCGGCTTCGAGGAGGGTTTCGTCGATCACAGCGGCTCCCTGTCTTCTAGCTGGCGGTGTCGGGCTCGCACCCTCATTTGCCTGCGGGACTCACCAGCGTGCCGATTTTCTCACCGCGGACCGCACGCAGGATGTTGCCCTCGCCCATCAGGTCGAAGACCACGATCGGCAGGTCGTTGTCCTTGCACAGGCTGATCGCGGTGGCGTCCATGACCGCCAGGTCACGAATCAGCACCTCGCCGTAGTCCAGGTGGTCGAACCTCACCGCATCGGGATTCTTCCGTGGATCGGAGTCGTAGATCCCGTCCACCTGGGTGCCCTTGAGCAGCGCCTCCGCGCCGATCTCCAGGGCACGCTGGGACGCGGCGGTGTCGGTGGAGAAGTACGGCGAGCCGAGCCCGGCGCCGAAGATGACCACGCGCCCCTTCTCCAGGTGCCTGATCGCCCGGCGCGGCAGGAACGGCTCGGCGACCTGCTGCATGGTGATGGCGGTCTGCACGCGCGTCTCGACGCCGCGCCGCTCAAGGAAGTCCTGCAGCGCGAGGCAGTTGATGACCGTGCCGAGCATGCCCATGTAATCGGCGCGGGCCCGGTCGATGCCCCCCTCCGACAAGGTCGCGCCGCGGAACATGTTGCCGCCGCCCACCACGACCGCGACCTGCACGCCCTCGCGCACGGCCTCGGCGATCGAATCGGCCAGCTGCTCGACCACGCCGGGGTCGATGCCCAGCGGCTCGCCGCCGGCGAACGCCTCACCCGACAGCTTCAACATCACCCGCTTCCAGCGCAGCGGACTCTGGTTCCGGGACGAAGAAGCCGCCGACGTGGCGGGCTCCTGACTGTCCTGCACGGCGGCGGCCTCCCTCTATTGGCGGTTCTGTTGGACTTGCTCCGGCCGGCGGGGCGTTCAGCCCCGATCCGACCGGATTCCACGCGTTACGTCGCGTGACGTCGCACCGGAACCGGCCTTGGCCGGTGCGACGCCGGAGAACTTCGCTCCAGCCTATGCCTGGCCGACCTTGAACCGGACGAAAGCCAGAACCTGCGCGCCGTTCTCCTCGGCGTACTTGCCCACGCTCTTCTTGTTGTCCTTCACGAACGCCTGCTGGAGCAGCGTGAAGTCCTTGTACCAGCCGTTGACCCGGCCCTCGACGATCTTGCCGATCGCGGCCTCGGGCTTGCCCTCCTCGCGGGTCATCTCCTCGAAGAGCTTGCGCTCCTTCTCGATGACCTCGGCCGGCACGGCGTCCGCGTTCAGGTACTGCGGGGCCATCGCGGCAGCGTGCTGCGCGACGTCCTTGGCCACCTCGGGGTTGGCCTTGTCGAGCTGCACGAGCACGCCGACGGCCGGCGGCAGCGCCGGGTCGGTGCGGTGCATGTAGGCGCCGATGTAGCCGCCCTCCAGCACCTTGAAGCGGCGGATCTCGATCTTCTCACCGAGCGCGGCGTTGGCCACGTCCAGGTGCTCCTTGACCGTCTTGCCGTCGAAGGACGACTCCAGCAGCGACGGCACGTCGGCCGGCTTGGTGGCCAGCACGTGCGCGACGACCTGGGAGGCCAGCTCCTGGAAGCGCTCGCCCTTGGCCACGAAGTCGGTCTCGCAGTTGAGCTCGAGCAGCGCCGCGGCGGAGTCGCCGTCCTGCTGGAGCGCGACCAGGCCGTTGGAGGCGGTGCGCGCCTCGCGCTTGCCCACATCCTTGGCGCCCTTGAGACGGAGCAGCTCGATGGCGCGGTCGAAGTCGCCCTCAGCCTCCTCAAGAGCCTTCTTGCAGTCCATCATGCCTGCAGCGGTGATCTCGCGAAGCCGCTTGACGTCGGCCATGTTCACGGAAGCCATTGCGTTTTCCTCGTGGGATGTCGTCGTGGGTTGTTCGTCGTGGAAGGGGTGGGGGCCGCCCACCCGCTTGTCGGTACGGCACCGGGTGCCGCACAGAAGCGTCTCGATGGGCCCGGGAGCCATACCCTCTGCCCCGGGCCGTGCCCTTCGACCCTCGCCCGGGGGCTCCCGAACCGCTTCACCGTCTCATCCGCGGCCCCTGAGTCCGACCCGCAAGCCGTACGCCCTGAGCCGTCGCCCGTGAGCCGTGGCCCTTGGACCGTGGAGCCTGGGACCGTGGCCCTTGGATCGTGGCCCTTGGAGCCTGGGACCGTGGCCTTGTGGGGCCTCGGGACCCTGGGCCTCGGGGCTTTGGCGGTCACCCGCCCGAACCCCGCGGCCCGCCGTACTGCCGCCTGCGACCCCGGCCCTGCGCCCACCTGCGGCGGCCCACCGACCGGACGTGCGGTCAAGCGTCCCGCCACCTGCGGCTGCCCGCCGATCCCGGCCCGTGGCATCCACCGACCGGAGCCTGCGGACCCCACCGACTGCGGCCTGCGGACCCCACCGGCCTGAGCCTGCGGAAGTCCACCAGCCCGTCGCCTGCGGCGTCGGCCCACCGCTCCAAGCTAGCGGTCCGCCTACCGGAGCCTGCGGCGGCCCACCGGTCCGGCCGGCGATCCGGCGGCTCACCGCTTGCGGCGGCCTGTCGGCTGCGGCGGGCTCACCCCGGGTGCCACCTGTGGCGGCCACTCGCGGCGGCCACCGAGCCGGCCCGGCGGCGAGCCGTCGACCCGAGGGCGGTGGCGAACCACCACCCCGAGCCCCTGGCCCGCCGGTCCGATGCCCCGGCGTCCCGGTGGGCGTCCGGCCGACCTCTCGATCAGCCGGACCCCGGAACCCCTGGCCCGGTCCGGACCCGAAGGCCCGGGCGGGAAGGCGTCAGGCCTGCTGCTCGGTCTCGGCGGCCTCGACGGTCTCGCCCTCGGCCGCGGCCTCAGCCTCGGCGGGAGCCGCCTCAGCCTCGGGAGCGGCTTCGGCGACCGGGGCCTCAGCGGCCGGAGCCTCGGCGACGGCCTCCTCAGCGGCGGGCGCCTCGGCCGCGGCGGCCTGCTCGCCACCACCCTGCTCGATGAGCTCGCGCTCCCACTCGGCCAGCGGCTCGGCGGCGGCCGGCTTCTCGTCGCCGCGGGCGGCGCCGGAGCGGGCCATCAGACCGGCGGCGACACCGTCGGCCACGACGCGCGTGAGCAGCCCGACGGCGCGGATGGCGTCGTCGTTGCCCGGGATCGGGTAGTCGACCTCGTCGGGGTCGCAGTTGGTGTCGAGGATCGCGACGACCGGGATGCCAAGCTTCTTGGCCTCGCTGATCGCGATGTGCTCCTTCTTGGTGTCCACGATCCACACCGCGCTGGGCACGCGGCCCATGTCACGGATGCCGCCGAGCGTGCGCTCGAGCTTGTCCTTCTCGCGGCGGCGCATGAGGAGCTCCTTCTTGGTGAGCCCCGACGCGGCGACGTTGTCGAAGTCGAGCTCCTCGAGCTCCTTCAGACGCTGAAGCCTCTTGTGCACGGTGGAGAAGTTGGTGAGCATGCCGCCCAGCCAGCGCTGGTTCACGTACGGCATGCCGACCCGGGCGGCCTGCTCGGAGATGGCCTCCTGAGCCTGCTTCTTGGTGCCGATGAACAGGATCGTGCCGCCGTGGGCGACGGTCTCCTTGACGAAGTCGTACGCACGGTCGATGTACGACAGCGACTTCTGCAAGTCGATGATGTAGATGCCGTTGCGCTCGGTGAAGATGAAGCGCTTCATCTTCGGGTTCCAGCGGCGGGTCTGGTGGCCGAAGTGAACGCCGCTCTCGAGCAGCTGTCGCATGGTGACGACGGGGGCCATGTGCTGGTCCTCCAAGTCAGGGCGCCCCGCGAGTGGGCGCGATTCTCGGTTGTGCCGCGGCAGCCGGCGAGCTACCGCCCTGATGCCCCGGAACCGCTCCAGCCGGGCCGAGGCCCGGACCGATGGTGCGGTCCTTCGTGAGGCATGCGAAGTCGGCCTGTGGTCACAGGCCATCGAAAAGTCTACCTCCCATGCCACCCCCGCCTGACCGTCGAGGTCAACCGGCGGCGCGCACGGCTCAGCCGCCGGCGTCGTGGTCCTCGCTGGGCAGCCCGGGCACCGGCCGGTCGGCTTGCGGGAACAGGCTCACCTGCGCCTCCGCCACCCTCGCCCCGGGTGGCGCGTCCTCCGGGCTGCGGTGACGGGCGATGTACGGGGCGAGCAGCTTCTCGATGTCGGCGTAGAGGCGTCCCATCTCCTGCGCGTCGAGGCGCAGCGTGATCCGGCTGAAGCGGCTCGCGTCCCGCCATTCTTCGGGCTCCTGCGGCAGGTTGGACAGGGCCCGCTCCAGCTCCTTCTCGGCGTCCTTGCGCACCGCCCGGATGAGCAGGTCCTTGGCCTCCCGCACCTCGGGCCGGTCGCCGGGCAGGATGCCGATCGCGAGTGACCTGTCGACGGCCTTCCACAGCCGTTCGCGCCCGTCGCCGCGCGGCGGGGCGTCCTCCACGAAGCCGTACTTGGCGAGCATCCGCAGGTGGTAGCTGGCCGCGCTGGGGGTGATCCCGGCGTCCTCGGCGACCTCGGTGGCGGTCGCGCTCCTTCCGGCGCCGAGCCGGTTCAGTATGGCCAGCCTGGCTGGATGGGCCAGTGCCCGCATCGCCTTCGGATCGTCCAGCTCCATGCGCCAACGGTACCGGGACATTCGTGAAAGGTTGCCTTCACAACTCTGAAGGACTACTTTCAGAGTTGTGAAGGGTTTCCTTCACAACTTTGCATCCTCTTGGAGTCCCCCATGACCGGCGCGCCCCACACCGATTCCCCGCTGCCAGACCCTCCGCTGTCCGACCTTCCTCTTCGCAAGCAGCGCGACTACCGGCTGCTGTGGTCGGCCCGTACGATTTCCATCACCGGCTCGGAGGTCTCCAAGCTGGCGATCCCCCTCACAGCGGTCACCCTCCTGGCCGCCGGCCCCGCCGAGATGGGCATCCTGACCGCCGCCGCCTCGCTGCCCGCCCTGCTGTTCGGCCTGCAGGCAGGAGCCATCGCGGACCGCCTCAGCCGCCACCGCCCCCTGATGATCGCCTGCGAGCTCGTGTCGGCCGTGGCCGCCGTGACCGTCCCCGTGGCCTGGCTGCTGGGCGTGCTCACGGTCCCGTGGCTGATCGTCGTCGCCCTCGTGATCGGCACCGCCGGCGTCACCTTCCGCGCGGCGAACTTCCCCCACCTGGCCGCGATCGTCCCCGAGAACCAGCGGACCAGCGCCCTGGCCGGCTTCCACGCCTCCTACTCGATGGCGTCCGTGGCGGGCCCCGGCCTCGCCGGCCTGCTGGTGCAGATCCTCACCGCACCGCTGGCCGTGCTCGCCGAATCGCTCTCCTTTCTGAGCTCGGCGCTGCTCCTGCGCTCGATCCGCACCCCCGAACACGCCGAACCCGCCCCCACTCGCGGCATGTGGCGCGACATCGTCGAGGGCCTGCGCACGAGCATCACCATCCCGACCCTGCGCGCCCTGCTCGGCGCCGGCGTCACGATCAACTTCTTCGCCATGGCCTACACGGCCGTCCACATCCTCTACATGGTGAACACCCTGGGCATCCCCCAGGGCCTGATCGGCGTCCTCATCGCCCTCAGCGGCGCCGGCGGCCTGCTGGGCGCCTGGGCCACCACCCGCCTGGCCAAGCGCTTCGGCGAGAACCGGATCCTCCTCGGATCGGTGCTGTTCTTCCCCCTGGAGATCCTCGCGGTGGGCCTCCTCAACGGCGCCCTCTGGTGGAAGCTCGTCGTCCTCGCCACCACGGGCGTCCTCACCGGCGGCATCGTCGTCGCCTTCGCCACCTGCATGGGCGCCATCACCCTGCGCGACTCCCCCACCGAACTCCGCGCCCGCGTCAACGCCACCATGACCTTCGCCGTCCAGGGCGTCATGGCCCTCGGCGGCCTCGCAGGCGGCCTCCTCGCCGAGGTCCTCGGCCTACGCCCCGTGATCTTCATCTGCGCGGCGGGCATCGCCCTCAGCACCGCCTGGATCTGGGCCTCCCCGCTCCGCTCCCGCTGAGCCCTTCCCCTTATCCACAGAACCCCTTATCCACAGAACCCCGCTCGGCCCCCCGCACCCCCTGCCCCCGCCGCAGACTCCCCCCATGCCCCGCCGCCCCTCACCCCGCACCACGCTGAGGTTCCTGGC
>NZ_JAHKRO010000064.1 GCF_019396325.1 Nonomuraea ceibae
CCTGGACCGGGCGGCCGCGCTCGCCGCCCTGCGGGCGGTGTGAGGCGCGTCAGGAGCGGGCGGCCTGCCTGGCGCGCCTGGCGACGTAGGCGTCGCGGCAGCCGGAGCAGCAGAAGGCGTGCAGGACGCCGTCCTCCTCCAGCGTGACCGCGTCGTCGTCCAGGGGCACGATCACGCCGCACATCGGGTCGCGGGCGGCGCGGCCCTCGGCGAGGTCGGTTTCGACCGGCGCGTTCAGGAGTTCCACGATGCCCTCGGACGTGGTGGCGCGCCCGTTGAGGCCGATGCCGCCCTCGGGCACGCCCAGCACGTGTACCTGCACGTCCGGGTCCCGGCCGTCGGACTCCCTGAGGACCTTGGTCGCGTACGAGACCACCGCCTCGCTCATGTCCTTGCGCCAGGGGCCGGGAACGTACACGCGGACCAGGTAGCGGGGCCGGTCGGCGGGGCCGAGGGCGCGTCCGGCGGCCACCCACACGTCCGGTTCGTGCACGACCACCTGGAACATGGACCGGAACACCTCGGCGGTCCCGTCGCCGATCAGCTCGCCTCCCCCGGTCAGCTCGTGGAGGGAGCCGAGGCGTTCGGCGACGAGGCGGCGGTCGGAGTCGAGGACGCCTTTGGGGACGAAGAGTTCGATGAACATCATGCGGCCCAGCGTGCGGCCGGGGCCTGCCGGGCCGCTGTCAGGTGGCTGTCAGGACGGGCGGATGATGGCCATCCGGGTGACGGTCAGCTCCTCGATGGCGAAGCGGGGCCCCTCGCGGCCCGCGCCGGAGTCCTTGACGCCGCCGTACGGCATGTTGTCCGCCCGGAAGCCCGGCACCTCGTTGACCACCACTCCCCCGGCGTCGATGCGCTCGATCGCGGCGAACGCGGTGGCCAGCGAGCGGGTGTAGACGGAGGCGTGCAGGCCGTACCGGGAGGCGTTGACGGCGTCGAAGGCGGCGTCGAGGTCCGGCACCGGGCGGACGCACACGACGGGGCCGAAGATCTCCTCGTCCCACACCTCGGCCCCCTCCGGGACGCCGGTGAGCACGGTGGGCGCGATGGCGCGGCCGTCGCGGACGCCGCCCGTCACGACGCGGGCGCCGGACGCGCCGATCCGGTCGAGCACCCGGTCGGTGGCGGCCGGGTCGATGAGCGGCGCGACGCGGGTGTGCGGTGAGCGCGGGTCGCCCACGGTCACGTCCTTCATCCGCTCGGCCAGCAGCGTCAGGAACTGCTCGTGCGCGGCCTCCTCGACGAGCACCCGCTGGACGGAGATGCACGCCTGGCCGGAGGCGTAGTAGCCGCCGCGCACCACGGCGTCGGCGGCGGCCTCCAGGTCGGCGTCGGCGGCGACGACGAGGGCGGCGTTGGAGCCGAGTTCGAGCAGGACCTTGGTGGGGGCGGCGGCGCGGGCGATGGCGTGCCCGGCGGCGGCCGAGCCGGTGAACGACACCGCGCCGATCCGCCGGTCCTCCACGAGCGTGCGGCCGACCTCGACGTCTCCGGTGACGAGCTGGACGGCGGCGGGCGGCAGCGCGCCGGAGGAGCGCAGCAGGTGAACGAGCCAGAGCGTGGCCAGCGGGGTGGCGGGGGCGGGCTTGACGATCACCGGGCAGCCCGCCGCGACCGCGGGCGCGATCTTGTGGGCGGCCAGCAGGAGCGGGTAGTTGAAGCCGGTGATGCCGACGACGACGCCGATCGGCCGCCGCGTCCAGAACCCGATCAGGCCCTCGCCCGACGGGAGCAGGTCGAGCGGCACCGTCTCGCCGTGCAGCCTGGCCACCTCCTCGGCGGCCGTGGCCAGGGTGACGACGGTGCGCGCGACCTCGACCTTGCAGTCGGCCAGCGGCTTGCCGGTCTCCAGGACGAGCAGGCGCTCGAACTCCTCGCGCCGCTCACGCAGCGCGTCGTGCGCGGCCGTCAGCGCGGCACGGCGGGCGTGCGACGGGAGCGCCGCCATGATGGGGGCCACGGCCAGCGCCTCGTCCACCGCGCGGGCCGCGAGCGCGGCGTCGCCGACGGGCGCGCGGGTCACGACCGAGCCGTCGTACGGGAAGATCACGTCCGAGGTGGCCGGGGCTTCCACCCAGCCGTCGCCGACCGGCAGCCCGGCGGGCCACTCCGCCTGAAATGTCATTTCATTTCCCCCAATTGATCGCTCATCGCAGCGCGCTCGGGAACGCGTCCAGGTACGCCGGGGCGCCCTCGCGGCCCGTCGCCGCCAGGATCGCGTGCGCGACGGCCCGGCTGAACACGTCCGCCCCGGCCGACAGCAGGTCGTGCAGGTGCGCCTCGCCCGTCCCGAACACCTCCGGCTCCGCGCCCGGGGCGGGCCGCGCGCAGGTCGCCAGGCCGAAGACGGTGTCGCCGTCGACCATCGTGTGCGCCGGGCGGATCGCCCTCGCCAGGCCGTCGTGCGCCACCCCGGCCAGCTTGCCGCACTGCGCCTTGGTCAGCGTCGCGTCGGTGGCGACGACGCCGATGGTGGTGTTGAGCGACGTGACCTTCGCCTGCTCCCAGGCGGCCACGTCCCGCGGCGACGGCGGTCCCAGGTGATCGAACTCGCCCGGCAGCCCGTAGCGGGTGCCCGACAGCACCCCGCCGCCCGGGTCCAGCACCGACCCGGCGGCGTTCACCACCACCAGCGCGGCCACGGTCACCCCGGCGTCCAGGACGGCGCTCGCCATCCCCACGCCCCCGGCCAGCCCGCCCGCCACCGCCCCGGCCCCCGCCCCGACCGACCCGGCGGCGGGCGTCTCACCTGCGGCGCCGCGTCCCGTCGAGGGCAGGGCGGCGTCGCAGGCGGCGTGGCCGAAGGCGGCGTCCGGGGTCGCGCGGAAGGCGCCGCCCCGGCCTAGGTCGTAGATGACGGCGGCCGGGACGATGGGCACGACGCCGCCGTCGACGGGGAAGCCCACGCCGGCGTCCGCGAGGCGGTCCATGACGCCGCAGGCGGCGCTCAGCCCGTACGCGCTGCCGCCCGACAGGACGACGGCGTGGACGCGTTCGACGAGGTTGCGCGGGTCGAGCAGTTCGGTCTCGCGGGTGCCGGGGGCGGCGCCGCGCACGTCGACGCCGGCGACCATGCCGCCCGGCGGGGCGAGGATGACGGTGGTGCCGGTGCGGTAGCCGTCGCCGACGCGGTGGGCATGGCCGACGCGCAGGCCGGGGACGTCGGTGAGGGCGTTGGCGGGGCCGGGTCTCACGTGAGGGTCCCGGTGAGGAAGCGGCGGGCGGCCTCGGCGAACACCCGGGTGCACCGGACGATCTCGTCGACGGAGACGTGCTCGTCGGCCTGGTGGGCGATCCACTTGCCGCCGGGCCCGTACACGACGGACGGGATGCCGCCCCAGTGGGTGAGTACGGTGCCGTCGGTGGAGCCGGGGACGCCGCCGTAGACCGGCTCGGCGCCGGTGACGTCGCGGTGGGCGGCGGCGAGCGCGGCGACGACGGGGGTGGTGACGGGCACGTCGACGGGCGGCCGGTCGACGAGGACGGCCACGTCGGCGGTGATGCCGTCGCGGGCGGCCAGCGTGGCGACGCGGGCCGCGACGTCGTCGTGGGAGACGCCGGGCACGGTGCGCACGTCGACGAAGACGGAGGCGGTCGCGGGGATGACGTTGACCTGTTCCTCGGTGCCGGCCCGGACCACGGTGGGCGTGACGTACACCTCGCCGAGGTGCTCGTGGGCGGGGTGACGGCGCTGGAGCTCGGCCTGGAGGTCGCGCAGCGCGGTGAGGAGGTCGCCGACGGCCTCGATGGGGTTGCGGCCGTGCTGCGGCATCGCGCCGTGCGCCATCTTGCCGGTGAGGTCGACGCGCAGCCGCAGCGCGCCCTTGGCGACGGCGCAGATCTCGCCGGCCTCGGGCTCGGCGACGATGGCGCCGTCGACGCCGGCGGCGAGCCCTTCGGCGACGAAGTGGTGGGCGCCGAGCATGAGGCCCTCCTCGTCGGCGAGCGCGCACACCTTGATCCGGCCGGGGAACGGCCCGGCGAGCTGGAGCGCGCGGGTGGCGTAGAGGGTGGCGGCCAGGCCGGACTTCATGTCGGCGCTGCCGCGTCCCCACAGCTTGCCGTCGCGGATCTCGCCGCCGAACGGGTCGACGGTCCACTCCGACAGGTCGCCCTCGGTGACCACGTCGGTGTGGCCCTCGAACATCAGCGTCGGCCCGTCACCGCCGCCGCCCTCGACGACGGCCACCACGTTGGGCCTGCCGGGCGCGGCCTCGTACACGCTGGGCTCCCAGCCCCATTCGCGCATCTTGGCGGCGACGAGGTCGGCGGCGGGCTGCTCGCTGCGGCCGCGCGCCGGGTCGTTGGTGCTCGGGATCCGGACGAGCGCCTGGGTGAACTCGACGACTCCGCGGGCGTCTACCTCGATCAACGAAACCCCTCCAAGGTCGGTACGGCCTGCAGCAGCGTGCGCGTGTAGGCGTGGCGGGGCTCGGCCCAGACGTCGTCCACGGCGCCCGTCTCCACGATCTCGCCGTCGTTCATGACGGCGACCGTCTCGCACACGTGCCGGACGACGGACAGGTCGTGCGAGACGAAGACCAGGGTGAGGCCGAGCTCGTCGACGAGATCGGCCAGCAGGTTGAGGATCTGCCCGCGGACGGAGACGTCGAGGGCGCTGACGGGCTCGTCGGCGACGAGCACCTTGGGGCGGGGGGCCAGGGCGCGGGCGATGGCGATGCGCTGGCGCTGGCCGCCGGAGAACTGGTGCGGGTAGCGGCCGGCGGCGGTGGCGGGCAGGCCGACGGCGTCGAGCAGTTCGGTGACGCGGTCGCCGACGGGCTCGCCGAGGGCGACGAGGGGTTCGGCGACCAGGTCGCGGACGCGCATGCGCGGGTCGAGCGAGCTCATCGGGTCCTGAAAGACGATCTGCAGGCTGTGGCGCAGGAAGCGGAGCCGGCGTTCGGGCAGGCCGGTGATCTCGCGGCCGTCGAAGCGGATGGATCCGGCGGTGGGCCGGTCGAGCGCGCACAGCAGGCGCAGCAGCGTCGACTTGCCGCTGCCGGACTCGCCGACGATGCCGAAGCGCTCGCCCTTGCGGATGGTCAGCGACACGCCGCGCAGCGCGTGGACGGGCTCGCCCGGCCTGGTGAGCGAGGTGCGCGGGCGGTGGTAGACGCGGGTGAGGCCGCTAGCCTCGATCAGCGGGGTGCCAGCATGCGTGGGCATGGCCCTCTCCTGTCAGCGCCGGTGCTTGCTCGCAGGTGGTGTCGGCGTGCGGGCAGCGGTTGCGGAAGACGCATCCGCCGGGGAACGTCCCGGCGGCCGGGACGCTGCCGGCGATGGTGGGCAGCCGGGTGCCGCGCGGGGTGAGTTTCGAGGCGGCCAGCAGGCCCTCGGTGTAGCGGTGGCGGGGCCGGGTGAAGACCTCGCGGATGGGACCGCTCTCGACGACGCGGCCCCCGTACATGACCAGGACGCGCTCGCAGACGGAGGCGACGACGGCCAGGTCGTGGGTGATGAACAGCAGCGCGGGGGCGACCTCGGCGATGAGGTCGAGCATCTGCTTCTGCACGGTCACGTCGAGCGCGGTGGTGGGCTCGTCGCAGATGAGCAGGTCGGGGCCGTTGGCGAGGGCGATGGCGAGCATGACGCGCTGGCGCTGGCCGCCGGAGAGCTGGTGGGGGTAGGCGCGGGCGACCTGCTCGGGGTGGGGCAGGCGGACGCGGCCGAGGAGCTCGGCGGCGCGGGCGCGGGCCCGGTCGCGGGGGACGCCGTGCAGGGTCATGACCTCGGCGACCTGGGCGCCGACGCGCATGAGCGGGTTGAGCGCGGTCATCGGCTCCTGGAAGACCATGGCCAGCTCGCTGCCGCGCAGGTCCTTCAGGCGTTTCTCGGGGACGCCGACGAGGTCGCGGTCGTGCAGCCGGGCGGCGCCGGTGGCGGTGACGCCCTCGGGGAGCAGGCCCATGAGCGACAGGGCGGTCAGGGACTTGCCGGAGCCGGACTCGCCGATGAGGCCGACGCGTTCGCCGGGGGCGATGGTGAACGACACGTCGTGGACGAGCTCGACGCCGTCGGCGGCGACGGTGAGGCCCTCAACGCTCAGCACGGATCCTCCTGAGCTTGGGGTCGAGGTAGTCGCGCAGCCCGTCGCCGAGCAGGTTGAAGCCGAGCACGGCCAGCGCGATGGCCAGGCCGGGCCACAGCGCCAGGCGGGGGGTGGAGAACAGCAGCTCCTGCGACTCCTGGAGCATGCGGCCCCACGACGGGGTGGGCGGCCGGGTGCCGAAGCCGAGGAACGACAGCGCGGCCTCGGCCAGGATGGCGATCGCGAACGACACCGACGCCTGGACGATGAGGACGGAGGAGATGTTGGGCAGCACGTGGCGGAAGGCGACGGCGGCGCGGCGGCGGCCGGCGGCCCGCGCGGCCAGGATGTAGTCGGTGACCATGACCTGGAGGGTGGCGGCGCGGGCGACGCGGGCGAACGCGGGCACGGTGGCGACGCCGATGGCGATCATCGCGGTGAGCGTGCCGGCCCCGTAGACTGCGCCGAGCATGACGGCCAGGAGCAGCGCCGGGAAGGCGAACACGAGGTCGTTGACCCGCATGATCAGCTCCGACAGCCAGCCGAGCGGCGTCATCCCGGCGATCACGCCGAGCGGGACGCCGATCGCCGCGGCGATGCCGACGGCCACGATGCCCACGTAGAGGGTGGTGCGGGCGCCGACCATGAGCTGGCTGAAGGTGTCGCGGCCGAACTTGTCGGCGCCGAGCAGGTAGCCGTCGCCGGGCTCGCGCAGCTTGCCGGCGGCGTCGACGAGCGTGGGGTCGTGCGGCGTCCACACGAACGACACCAGCGCGGCCAGCACGACGATCCCGACGAGGACGCCGCCGGTGACCAGGCTCGCGTTGAGCCGTCCTCTCATCGCGCCCCCCGCAGCCTCGGGTCGAGCGCGGCGTAGGCCACGTCCACCAGGAAGTTGATCAGCAGCACGGCGGCTACCAGCACCATGACGACGCCCTGGACGAGCAGCAGGTCGCGGCCGGCGACGCCGTTGAGGAGCAGGTCGCCGAGGCCGGGGATGACGAACACCCGCTCGACCACGACGGCGCCGATGAGCAGCGTGGCCAGTTGCAGTCCGAGCACGGTGACGACGGGGACGGAGGCGTTGCGCAGCCCGTGGCGCCACAGCGCGCCCATCCGGCCCCGGCCCTTGGCGCGGGCGGTGCGCAGGTAGTCCTCGCGCATCACGTCCAGCACGGCGGAGCGGACGTAGCGGGTGAGCACGGCGCCCTGGACGAGGCCGAGCGACAGCCACGGCAGCAGCAGGCTGCGCAGCCATTCGGCGGGGTCGTCGGCGAACGGCACGTAGCCGCCGGAGGGCAGCGCCTGGGCCTTCACCGCGAACACGAACACCAGCAGGATGCCCGCCAGGAACGCCGGGACCGCGATGCCGACCTGGGAGAAGGCGCTGATGGCCGCGCCCAGCGGGTTGCGGTGGTGCACGGCGGCGAACGTGCCCGCCGGGACGGCGATGAGCAGCGCGATGACCATGCCGCCGAGCACCAGCGCCACCGTGACGTTGAGCCGCTCGGCGATCTGCGGCCCGATCGGGGCGCTGGTCACGTACGAGGTGCCGAAGTCGCCGGTGACGAGCCCGCCGAACCAGTCGGCGAACTGGGCCGCGGCGGGCCGGTCGGTGCCGAACTCGGCGCGCAGCGCCGCCACCGCCTCGGGCGTCGCGTTGACGCCCAGCGCGACCTCGGCCGGGTCGCCGGGCAGCACCGCCATGAAGGCGAACACCAGCACCCCGGCCACGGCGACGCTCGCGACGAACACGCCGAGGCGCTTCAGCAGGTAGAGGATCACTGCTTGGCGAGCCCGGTGAAGTCGAAGGACTCGGAGATGGCGTTCTCCGGCAGGCCGGTGACGCCCTTCTTGGCGACGATCAGGTTGGGGAACAGGAACAGCCAGTCGGCGGCGGCGTCCTGCGACAGCAGCGCGGCGGCGGCCTTGAGGTCGTCGGTCTGCTGCTGCTCGGTGCCGGTGTCGGCGGAGGCGAGCAGCTTGCCGTACTCGGGGTTGTCGTAGCGGAAGTAGTAGTCCTTGTCAGCGAAGATGCCCATGTCGCGTGGTTCGACGTGGTTGATGATCGACAGGTCGTAGTCGCCCTTGGTGAACACCACGTCCAGCCAGCGGGCGGGGAACTCCAGCGGCTCGATCTCGGCGTTGATGCCCACCTGGGCGAGCTGCGACTTGACCACCTGCGCGGAGGCGACGGCGTAGGGCAGGTTGGGGATGCGCATCTTCACGTCGTACGTCTTGCCGCCGAGCAGCGCCTTGGCCTTGGCGACGTCGTGGGGGTAGTCGCCGGTGCGGTCCTCGTACCAGGGGTCGGTGGGCGGGGCCATCGAGCCGATGAGCTGGCCGCGCCCGGCCCAGGCGGTGTCGAGCAGGGCCTGGTGGTCGATGGCGTGGCGGACGGCCTGGCGGACCTTCTTGTCGTCGAAGGGCGGGCGGCCGTTGTTCATGGACAGGACGACCTCGCCGTTGGTGGTGCCCTCGATCGTCTGGAAGCGGTTGGTGTCGGCGAACTGCTGCAGCGACTCGGGCGCCTGGACGCTGGAGACGACGTCGATGCCGCCGGTGAGCAGCGCGTTGTTCATGGCCGTGGCGTCCTTGAAGTACTTGAGCGTCACGGTGGAGATCTGCGGCTTGGCGCCCCAGTACTTCGGGTTGGCGTCGAGGCGGATGGAGTCGCCGCGCCGCCAGGCGCCGAGCTGGTAGGGGCCGGTGCCGACGGGCTTGTTGGCCAGGTCGGCGACGCCGGTGCGGCTGAACATGGCGCCGAGCCTGGTGGCCATCGTGTAGAGGAAGCCGTTGCTGGGCCGCGAGAGGGTGACGACGGCGGTGGCGTCGTCCTTCTTCTCCACGTCCTCGACCATGTCGAGCTGCGACTTGATCTTGAGCTTCCAGTCGGACCTGACCCGGTCCAGCGAGAAGACGACGTCGTCGGCGGTGAACGGGGCGCCGTTGGTGAAGGTGACGCCCTTGCGCAGGGTGAAGGTGTAGGTCTTGCGGTCGTCGGAGACGTCCCACTTCTCGGCGAGCAGCGGCTGGATCTGCCCGGCCTGGTCGAGCTTGACCAGGCCCTCGTAGACGTTGACCAGCAGCGCCTGCGGGATCGCCGCGCCCTCGGTGGAGGTGAAGTCGAGGTTGGCCGGCTCGGCCACGAACCCGACCGACAGCGCCCCGGCCTTGCCCCCGGCGCCGCCGGTGCCGCCTGTGCCGCCGTCGCCGGACCCGCCGGACCCGCCGCCACAGGCGGCTACGCTCAGCAGGAGACCGCCCACGGCGATCCATGTCCCGATTCGCCTCATTGTTCAGCCTCCTGGCTAGTGCACTGGTCTGACCAGTAGGCTACGCACACTGCCAGTCCGCGACGGCTCGGGTCAAGGGGGCTTACATGGGTGGTCCACGCTTCGAGCCGGTGCGGACCGTACGCGCCTACGAGCGCATCGTGGAGCAGATCGAGGAGGCCGTCGAGAGCGGCGGACTGCCGCCCGGCGCGCGGCTGCCGAGCGAGCGCGAGCTGATGGCGCAGTTCGGCGTCAGCCGGTCCACCGTGCGCGAGGCGCTGCGGGTGCTGCAGTCGCGCGGCCTGGTCAGGTCGCGGCCCGGCGATCCCAACGGGGCGGAGGTGCTGCCCTTCTCCCCCGCCGCATTACACAAGTCGATGACCACGCTCGCCCGGGTCGACGAGCTGTCGCTGGGCGAGCTGGTGCAGTTCAGGATGGTGCTGGACGCCTCGGCCAACCTGCTGGCGGCGCGGCTGCGCACCGACGCCGAGCTGGCCGAGATGGACGCGGCGATCGGCCGGATGCGCGAGGCGGTCGGGGCGGGCTACGACGCGTTCAGCGCCGCCGACGTGGCCTTCCACGACGCGGTGGCGCGGGCCAGCCGCAACAAGCTCATCCAGATCTGCACCGACGTGGTCCGGTCGATCGTGCTCGGGCTGATCGCCGGGAAGATCGCGGGCTCGGACGACCGGGAGGCGCTGATGCTGCAGAGCATCCGCCACCACGAGGAGGTGCTGGCCGCCGTCCGGGCCGGTGACGGGCCGCTGGCCGCCCGGCTGTCGCGGCGCACGATGTACGACTACTACGTCGGCTACGTGCCGGCCGGCGAGCGGGCCGCTCTGCGGGCCCTGCTGGAGTAGGGGGGCGGGGTAGTGTGACTTCCGTGGCTGAGGAGGATGGGGACGGGGTGGCCGAGGCGTTCCTGCGCGAGCCCCGGCGCTACACCAGTCACCAGGTCGCCGAGATGGCCGGGGTGCCGGTCTACAAGGCCCGGCGGTTCTGGCGGGCGCTCGGCTTCGCCAACGTGGCCGACGACGCCGTCGAGTTCACCGAGTCGGACGTGGTGGCGCTCAAGACGCTGCTCGGCATGGTCAGCGACGGCGTCTACGACGAGGACCACGTGCTGCTGATCGCCCGCTCGCTCGGCCGGGCCGCCGCCCGGCTGGCCGAGTCGCAGGCGGAGATCGGCGCCGAGGCGCTCGACCAGGCCGGGGTGCCGCTGGCCGAGCGGCCCAAGGCGTGGCGGCGCCGGGCCGAGCGGGTGGTGCCCGACCTGGCGCGGCTGCTGGTCTACTCCTGGCAGCGCCAGCTCGCCGCCGCCGCCGGGCGGCTCGCCGTCCAGGACATGAGCACCGTACGGCTGGCCGTCGGGTTCGCGGACCTGGTCGGGTTCACCCGGCTGAGCCGGCAGATCACCGAGACGGAGCTGGCCGCGCTGATCGACAGGTTCGAGGGCCGCTCCGCCGACGCCGTCACCTCGTGCGGCGGCCGGGTCGTCAAGACGCTGGGCGACTCGGTGCTGTTCGTGGCCGACAAGGCGCACGTGGCGACCGAGATCGGGCT
Source organism: Nonomuraea ceibae (assembly GCF_019396325.1). Taxonomy (GTDB): domain Bacteria; phylum Actinomycetota; class Actinomycetes; order Streptosporangiales; family Streptosporangiaceae; genus Nonomuraea; species Nonomuraea ceibae. Next base: position 10,873 of record NZ_JAHKRO010000064.1, read on the forward strand.
GCGGCTGCTGGAGGAGCACGCCCGTGGCAAGGGCATGCCGGAGCTGCGGGTGGGGCTGGCCGCCGGGCCGGTCATCTGGCGGATGGGCGACGTGTTCGGCACCACCGTCAACCTGGCCAGCAGGCTCACCGCGCTGGCCCTGCCGGGCACCATGCTGGCCGATCCGGAGCTGGCCGAGGAGCTTGAGGGCGACCGGGCGTTCCGGCTGCGGCCGGTCGACCGGCTGTCGGTGCGCGGGCTGGGCGAGCTGTCGCCGTTCACCGTGAGCCGCGCCGGGGCAACCTGATCGAGGCCTCGATGCGTCTGTACCGTCAGCAAGCTGATGGGAGGCGCACCGGTGGCAGACAGGGCCATGTTTCAGGACTTCGTGAGCGCGAGGTCCGACCGGCTGTTACGCACCGCCTACCTGCTCACCCACGACTGGGGCACCGCCGAGGACCTGCTGCAGGAGGCGCTGGCCAAGGCGTGGTCCGCCTGGCCGGGCATCGACGAGCCGGAGTCGTACGTCCGCAGGGTGCTGGTGACCACGTACACGTCGTGGTGGCGCAGGAGGTGGCGCAGGGAGCTGCCGAGCGACACGATCCCGGACGTGGCGGTGCTCGACCCGCCCGCCGACGGCCGGGAGGAACTGTGGCGGGCGGTGGGCCGGCTGCCGGCGCGGCAGCGGGCGGTGATCGTGCTGCGGTTCTACGAGGACCTGGCGGTGACGGAGGTGGCCCAGCTGATGGGCTGCGCGGCGGGGACGGTCAAGAGCCAGACCGCCAAGGCGCTGGCCTCACTGCGGGTGGACGAGTCGATCGTGAAGGAGCTGCGGGGATGACCGTACAGGATCTGCGTGACCTGCTGCGCGAGCGCGCCGACGGGCCGCCGCCGGCGAACCCGGCCCGGCTCGCCCAGGTGCGGGCCCGGGTGAGCAGGACCCGGCGGCGCAGGCGGATCACAACGGGGGTGGCCGTCGCCGCGGCCGTCGCCGCCGGCGCGGCGGTGCTTCCGGGCGCGCTCCCGGACACTGTCACGCCGGGCGGGCGGACGACGGCCGCCACCGCCCCGGGGCCGGAGCTGCCGGAGTCCTTCACCGCGCCCGACGGCGCCGCCTACCGGCGGCTCGCGGTCACCTCGATCGGCCGGTCCGGCGAGCAGAAGAAGACGCTGACCGTCCCGGTCACCGGCAGGCCGCTCGACGTGGCGGTGGCGTGCGACGGCGAGGGGCGCGCGGACAACACCCCGATGGTGTACGTCGGCCGCGCACCCTCGCCGTCCGCCCGGATCGGGGCGTGCTCGTCCCGGATGGAGCTGCTGCCGCTGGTGGTCTCCCAGGGTGACGGGCAGGTCGAGATCACCTTCGACGCCACCCGCAGCGGCGTGTGCGGCCCGGGGATGACGGCCTGCGACGAGGCGGTCCCCGCCGCCTGGACGCTCGGCGTGTACGAGTGGACGCCGCCCGCCGAGCCGGCCGACCCCGCGCCCGTCAAGGAGTTCCCGGCCCGGTTCGAGGGGTGGAAGCTGGCCGGGTCCACCTCCGGGGTGTGGCCGCGCGACTCCGTCGTCCGGCTGGAGATCGAGGGCCACGGCCGCAAGGTCGCGCTCGACCAGCTCTGCTCGGGCGAGCTGGCGCGGCGGATGCGGTTCACCTACCGGGTGGGCGACGAGGAGCCGGCGGGCGGCGCGAACTGCGGCGTGTGGGAGTCGGGCGCGTACCCGGCCGCGCTCACCGAGGTCGAGGTGCCCGAGGGCGAGCGCCTGGTGATCACCGGCGAGGTGGCGGCGTGGGGCGAGACCACCAACCGCCCGGTCCGCTGGTCGGTCGGCGCCTACACCAGGACCGGCGGCTCCGGCGAGTAGGAACATTTCCGGCCTGGCCGCGTTGCACCCTGACATGACCAGGCTCGCGATTCTCGACCGTTCCCTCGTCCGGCAGGGGCACTCCCCCTCGGCCGCGCTGCGTGAGACCGTGCGGTTCGCGCGGCAGGCCGAGGAGCTCGGTTACCACCGGTTCTGGGTGTCGGAGCACCACAGCGTGCCCGGCGTGGCCGGCTCGGCGCCCACCGTGCTGGCGGCGGCCGTCGCGGCGGCCACGGACCGGATCCGGGTCGGCACCGGCGGCGTGATGCTCCCGAACCACCGGCCGCTGGTGGTGGCCGAGCAGTTCGGCGTGCTGGAGTCGCTGTACCCGGGCCGGATCGACATGGGCCTGGGCCGCTCCGTCGGCTTCACCGGCGGCATCCGCCGGGCGCTCGGCCACGGCAAGGAGGACGCCGACGCGTTCGGCGACCGGCTGGCGGAGCTGCTCGGCTTCTTCACCGGCGAGCAGGACGTCCATCCGGGCGTGCACGCGCTGCCGGCCGAGGGGCTGCGCCCGCAGCCGTTCGTGCTGGCCATGGGGGCGGGCGCGGACGTGGCCGCCGGGCACGGGCTGCCGCTGGTGATCGGCGGGGGCGGCGTGAAGCTGCGCGAGTCGGTCGGCCGCTACCGCGCCGCCTTCCGCCCCTCGGCCTGGGCGGCGCGCCCGTACGTGATGGTGGCGGCGAACGTCGCGGTCGGCGAGAGCGCCGAGCGGGCGGCGCTGCTTCAGGCGCCGGAGGCGTGGGCGACGGCGCGCTCGCGGACCGAAGGCTCGTTCCCGCCGCTCGAACCGGCCGGCGCGGTGATGCGGCTGGAGATGACGGCGCGCGAGCGGGCGCTGTTCGAGGAGGCGCGCAAGGGCCAGATCCACGGCACGGACCGGGAGGTGGCGATGCGGCTGCACGACCTCGTCGAGCTCACGGGGGCCGACGAGGTCATGGTCACGATGAACACCTACGACCTGGAGGAGCGGCTCGACTCCTACCGGCGGCTGGCCCGGCTCGTCTGAGACGGGTCAGGCGAGCCCGTAGGCGAGCCAGACGTGGCCGATGATCCCGACGGCCGCCAGGCCGAGCGCGGCCAGGAACACCAGCACGAGCAGCATGCGGAACAGCGTGGTGACGACCTTCCTGATCTGCCGGACGGCGTAGACCAGGGTCCAGACGGAGAGCATGGCGAGCAGGCCGTAGACCATGCTGGCCATCGCGATGCCCTCAGGGGTGGGGAAGACTGTGGCGACGAGCATGTAGGGTCCCGTTGTGTGAAGCGCCGATGGGGTCGTGGACGACCTCGCAGAAACTTCAGTTAACCTTCAGAAGATCTACATCGAACTCCTAAAGATTGCATTCCCCCGATAAAGTCGCACTAATCGCCGTGCGGAGTGAGGGTCCCCTGGCCTAGAATGACCTCCCACTGTCCTGCGATCCGCGACCCGGCGCTGAACAGGAAAAATGTGCTCGCATCTGGGCATCAGTAGAGGTTTACTGAAAACACTGAAGTTCAGATGGGGGGTGTCCTCATGACGGATTCCGGTCCGGCCCTTGCACGCCGGCTCCGTTCGCTGCGCACCCGGCAATGGCCGGGCACCCGCGTCACCCAGCCCCAGCTGGCACGCGCGCTCGACGTGAGCGTCCCCCTCATCTCCTCGTGGGAGTCCTCCACCGCGCCGAAGGTCCCGCCGGCCGGCCGCCTGGAGGTCTACGCCGCCCTGTTCTGCACGCCCCGCTCGCTGCGCGGCGACGACCTCGTCCGGCTCGGCGAGGACGAGCTGACCGCCGAGGAGCAGCGGCTGCGCGAGAAGCTGCTGCACGAGCTGCTCACGCTGCGCGCCGCCGCGCTCGGCGAGCCCGGCCACACGGTCTTCCACGCCACGCGCAACCCGTGGCAGTTCGACGACGGCCAGCAGATCACGCTCGTGTGCGGCCGGCTGCCGCCGGAGCTGTTAACGCGCATGCCCTACGTCGTGCCCGAGGACCCCGACTACATCGAGCTCTACACCTACGCCGACCTCGACGCCCTGTTCGAGCTGCACGGCCACATCCGCGCCTGCAACCCGGGCAGCGAGGTGCGCCGCCGCACGCCCCGCGAGCTGGAGCCCGACGACCTGACCGCCCACCTGGTGCTCCTGGGCGGCGTCGACTGGAACGACATCACGACCGGCGTCGTCCACCAGCTCTCCCTGCCCGTCGAGCAGGTCAACGACTGGAAGGGCGAGAACGGCCCGTACTTCGACAGCGGGAGCGAGCGCTTCCACCCCCGGCTGTCCGACGGCCGGCTCGAGGAGGACGTCGCGCTGTTCTACCGGGGCCCCAGCCCGCTCAACAAGGAGCGGACGCTGACGATCTGCAACGGCATGTACGGGCGCGGCACGCTGGGCGTGGTCCGGGCGCTCACCGACAGCGTCTTCCGCGACAGGAACACCGAGTTCCTGCGCGAGCGCTTCGGCGACAGCCCCTCGTTCGCCATCCTGAGCCGCGTCGTCATCCTGAACAACCTGGTGATCACACCCGACTGGACGAGCCCCGCGTCGAGGCTCGTCGAATGGCCGGAGTGACCGCTCCGATCCCTTCTCGCACATCCCGAACGGTGAAGCCCATCCATGAAGCCTTCGCTGAGATCCGGGGACCATCACGGCTCCCACAGGCACCTGCTCCCGGCTCCGGGGGCGGCCGTGGGACCGGCCCGGATCGACGCCGTCGTCGTGCCGACCGCACGGCCCAGCCGCTACCTGGCGCACGCGCTGCGGCTGTCGATGGACCTGCGCTGCCCGCTGGTCGCGCTCTGCAGCGGGAGGTGGACCTCGGCGGCCGAGGTGCGGGCCATGGCGCCGCCCGGCGCGGAGGTCGTGGCCGTCGACGTGGGCGGGGCCGAGGGGCTGACGCTGCCCCGCTTCGAGACCTCGCAGATGCTGCCGAGGATCTTCCGGCGGGGCACCGACACGGCGGCCAAGCGCAACCTGGCGCTGGCCCTGGCGCGGATGCTGGGCTGGGCGCGGATCGTCTTCCTCGACGACGACATCGAGGTGAGCGCGCCTGACGACCTGCGGCGGGCCGCCGGGCTGCTCGACCGGTTCGCCGCCGTGGGGCTGTCCATCGGGGGGTTCCCGGACAACTCCGTGGTGTGCCATGCGTACCGGGCGGTGGGCGGGAAGCAGGACTCGTTCGTCGGGGGCGGGGCGCTCGCCGTGGAGACGACCCGAAATATCGCCTTTTTTCCGGATATTTATAACGAGGACTGGTTCTATCTCCTCGAAGCGGACGGGCTGCGGCCGCTCGCCGTCACCGGCCAGGTGCGCCAGGCCCGCTACGACCCGTTCCGCACCCCCGACCGGGCCCGCACCGAGGAGCTCGGCGACGTGCTCGCCGAAGGCGTCTTCTGGCTGCTGGACGAGGGCCGCACGATCGCCGACGCGCACCGGTCCCACTGGGTCGACTTCCTGGCCAGGCGCCGCCGCTTCATCGTCAGCGTGCTCGACCGCGTCCCCGCCGCCGGTCTCGAACCCGGCGAGAGGCGGCGCATGGAGGAGGCGCTGAAGGCGTCGCTGGGCCGTCTCACGCTCATCACGCCCGAGCTGTGCCTGGGCTACCTCGACGCCTGGCGGGCCGACCTGAAGGTCTGGCGCGACTTCGTCACGTGCCTGCGCCCGGCCCGGACCGTGCGCGAGGCGCTGCGCGCGCTCACCGCGCCCGGTCACGCCCCGCCGCACCTGCAACTGAGGCTGCCGAAAGTTGCCGAAGCCCGGCCCGATCCTTCGTCGTCATCTGACAGATTGCCGGTGTGAGCTTGTGATGGGGCGTTTCGTCCCCTGATCGTGGAAGTCATGCGTCATGTCCGGATCAGGGTGGCTTCTGATGGGGATCTCTCCGCGCTCGTCCGCGCTCTGGGGCAGGGGCCGTACTTCGCCGCCCAGCTCCGGCGGCAGCGGGCGGGGCACGGGGTGCTGCTGGTGGCGTGGCACGCCTTCACGCCGGTCGGCGACGTGTACCTGTGGCTCGGCTCGGCCGAGGAGCCGGAGCTGCGCGACCGGCTGCCGGGCGTGCCCCTGCTGACGCACCTGGAGGTGCTGCCGGAGCATCGCAACCGGCGGATCGGCACCCGGCTCGTCGAGGCCGCCGAAGGGTGGCTGCGCGACCTCGGGCACGCGCGGGTGGCGCTCGGCGTCGACCTCGACAACCACCGCGCCGGCTCGCTGTACGGACGGCTCGGGTATCGGGAGTGGGGCCATCCGCCCGTCCGGACCACGCGCCGCGTCTACCGGGCCGACGGGCGGGTCGAGCAGGTGCCGGACGTCTGCCGCATCCTGGTCAAGGATCTGCGTGAGGTCCGGGCGCGCTGAGGGTTAGGATCACCGAACATAGTTCGGGCCTAGTGAGGATGTGCCGGTATGACCTCTCGCCAGCATGCCATCGGTGACCTGTTGCGGCGCTCGGCCGCCCGCTTCCCCGGCAAGACCGCGATCGTCTTCGGAGACCTGCGGCAGAGCTACGCCGACCTCGACCGCACGGTCAACCGCACCGCCAACGCGCTGGCCGCCCGCGGCGTCGGCAAGGGCGACCGGTTCGCGCTGTTCTCGCACAACCACCACGCCTTCGTGGTCGCCTACTTCGCCCTCGCCCGGCTGGGCGCCGTCTCCGTGCCGATCAACTTCATGCTCGGCGCCGACGAGGTCGCGTACATCCTGGAGCACTCCGGCGCGACCGGGATGCTCGTGGAGGAGGCGCTGGCGCCGGTGGCCGCCCGGGCGGCGGGCGAGCGCGTCACGGTGCGCGGCGTCATCGGGCGGGCCGGCGGGTGGGAGCCGTTCGACGACTGGGCCGCCCACGCCGACGACACCGAGCCGGCCGCGGAGATCGGCGACGACGACCCCATCCAGCTCATGTACACCAGCGGGACCGAGTCGCGGCCCAAGGGCGCGGCGCTGTCGAGCCGCAGCCTCATCGCCCAGTACGTGACCTGCGTCGTCGACGGCGAGATGAGCGCCGCCGACGTGGAGGTGCACGCGCTGCCGCTCTACCACTGCGCGCAGCTCCACTGCTTCCTGACGCCCGGCGTCTACCTCGGGGCCACGAACATCGTGCTGCCCGGCGCCGACCCGGCGGCGATCCTGGCCGCCATCGAGAGCGAGCGGGCCACCAAGCTGTTCTGCCCGCCGACCGTGTGGATCGCGCTGCTGCGCCACCCCGACTTCGACCGCCGTGACCTGTCGTCGCTGCGCAAGGGCTACTACGGCGCCTCCATCATGCCCGTCGAGGTGCTCAAGGAGATCGCCGCGCGGCTGCCCCAGGTGCGGCTGTTCAACTTCTACGGCCAGACCGAGATGGCGCCCGTCGCCACCATCCTCGGGCCGGACGAGCAGCTCACCCGGCTCGGCTCGGCGGGCCGCCCCGCGCTCAACGTCGAGACCCGGATCGTCGACGACAACGACGAGCCCGTGCCGCCCGGCGTCGTGGGCGAGATCGTGCACCGCAGCCCGCACGCCATGCTCGGCTACTGGAACGACCCGGACAAGACGGCCGAGGCGTTCCGGGGCGGCTGGTTCCACAGCGGCGACCTGGGCGTGATGGACGCCGACGGCTACCTGTCGGTCGTCGACCGGAAGAAGGACATGATCAAGTCGGGCGGCGAGAACGTCGCCAGCCGCGAGGTCGAGGAGGCCATCTACCAGCATCCCGCCGTGGCCGAGGCGGCCGTGTTCGGGATGCCGGACGAGCGGTGGATCGAGGCCGTCACCGCCGCCGTCGTGCTGCGCGACGGCGCGAGCCTCACCTCCGCCGAGCTGACCGCCTTCCTGCGGGAGCGGCTGGCGCCGTTCAAGACGCCCAAGCGGGTGGAGTTCGTGACCGCGCTGCCCAAGAACGCCAGCGGCAAGGTGCTCAAGCGGGAGCTGCGCGAGGCGTTCTGACAGCGCGGGTTCTGACAGCGCGGGGTTCTGACCTGCGCTGGGCGGCGGTCGCTACCAGGCGTGCAGGGCGAACGGGACCCGGTCGCGGATGTGGGCGATCGCGGCGGCCGGGTAGTCGACGGTGTCCTCCGGCAGCCGGTCGAGCGGCCACCAGGCGACCTCCGCGCACTTGTGCGGCTCGGCGTTGCGCGGCTCGCCCCGCCAGCGGGTGACGGCGTAGAAGAGGCCGACGCGGTCGGGCGCCCGGTGCATGACGTGCGCGAAGGTCAGGTCGGCGGGGTCGATGACGACGCCGGTCTCCTCGCGCGCCTCGCGCACGGCGGCGGCCACCACCGACTCGCCGGCCTCCAGGTGGCCCGACGGCAGGTGCCACAGCCCGTCGGCGTAGCCGGTGCCCGACCGCCTGCCCAGCAGCACCTGGCCGTCGCGGACGAGCATCACGTGCACGTCCACGATCGCCCGGAACCGGTCGGGCGCCGGGCCCGCAGCGGCTCCCGCCCCGTGGCCCGGCTCGGTCGCGGGGCCGTCGCGGCGGTCGAGGGCCTGGAGCCACTTGACCGCCACCGCCGCCACCTGCACCAGCTCGGCGCGCAGCGGCTCCGGGTCGCTCTCCGCCGCCGCCTCCAGGACCTCCTCCATGAGGATGTGCCGCCAGGTCAGCGCGCCGTCGCGGGCCGCCTCGTCCGTCTCCCGCCGCGCCACGCCGGCCGCCTCGGCCGCCGCCGCGCCACCGGTGCCGTCGGGCAGCGCCTGCATGCCGAACCGCGCGTCCTGCGCCGCCCGTTCCGCCGCCACCTCGGCCAGCACCTTCGCCAGCGACCCTGGCACTCCCGCGTCACCGTCATGCGTCATGGCCGACAAGTGTGCCGCGCCCGCCCCTCGCCCGCACGACCCAGGCCCGGCTTGGCCTGAGATGCCCGGAAGATCAGGGCTGCGGGGCGGGGGCGCGGGCGTGGTCGAGGAAGGCGCGGACGACCGGGGTGAGCGGGTCCCCGGCGCGCCAGGCGACGCCGATCGTCCGGTACACCGGCGGCGACAGCGGGATCTCGACCACCCCGGACGGCACGGGCCCGGTAGTGGGCTGGCCGGTGCCGGGCTGGCCGGTGCTGGGCAGGATCGCGACGCCGAGCCCCGCCGCCACCAGCCCGCGCACGGTCTCGGACTCCTGGCCTTCGAAGGCGATCCGGGGCTCGAACCCGGCGGCGGCGCACAGGTCGTCGACGATCCGGCGCAGCCCGTACCCGTGCTCCAGCATGATCTGCTCCTCCCCCGCCAGCTCGGCGGCCCGGACGCTGGAGCGCCCGGCCAGCGGGTGGGCGCGCGGCACCGACAGGACGAGCTCCTGGTCGGTGAGCGCCCGGCAGGCCAGGGCGGGGTCGCCGTCGGGCAGCGGCGCGACGAACACCAGGTCGATGTCGCCTTCGCGGAGCCCGTGCAGCATGTCCTGGCGCGAGCCCTGGACGAGGCTGAACCGCACGCGCGGATGGCGGCGGCGGAAGCTCCGGATGAGGCCCGGCACGAGGGAGCGGCCGAGCAGGTGCAGGAAGCCGAGCCTGACGTGGCCGCTGCCGGGGTCGGCCTCCTCGCGCACCTCCCGCACCCCGGCGGCGACGGTGGCGAGCGCGCGGGCGGCGGAGGCGGCCAGGGTGCGCCCGGCGGCGGTGAGGCGGATGCCGCGCCCGGCGGGGACGACGAGGGGCGCGCCGACGGCGTCGGCGAGGGCGGAGAGGCGTCTGCTGGCGGTGGGCTGGGGGATGCCGAGGAGTTCGGCGGCCCGGGTGACGTGGCCGGTCTCGGCGACGGCGGCGAGCAGCGCGAGGGCGGGGGCGAGCGTGGCGGCGAGCCGGGCGTCGGCGGATTCGTCCATCAATTCATCCAGCACGGTATGAATTATGGCTCATGCCGGTATTGGACGTATTTGTTAGCTTTGCTTAGCGTCGGGTGAGTGGTTACCGATCTCCGCGCCCTCGTGAGCACCGGGCGGGTCAGCGCCGCCGTCGCCGCGGCGGGCGTCTCGTCCTTCGCCCTGCTGTACGCGCCCCAGGCGGTGCTGCCGCAGCTCGCCTGGGCGTACGGGCTGGATCCCGGCAGCGCCTCGCTGACGGTGGGGGTGGCCACGACGGCGCTCGCGCTGGCGGTGCTGCCGCTGGCCGCGCTGTCGGAGGTGGTGGACCGCCGGAAGATCATCGTTTGGTCCGTGATCGGCTCGGCGGTGCTCGGGCTGCTGCTGCCGCTGGCTCCCGACTACCGGGTGCTGCTGGTCATGCGGGTGTTGCAGGGGGTGGCGATCGCCGGGTTCCCCGGCGTGGCGGCGGCGTACCTGGCCGACCAGGTGGGGGCGGCCAGGCTGCCCGCGGCCGTCGGGGCGATGATCGCGGGCAACTCGGTGGGCGGCATGCTGGGGCGGCTCGGCGCGGGCTTCACGGCCGAGCCGCTGGGCTGGCACGGGGCGCTGCTCGTGGTGGCGGGCGTGTCCGCGGCCTGCGCCGTCTTCGCCGCCGTCACGCTCCCCCGCACCGTCCGGCCCGCGCCCGCCCCCGCGCGGAGCGGGCCCGCGCCGGACCGGAGGTGGATACGGCGCATGGCCGTGCCGTGCGCGGCGGGCTCGCTGGGGATGGGGGCGTTCGTCGCCGTCTACAACGCCGCCGGGTTCCGGCTGACCGCGCCGCCGCTCGACCTGGCCCCGGCGGTGGCGTCGCTGGTGTTCCTGGCGTACGCGACGGGGACCGTGTCGTCGGCGGCGGCCGGGCGGCTGGTGGACCGGCTGGGACGCGGGCCCGCGCTCGTCGCGGCGCTGGCCACGACGGTCGCCGGGACCCTCCTGACGCTGCCGGACGCGGTGCCCGTGGTGGCCGCCGGATTCGCGATCCTGACCGCCGGGTTCTTCGCCGCGCACACCGTGGCCAGCGCCTGGGTGGCCGCCGAGGCGCCGCCGAGGGCGCGCGGCCGGGCGGCGGGCCTCTACACGCTCTGCTACTACCTGGGCAGCGGCGCCGGAGGCACGGCCGGCACGGCGGTGTACGGGCACGCGGGCTGGCCGGCTCTGGTGGCGCTGATCGCGGGCTGGCTCCTGCTGGCGCTCGTCACCGTCCTGGTGACGCGCCGCCCGCCGCGCGGGCGCCGGGGTTCGCCGGCGCGTAACCCGCAGGCCACCTCGGCGCTCTAACGTCGCGCGCATGACGATGCGCGCGTTGATCGCCGGTGTGCTGGCGGTGCTGTGCGGCGGTACGGTCGCCGTCGTGGTGTTCCAGACGACTCCCGCCGCCGCCGAGCGCCGCGGCCACGACCCCCTTGTCATCGCCCACCGGGGCGCCAGCGCCCTGCGTCCCGAGCACACGCTGCTCTCCTACGAGACGGCCATCGCCCTGGGCGCCGACTACATCGAGCCCGACCTGGTCTCCACCAAGGACCACGTCCTGGTGGCCCGGCACGAGAACGAGATCTCCGGCACGACCGACGTGGCGGCCCGGCCCGAGTTCGCCTCCCGGCGGGCCACCAAGACGATCGACGGCCGCCCGGTGACCGGCTGGTTCACCGAGGACTTCACGCTGGCCGAGCTGAAGACCCTGCGCGCCAAGGAGCGGGTGCCCGACCTGCGCCCGGGCAACACGGCGCTCGACGGGCTGGCGGAGATCCCCACGTTCGAGGAGGTCGTCCGCCTCGCGCGGCGGCACGGCGTCGGCGTCTACCCCGAGACCAAGCACCCGAGCTACTTCGACTCCATCGGCCTGTCGCTGGAGGAGCCGCTGCTCGACGTGCTGGAGCGCCACCGGGTGCGCAAGGCGTACATCCAGTCGTTCGAGACCGCGAACCTGCGCGAGCTGAGCGGCCGCACGCGGCTGCCGCTCATCCAGCTCATCACGTACGGCGGCGCGCCGTACGACTGGGTGGCGGCGGGCAACGGGCGCACCTACGACGACATGGTGACGCCCGAGGGGCTGCGCGAGGTGGCCCGCTACGCCGACGGGATCGGCGTCGACACCCGCCGCGTCATCCCCGTCGGCCCGGACGGCAGGCTGCAGCAGCCCACGACGCTGGTCGCCGACGCCCACCGCAGGCGGCTGGACGTGCACGTGTGGACCGTCCGCAACGAGAACTCCCAGCTTCCCGCCGATCACCGGCTCGGCGATCCGGCCAGCCCGGTGTACGGACGCGCGACGGGCGACGTGGCGGGCTGGCTGTCGCGGCTGCTCGACGCGGGCGTGGACGGCGCGTTCTGCGACGATCCGGGCATCGGCCGGGCGGTGGTGGCGCGCCGTTCTGTCAGCCGTGGCGAGTAGGGTCTCAGGCATGGATCAGCAGCTCACCCTCATGGTCGTGCACGCCCACCCCGACGACGAATGCCTCAGCACCGGCGGCGTCCTGGCCCGCTACGGCGAGGAGGGCATCCGCACGGTGCTGGTGACCTGCACCAACGGCGAGCAGGGCGACGGCCCCGGCGGCGTCAAGCCCGGCGACCCCGGCCACGACGCCGACGAGGTCGCCGAGCGCCGCCTGGCCGAGCTGCGCGAGTCGGTCGAGCACCTCGGGGTGGAGCACCTGGAGCTGCTCGGCTACCGCGACTCCGGCATGCAGGGCTGGGAGACCAACGAGCACCCCGAGGCGTTCGCCAACGTCGCGGTCGACGTGGCGGCGGCCCGGCTGGGCGAGCTGATGGAGCGCTACCGGCCGCAGGTCGTGGTCACCTACGACGAGACCGGCGGCAGCGGCTACTTCCACCCCGACCACGTGCAGACGCACCGCGTCACGATGGCGGCGGCCGAGAAGACCGGCATCCCGGCCAAGCTCTACCACACGGCCATCCCCCGCGCGGCGATCCAGCGCATGTTCGAGCTGATGCGCGACAGCGGCGTGGAGACCGACTTCGAGCCGTCCGACGACTTCGGCACCCCCGACGAGCTGGTGACGACCGTCGTCGACGTCACCGCGTTCACCGAGCGCAAGCTCAAGGCGCTGCGCTCGCACGAGAGCCAGGGCGAGAACATCTTCCTGCTGAAGATGCCTCAGGAGGCACAGCAGCAGGCGTTCTCGCACGAGGCGTTCACCCGGGTGTTCAGCCGCGTCAGCGCGCCGTCGCACGAGGAGGACCTGTTCACGGGCCTGCGTCCGTAGCCGCCGGGCCGCCGGTGGCCAGGCGGAGCTGCTCCTCCTCGACGATGCGGCGGGCCAGCTCGCGCTCCGACACGTCGAGCGCCTCGGGCGTCGACTCGGCCAGCTCGCTGCGGCGGGCATAGGCGTCGAAGAGCGCCGTCTTGGCGTGCAGCAGCCGCAGCATGCGCTCGTCCACGCTGTCGGGCGACAGCAGGCGGTGGGCCTGCACGCGGCGGGCCTGGCCCATCCGGTGGGCGCGGGCCACGGCCTGGCTCTCCAGCGTGGGCTTGATCTGCGGCTCGCAGAGGATCACCACGGAGGCGGCCTGGAGGTTGAGGCCGACGCCGCCGGCCTGGATCTGGCTGAGCAGCACCGCGTGGCCGGGCGCCGCCGCGAACGCGTCGACGATCTCCTGGCGGCGCTCGGCCGGGACGCTGCCGGAGATCGGCCCGAAGCAGCCGCCGAGCTCCCCCTCCACGGCGGCGAGCACGTCGCGGAAGTAGGAGAAGACGACGACCTTGTGCCCGCCGCCGGCGGCCTCGCCGACGAGCTCGCGCAGCCGTTCGAGCTTGGCCGACTTCTCCGGCACCGCGTAGGCGGCGCGGCGCATGGCCATGAACCTGCCCGCCTCGACGGCCTCCCGGTAGGCGGCGGCGTCGGCGGCGCTGAACTCCTCCCACTCGTCCACGTGGACCAGGTCGGGCAGCTCGGTGAGCACGTCCTCCTGGTTGCGCCGCAGATAGACGGGGGCGACCGCGCGCCTGAACGCCCGCGCGCCCGCCACCGCGTCGCTCTCCCTCAGCCCGGCCAGCGCGCCCGGCTGCAGATAGCCGACGAGCGTCCGGAACTCCTCCACCCGGTTCTCCATGGGCGTCCCCGTGACGAACAGCACCCGCTCCACGCGGGCGCACCAGGCGGCGACGGCCAGCGAGCGCCGCGCCTCCGGGTTTTTCACGTAGTGGGCCTCGTCGACCACGAGCATGCCGACCGGCGGCCCGCCCCCGGCCCGCTCGCCGTCGAGCCGCCGCAGCCCCTCGAACGTCGTCACCGCGACGCCGCCGCGCTCGGCCCACTCCGCCTCGGCCAGGGCGCGCTCGCCGCCGTGCAGCCGGTAGGCGCGCAACGTGCTGCGCGTCTCCACCTCGCGCACCCAGTTGACCAGGACGCTCGCCGGGCAGACGACGAGGAAGCGCGTCTCCCCGCGGGCGGCCAGGTGCGCGAGCGCCGCGATGGCCTGGACGGTCTTGCCGAGCCCCATCTCGTCGCCCAGGACGACCCGCCGCTGCGCGAGCGCGAACCGGGCGCCGAACGCCTGGTAGCCGCGGAGCGAGACGCGCAGCAGGGTGTCGTCGAGCTCCTGCCCGCGCACGCGCGCCGACAGGTCGTCGGGCAGGAACCCCTCGGCGGCGGCGCGGTCGCGCGGCTCCACGGCGGCGAGCTCGGCCAGCAGGTTGTGATACTCGGCGGCGCGCAGCTCGTAGTCGATCCACGCCTCCATGCCGCCGGGCGCGGGGCGGAGCAGGTCGGCGGTGGCCTGGTTGATCAGCAGCCGCGTCTCGGTCTCGCCCTCCAGCAGCCCGCCGATCCTCCGCACGGCCTCCGCGGCCGCCGCCCGCCGCCGCCCGCCGGCCACCAGCCCCCGCCACCAGCTCGCGGCCGGCCGCGCCACCGAGACCAGCTCCCCGAGCCCACCGGCGACACCAGAGGAGGCGCCGGTGCCGCCGGCCGCGACCCCGGGACCGGCGGGCCTCCCAGGACCGACGAACCCCTCACGGTCGACGGTGGAGGGGGCGGGCCCCGCAGCGTCGGCCGGGCCGGTGCCGGTGGTGGCGTTGGAGGGCCCGACGGGGGTGCCGGTGGGGATGCCGGTGAGGGCGTCGGCGGTGCGGCGGGCGCGGGGGAGGTCGGGGCCGGCGGCGACGAGCCGGTGGAGGGCCGTGAGCAGCGCGGTGGTCTCGGGGTCCTGCCGCTCGACGTCGATGTGGACGGTCTCGGCCGCCTCCGCCGCGCGGGCGATCTCGCGGGCGGCGGCGTGCGCCTGCGCCTGCGTGCGGGGGCCGATGCCGGGGACGCGCTGGAGCTCGTACGGGGTCGCGTCCAGCACGTCGAGGACCGTGGCGTAACCGGCGGACTCCAGGGCGCCGAGCCGCAGCCGGCCGCCGGTCGCGTCCCTGAGCCTGGTGATCGGGATGGCGGCGAGCCCCGTCCTGGCCTGGCGCCCGCGCAGCACCGACAGGGCGGCGTGCACGGCTTGGCGGGCGGCGTCGTGCTCCTGCCGCAGCGCGCCGGCCTCGCCGAGCAGCCGTGCGGCGCGGCGCAGCAGCTCGCGCACCTCGGCGCGGCCCGGCGCGATCGGGGGAAGGGGGTCGGGCATGGCCTCACTGTGCCACGCCGCCCCCACCTCCCGCGCCGCCGCCCGAGTGTCCCGCCTCCCTGCCCGCACCCGTGCGGCGCGCCGCCGCTCGTGCCGCGCACCCCGCCCGGACCCTGGCCGGACGCTGCCCGTACGGAGCGTGCCGGGTAGGTCGGGCCGGTGGGCGGGCGGTTTGGGGAGGGGGCGGGCGGGCAGGCGGTCGGGCACGGGATGGGGAACGGGGGTCGGTCATGGCGGAGTACGAGGCCACGCGGGGGATGCCGGCGGACAGCACGCTGGTGTACGGGATCGCGTCGGACGTCTCGATGGTGAACCGGTGGCTGCCGCACGGCCTGTGGGTGCGCGACAGCGGGCCGAACACGCTGGAGGCGGGCGGCGAGGTGGTGCCCGGCGAGGGCAGGCACGAGGGCCTGTTCAGCGCCTCGCCGGACCAGCTGCGGGTGGAGTGGGGCGGCCGGGACCACCCTGGTTACGCCGGCTGGCTGCAGGTGGCCGACGGGCAGAGCGGCGCCAGTGAGGTGACCGTGCACATCTCGCTCATGGACGAGCCGGGCGAGAAGACGTCGCGTGACCGGGCCGACGAAGTGCAGGCCATGCTGGAGGACGCGCTGCGCCGGCTGGCGGACGAGGTGGGCCGCCGGGTCACCGACGCGGGCTGAGGCGCGTCGGCCAGGCGCAGCGGGCTGAGGGCAGCGGCCAGGCGCAGCGGTCAGGCGTCCTCGCGGCCGGGGTTCTCCAGCCGGAAGAAGTTGCTCTGCTTGCCGTCCTTCTTGTGCTCCTGGTAGATGAAGTTGAGCCCGCGCTCGTCGAAGGTGCGGAACCAGTCGTCCCAGGAGATCTCCTCCAGGTCGTCGCCGCCGTAGCCGGGGAAGTCGAACCGGAGCACCCCGGCCCGCCCGTCGTGCTCGGTGCCGGGGACGGTGGCGGGGCGGGCGCCGCGCTCGTCGGCCCACTTGCGGATCACGTCGTGGTCGGTGGTGATGAGGCTGCGGCCGGGCCGTTCCTCGTGCTCGCCGGTGGAGCCGATCTCCTGCTCGTACTTGTGCTCGCCCTCGACGGGGCGGTTCTGCTCGGACATGGCGCTTCTCCCCCTGTTGTCGTGCCCCTCCCGATACCCGTGGCTGTGGGCGGCATGTTCATGGGCTGGTGAGGTTCCGGTCAACCCGGGTCGCGCCTGCTCCGTGCCGGGTCCGGCAGGCGGGAGATTGGGGGAAGTGCCCACGCCTGTCCCGAGGAGACCATGGAGTCGCTGCTCATCCTGCACGCGGCAGCCGCCCTCTGCGCTCCTTGGCTGACCCGGCTGCTGGGGAGGGACGCGTTCCCGCTGCTCGCGCTGGCTCCGGCGGCCGGCTTCTGCTATTCGCTGTGGGTGCTGGCCTCGGGGGTGCCGGAGGTGTCGAGCTCGTCGTGGGCGCCGGCGCTGGGGCTGTCGCTGTCGTTCCGCGCCGACGAGCCGGGCCTGCTGATGATGGCGCTGGTGACGGGGGTGGGGCTGCTGGTCATGGTCTACAGCTCGCGCTACTTTCCGGCGGGCGAGGCGGGGCTGGCCAGGTTCGGCGGGTTCATGCTGGCGTTCGCGGGGGCGATGCTGGGGCTGGTCATGGCCGACGACCTGTTCCTGCTGTACGTGTTCTGGGAGCTGACGACGGTCTTCTCGTGGCTGCTGATCGGCTACGACCCGGAGAGCCGGGCGAGCAGGCGGGCGGCGATGAAGGCGCTGACGCTGACGACGCTGGGCGGGCTGGCGATGCTGGCCGGGTTCGTGGTGATCGGGCAGGCGGCGGGCACGTACCGGCTCTCGGCGATCGTGGCGGACCCGCCGCGGGGCGGGCCGGTGGCGGCGGGCCTGGTCCTGGTGCTGGCGGGGGCGCTGGCGAAGTCGGCGATCTTCCCGTTCAGCACGTGGCTGCCGGCGGCGATGGCGGCGCCGACGCCGGTCTCGGCGTATCTGCACGCGGCGGCGATGGTCAAGGCGGGCGTCTACCTGCTGGCCAGGCTGGCGCCCGCGTTCGGGGACGTGCCGGTGTGGCGGGCGGTGGCGGTGCCGCTGGGCGTGCTGACGATGGTGCTGGGCGGCTGGCGGGCGCTGCGGGAGACGGATCTGAAGCGGCTGCTCGCGTACGGGACGGTGAGCCAGCTCGGCTTCCTGACGATCCTGTTCGGGATGGGCACCCGGGACGCGGCGCTGGCCGGGGTGGCGATGCTGCTGGCGCACGCGCTGTTCAAGGCGGCGCTGTTCCTGGTGGTGGGCGCGGTGGATCACGCGGCGGGCACGCGGGACCTGAACCGGCTGAGCGGGCTGTGGCGGTCGGCGCCGTGGCTGTGCGCGGCGGCGGTGCTGGCGGGCGCGTCGATGGCGGGGGTGCCGCCGCTGGTGGGGTTCGTGGCGAAGGAGGCGGCGCTGGAGTCGCTGCTGACGTGGGAGACCTTCGACACGCTGGCGCTGGCGGGGGTGGTGGCCGGCTCGGCGCTGACCGTCGCGTACACGCTGCGGTTCCTGTGGGGGGCGTTCGGCACGAAGCGGGGGCTGCGGCCGTCGCCGGCGCATCGCACGCCGGCGGCGATGTTCGCGCCGACGGCGCTGCTGTCGGCGCTGGGGCTGGCGCTGGCGCCGCTGGCGGGCGTGTACGACGCGGCCATGTCGGGCTACACGGGCTCCTTCCGTGACGCGGGGCACGGCACGCATCTGGCGCTGTGGACGGGCGCGGCGGTGCCGCTGCTGCTGTCGCTGCTGATCTTCGCCGTGGGCGGGCTGCTGTTCTGGGCGCGGCGGCCGGTGGCGCGGATCGGCGCGGCGTTGCAGTTCGCCGACTCGGCCACGCTGTTCTGGACGGTGATGCGGCGGCTGGACCTGTTCGCGATCCAGACGACCGGCATCGTCCAGCGCGGCTCGGTGCCGGACTACCTGCTGATCACGCTGGCGTCGGTGGCGGCGCTCGGCCTGTTCTCCTTCCTGTACGTGACGCCGCCGGACCTGGATCTGCGGATCGTCGCCTGGCAGCAGCCGGAGCAGCCGTTCGTCGTGGTGCTGATGGTCGCGGCGGCCGCGCTGGCGCTGGCCGCGCGCGCGTACGTGCTGCTCGCGGTGGTGACCGGGCTGACCGGGTACGGGACGGCGCTGCTGTTCCTGGCGCACGGCTCTCCTGACCTGGCGCTGACGCAGTTCCTGGCCGAGACGCTGAGCCTGGTGGTGTTCGCGCTGGTGCTGCGGCGGCTGCCGATCGAGCCGGTCCAGGCGCGGCTGCGCTTCCCGTTCCGGCTGGCGATCGGGCTGGTGGTGGGGACGGTGACGGCGGGCGCGGGGATGCTGGCGATGGAGGCGCGGCAGGCCGAGCCCGTCGGCGGGCTGATGGCGGGGGCGGCCGAGCGGGCCGGGGCGCACAACATCGTCAGCGCGCTGCTGCTGGACATCCGCGCCTGGGACACGCTGGGCGAGAGCACCGTGCTCGTCGTGCTCACGCTGGGCGTCACGAGCCTGGTGTTCCTGCGGCGCACCTCGTACACGATCGAGCGGGACGAGGGCGGCACGGCCCGGCCGCCGGGGCGGCCGCACTGGCTGAGCTCGGCGCTGCCCCGGGGGGAGCGGGCGCTGGCGTTCGAGGTGGCGGCGCGGCTGACGTTCCACACGGTGCTGGTGCTGTCGGTCTACCTGCTGCTCGTCGGGCACAGCCTGGTGGGCGGCGGGTTCGCGGGCGGCATCGTGGCCGGGCTGGCGATCACCGTACGCTACCTGGCGGGCGGCCGGTACGAGCTGGCGGCGGCGGTGCCGGTGCACGCGGGCGTGCTGCTGGGCGCGGGGCTGACGCTGTCGACCGGCACCGCGCTGGCAGGGCTGCTGTCGAGCGGCGCGGCGCTGACGATGCTGGCCGCCGACGTGACGGTGCCGCTGCTCGGCACCCTGCACCTGTCCACGGGCCTGCTGTTCGACCTCGGCGTGTACGTGACCGTGATCGGGATGGTGCAGGACGTGCTGCGCGCGCTGGGCGCCGAGCTCGACCGTCAGATCGAGAAGGAGAACGCCTCGTGACGATCCCGCTGCTGCCGTTCGCCGCCTCCGGGGTGCTGATCGCCACCGGGGTGACGCTGATGCTGGAGCGGAGCCTGGTCCGGCTGCTGGCCGGCGTGGTGATGCTGGGCAACGGGGTGAACCTGCTCATCGTCACCTCCAGCGGCAGCCCGGGCAGCCCGCCGATCCTGGGCCGGTTCCCGCAGGAGGGGATGGCCGACCCGCTGCCGCAGGCGATGGTGCTGACCGCGATCGTCATCACGCTGGGCGTGACCGCGTTCCTGCTGGCGATGGTGCACCGGTCGTGGCAGCTCACCGGCAGCGACGAGGTGCAGGACGACACCGAGGACCGGCGGGTGCGGCTGCGCGCGCGGGCGGGCGAGCTGAGCGAGGCGGTGCGGCGCAGGCAGGAGGAGTACCGGCGGCTGCTGGCCGAGGAGCGGGTGCAGCGGCCCACGGAGAAGGAGGCCCGGCGGCGGCTGCGGCTGCGGCGGCGCGAGGCGCTGCGGCTGATGCGGCACGCCATCCGGCAGGAGCGGGCGCGGCAGGCGCTGGCGCTGGACCCGGAGCTGGAGGGCGACGACTGATGGAGAGCCTCGTCGCGGTGCCGGTGCTGCTGCCGCTGCTGGCGGCCGGTGTGAAGCTGGCGATCGGCGCGCGGCTGCGCCGTCTGCAGTCGCTCATCAGCATCGTGACGCTGACGATCACGGCCGTGGTGTCGCTGGTGCTGCTCGTGGAGGTGGACGCGCACGGGCCGGTGGTCACCGAGCTGGGCGGCTGGGAGTCGCCGCTGGGCATCTGCCTGGTGGCCGACCGGCTGTCGACGTTGATGCTGGTGGTCTCGACGCTGGTGACGCTCTGCGTGATGGTGTACGCGGTGGGCGGCGCGTACGCCGACCAGGAGCACGACGCGCCCATGGCGATCTTCAATCCGGCGTTCCTGGTGATGGTGGCGGGGGTGGCGGACGCGTTCCTGTCGGGTGACCTGTTCAACCTGTTCGTGGCGTTCGAGATGCTGCTGAGCGGCTCGTACGTGCTGCTGACGTTCGGCGGCACCCAGTCGCGCATCCGGGCGGGGGCCACGTACACGGTGATGGGGCTGGCCTCGTCGATGCTGTTCCTCATCGCGCTGGCCGTCACGTACGCGGCGACGGGGACGCTGTCGTTCGCGCAGCTCGCCGAGCGGTTCGGGCCGCTGGACACGCACGTGAAGCTGCTGATCGAGCTGACGCTGCTGCTCGCGTTCGCGATCAAGGCGGCGATCTTCCCGCTGTCGGCGTGGCTGCCGGACTCCTATCCGACGGCGCCTGCCCCGGCGACCGCGGTCTTCGCCGGGCTGCTCACCAAGGTCGGCGTGTACGCGATCATCCGGCTGGAGGCGCTGCTGTTCCCCGGCGGGCCGGTGGCGACGCTGCTGATGTGGGTGGCGCTGGCGACGATGCTGGTGGGGGTGCTGGGCGCGGTCGCGCAGACCGACATCAAGCGGGTGTTCTCCTTCACGCTGGTCAGCCACATCGGCTACATGGTGTTCGGCGTGGCGCTGTCGACCGTGCAGGGGCTCAGCGGGGCGATCTTCTACGTGGTGCACCACATCACGGTCACGACCGGGCTGTTCCTGGTGGCGGGGCTGATCGAGCGGCGGGCCGGCACCACGCGGGTGGAGCGGCTGGGCGGGCTGATGACGGCCACGCCGCTGATCGCGCTGCTGTATCTGATCCCGGCGCTGAACCTGTCGGGCATCCCGCCCATGTCGGGCTTCCTGGGCAAGCTGGCGCTCATCCAGGCCGGGCTCGCCGACGGCAGCCCGCTGGCGCTGCTGCTGGTCGCGGGCAGCCTGACGACGAGCCTGCTCACCCTGTACGCGGTGGCCAAGGTGTGGGGCAAGGCGTTCTGGCGGGCGCCGGAGCCGTCGGTCACCGGGACGGTGGTGGAGAGCGACGAGTCCACCGGCGAGGACCCGGTGGTGACCACGACCACGATGCCGCTGACGCTCGTCGGGTCCACGGCGGCGCTGGTGGTGCTCGGGCTGTCGTACACGCTGCTCGCCGGGCCGCTGTCGGCGCTGACCGACCGGGCCGCCGCCGAGCTCATGTCCCGGGGGCCGTACGTCTCCGCCGTGCTGGGGAGGGGCGAGTGACGTCGAGGCTGCTCACGCCGAGGGTGTTCGGCAGGCCGGTGCCGGTGCCGCTGGTGGCGTGGCTGACGCTGATCTGGGTGATGCTGTGGGGCAGCGTGTCGCCGCTCACGCTGGCGGGCGGGGTGGTGGCGGGGGCTCTGGTGGTGTGGCTGCTGCCGCTGCCGGTGCTCGACCCGGGCATCCGGCTGTGGCCGGTCGCTTTCGTGCGGTTCGCGGCGTGGTTCGGGCTGGACCTGGTGACCTCGACGGTGCGGGTGGTGTTCTGGGTGCTGCATCCGGGGCCGCCGCCGACGGGCGTGGTCCGTGCGCCGCTGCGCACCTCGTCCGAGTCGATGATCATGATGGTGATGGTGGCGGTGTCGACCGTGCCGGGGAGCCTGGTGCTGGAGTACCTGCCGGAGCGGCGCGAGCTGGTGCTGCACCTGCTGGGGCGGCGCGGGGACCTGGACGAGATCGGCCGGGCGGAGGTGGCCGGGCTGGAGTCGCGCATCGTCCGGGCGTTCGGCACCTCGGCCGACCGGGAGGAGCTGGGATGACTGCGGTTTATGTGGTGACGCTGGCGCTGCTCGCCTGCGGGGCCGCTGCGGCGCTCTACCGGGTGGCGCGCGGGCCGTCGATGCTGGACCGGGCGGTGTCGCTGGACGTGCTGACGTCGCTGGCGATGTGCGGGCTGGGCGCGTTCGCGGCGGTCACGGACGACTACTCGGACGTCCCGATCCTGCTGGTGCTGTCGCTGCTCGGATTCGTCGGGTCGGTGTCGATCGCCCGCTTCTTCCCCGGCCGGTCGCGGTGAGCGTGCTGGACGTGGCGGCGGCCGCGTGCCTGCTCACCGGGGCGGTGCTGGCACTGTCGGCGGGGGCCGGGCTGATGCGCTTCCGCAACACCCTCGACCGCATGCACGCCGGCACCAAGCCGCAGGTGCTGAGCGTGCTGCTGGTGCTGCTGGCGATGTGGCTGCGCGAGCCCACCCTGTGGCTCGCCGGGCCGCTGCTGATCGTCGGCGTGTCCCAGGTGATCACGGTGTCGGTGGCCGCGTACGTGATCGCCAGGGCGGCCCACCGCCGCCGAGCCCCCGAGGACGACGACGGCACCGCGCTGCCGCCCGATCACTCCCCCGCGCCGGGCCGCGAGCGGCGCTGAGACCCGCCGTCGTCCCCGTTGGAGTTGTGCCGGTCGATGGCCGGCTGGGCGAACCACGCCCACGCCGCCAGCGCCGCGACGACCCCCGCCGTGCCCCAGGCGAGCGCCGAGTCGAACAGGAAGTCCACGACCAGCATCGTCGCCGCCGTCATCGACATGGCCAGCGCCAGCGCCCCGGCGATCCCGTAGAAGTTGGAGCGCCGCACCAGCCGCTCCTTCATGCCCTGCCGGAACAGCACCCGGTGCTGGTTGGCGGGCGCGATGTAGCAGATCGACGCGATCGCCGCGCTGACCAGCGCCACGTAGAACAGCCACCGGTCGAACGCGCTCAGCCGGACGAACCCCTGCGAGAACGGCACCGTCAACAGGAACGCGAACAGCACCTGCACCCCGGTGACCGCCACGCGGGCGCCCTGCAGCAGCTCGACGAAATTACGGTCGGCCCGCTCCTGCCGGGTCTCCCTGTCCTGCTCCGGCACCTGTTCCATACCCGCCCTCCCTGACCTCGCGCCTGCCGGGGATCTCCTCTTCCTTGAGGAAGCGGGTCAAAACCCCGCCAGCAGCTTGGCCGGGGTGATCGGCAGGTCACGGACCCGGACGCCGGTGGCGTGGTGGACGGCGTTGCCGATCGCGGCGGCCGTGCCGACGATGCCGATCTCGCCGATGCCCTTGGCGCCCATCGGGTTGAGGTGCGGGTCGTCCTCGTCGATCCAGTACGCGCGCACGTCCGGCACGTCGGCGCACGCCGGGACGTGATACTGGGCCAGGTCGTGGTTGCCGAACCCGCCGAACTCCGCGTCGGTGACGCTCTCCTCCATGAGCGCCATGCCCAGCCCCATCGTCATGCCGCCGACGAACTGGGAGCGGGCCAGGTCGGGGTCGATGACCCGGCCGGCGGCGAACACGCCGAGCAGCCTCGGCACCCGCACCTCGCCGGTGTCCGGGTCGACGCGCACCTCGGCGAACTGCGCGCCGAACGCGTGCCTGGCGTAGTCGCCGCCCCTCCCCGCCTCCCCGGCGGTGTCGGCGGCGCCGTGCTTCCCGTCGCGCAGCAGCTCCTCGCAGGCCCGTACGACGGCCGAGCCCCACGAGGCCAGGCCCATCGAGCCGCCGGCGAGCGGCGCGGCGGGCAGGTCGCTGTCGCCGAGCTCGACCCGCACCCGGCCGGCGGGCACGTCGAGGGCGCCGGCGGCGATGGCAGTGAGCGCCGTGCGGGCGCCGGTGCCGATGTCGGCGGCGGCGAGCCTGATCACGAAGGCGCCGTCCTCGGCGGTGGCGGTGGCCTGGGAGGGCCGGGTCATGGCCGGGTAGGTGGAGGCGGCGACGCCGGTGCCGACCAGCCAGCGGCCGTCGCGCCGGACCCCGGGCGCCGGGTCGCGCCCCTCCCAGCCGAACCGGCGGGCGCCCTCGCGCAGGCAGGCCACCAGGTTGCGGGAGCTGAACGGCAGCCCGCCCTCCGGCTCGGCGTCCGGCTCGTTGATCACGCGCAGCTCGATCGGGTCGATCCCGGCGGCCACGGCCAGCTCGTCCATCGCCGACTCCAGCGCGTACATGCCGGGGCACTCGCCGGGGGCGCGCATCCACGAGGGGCTGGCGACGTCCAGGCGGACCAGCCGGTGCGCGGTGCGCAGCGCCGGCGTGGCGTACATGGTGCGGGCGGGCACGGCGGCCTGCTCGGCGAACTCGACGAGCGTCGAGCTCTGCACGCGCACCTCGTGGTCGAGCGCGGTCAGCCGGCCGGTCGCGTCGCAGCCGAGGCGCAGCCGGTGGATGGTGGGCGTGCGGTAGCCGGTGACGTCGAAGAGCTGCTGCCGGGTGAGCGCGATCTTGACCGGGCGGCCGGTGGCGCGGGCGGCGAGCGCGGCGAGTATCGCGTGCGGCCGGGTGGTGCCCTTGGACCCGAAGCCGCCGCCGACGTGCCGCGACACGACGCGCACGCGTTCCGGGGGCAGGCCGAGCGTGCGCGCGATGGTGTCGCGGTCGGCGGCGGCGCCCTGGGTGGAGTCGTAGACGGTCAGCCGGTCGCCGTCCAGGACGGCGAGGGCGGCGTGCGGCTCCATCGGGTTGTTGTGCAGCGGCGGCGTGCTGTAGGTGACGTCCACGGTGACGGCGGCGCCGTCGAGCCCGGCGGTCACGTCGCCCTTCACGGTGTCGGCGGGGAAGGCCGGGTTGACCTTCTCCGGCCGGTAGAGGCCGGGGTGGTCGGCGCGCAGCAGCACGTCGTGCGGCTCGGCCGCGTAGGTGACGCGGACGGCGCGGGCGGCGGCGCGGGCGTTCTCGTAGGTGTCGGCGACGACGGCGGCGACGATCTGCCCCCGGTAGGCGACGTCCCGGCTGCTGAACAGGCGCAGCTCGGGGTCGGCGTCGCCGGCCAGGTCCGGCGGGTCGTCGCTGGACAGCACGGCCAGCACGCCGGGCATCGCGCGGGCCGCCTCGGCGTCGATCGCGGTGACGCGGCCCTTGGCGATCCCGGACTGGACGGCGTAGGCGTGGGCGACGCCGTCCACGGGGTACTCGGCGGCGTAGAGGGCTCGGCCGGTGACCTTGTCCCGGCCTTCGACACGGTTCACGGGGTCAGCTCCTTCAGCGCGCGCACGATCACGTTGCGGGCCATCGGCACCTTGTAGGCGTTGCGCGGCAGCGGCCTGGCCTGGTCGAGCTCGGCCTCGGCGGCGCGGGCGTAGGATTCCTCGCCGGCGGGGGCGCCGAGCAGCGCGGCCTCGGCGCGGGCGGCGCGCCAGGGCGCGTGGGCGACGCCGCCGAGCGCGAGCCGGACGCCGGTGACGATGCCGTCGGCGCCGATGTCGAGCGCGGCGGCGACCGACACCAGCGCGAACGCGAACGAGGCGCGCTCGCGCACCTTGAGGTAGGCCGAGCGGCCGGGCGGCGGGGGCGGCAGCTCCACGGCGGTGATCAGCTCGCCGGGCTCCAGCACGGTGTCTCGCTCGGGCTCGTCGCCGGGCAGCCGGTGCAGGCCGGGCATCGGCAGCACGCGCGAGCCGGCCGGGCCGGTCACGTGCACGCGGGCGTCGAGCGCGGCCAGCGCCACCGCCATGTCCGACGGGTGCGTGGCCACGCACGCCTCCGAGTGGCCGAGCACGGCCAGGTGGGAGTGGTCGCCGGGGATGGCCGGGCAGCCGGAGCCCGGCCGCCGCTTGTTGCACGGCTTGGAGACGTCCTGGAAGTACGGGCAGCGGGTGCGCTGCAGCAGGTTGCCGCCGACGGTCGCCAGGTTGCGGATCTGCCCGGACGCGCCCGACAGCACGGCCCTGGCGAGCATCGGGTAGCGGGCCAGCACCAGCGGGTGCGCGCCGAGGTCGCTGTTGCGCACGGCCGCGCCGACGCGCAGCCCGTCGCCGGCCGCCTCGACGCGGTCCAGCGGCAGCCTGCTGACGTCCACCAGGCGCTCGGGCTCGGCCACGCCGAGCCGCATGAGGTCCACCAGGTTCGTGCCGCCGCCCAGGTACATGTCGCCAGGCCGGAAACCCGCCACCGCGGCGGCCGGGTCGGCGGCTCGCGTGTACTCGAACGCCTTCACCGCGCCACCTCCGCGATCGCGGCCACGATGCCCTGGTAGGCGCCGCACCGGCACAGGTTGCCGCTCATCCGCTCGCGGATCTCCCCGGCGGTCAGCTCGGGCTCGGCGGTCAGGTCCTCGGTGACGGCGCTGGGCCCGCGCTCGGCCAGCATCCCGGCGGCCGAGCAGAGCTGCCCGGGGGTGCAGTAGCCGCACTGGAAGGCGTCGTGCGCGATGAACGCCTCCTGCAGCGGGTGCGGCGCGCCGTCGCCGGCCAGCCCCTCGACCGTCGTCACGGCCTGCCCGTCGCACGCCACGGCCAGGAGCAGGCAGGCGTTGGCCCGCCGCCCGTCCAGCAGCACCGTGCAGGCGCCGCACTGGCCGTGGTCACAGCCCTTCTTCGAGCCGGTCAGCCCGAGCCGTTCACGCAGCAGGTCGAGCAGCGAGGTGCGGGGATCCACGGGCAGCGTGCGCTCGTCTCCGTTCACGCGCAGGGTGATCTCCATGGCCGCTCGACTACCCGGGCGCCGCCGGGGACAAGCTACTCGTCCAGGAAATTCTGGATGACCCTGGCGAACGCCTCGGCCTGAAACTCCAGCGGCACCATGCCGC
The DNA here is from genome assembly GCF_019396325.1 of Nonomuraea ceibae. Taxonomy (GTDB): domain Bacteria; phylum Actinomycetota; class Actinomycetes; order Streptosporangiales; family Streptosporangiaceae; genus Nonomuraea; species Nonomuraea ceibae. The sequence continues at coordinate 37,494 of NZ_JAHKRO010000064.1, forward strand.
CCTCGATCACCGCCGTCCGCGCGCCGGGCAGCCGCCCCGCCAGCGCCTTCAGCTCCGGGAAGGCGTACGGGTCGGCCGACGCGCCGACGACCAGCACCGGGCAGCGGATCAGCCCGAGCCGGTCCTCCATCCGGTACGCGGCGACCGCCCGGTGCCCGAGCTCCACGTCGGGCCAGACGGCCAGCGCGTCACGCACGAACCGGGCCAGCAGGTCGGGCCGCTCCGGCGGGTAGAAGCCGGCGCGGCCCGCCCACAGCGCGGTCAGGTGCGAGCCGTCGGCGCTCTCCTCGGCGTGGTCGACCGGCGGCCTCTCGCGCCGCACCCGCCTGCCCTCGGCGTCGACGAGCGGCGTGGACGACAGCACCAGCGCGGTGACCCGCTCCGGGGCCCGGCTCGCCGCCTCGATCGCGATCACGCCACCGGTGTGGTGCCCGGCGATCGCGGCGCGCTCCAGGCCGAGCGCGTCCATCAGGGCGAGCACGCCGCCCGCGTACGCCTCGACGGAGTGCTCGGGCGGCGACGCCGAGGCGCCGAACCCGAGCGTGTCCATGGCGACGGCCCGGCGCGTGCGCCCGAGCAGCGGCAGCACCTCGCGGTACTCGTCCCACGACCGGGGTGACTGGTGCAGCAGCAGGACGGGTTCGCCCCGCCCGCACGAGGCGTAGTGGATCTGTCCGAACGGCGTGCCGGCATACCCGAACTCGATCATTCGCGGCCCTTCCTGGCGACGTGCTCCCCCGGCAGCGTAAAGGGCGGGCCAGGGCATGTGTCACGCCATGCCTCACGGGTAGCGCCGACGGGGACGGCGATCGGCGGGGAGGGACATGACGGCGCAGGTGTGGGACGGCGGCCCGGCGGCGGTGCTGACCGTGAACGCGGGGTCGTCCAGCCTCCGCCTCGACCTGGTCGACGGCGGCAGCGTCGTCGACAGCGCGCACGCCGAGCGCGCCATGGAGCCGGACGCCGCCCGCGAGGAGCTGTCCGCCTTCCTCGGCCGCCACCTGGACCGCGACGTCGCGGCCGTCGCGCACCGGCTGGTGCACGGCGGCGACCTGGTGCGCGCCCCGGTGGTCGCCGACGACGAGCTGGCGCGCGGGCTGCGCGAGCTGACCGGGCTGGCGCCGCTGCACCTGCCGCCCGCGCTGGCGCTGCTGGACGCGGCCCGCGAGCTGCTGCCCGCCGTGCCGCACGTGCTCTGCCCCGACACCGCCTTCCACGCCGCCCTGCCCGACGCCGCCGCCGTCTACCCGCTGCCGCGGCCCTGGCGGGAGCGCTACGGGCTGCGCCGCTACGGCTTCCACGGCCTGTCGTACGCGTGGGCGTCGGGCCGCGCCGCCGAACTGCTCGGCCGGCCGGTCGCCGACCTCGGCCTGGTGCTGGCGCACCTGGGCGGCGGGGCGTCGGTGTGCGCGGTGTCGGGCGGGCGCAGCCTGGACACCTCGATGGGCTTCACGCCGCTCGACGGGCTGCCGATGAGCAAGCGGTCCGGCGCGGTCGACCCCGGGATGCTGCTGTGGCTGCTGGAGGACGGCCGGCTCACGCCGGACGAGCTGCGCCGCGGCCTGGAGCGCGAGTCGGGGCTGCTGGGGCTGTCCGGCGGGCGTTCCGGTGACACCCGCGACCTGGTGGCGGCCGAGCGGGACGGCGACCGGGCGGCCGGGCTCGCGCTGGAGGTGTTCTGCCACCGGGTCAGCCGGGAGATCGCCGCCGCGGCCACGTCGCTGGACCGCCTGGACGCGCTGGTGTTCACCGGGGAGATCGGCTGGGACCAGCCGGAGGTGCGCGAGGCGGTCTGCCGCAGGCTGGGGCTGCTCGGCGTGGCGACGCCGGTGCGCGGCAACCGGGCCGACGACGGCCCGGTCAGCGCCCCCGGCGCGGCCGTCCCGGTGCTGGTCGTCGAGGTGCACGAGGAGCTGCAGCTCGCCCGCGAGTGCCTGCGCGAGCTGTACGGGCCCGCCGCGCCGCAGGAGGCCGACCGCGGCCCGTGAACCCTGTGATCACGTGTGGGCCTCGCCCAGATCCGTCCAGTCGCGTCCCGGGGCGCGCCCGCGCCACTCGGCCAGCAGCTCGGCCGCCCGAGACGGCGGCGCCGCCAGCCACATCCGCTGGGTTCCGCCCTCGGCGGCGTGCCGCTCCTGCTCCACACTGCCCTCGCTGCAACAGGCGCACAGCACCCGCACGTTCCCGGCCGGCTCGGCGCCCAGCCCGGCCGCCGCGAACAGCTCCACCAGCTCCACCACGTCCGCGCCGCTCCCCGTGACGGTGACCGACAGCGTCGGCAGGTCGGACGTCGCCCACAGCATCAGCTCGTCGAACACCGGATAGCGCACCCCCTCCACCACCCGCTCGCCGCTGGGCGCGCCGTCGTGCAGCACGATCTCGCCGAACCTGCGGTCGGCCGCCAGCGGCACGCTGACGACCCTGGCCCGCGCCGGGCACACCCGCCGCACCCACACCACCTCCGGCTCGCCGTCCGGCTCCAGCCGCACGCACGCCATGCCGAGATCGGCGTCGATCTCCCCCTCGCCCGGCGGCAGCGTCAGACCGTAGCCGGCCCAGGCGTCCCTGGCGGTCGCCCAGTCACGCATGATCGTGGCGGCGATGCCGAGGTTCCAGAACGCCGGCTCCTGCTCGCCGCGCGGATAGCGGGCCGCCGCCTCCTTGCCGATCTCGTACGCGTGCGCCCAGTCCTTGCGGAACTTGTGCGCCAGCGCCAGGTCGAACCACCACGCCGGGCTCCGCTCGCCGTCGGGCTCCAGCGCCACCAGCTCGGTCAGGCCCCGCACCGCGCCGTCCCAGTCCTCGCGGTCCCACGCGGCGTACGCCGCCCGCTCCAGCTCGCCCGGCGCCGTCATGTGCGCTTCCCTTCCCGTCAGCGATCTGATCGTCCGACGTCATGGCAACCATCTCCCGATATGCGGCTGTGCGGCAACATCGCGTAACCTGGTGCCATGTCGACGCCCCGAGTTTCCTAGCTGAGGACCCGCTTCCACGCCAGAAGTGTGTCCTCAGCTTTCTCGGAGCGTCATTTCATGATCACCGTTCGTGACGTCGAGCTGCGCGCGGGTTCCCGCCTGCTGCTGTCCGGCGTGTCCTTCACCGTCTCCCCCGGCGACCGCATCGGCCTCGTCGGCCGCAACGGAGCGGGCAAGACCACCCTGCTGACCGCGCTCGCCGGTCACGCCCGCCCGGCCGCGGGCACCATCACCACCACCGGCCCCACCGCCTACCTCTCCCAGGACGCCCGCCCCGACGGGCCCTGGACCTCCCCCGGGAGCCCCAGAGGGACCGCCACCCCGCCCTCCCCCCAGGGGCGCAGGGATGCCGCCACCCCGGATTCCCCCGAGGGGACAAAGGGAGACGCCCCCCTCCGGTCCCCCGAAGGACCGCGCGGGACCGCCACCCCGGGCTCGCCCGCAGGGCAGGGCGGAGGCGTCGCGTTTCACTCCCCCGAAGGGTCGGCGCTGACGGTGGCGGGGCGGATTCTCGGGGCGCGGGGGCTCGGGGAGGCCGTGCGGCGGTTGCGGGCAGCCGAGGCCGCGATGGCCGGGGCCCGCGACGAGGCCGCGCTGGAGCGGGCCATGGCGGAGTACGCGCGGGCCGAGGCGGCGTTCCAGGCGGGCGGCGGCTACGCGGCGGAGGCCGAGGCGGCGCGCGTGGCCGCCGGGCTGGGGCTGCCCGCGCGGCTGATGGACCAGCCGCTCGCGACGCTGTCCGGCGGCCAGCGGCGGCGCGCCGAGCTGGCCCGCATCCTGTTCGCCGGCCACGACGGCGTCCTGCTGCTGGACGAGCCGACCAACCACCTGGACGCCGACTCGCTCACCTGGCTGCGCGGCTTCCTCCAGGGGCACCGGGGCGGCCTGGTGGTGATCAGCCACGACACCGGCCTGCTGGAGGCGGTCGCCAACCGGATCTTCCACCTGGACCCGCACCGCGCCACGATCGACGTGCACAACACCGGCTGGCGTGCCTACCTGGCGCAGCGCGGGAGCGACGAGCGGCGGCGCACCCGGCAGCGGGCGAACGCCGAACGCAAGGCCGCCGCGCTGCACGCCCAGGCGGACCGGATGAAGGCCCGCTCGGCGACCGCCACGATGGCCAGGAGCATGGCCCGCCGCGCCGACCGCATGCTGGCGGACCTGGAGCCGGCCCGCCGGGCTGACCGGGTGGCGCGCATCCGGCTGCCCGACCCGGCCCCCTGCGGGCGCACGCCGCTCGGCGCGATCAGCCTGACCAAGTCCTACGACGGCCACCGCGTGCTGGACGGCGTGGACCTGGCGGTGGACCGGGGCAGCCGCCTGGTCGTGCTGGGGTTCAACGGGGCGGGCAAGACGACGCTGCTGCGGCTGCTGGCCGGGGACGAGGAGCCGGACAGCGGCCGGGTGGTGCGCGGGCACGGGCTGCGGCTGGGCTACTTCGCCCAGGAGCACGACACGCTCGACCCGGCGCGGACCGTACGGGAGAACCTGGCGGCGGCGGCCCCGCATCTGACGGACGGCGAGGCGCGGGGGGTGCTGGGGGCGTTCCTGTTCTCGGGCGACGACGCCGGCAAGCCGGCCGGGGTGCTGAGCGGCGGCGAGAAGACCCGGCTGGCGCTGGCCGGTCTGGTGCATTCCGGGGCGAACGTACTGCTGCTGGACGAGCCGACCAACAACCTCGACCCGGCGTCCCGGGACGAGGTCCTGGCGGCGGTCGGCTCGTACCCGGGGGCGATCGTAATGGTCACCCACGACGAGGGGGCCGTCGACGCCCTGCGCCCGGACCGCGTCCTGCTGCTGCCGGACGCGGAGGAGGACCTGTGGAACGACGACTACCGCGACCTGGTGTCACTCTCCTGACGAGCGGTCCGCCGTCACCCCGTGAGCAGCCGGTGCAGCCTGCGCGCCTCCTGGGCGAAGCGGGTGGAGCCGGCGGCCGTGTCACCGGTCTTGATGGTCTTGAGCAGGTCCTTCCACATGGCGGGGACCCTAGCGGCGGCCCCCGACAGTCCGGTCAGGCGCGCAGGTCGTCGATGGCGCGCAGGACGGCGCGCTCGTCCAGCATCACGGAGGCGGTGAGGCCGAGCAGGGCGCTGATCCCGCGGGTGGCGGGGCCGCCGTGGCGGTGCTCGTGGAAGGCGGCGGCGAGCGTGAGCAGGCCGGTCCGCAGCGAAGGCCCGGGGAAGGTGACGGCGGGGGCACAGCGGCGCAGGTGCTCGGCGTGCCGGTCCTGCCAGGGCTCCCAGCGCCAGCCGGGCCACAGCCGCGGCGCGTCGGGGAGGACCTGGGCGAGGTCACGGGTCGTCCACACGCCCGCCGTGCGCGTGTCGGCGTCGAGGTGGATCCCCGCCGTCGGCGCGTCCGGCCACGCGGGGACGGGCTCCCAGGCCGCGTACGTGTCGAGGGAGGCGGGCCCGTGGCCGATGACGGCATCGACGGGCGGGCTGACCGGGTAGCCGCGCACGGTCCCGGCGCGGGCGACGGTGACCAGGCACACGGGCTCGCCCGGCGCGGCCCGCCGAAGCGTGTCGGGCCAGGTGGGCAGGGAGGCGGGCAGCGGGCTCCCGGGCGGGTGGACGGCGGGGTCGAGCCAGAGCATCGGCATCCTGGCCGCGAGCTCCTCGGGCGTGCGCACGCCGGGCGGCACCGGCATCGACCGGGGCGCGGCCACCCCGGCGGGGTCCTCGCCGACGGCGCGGACCAGGTCGGCCAGGCCGTCGTAGGCCCATTCGACCCGCCAGCCCGCCCAGGTGGTGGCCAGCACGCGCAGCGCCGCCCACCGGTAGGACGGGTCGGCGCGGCACGGCGAGAACCACAGCAGCCGCTGCTCGTCCACGTCGACGAGCGCGGCCCCGGTGCACAGGATCTCGTTCATGAAGGTGGTGTCGGCCCGCTGGCGTTCGGCGTGGGCGAGGCCGGCGGCGGGGCCGGGCAGCAGCTCCAGCTCCAGGTCGTAGCCGGCCCACGGGGAGTAGCGCAGGCTCCAGGAGCCGTGCCATTTGATCACGAAGTGTGCTCGATCACCCACGCAGCGATACTAGAGGCGTCTTCCGCCCCGCATCCGGGTTTTCCCCATGTTGACCCGCTGACAGCATGCTGGCATGGCGTTACGGCTGAGGGCGGCGCGCGCGGAGGAGGCCGGGTGGCTGAGCGAGCTGGCGGTGCGGTCGAAGGCGTACTGGGGGTATGAGGAGACGTTCCGGGAGGAGTTGCGGCTGCTGCCGGAGGAGGTGGCGGCGCGCCGGGTGACGGTGGCCGAGCGGGACGGCCGGGTGCTGGGGTTCGTCACGGTCGACGGGGAGCCGCCGGACGGGGTGCTGGGCATGCTGTTCGTGAAGCCGTCGGCGATCGGCGGCGGCGTGGGCCGGGCGCTGTACGGGCACGCGCTGCGGGAGGCGGGCCGGGCCGGGTTCGCGCGGCTGGTGATCGAGGCCGACCCGCACGCGGTGGGGTTCTACACGGCGATGGGCGCGGTGGAGTGCGGTCCGGCGCGGCTGGTGGCGCGGCTGGTGGCATGGCCGCCGGCGCCGGAGCCGTCGTGGGTGGCGGCGTGGACCGGCGGGCGGCCGGCGGTGCACGTGGGGAACGTGGCGGAGTTCAACGGCGCGCCGCCGGGGCCGGACCACTACGCGTGCATGGCGGTGTTCGCTGGGCCGCTGCCGGAGGCCGTGGTGCTGCCGGTGCCGGTGGACCGGGCGTGGATCGACGGGCTGGCGGACGAGCTCGGCTGGGGCGAGGTCGAGGTGCACGACGGCATCGCCCCGGACGGCGCGGTGTCGGCGGCGATCGGGAGGCGGCCCGCGCTGGCGCGGCGGCTGGCGTCGGCGCCGGGGCCGGTGCTGCCGTGGGGCCGTACCGAGCAGTTCGCCCGGATCGTCCCCACGCCGGGCCGGGTGCTGGCCGCGATCGCCCGGTTCGAGTCCAAGCGCGGCGCGCACGAGCTCTTCCGCGCGCTGGCGCCGGACCATCCGGGGATCGTCGTGCCGGCGCAGCGGCCGGTCGGCTCCCGCCGGGAGCTGCGCCGGGAGCTGGCCTCGGGCGTGCCGCTGGTGCTGAAGACCGAGTACGGCGTCGGCGGCTCCGGCACGCTGATCCTCGACGGCGGCACGCGCCGGGCCGGGCGGCGGTGGGCCCGCGCCGGCGTGCTGGTGGAGGAGTACGTGCCCGGCTCCGGGCCGTACCGCGACCCGACGTTCGACGCCGTCGTCGACGACCACGGCGCGGTCCACCCGGTGGGGACCGGCTTGATGCGGGTCGAGGGCCCCCGCTACCAGGGCGTCACCACCGGCCCCGGCGTGCTGCCCGCAGAGCTGGCGACCACGGCCGCCCGGTTCGGCACGGCGGTGGGCCGGGCGCTCGCGGAGCACGGCTACCGGGGCTGGTACGACGTCGACTTCGTGACCGACCCGGCGGGACGCCTGGCTCCGACGGAGATCAACCTGCGCCTGACCGGCCCGGCGGCCGCCCACACCCTGCGAGCCCGGCTCGACGCGCTGCGCGGCGGGCGGCATCTGGTCCGGGCGCTGGACCGGCTGCCGCTGGGCGCGCGGCTGCCCCCGGCGGCGCTGCGCGGGCATCTGGACGAGGTCGCGCGGGAGTGCCGGGGGCTCGGCGTGACGTTCCTGCCGACGATCCCGGTGGCCGCGATGGAGCCGTGGCCGTACCTGGGCGTCGCCCTGGCCGCCCGCACGGCGGACGCCCTCGACCGGGCCGAGGCCGCCGTACGGGCCGCCAACGAGGCGCTCGCGTTCACCGAGGTCGGGCGGCCACGAAGGCGACGACCACGGCCGCGGCGATCATCAGGGTGACGTTGAACCCGTACACGAGCGCGGCCTGCAGGGGCCAGTCGGTCTTGGCGGCGAGCCGGTAGAAGTTGTCCTGCGGCCACCAGGCGGCCAGCAGCCACGTGATCGCCAGGTGCGCCGCCGCGCTCACCCCTGGCGGCCTGTCCAGCCGCGCCAGCAGCGTGCGCCCCGACAGCAGGAAGGCCACGCCGAGCCCGAACGCCGCGCACTCGAACAGGTAGAGCACCGCGAACAGGCCCGCCCACGGCGGCGGCACGGCCGACAGGTCCGTGGAGTACGGCCACAGCACGTCCGTCAGCAGGTAGGCGGCGACCGCGGAGACCGCGGCGGAGATGGCCATCGCGACGCCGGTCGAGGGCTGCCAGTCGCCGCCCTTCCCTCCGGAGGGCGTGGCCGTGGCGCGCACCGGCAACGGCAGCGCGCGGTGGTCGACCCGCCCGTCGGCCGTGCGCGGCAGCGCCCGCACCAGCGTGACGAACCGCGGCAGCCGCCGCCCCGGCAGCCGCTCCACCAGGTAGGCCCGCAGCTCCTCGCCGGTGACCTCGCCGTCCGGCACCACGTACGCGATCAGTTTCGGCCCTCCGGAGCCGGTCCTGACGCTGACGACGGCGCAGTCGGCCACCGCCGGGTGGCGTCGTAACTCCTCTTCGACTGTCATATGACAGGGTTACCCCCATGGAACACCGCGTATTGGGACGCACCGGCCGCCAGGTCGGCGTGGTCGGGCTGGGCGCCTGGCAGCTCGGCGCCGACTGGGGTCAGGTGAGCGAGGACGAGGCGCTCGCGACGCTGGCTGCCGCCACGGAGGCGGGCGTGACGTTCGTCGACACGGCCGACGTGTACGGCGACGGCCGCAGCGAGCGGATCGTCGGCCGCTTCGCCCAGGGACGCCCGGAGCTGACCGTGGCCACCAAGATGGGCCGCCGGGTGGAGCAGGTGCCGTCGAACTACGTGCTGGACAACTTCCGCGCCTGGAACGACCGCTCCCGCCGCAACCTGGGCGTCGACACGATCGACCTGGTGCAGTTGCACTGCCCGCCGACGGCGGTGTTCTCCGACGACGCGGTGTTCGACGCGCTCGACACGCTGGTGGCCGAGGAGCGGATCGCCGCCTACGGGGTGAGCGTGGAGACGTGCGAGGAGGCGCTGACCGCGATCGCCCGTCCCGGCGTGGCGAGCGTGCAGATCATCCTGAACGCGTTCCGGCTCAAGCCGCTGGAGCGCGTGCTGCCCGCGGCGCGGGAGGCGGGCGTGGGGATCATCGCCCGGGTCCCGCTGGCCAGCGGGCTGCTGTCGGGCCGCTACGACGAGAAGACCACGTTCGCGCCGGACGACCACCGCAGCTTCAACCGGCACGGGGAGGCGTTCGACGTGGGCGAGACGTTCTCGGGTGTCGGGTTCGAGACCGGGCTGGAGGCGGTGCGCCGGCTGGCCCCGCTGGTGCCGGAGGGGGCGACGACGGCGCAGTTCGCGCTGCGCTGGATCCTCGACCAGCCGGGCGTGTCCGTCGTCATCCCGGGCGCCCGCAACCCGGCCCAGGCGGCGGCCAACGCGGCCGCCGCGGCTCTCCCGCCGCTGCCGGAGAGCACGCTGGGGGCCGTACGGGACGTCTACGACGAGCTGATCCGCCCGCAGGTGCACGGGCGCTGGTAGCCGAGCTGTGGCTGGTCAGGCGGAGTCGCGGGCGGCGTCGAGCACGCGCTGGGCGTCGCGTTCGAAGAAGCCGCGCGCGGCCAGGCAGAGCAGGCCGCCGAGCACCATCGGGACGATCAGCACGTACATGGCGGTCAGGAGGGAGCCGCTGCTGTCGGACGAGACGCCGACCAGCAGCGGCCCGAACGCGGCGCCGGCCGTGATGAACAGCTGCAGCACGGCGAAGCCGAGCCCGCGCGAATCGGCGCCGACCACGTCGGCGAGCGAGGCCGTCATGTTCGGGATGGCGGTGGCCGACAGCAGCGACGAGGTCAGCAGCAGCGTCACGAACAGCGGCAGCGAGTCCATGGAGATCGCGGCGGCCTGGGTGAGCGCGCCGAGCGTGATGCCGGTGCCGCCGACGAGGAGCCGGCCGCCCTTGCGGGTGGCGTGCATGCGCCGGCCGAAGTAGGCGCCGATGAGCGTGCCGCCGACGACGCCGGCGACGCTGATCAGGCCGGCCAGTGAGGCGGCGGTGCCGGCGGCGACGCCGAGGTTCCTGACCATGAGGGTCGGCATCCAGAACGCGATCCCGGCCAGGCCGAGGGTGAGCGACATCAGGCCGACGCAGACCAGGGTGAGGGTGGGGATCTTCAGCATCAGGCGGAACTGCCTGCCGAACCGCAGCCGCTCGCTCAGCCGGTCGGACAGCGCGGTGACCTGGCCCGGCCCGGTGGCCTCGGGCACGGGCTGCGGCTGGTCGGAGCGCAGGGCGATCACCCGGTCGAGGAAGCCGCGCGGCGGCTCCCTGAGCCACCACACGAGCAGCGCCGTCAGCGCCCCCGGGATCGCCATGATCATGAACGTGGCCCGCCAGCCCACGGCCTGGCCGAGGATGCCGCCCAGCGCGGTGCCGATGCCGCCCAGGTAGGTGGTGATGCGGACGAGCCCGTACGCCTTGGCCCTGGTCAGCGGCGGATAGTAGTCGGCGAGCAGGCTTCCGGAGGCGGGGTTGTCGATGTTCTCCGCCGCCGCGAGGAACACCCGCATCGCGAAGAAGATGGCGAACCCGGTGGCGAGACCGGACCCCAGCGTGGCCAGGCTCCAGCAGAACACGACGACGGCGATGATCCGGGTCCGGTTGAACCGGTCGGACAGGTACCCGGCGGGCAGCGCCACGGCGGCGGCGGCCAGCGCGGCGGCGGTCGGGATGGACCCGGCGGCGGTGTCGCTGATCCCCCATTCCGCCTGGAGCAGGGGCAGCACGCCGGACAGCAGGCTGGCCTCGATCCGGTCCACCAGGCCGACGAGGAACAGGACGACCAGGGGCGCCCAGCCGAAGGGCGCGAGATCGGTGGCACTGATTCCCCGGCTGAGTGGCGCTCCCAGGCGCCGGCGCTTCTCCGCAACGACCTCGGCCAACGGGCCCTCCTCACGATTGGAAGGTATTTCTAAAATCCCGTTCTAGAGGAGTGTGACCTAAATGACAAGAGCGTCCCGCTGGTAACGTCCTGGGAATGAGCGGACCGCCCGGCCTCCCCGGAGGCCGAGTGGGCCGGTGCGCCATCCTCGACCTCAACGGCGCCGGCTACCTGCGCTGACCTGAGCTCCCCGCGCGGGAGGCGCCGCGGCACGCCGGACGCCGCACCTCAGGACCGGCCACCACGGGCGCGCGTCCCCGATCCGGGCAGGGCGTAGCGGGCGGCGACGGTGCGGACGGCCTCGTCGACCACCTGAGCGACGCGTTCGGCGCTCACCTTCCAGCCCGGCACGAGGAGTGCCGGCCAGAAGACGTAGTTGGAGATCATGCCCAGGAACTGGGTGGCCGCGAGCTCCACGTCCTCGATCCGCACCGTGCCCGCCTCGTGCTCGGCCAGGAGGTAGCCGCGTACGGACTCGAAGTAGGGCAGCTTCCCGTGCGAGAACTGCGCATTGGCGAGCTCGGGAAAGCGCGGCAGCTCGGCGATGACGATGCGGAACAGGTCGGTCATCTGGGGGCGGCTCAGCAGCTCGGCGTAGCGGCGGCCGATGGCGCCGAGCCCGGCGACGATGTCGCCTGCCGGCGGAGGATCCTGCTCGTCAGCGGTGGCCCAGGACTCGGTGACGATGGCGTCGAACAGCGCGGCCTTGGTCGGGAACTGCTTGAACAGGGTGGCCCGCGAAACGCCCGAGCGCTCCGCGATCCGCGCCAGCGACGTCCGGTCGTAGCCCAGCTCGAGGAACAGCTCGGTCGCGGCCGTCACGATCAGCGCGCGCTTCTCCTGGGCGACGCGCTGGTGGTACGTCGTCACGACCTTGCTCATGGGCCGAGCATACAAGACGAGTGGCTTGACTCACCATTGCCGCCGATCTACTGTCAAGCAGTGTGGTGAGCCACTCAGCTCACCATCCCTCCCTCGTACCGAAGGAACATCCGATGAACCGCTTCGACAACCAGACCGTGCTCGTGACCGGCGGGACCGGCGGCCAGGGCTCGAGCCACGTACGCGCCTTCCACGCGGAGGGGGCGAACGTGGTGATCGGCGACATCGACGCCGATCGGGGCGCCGCCCTCGCCGACGAGCTCGGGCCCCGTGCTCACTTCACCCGCCTCGACGTCACCGACGAGAGCTCGTGGTCCGCCGCCGTGCTGGCCGCCGAAAGCGCCTTCGGCGCCCTGAACGTGCTCGTCAACAACGCCGGCGTACAGAACCCGCCGGCGCCGATCGAGGACACGGACCAGGCCACCTGGTCACGCATCCTCGGCATCAACCTCACCGGGACCTTCCTCGGCATCAAGGCCGCCGCCCCGGCTCTGCGCCGCGCGGCGGGGGGAGCCATCGTCAACATCGGCTCGACCATGGGCCTGGGCGGCACGGCTCACTACGCGCCGTACGTCGCCGGCAAGTGGGCGGTACGAGGTCTCACCCGGACGGCGGCACTCGAACTCGGCCGCGACCGCATCCGGGTGAACGCCATCCACCCCGGCGTGATCGCGACCCCCTTCATCCAGGAGCCGGCGGCCGGCGCCACCGTGGCGATCGCCGACTTCTACTCGCCCGAGCCGTTCGCCGTCCCCCGCCTCGGAGAGCCGGCCGACGTCACCAGCCTGCTCCTCTTCCTCACGTCATCGGACGCGTCGTTCATCACCGGTTCGGAGTACGTCATCGACGGCGGGCTCCTGCTCGGCCCCGCCCTTCAGCACGCGTCTCCGTCCCCCCTGCGCCGATGAGCGGTTCAGCCGCACCTGCCCCAGGACTTCCAGCGCGACTTGCCCACGGCGGCACGGGGCCCGTCATCCTGGATCGACCCCATGTAGCTGACGCACCGGCCCTTGCCGTAGGTCTTCACCGGCCCCAGGTAGTGCTTGACGCTCCGGCCCTCGTTCTCGCCGCTCGCGCGCCCGTTGGCGCCGCGCGTCTGCGTCGTGATCGTGGCCATGACGAAGGTGCGGACGCCGAGGTTCGAGGACTTGAACGTGGTGACGCAGTTGTAGCCGGTCCTGCGGTTGTACAGCAGGTAGACGTACCCGAGGACCCGCTTGGAGGGCGTCCGCACGGCCTGCTTGCCGTGCGCGACCCGGGCGAACCCGGAACCGCACACCCGCTCCGGAGTGGCGGCGGAGGCGGCCGCGTACGCGGGAGTCACCAGGCCCCCTCCGATCGACAGTGCCGCGGCAAGGAGGATCGTCGTCGACCCGCGCATTCGGCCAGCCCTTCTCAACCGTCCCCGCCGTCCGGGGACCACCGGCTGATCATCTTGCCGGATCCGGCCCTCGCCGCATGCCCGAATCATCGGACAAGTACGCGGGCGCGATGAATTTTCGTCCGTCCGCCGGTCTGTGTCCCGAGGAGGCAGATCATGGCGAAGATGCTCTATTCGGCGACCATGTCGCTCGACGGCTTCATCACCGGCCCGGGCGGCGACATGTCCTGGCTGACCCCGTACCTCGGTCCCGACCCGATGGCGGACAGGCTCGTGGGCCGGGTCGGGGCGATCCTGGCGGGCAGGCGCTCGTTCGGCGGGGACGACCCGCACCGGGGCGATCCCGAGCGGGAGGGCAAGGCGTTCGGCGGCGGGTGGGACGGGCCGCAGTTCGTCCTCACCCACCGCCCGCCCTCGGCGCCGGTCCCGGGCGTCACGTTCGTCGGCGACCTCCGCACCGCCGTGGCCGAGGCCCGGCGGGCCGCCGGGACCGGTACGTCAACGTCATCGGCGCCGACGTGGCCCGCCAGTGCCTGGCGGCGGGGATGCTGGACGAGCCCCGCAGGCCACCGGCCTGCACTACCGCGTCGCCGGCTAGAAGTAGCGCGGGGTCAGGTCGGTCGTCGGCCAGGAGGACACGCCGCCCGTCGCCGTGCCCAGGATCCCGTCGATCGCGCCGAACGACGGCGCGTCGCCCTCCTGCCTGCGGTTGAACAGCGCGCAGTAGCTCACCCCGTGCTGGATCCTGGCCAGGAAGCCGAACGTGCCCGGCATCGAGCCGGTGTGCCAGGTGTTGAGGCCGCCCACGTTGTTCTCGCGGACCTGCCAGCCGAGCCCGTACCAGGAGCCCCCGGACCCGACGCCGATCTCCGGCTTGGCGAAGACCCGGCCGATCGAGGTGGCGTTCAGCACCGGCCCGGCCCGGTCGAAGGCGAAGCCCCACTTGACCAGGTCGACGGCCGAGCCCAGCCAGCCGCCGTTGGCGTCCTGGTTGGCCATGTTGAAGCCGCCGTACGGGTACGGGACCGTCGCGCCGCCGTCGTCGAGCACGCTCTTGCGGGTGTAGACCGACTGGTAGCGCACCTCGGCGGCGTACTGCTGGCCGGACGCCGACCGGCCGAGCAGCATGCGGGTGATCCCGGCCGGCGCCAGGATCCGCTGCCTGACGTACGACTCGTAGCTCATGCCGGAGACCTTGGCGATGATGCGGCCGAGCAGCATGTAGCCGTAGTTGCTGTAGGCGTAGCGGGAGCCGGGCGTGAAGTCGAGCTTCCTGGCCGTGGCGTACCGCATGATCTCCGCGTGCCCGACCGGCAGCGGCACGTCGAGCGCGGCCGAGATGGTGTGGTCGGCCCAGAGCTGGTCGAGGGTGGCGTCCCGGTCCCAGCCGCCGGTGTGCTGCATGAGCCGCCACAGCGTCACGTCCGCCAGGCGCGGGTCGGCGTCGGCGGACAGGCCCAGCAGGTCGGTCACGGTGTCGCCGAGGGACAGCTTGCCGTCCTGGGCGAGCCGGGCGATCGCGGCGGCGGTGATGCTCTTGCTGAGGCTGGCGATCCGGAACAGCGAGGTCGGCTGCACGAGCCTGACGTAGCGGCCGTAGGTGTAGCTGCCGTAGCCGCGGGCCAGGAGGATCTTGCCGTTCTTCGCCACGGCGAGCTGCGCGCAGCTGATGTCGCGTTCGGCGATGAACTTCTTCATCGCCGCGTCGAAGCCGGCCAGCTGCGCGGGCACCACGCCGGTCGCCGGCAGGGCGGCCGTCCCGGCCCGCGCGGGGGCGGCGCCGAGGGCGAGGGCGGGGACGGCGAGTGCGCCGGACTGGAGGAGGCGGCGTCTGCTGAGCGTGGTCACAAAGGGAATTTCTAACGGATATCGGGCGTCCGTGTCCCGATTTTTCGGACATCCGCTGTCAACCCTGTCAGCTTCTCCCGTACGGCCATCAGCGCGATCCCCCAGACCCGGCCCGCAAAACGGCGTCCTCGACGGTGCGTAGGGTCATCCGGGCACGATGCCACAGGGAGTGATCGGGTTGCCACCTGGGACGCCATAGACAATAGATAAGATTCTTTACAATAATGGGAGTGACGCGCACCCCCCAACCGTCGCGGCACCCCGGCCTTGCGCCGCGCCCGTACGAGCCCGGACCCCCGGGCCACAGAAGGGTAGTCCCCATGACGCGAACACCGCGCCCGCTCATCTTGGCCGCCTCGTTACTGCTCGCCTTCCTGGGCGTCATCGTCACCCAGACCTCGGCGAGCGCCGCCAACCTGCTGGCCAACCCCGGCTTCGAGTCCGGCTCCCTGTCCCCCTGGAACTGCACCGGCGGCCTCGGATCGGTGGTCGACACCCCGGTCAGGTCCGGCGGCAAGGCCCTCGCCGGGGCGGCCGGCAACTCCGACATCGCCCGGTGCAGCCAGACGCTGACGGTCCGGCCGAACTCCGACTACACGATCTCCGCCTGGGTCCGCGGCAACTACGTCTACCTCGGCGTGACCGGCGGCCGGGCCATCTGGGCCTCCTCGCCGTCGGCGTACACCCAGCTCACGATCCCGTTCACCACGGGCGCGAGCCAGACCACCGCCGAGATCTACCTGCACGGCTGGTACGGGCAGGGCACGTACCACGCCGACGACCTCGTCTTCGACGGCCCCGGCGACCCGCCGACGTCCCCGACGCCGACCCCCACGGTCACGGTCTCCCCCACGGTGACGCCCACCGCCACGGTGAGCCCCACCGTGAGCCCCACGGTCAGCCCGACCGTCACCCCGACGGGCAGCACCTGCGCCGTCAAGGGCAAGCCGGCCGGCAAGGTCCTGCAGGGCTACTGGGAGAACTGGGACGGCGCCTCCAACGGCGTGCACCCGCCATTCGGCTGGACCCCCATCACCGACGCGCGCATCCGCCAGCACGGCTACAACGTCTACAACGCGGCGTTCCCCGTGATCCGCTCCGACGGCACCGTGCTGTGGGAGGACGGCATGGACAGCACCGTCAAGGTCGCCACGCCTGAGGAGATGTGCGCGGCCAAGGCGGCCGGGGCGACGATCCTGATGTCCATCGGCGGCGCCACCGCCGGCATCGACCTCAGCTCCAGCACCGTCGCCGACCGCTTCGTCCAGACGATCGTGCCGATCCTCAAGCGCTACAACTTCGACGGCATCGACATCGACATCGAGACCGGCCTCGCCGGAAGCGGCAACATCAACCAGCTGTCCGCCTCGCAGGCCAACCTCATCCGCATCATCGACGGCGTGCTCGCCCAGATGCCGTCGAACTTCGGCCTCACCATGGCCCCGGAGACGGCGTACGTCACCGGCGGCAGCGTCGTCTACGGCTCCATCTGGGGCGCGTACCTGCCGATCATCAAGAAGTACGCCGACAACGGCCGCCTGTGGTGGCTGAACATGCAGTACTACAACGGCAGCATGTACGGCTGCTCCGGCGACTCCTACTCGGCCGGCACCGTCCAGGGCTTCGTGGCCCAGACCAAGTGCCTCAACGACGGCCTCGTCATCCAGGGCACCACGATCCGGGTCCCGTACGACAAGCAGGTCCCGGGCCTTCCCGCCCAGCCGGGCGCGGGCGGCGGCCACATGTCGCCCTCGCTCGTGTCGCAGGCGTGGAACAGCTTCAACGGCCAGCTCAAGGGCCTGATGACCTGGTCCATCAACTGGGACGGCTCCAAGGGCTGGACCTTCGGCGACAACGTGAAGTCACTCCAGGGCCGCTGAGCGGCCTGCGCATGTCAGAGCCGGGCCCCCGCGTCGTCCGCGGGGGCCCGGCGGGCTGACGGGAGCAGGGCGGTGAGGGTCGCGGTGAGCACCGGCAGGCCCGCGACCAGGGCGGCGATCAGCGCCCACGGGGTGTCGAACGGCGCCCTCGGCAGCGGGTCCCAGCTGTTGGAGGCCGTCCACGGCCAGGCGACCGCCAGGCCGATCACGCACCCGGCGGCCCCGCCCGCGACCGTGGCGAGGGCCGCGAGCGCCCCGGCGCGGCCCGCCGACGCCGGCCGGGGCCGCCCGGTCCCGGCCGTGAGCGCGGCGGCGGCCAGCGC
>NZ_JAHKRO010000065.1 GCF_019396325.1 Nonomuraea ceibae
AGGGCCAGCCGCCCGGCGGCGATCTCGGCGATCGCCTTGACCGCCGGGTCCCGGATGGCCGCCGGCCGCTCGACCGCCGCCAGCGCGACGTCGACGGCCGCGTACGTGTTGCCCCGGCGGAACGTCCTCAGGTCGACGCGGGCGCCCTCGTGCAGGTCACGCTTGCCGATCTCGACGAACCGCCCGCCGGGCGCGAGCAGTGTCAGCGACGCGCGCATGGCGTCGCCGCTGAGCGAGTTGAGCACCACGTCGACGCCGCGCCCGCCGGTGACGCGCAGCACCTCGCCGGCGAAGCCGAGGCCGCGGGAGTCGAAGACGTGCTCGACGCCCTGCAGCCGCAGGTGGCGGCGCTTCTCCTCGGTGCCGGCGGTGGCGATGACCTCGGCCCCGAGCAGCCGCGCCACCGCGACCGCGGCCTGCCCGGTGCCGCCCGCCGCCGAGTGCACGAGCACCGTCTCCCCGCGCGCGAGCCGCGCCACGTCGGCCAGGCAGTGCCACACCGTGCCGTACGTGGCGGCCACCGGGGCGAACGTGACCGGGTCGGCGTCGGCCGGCAGGCGCACGGCCAGATCCGCGTGGACGAGGCAGTGCGAGCCGAGCGAGCCGGTCCCGTGCGGCGTCAGCGCCGAGATCCGGTCGCCTGGCCGCAGGTCCTCGACGCCCTCGCCGACGGCCACCACCACGCCGGTGGCGTCGGAGCCGAGCTCCGGCGTGCTGCCGTCCTCGGTCGGGTAGACGCCCAGGGCGATCATGACGTCGCGGAAGTGCACGGTCGCCGCCTGCACCCGCAGGAGCACCTGGCCGGGTCCCGGCGACGCGGGCGGCTTCCCGGTCGCCACCAGCCGCACGCCGTCGAGGCCACGCTCCGGATCGGCGCGCAGCACGTACTCCTCCCGCCCGGCGACCGCCTCGACGGTGCGCGAGGGCGGCGCGGGCCGCGCGCCCAGCGGGGCGGGCACGAGCCGCGCCACGTACCGCTGACCGGCACGCCAGGCGACCTCGGTCTCGTCGCCGCCGGCCAGTACCTCGGCCGCTACGGCGGCGAGGCCGCCGAGGGCGCCGCCGGCGGTGTCATTGGAGGTGCCGCCGGTGGTGTCATCGGCGGTGTCATCGGTGTCCACCCAGCTCACGGCGGCGTCCGGCTGCTCGAAGGAGGCGACGCGCAGCAGGCCGCGCAGCGCGCACACGTCGGGGTCGACCGGGTCGCCGTCGAGCACCGGGCGGGCCAGGCGGCTCACCAGCCACAGGCGCGGCGGGCTGCCGGTCCGCGCGAGCGCGCCGAGCAGCGCGGTGAACTCGGTCAGCCTGTCCAGCCCGTCGAGCCGCCCGGTGGCGCACCAGACGACGGCCCGCGCGGCCGGATCGACGTCCTCGCCCGTCGTGTGCACGCTCACCGTTTCGGGGCGTCCGCGCGACAGGGCCTCGGCCAGGCGTTCCGTGGTGCGGTCCGGGTCGCCGGGCTCGCCGATCACCGCCCACCGTCCGGTGGCCGCCTCCCTCGCGCCGGGCGGGCCGGCCGGGCGCCAGGCGAGCTCGACCAGCTTCCCGTCCAGGGTGCGGGCCCGCGAGCCGCCGGAGGCCCGGACGAAGTGCAGGCCCTCCAGCGCGCCCAGCCAGCGGCCGTCCTCGGCGTACAGGTCGGCGCGGCCCGTCGCCGTGTCGCCGTCCGCCCGCACCTCGGCTCGGACCCAGGTGATCAGGCCCGGCTCGTCCGGCAGGACGATCGCCGCAATGCCGTCGGGCAGCCACGGCCGGCCGGGGCCCGCCGCGCCCTCGTCGTCCTCCACCAGGCCGACGGCCGCCGACAGGATGCAGCCGTCGAGCAGCACCGGGTGCACGCGGGGCGCCCCGGCGCGGATGACGGCCTCGCCGGGCACCCGCAGCCGGGTCACGCCGTCCGGGGTGACGGCCGCGATCGAGCGGAAGGCTGCCCCCGACCCCAGCCCCGTGCGGGAGAGCGCCTCGTACAGGGCCTCCGGCTCGTCCTCGGCCACCACGGGAGGCACGAGCGGCGGCCGGTCGCCGGGCGGTCCGGAGCGGACGACGGACGCCGACGCGACGAGCTCCCACGTGCCGCCGTGCCGCCGGGAGATCTCCACGTGCGCCCGCTCGCCCGAGACCGTCGCGCTGACGTGGACCGGCACGCTCGCCCCGAGCGGCAGCAGGCGCTCGAACCGCACCTCGCTCACGCGCATCCGCCCGTTCGGGCACTCCAGCAGCTCACCGGCGGCCGACAGGACCAGCTCGACGTACGCCGCCCCGGGCACCACCGGGCTGCCGTGCAGCGTGTGCTCACCGAGCCAGCCGACCCGGTCCGTGCCCAGGTCGGCCTCCCACACGTGCCGGGTGCGGTCGCCGGCGTCGGGGTCGTGCACCGCCACCCGCCCGCCCAGCCACATGTGGCCGGAGGCCGCTCGTCCGCCGCCGGCCGGCTCCCAGAAGCGCGCCCGGTCGAACGCGGTGGGCGGCAGCACGACCGGCGCGCCGCCGCCGTTGACGGCGTCCAGGTCGACCGGGGCCCCGGCCAGGTGCAGGGCCGCCGCCGCCCGGCACATCGCCGTCCGCCCGTCGAGGTCGCGTTCCAGGGACGCCACGGTGGTCACCGGCGCGCCCATCGCGGCGGCGGTCTCCTCCACCGCCTGCGTCAGCAGCGGGTGCGGCGACACCTCCAGGAACAGCCGCCGCCCGTCCTCGATCAGCGCCTGGCATGCCAGGTCGAAACGTACGGGATTGCGGAGGTTCGCGGTCCAGTAGGCGGCGTCGAAGACGACGGTACGGCGCGGGTCCTCGCTCGTGGAGTAGAACGGCACCTCCGGGGCCGCCCCCGCCAGCCAGGACACCTCCGCCGCGAGATCGTCGAGGATCGGCTCGACCTGCGGCGAGTGCGCCGCCACGACCACGGCGATCCGCCGGCAGAACACGCCGCGCTCCTGCCAGCGGCGCATGAGGTCCCGGGCAGCCTCGGCACGGCCCGCCACGACGGTCGAGGACGGCGCGGTGACCACCGCCACCGACACCCCCGGCACCCCTTCGATCTCGGCGGCGACCTGGTCGGCGGGCAGCGCCACGCTGACCATGCAGCCGCCCGCCACCCGCTGCAGCATCGCCGACCTGATCAGCGTGATCCGCATGCCGTCCTCGGGCGGCAGGATGCCCGCGGCGACCGCGGCGGCGGCCTCGCCCATGGAGTGCCCCACCACGGCGGCGGGCCGCACCCCCCAGCGCCGCCACATCGCGGCCAGCCCGGTCTGCACGGCGAACACCAGCGGCTGCACCTCGTCCATCCGCTCGCCGCACTCGCCGGAGGCCAGCCGCTGCCGCAGCGAGAACCCCGCCTGCGCGGTGACCAGCGGGTCCAGGCTGTCGATCGTCTCGGTGAAGGCGGGGTCGCGGTCCAGCAGCGGGCGGGCCATCCCCGCCCACTGCGACCCGTGCCCCGAGAACACCCAGACCGGGTCGCCCGCGTGCCCGGCCGCTCCCGTCAGCACCCGGTCGTCGTCGCGCCCTTCGGCCAGCGCCCGCAGCCCGGCCACGAGGTCGTCCCGGCCCTCGGCGAGCACGCAGGCACGCCGGGCCAGCGGGCTGCGCCGCACCGCGAGCGTGTGCGCCACGTCCGCCGGCTCCGGGGCGTTCTCCGGGGACGCCTCCAAGTGGTCGGCGAGGCGGGCGCTGGTCGCGGCCAGGCCGCCCGGGGTCGCCGCCGACACCGGGTGGACGCGTGTACGGGCGGGGGCGGCGGCCCGGCGGGGCCGCCGGGCGGGGGGCTCCTCGACGACGACGTGCGCGTTGGCGCCGGTCACGCCGAACGCCGACACGGCGGCGCGGCGCGGCCCCGGCGCGTCCTCCCACGGCGTCGTCTCCGTGGGCACGTAGAACCGGGTGTCCTCGGCCCGCACGGCGGGGTTCCACCGCTGGAAGTGCAGGTTCGCCGGGATCAGGCCGGTGTGCACGGCCGTCGCCGCCTTGATCAGCCCCAGCACCCCGGCCGCGCTCTCCGGGTGCCCGATGTTGGTCTTGAGCGAGCCGAGCGCGCACGGCCGATCGGCCGCCCCGTACACGTCGTCGACCGCGGCGAACTCGATCGGGTCGCCGACCGGCGTGCCGGTGCCGTGCGCTTCGACGTACTGCACGTCGCCCGGGGACAGGCCGGCCACGCGCATCGCCGTGCCCAGCACCGCCCGCTGCGCGGCCCGCGAGGGCTGCGTGATGCCCCGCACCCGCCCCGCGTGGTTGATCGCCGTGCCGGTGATCACGGCGAGGACCCGGTCGCCGTCGCGCACGGCGTCGGGCAGCCGCTTGAGCACGACCATCCCGCAGCCCTCGCCCCGGACGAACCCGTCGGCGCTCTCGTCGAACGCCGCGCAGCGGCCCCGCGCCGACAGCGCCCCGGCGCGGGCGAACCCGATGATGCCCGCCCACTCCAACTGGATCGTGACCCCGCCCGCCAGCGCCAGGTCGGTCTCGCCGTCGTGCAGCGACCGGCACGCCAGGTGCACCGCCACCAGCGAGGACGCGCACGCGGCGTCCACCGCCAGCGAGGGCCCGTTGACGTCGAGGAAGTACGAGATCCGCCCCGGCGCCCCCGACGTGACGGCCGAGATCCCCTGGTAGATGTCCACGTCGTGCAGGGTGAACCGCTTGGCGTAGTCGGTGCTGGAGATGCCGACGAACAGGCCGGTGGCCGAGCCGCCGAGAGAGCGGGGCGCGATCCCGGCGTTCTCCAGCGCCTCCCACCCGGTCTCCATCAGCAGCCGGTGCTGCGGGTCCACGGAGGAGGCGTCCTTGACGGGGATGCCGAAGAACGCGGGGTCGAACAGCTCGATCCCGTCGAGGAACGCGCCGTTGCCGAGCATCCCGGTGGCGGCCAGGTCGGCGGGGACGACGCGCTCGTGCTCCGCCCACCGCGGGCCGGGCTCGGACCCGGCCACGGCGTCGCGCTTGTCCAGCAGCAGGCGCCACAGGCCGGCGGAGTCGGTCACGCCGCCCGGCGCGCGGCACGCGGTTCCCACGATGGCGACCGGGACCTGCCGGCGGTGCTCGTTCGGCGGGCTCACATGCGTGTCCTCTCTGTCGGCGGGCATTCAGGCCAGGCGGCCGAACGCCCGCAGGGCCGCGCGGGCCACCGGATGGCGGACCAGCGCGGGGATCGTCGTCTCGCCGTTGACGTAGCGGTCGAACATCCGCCACACCGGCGGCACCCTGGTAAGGGCGCCGTGCACGAGGCCGGGACGCCGCGTGAACAGGTCCATGACCTGCCGGGAGGCCGCCATCTCGGCGCCGAGCGTGGCGGTCACCGTACGGGTGTAGTCGTCGGCGGCCCGGGTGACGGCGGCGTCGTCGGCCGCGGCGGCGATCAGCGCGGCCGCCTCGCCCGCCCAGGCGCCGGAGCGCAACGCGAACGAGATGCCCTCGCGTGACCACGGGTCGCACAGTCCCGCCGCGTCACCGGCCACGACGACCCGGCCCCGGGCGAGCGGCGAATCGGGGTGGCGGCAGCGCGTCAGGTGGCCGGTGTCGTGCAGCGGCTCGGCCTCGGCGAGCCTGTGGCGCGTGAGGAAGCCGCGCAGGTAGGCGCGGGTCGCCTCGCCCTGGCCGCGGGAGGCCACCACACCGGCGGTGCAGATGTCGCCCTTGGGGAACACCCAGCCGAACGAGCCCGGCAGCGGCCCCCACTCGATGAGCATCCGGCCGCGCCAGCGGGCGGCCGCGTCGTCGCCGACCGGCACCTCGGCCTCCAGCGCCAGGTCGATCTGCTCGCAGCGCACCCCGACGTGCCCGGCGATCCGGCCGGCGCTGCCGTCCGCGCCGACCAGGGCCCGGGCGCGGATCGTCTCACCCCGCGAGGTCCGTACGCTGACCAGCCCGTCGTCCTCCAGCCCGGCGATCGGCGTGCCGTCGCGGACCTGGGCGCCCGCGTCGGCGGCGGCGACGGTGAGGGCGGCGTCCAGCTCGTCGCGGAACACCATCTGGATCGGCTGCTCCCCGGCGGAGGTGAGCGCGCGGCGCCTGCGTCCCTCCCAGGTGAACTCGAACGTCCGGGCGACGTCCCGGACCCGGACCGGCAGGCCGTCGGGCAGCGCCGCCCGGGCGCCGCCGATCAGGCCCCCGCCGCACGTCTTGTAGCGCGGGATGGTGGCACGTTCCAGCAGCAGCACCGCGCATCCCGCCTCGGCCGCCACGCGGGCCGCCGTGGCGCCCGCGGGACCGGCGCCGACGACCACCACGTCCCAGACTCCGTGGATGGCGATCACCCCCTCCTTCCGGACGGTAACCGTCCGTGAGGAGCCGCCGGAACGCCCGGGAAGGCGAAGGGTTGATAACCGGAGAGTGACGAATTGATTACGAAGAGTGTTCGGAGCCCTCGCGCAGCTCCCTGGTCGCCGAGCGGTAGGCGCGGGCGACGCCACCGAGCATGCCCAGCATCAGCGGTACCTGCTCCGGCGAGTAGTGTGCGGCGATCTTCTCCAGGTGCCGCTCGGAGGCGATCCGGGTGGCGTGGTAGGCGGCCATGCCCTCCTCGATCGGCTCCACGGTGACCGTGCGCCGGTCGCGGCGGCCGCGCACCCGCCGCACGTAGCCGGCCTTCTCCAGCCGGTCGATGAGCCGGGTCGTGGAGGCGGACGGCAGGCCCAGCTCCTCGGCGATCGCCCCGACCGCGAGGGGGCCGCGCATCTCCAGCAGGATGAGGGCGGCCACGTCCACGTGGTGCACGCCGAGCCGGTCGGCGATGGCCTCGATGTGCAGCATGACCGCGATCAGGAACTCGCGGAAGACGTCCTCTTCTGGATGCTTGTCGGTCACCCGGCCCAATGTACTTCACATCGATGTATCTTTGAATCGGAGAGATTCCGGTTTGGAGAGATAATGGACGTTCTAGTCATCGGCGCGGGTGTGGGCGGCCTGGCCGTCGCCCGGAGCCTGCTGGCCGCCGGGCACCGGGTGCGGATCTTCGAACGAGCCGAGTCCATGCGGACCGGCGGCGCGGGGCTGAGCATCTTCAGCAACGGCGCCGCCGTGCTGCACGACCTCGGCGTCAGCCTCGACGGCGCGGGCGGGAGGTTCGACCGGATCGACGCGATGACGTCGGACGGCCGGCTCCGCCTCCGCTCCGACATGACCCACGCGGAGGCGCGCTACGGCTTCGCCAACAAGTCGGTCTCGCGCCGCGTCGTGCTCGAACGCCTGGCCGAGGGGCTGCCCGGCGACCTGATCCGTTTCGGCACGGGCTGCCGGAGCGTCACCCAGGACGCCGACCGGGTCACCGCCGTCTTCGACGACGGCTCGACCGCCACGGGTGACCTGCTCGTCGGCGCCGACGGCCACCACTCCGTCGTCCGGCGCGAGCTGTGGGGCGACGTGCCCATCCGGACGGCCGCCTTCGGCACCTGGCAGGCGCTCAGCCGGATCGACATCGACCTGGCCCGCACCCACGTGCACCTGATGATCACCGGCCGGGAGGGCGCGTGCGGGCTCATCCCGGCGGGCGACGGGAACCTGCAGTGGTGGTTCGACGTGCGGTGGAAGCCCGGCGACCCGCGCCCCGCCGCGCCGCTCGCCGAGCTGAGGCGGCGCTTCGGCCACTGGGCCTCGCCGGTGCCCGAGGTGCTCGCCCAGGCGTCCGAGTCCGACCTGGACTTCTTCGGCCACCACTGGCAGAAGGTGCGCCGCGAGTGGGGCAAGGGTCGCGTCACCCTGGTCGGCGACGCCGCCCACCTCATGCCGCCGACCCTCGGGCAGGGCGCCAACCAGACGTTCGAGGACGCCTGGGTGCTCGGGCGCGAGCTCGCCAAGGGCGGCGACGTGGCGCAACGGCTGCGCGCCTACGAACGGGCCCGCTACAAGCACGTCTCCCTGGTGTCCAGCCTGGCCCGGCGCAGCCCGGCCAACTGGCGGATTCCGCCGGTGATCGGGCGGCTGTTCTCCGAGACGTCGCAGAGCGGGATGCTCGCCCGGTTCAGCAACCGCCTCACGGCCGCCGCCTCCCCCTGAGCGCCGCCCTCACCGGGCCGGTCGCAGGTCCTGCGTCCCGATGACGCGCAGCAGGTCGAGCTTCTCCTTCGCGTCGGTGCCCTCGGTCGGGAAGAACGCCAGCACCTTGAGGTCCGCCTCGGGCGTGAGCAGGACCTCGCAGGTCAGGTGCAGCAGCCCGACCTCCGGGTGCGCGAACCGCTTGCGGTCGAACCGGCGCACCGCCACCTCGTGCCGCTCCCACAGCTCGCGGAACTCGGCGCTGCGCCTCAGCAGCCCGCGCACCAGCCGGACGACGTCCTCCTCGCCGGCCCGGCGCGCGTACGTCGCCCGCAGGTCGGCGACGTGCGCCTGCGAGTGGCGCGGCCAGTCCTCCTCCGGGAAGTGGTCGCGCGCGCCCGGCTCGGTGAACCACCGCCAGATGATCTGCGCCTGCCCGGGGCGGCGCGGGCCGAGCACGACGTCGGCGAGCGCGTTCTGCCACAGGACCTCGTTCAGGTCGGTGCAGATGCACACCGGCACGTCGGTGAGCCGGCCGGCCAGGCTGATCAGGCCGGGCCGGATGTGCCGGCCCGCCCGGCGCGCCGGGGGAGCGAGCCCGGCCAGATGGTAGAGGTGGTCGCGCTCGTCCAGGTCGCAGCGGAGCGCCCGCGCCAGCGAGGCCACGATCGGCTCCGACGGGTTCGCGCCGCGCCGCTGCTCCAGCCGGGCGTAGTAGTCGGCGGACATGCCGGCGAGCTGTGCCACCTCGTCCCGCCGCAGCCCCGGCGTCCGGCGCCGCACGCCGGCCGGCAGACCCACGTCCGCGGGGCGCAGCAGCTCGCGGCGCCGGCGGAGGAAGTCGGCGAGCCCGGCACGGTCGATCACGCCTCCAGTCTAGGGATGAGGCCGCGCCCAGCCAGGGACAGTCCGTCCCTGGCTGGGCCGTGCCTGGCTGCGCTGCGCGGCGGTGCGCACAGTGGGAGGCATGACGACGAAGACCCAGCTCACCGCCCGCCGCCTCGGCCGCACCGGCCCCGCCGTCTCCTCGCCCGGCCTCGGCGCGATGGGCCTGTCCGGCGCGTACGGGCCCGTGCGCGACGACGACGGCGTACGCGTCCTGCACGCCTACCTGGACGCCGGCGGCACCCTCCTGGACACCGGCGACTTCTACGGATCCGGGCACAACGAACTGCTGATCCGGCGCACGCTGGCCGGGCGGGACCGGGACGAGGTCGTGCTCTCGGTCAAGTTCGGCGCCCTGCGCGGCCCCGACGGGAGCCACGCCGGGTTCGACGCCCGCCCCGCCGCCGTGCGGAACTTCCTGACGTACTCGCTCCGGCGGCTCGGCGTCGACCACGTCGACGTCTACCGCCCGGCCAGGCTCGACCCGGCCGTCCCCGTCGAGGAGACCGTCGGCGCCATCGCCGAGCTGGTCGAGCAGGGGTACGTGCGGCACGTCGGCCTGAGCGAGGTCGGCGCCGCGACCGTCCGCCGCGCCGCGGCCGTCGCCCCCATCTGCGACGTGCAGCTCGAATACTCGCTGTTCAGCCGGGGGATCGAGGACGAGATCCTGCCCGCGTGCCGCGAGCTCGGCATCGGCGTCACCGCGTACGGGGTGCTGTCGCGCGGCCTCATCGGCGGCGGGACCACCGGCGGCATGCGGGCGGCGTCGCCGCGCTTCCAGGACGGCAACCGCGAGCACAATGCCGCGCTGGCCGTGCGGCTGGCGGACCTGGCCGCCGCGAAGGACGCCACGATCGCGCAACTGGCGATCGCCTGGGTCGCCTCCCGCGGCGAGGACATCGTGCCCGTCGTGGGCGCGCGGCGCCTCGACCAGGTCGGCGCGCTGGTCGACAGCGTCCGCGTCTCCCTCGGCGACGACGAGCTCGCCCGGATCGAGGAGCTGATCCCGCGCGGCGCCGCCAAGGGCGACCGGTACCCCAGCCGGCACATGGCCGACCTGGACAGCGAACGGCCGCTAGGATGATGCCATCATCTGAATGTTGACAGCATTGGGCAAGGTGGGTCGGGCATGGCGACAAGGCATCTGTACGTGGCGAGGCACGGGTCGGCGGACGCGTTCGGGACGCTCACCGACGTGGGCCACCGGCAGTCCGAGCTGCTGGGGGACCGCCTCGCCGCCCTGCCGGTCGACGCCGTGTGGCACTCGCCGCTGCCACGCGCCGTCCGGTGCGCCGAGATCGTCGGCGGGCGCCTGCCAGGCGTCCCCGTACGCGAGGCCGCCGAGCTGGTGGACCACGTGCCGCACGTGCCCGAGGAGATGCCCGCCGAGTGGGCGGGGTTCTTCGACGGGTACGACCCCGCCGAGGCGGCCGAGGGCGCGAGGCTCGCGGCGGCGCTGGCCGACCGGTTCGCCAGGCCCGCCGAGACCGAGACCCACGAGGTCCTGATTACGCACGCCTACCAGGTGGCCTGGCTGGTGCGGCACGCCCTCGACGCGCCCCCGGCCCGCTGGCTGGGCCTCAACTGCGGCAACGCCGCGCTCACCGCGATCGACTTCCACGACCGCGCCGCCCCTGCGGTGCTGCTCTACAACGACATGGGCCACCTCCCGCCGGACCTCCGCTGGACCGGCTTCGGCCCCCGCATCCGCCCCTGAGCCCGCACAGCCCCGGCGGGGGCGCAGGGCTCAGGGCGTACGGGACCGGCCGGGCCTCAGGGGGTGCGGAGGGCGGCGTGGGCGGCGGCGAGGCGGGCGGCCTCGTCGCCGGCGGGGTCGCCGCCCGACACGTCGTCCGCCCAGGCGAGCAGGCGGCGCAGGTGGGGGCCGGCTTCGTCCGTGGAGACCGGGGCGGAGCCGAGGGCGACCTCGCCGCCGGAGCCGTCGATCGTGACGAGCGCGCCCTCCTCGATGATCCGGCCCCCCGCCGTCACCGACCCGGCGCCGACGACCAGCCCGGCGACGCCGACGACGGCGGGCTTGCCCATCGACCGGGCGACGACCGCCGCGTGGCTGGCGGGCCCGCCGCGCGCGGTGACGATCCCCGCCGCGGCGGCCAGGCCGCGCATGTCGTGCGGCGACGTCTCCGGCCGCACGAGGATGACCGGCCCCGAGGCGGCCATCCGCACCGCCGCCTCGGTCGACGTCGCCACCCTCCCGGACGCCACGCCCGGGCACGCGCCGACGCCCCGGGCCACGACGGCGGCCCGCGCCGAGGCCGCCAGGCGCGGCGTGCGCACGTGCCGGAGCTGCTGCGGCGACACCCGCAGCAGCGCCTCCCGCCGGCTGATCAGCCCCTCGCCGGCCAGCTCGGTGGCGACGCGGACGGCGGCCCCGCCGGTGAGCCCGCCGGGCCGGACCTGCAGCATCCACAGCTCCCCGGCCTGGAAGGTGAACTCGGCGTAGCACGCGTCCCGGTAGTGCCGCTCCACCCGGCGCAGCGCGCCGGCCAGCGCGGCCCACACGGCGGGCTCCCGGCCGGCCAGCTCGCGCAGGGGGAGGGTGAGCGACCGGCCGGAGACGACGTCCTCGCCCTGGTGGCCGAAGAGCACGTCGCCGAACGGGGTGTTCTCGCCCGTGGTGGGGTCGCGGCTGAAGGCGACCCCGGTGCCGCTGCGGCCGTCGCGGTTGCCGTACACCATCGCCTGCACGATCACGGCCGTGCCGAGGTCGTGCGGGATGTCGTGCAGCTCCCGGTACGTGCGCGCCCGCGGCGTGTCCCACGACGCGAAGACGGTCCGGACCGCGAGCTCGAGCTGCGCGGCGGGGTCGCCGGGGATCGCCAGGCGCGCGTCGCCGGTGGCGGCGGCGAGGCTCGCCAGGAACCGCCGCCGCGAGTCCTCGGCGAACCGGACGTCGCCGGTCTCGGCCGCCAGCCCGGCCGCCGCCTCGGCGGTGAGGCCCAGGTTGAGCACGGTGTGCATCATGCCGGGCATCGACACGCCCGCCCCGGAGCGCACCGACACGGCCAGCGGCGTCCCCGGCCCGCCGAACCGGCGTCCCGTCGCCGCCTCCAGGTCGCGCACGGCGCTCGCGAGCTCGTCGGCGAGCCCGCCGGGCAGCCGGCCGTCGCGCAGGAACGCCCGGCACGCCTCGGTGGTGACGACGAACCCGGCGGGGACCGGCAGCCCGAGCCGGTGCAGCGTCACCAGGCCGTGCGCCTTGGCGCCGATGACGGCGGCGCTCTCCCCGGTCCGCGCGGAGAGCGGGCGGATCCACCTCATCGGGGGATCCCCAGCGTCACGAGCAGGTCCTCGTGCAGCTCGGCCCACACCGCGTGGTAGGAGGCGGTGCCGTCGGCCAGGTAGCGCCGTTCCCCCGCCCGGGCCCGGCCGAGCGCCTCGGCGAGCCGGACCCGGTAGCGGCCGAAGCGCGGCAGCGCCCCGGCCAGGTCGGCGCAGACTGCCTCGGCCCGCCGGTCGAGGTCCTCGAAGCGGGCGACGACGCGGGCGTCGTAGGACGGGTCGCTGTGGTCGTTGGCGGTCAGGACGCCGTCGACGGGCCGGAGCTGCCAGGCGGCGCAGAGGTCGAGCAGCTCGGGGTTGAGCACGAGGAAGCGCTCGAACGCGGCGAGCAGCGCGGGACGGGTCCCGGCCGACTCCAGCTCGGCGGCGATCCGCTCGGCGTTCGCGGCGCGGCCGGCGTCGGTCAGCCCCCACGCGGCGAAGGCGCCGGATGTGCGCGTGACCAGCCCGGCGACCGCGAGGTCGATCAGCTCGGACTCGGTGGTGGCCTCGTCCAGGCCGGTGGCCACGGCCAGCCGCTCGACGGCGCACCAGCCCGCGCAGCGCAGCGTGTGCAGGAGCACCGCGCCGTGCTCGATTCCGGGAAGCCCGGTCCCGGGGAGCCCGCTCATGCGCCGGCCCCCCGAGGGTCGTGCGCGCTCTCGCCGGTGGCCGCGGCGTAGGCGGCGCCCCGGCCCTGGCTGCGGGCGACGACCATGCCGTCGCGGACCCGTACGGCCGCTTCCGTCTGGTCGTCGTACCCGTTCACGCCGAGGGCGGCGGCGGCCACCGCGCCGTCGCTCACGATCAGGCGTACGTGCCCCCACGCCTCCGGCGGGAACACCCGGCGCAGGCACGCGGTGAGGTCGCTGACCCGGAGCCGGACGAGGCTGCCGGTCTCGGCCGGGTCGGCGGTGACGACGGCCACCGTGACCTGCTCGCCGGGCCGGGCCGAGCGCACGGCCTCCTCGGCGGCCGACAGGCGCCGAGCGCCCAGCGCCACGACGAGGCCGTCGGCGCCCAGGTCGGCGGGCCTGCCGGTGAGGTGGTCGAGCAGTCCGGTGGGCGGGTCCCACGGCTCCCGGCACCGCTCGGCGAGCCCGACGAAGGTCAGGTACGGCGGGTCCCAGGTGTCGCCGAGGCCGCGCTCGCCCGCCAGCCCGGCCAGGTGCTCGCAGGCGAGCGCCCGGTCGAACGGGTCGCCGAAGCCGGGCGCCAGCTCGGCCATGAGGCCGGAGCCGTTCAGCATGGTCAGCACCAGCTCGGCCAGGCGGACGCGGCGCGGGGCGCGGGGGTCGGGCTCGCACGACTCCAGGCCGAGGGCGAGCAGCAGCGCCTCCAGGCGGGCGAGCTGCGCCAGCACGGCGCGGCCCGGCTCGTCGTCGACGACGCCCACGAGCGAGCGCAGTTGCAGGCGGCCTCCGGCGGCGGGGTCGTCGACGAGGGGCAGCCGCTCCAGCCACGTCCTGGCGAACGCGCCGAGCGCGCCCGGCAGCGACGCCGTGGGGCTGGGCGCGGCCGTGGGCGCGTTCTCCACCAGGTCGACGAGCACGGCCAGGTAGAGCGCGCGCTTGCTGGGGAAGTTCGAGTAGACGGCGCCGCGGGTCAGGTCGGTCCGCTCGGCGATCCGGTCGACCTTGGCCGCCGCGTAACCGTGCTCCACGAACTCCTCCCGCGCCGCCGCCAGCACCGCCGCGCGCGTGCGCGCCTGCTGCTGGGCGCGTGTCAGCCGGACCATCGCCACACCTCTCCTCCGACGACTGCAATCCAAATGTTCATGCAATCCAGATGATAGCGTCATTCGAAATGTGGTGGGGTCACCGTGACAGCCGCAGCAGCATCACCCCGTACATCAGCTCCGCCGGGCAGAGGCCCCACTGTTTGGAGTCCTCCGAGCCCGGGTGCTCCCCGAGCAGCACCAGCGCCCCCGGCGGCACCCGGTCGGGCAGCCCGGCAGGCGCCCACGGCGGCATCGGGTCGCCGGGCGCCGCGGCGACCCGCTTGACGTACCAGCCGGTCCCGGCGGGCCCGGCCCAGCCCGTGCCCGGCGCGGGCCGCCGCACGACCACGATCCGGCCCGCCCGCACCCGGCGGCGGCCGCGCAGCACCAGCAGGACGTCCCCGTCGGACAGGGCCGGCGACATGCTGCCGCCCCGCACGGTCACCGTGGACAGCAGCAGCCGCGCCGCCACCGCGCCCCTGGCCAGCAGGACCACCGCGCAGGCCAGGAACAGGCTCACTCGGCGGCCACCGGGTCCTCGCGGTAGCCCGCCGCCTGGGTGCGGAACAGCCGGGCGTACGCGCCGTCCGGCGACGCGGTGAGCGAGGCGTGGTCGCCGCTCTCCAGCACGCGGCCGTCCTGCACGACGACGATCCGGTCGGCCCGGCGCACGGCGCTCAGCCGGTGGGAGACCAGCACGCTGGTGGAGCCCGCGCGCAGCTCCCGCAGCCGGTCGTGGACCGCCGCCTCGGCCACCGCGTCGAGGCCGGAGCTGGGCTCGTCCAGGATCATCAGGTCGCGGCCCTGCCGCATCAGCCCGCGCGCCAGCGCCAGGCGCTGCCACTGCCCTCCCGACAGGTGCACGCCGCTCGCCGGGCCGTCGCCGTCGTCCTCCTCGCCCGCGTGGAAGACCCGGCTCAGCAGCGTCCCGTAGCCCGACGGCAGCCGCTCGACGACCTCGTGGACCCCGGCCCGCCGGGCGGCGGCGCGGATCCGGTCCCGGTCGCCGAGCGCGGCCAGGTCGCCCAGGCCGATGTTCTCGGCGGCGGTCAGGTCGTAGTCCATGTAGTCCTGGAACACCGCGCCGATCCGCTCGCGCAGCCGCGCCACCGGGACGTCTCGCACGTCCACGCCGTCCCACAGGATGCTGCCGCGCTGCGGGTCGTAGAAGCGGCAGAGCAGCTTGACGAGCGTGCTCTTGCCTGCGCCGTTCAGCCCGACGATCGCCACGCTCGTCCCGTACGGGATCGTCAGGCTCAGCCCGCGCAGCACCCACGGGGAGTCCTCGCCGTAGCGGAACCACACGTCGCGCAGCTCGATCCCACGTGCGAGCGGGGCGAGCCCGCGCGGCCGGGCGGGCACGGGCAGGTCGTCCGCGACCCCTGTCACCGCCAGGTAGTGATGGAAGACCAGCGCCGACTGGTGCCCGGCGGCGATGCCCTGCACCAGGGCCGCAAGCCCCGACTGGACCCCGGCCAGCGACGCGATGAAGATCGACACGTCGCCGACGCCGATGCGCCCGCCCGCCGCGGCGTGCACCGCCCACACCAGCCCGCCGGCCGACAGCAGCGCGCCGAGCACGGCGAGGGACACCTGGACGCGCACCACGCCGCCCTCCAGCCGGTCCTCCGCACGGTTGGCGGCGCGCAGCTCGGTGAGCATCCGGCCCTTCAGGAAGCCGCCCAGCCCGAACAGGCGCACCTCCTTCGCCGCCTGCAGATCCGTGAGCAGCATCTGGTAGAAGAGCTTGCGCCGCATGCCGGGGCTCGTCCGCCACATCAGGCCCGCCCGCCGCCTGCTCAGCGCCAGGTGGGCGGCCATCGCCGGAGCGGCGGCCAGCACCGCGACCCCCGCCATGATCGGGCTGATCGCCACCAGCGCGCCCAGGAACCCGAGGACGCCGAGCGCCCCCTGCACCGTGGCCAGGCCCATCTGGACGAGCTGGTCCGGGGCGTGCTCGGCCGACTGCTGGGCCAGCCGCAGCCGGTCGTGGAAGCGCGGGTCCTCCAGCCGCGCCAGGCCGCTCATCCCGTTGACGGCCTCGAACAGCCGGTCGTGCGACCGCAGCCCGATGGCCCGCCGGGCGCGCCCCTGCGCGTACGCGGTGACGGCGGAGGTCGTGGCCAGCGCCACGCCCAGGGCGCCGATCCCGGCCGCCACCCACACCAGCGCGCCCGCCCTGGGGGAGGGGGAGGCGAGCTCGTCGAGCGCGACCTTGGTCAGCCAGGCGGCGGCCACCGGCGCCGTACCGCCGACCACCGCCGTGACGCCCTGCACGAGCAGCATGCCGGGGCAGGACCGCCAGGCCAGGGCGTACGCGGCCGCCATCGCGCGCAGGATGGAGACGCCCTCCGCGCCGTCGCCGCCCCTCACCGCGCCGCCGTCTCCCCGTCCCGCGTGTCCATCCGTACGCCGTCCCGTACGTCCCGTACGTCGTCCGGGGCGTCCAGCGCGGCCAGGCCGACGCCGGCCGTCACGGCGATGCCGTCGGCGTCGTAGTGGGCGAACCCGGGGTAGTAGCGCGCCCCGAACCGGGCCCCGACCGGCGCGTCGAGGAACTCGGGCACCACGTGGTCGGCGAGGTCGCGCAGCCGGGCGGCCAGCTCGCTCCCGGCCGCGTCGACGCCGACGACCGTGGCCAGCACCCGGCCGCCCGCCTCGCGGACGCGCCGTGCGCGCTCGGCGAAGGCGGGCAGGCTGTCGTCGCAGCCCGAGCAGTCCAGCGACAGGAACGCCACCAGCGCGGGCCGGCCGATCAGCGTCTCGCGGGTGACTGCCGAGCCGTCGGCGGCGACGGCGGAGAACGCGGGCATCCGGCTGCCGGGCGCGATGCCCAGATCCGGCGCGCCGTCGTGGCCGTCGTGGCCGTCGTGGCCGTGGTGGTCGTGGTGGTCGTGGTGGTCGTGGTGGTCGTGGGCGTCCGGCGGGGAGCTCGTCAGGCTCCGCCAGCGGCGTACCAGGGCCAGGGTCAGCACCGCGTTCAGCGCGGTGATCGCCGTGACCAGGACGAGTCCTGCGGCAAGGTGTTCCACGGAGGTCCCTTCCGGCGCCGCCTCAGCGGCCCCCGGCCGACGAGGGAGAGGCGAAGAGCGAGGCGAGGTCGTCGACGAAGACGATCAGGGCGGTGAGCACGCCGGCCGAGACCACGGCCAGCACGATCCCGGGCACGCCGGGCGGCATCCCGCCGCCCGCCGGGAGCGCCACGGCCGCGCCCGTGACCGCCGCCGCCAGGAGCACCGCGTTGCGGGCGATGTGCCGGACGCCGAGCGGCGCCTCGCTCGCGCCGAAGCAGGCGCAGGTCACCCGCTTGCCGCGCGCCACGACCAGCACCGGGACGGCCGTCAGCCCGAGACAGAGCGCCGTCGCGGCCACGAACCCCGCCGTGACCGTGGGCGGCAGCGCCAGCAGGAGCGCGACCAGCAGCTCGGCGGCCGGGACCAGCACGGCCAGCGGCCCGCGCAGCCGCGCCGGGACGACGTCGAAGCCCGCCAGCGAGGCGGCGAACACCCGCGGGGAGCGCAGCTTGGCCACCGCCGCGAGCGCCAGCACCGCCACCAGGGTGAGACGGCAGGCGAGCGAAACGTACAGCACGAAAGCTCCAGGAAGCTCCGGGAAAGGGGGGCACGCGCGCGGCCGCTCTGGCGGGTGCGGCCGCGCGCGTTGAGCTCACGCGGGGATCAGCAGTAGTTGTGGCTGTAGCTGTACCAGGCGCCGCAGTGCTTCACGCAGGCGCCGTTGAGCGAGCAGGTGCGGCCGAAGCACACACCGCCCTGGACCTTGTACTCCATCCACGACTCGGGGGTGCATCCGGCGTCGGCGGTGGCCTTGGGGAGCAGGGTCTCGACCGCGCGGGTGACACGCCGGGTCAGGCTCTGGATCATGCCTCTCCTCTGGGGTGAGTGGATCGGTTTTCCGCACGCGGGCTCCGGACCACGGATAGGGGGTGTTCACCGTGGCCGGCAGCCCGCGCGGGCTTGGGGGGCGGCCTCCGGGAGGCGCTAGGGGGCGACCAGCTCGGTCCGCAGGGCGGCGACGCCCGCGCCCGCCGTGGTGACCACGCCGTCGGGGCCGTACCAGGCGTAGGTCGGGTAGTTCCTGGCGCCGTAGCGTCGGGACAGCTCGGCGCGCGCGTCCTCGGCGATCACGAGGTCGACCGTGTCGCGGAGCATCGCGGCCAGTTCGCTGCCGGCCGCGTCGTCGCCGTGCACGATCGCCAGGGAGATCCCCCCGGCGGCGCGCAGCCGCTCGGCGTGCGCGGCGAACAGCGGCACCGCCGTGACGCACGCCTCGCACGTGAGCGAGAAGAATCCGACCAGGGACTCCTTTCCGAGCAGCGTGCGCTCGGTCACCGTGGCGCCGTCGAGGGCTTCGGCGGAGAAACTCGGAATTCGATCGATGGTCCGGACGATTCCCCGGCCGCCCGCGCCTCCGGCCGGTCCCAGCTCGCGCCACCGGCGGAGCAGGACCAGCAGGATCGCCAGGTTGACCAGGCCGATCACGCCGACGAATACCAGTCCCACGACAGCGAAAATCACGACAGGCGTCCTCCGAGCCTAGGGGCATCGGTGGCGGGGGCCACGCGTCGATGATCTATCAAAAAGAACGTGACCGCAATGCCCAGTTTGGGGTGGAGTTTCCGCCTGTCAAATGCGGAGTTTGGATATCGGGGATGAGTGGGTAAGAACTCTTTTCCTCATTTACGCCTGCCGTCACCCGGCGGGGGAGGCCGGGCGCGGGGCTACTTGCTGTGCGCGATCTGGATGAGGTTGCCGCAGGTGTCGTCCAGGACGGCCGTGGTGACCGGGCCCATCTCCAGCGGCTCCTGGGTGAAGGTGACGCCGAGCGCGCGCAGCCGTTCGAACTCGGCGGTCACGTCGTCCACGGCGAACGACGCGGCCGGGATGCCGTCGGCAGCCAGCGCCGCCTTGTAGGGCCTCACGGCGGGGTGGCCGTCGGGCTCCAGCAGCAGCTCGGTCCCGTCGGGCGCCTCGGGTGAGACGACGGTGAGCCAGCGGTCCTCGCCCAGCGGCACGTCGTTCTTCTTCACGAAGCCGAGCACGTCGGTGTAGAAGCGCAGCGCCTTCTCCTGGTCGTCGACGAAGACGCTCGTCAGGTGGATCCTCATGGGTTCTCCTCAGATGTGCGGGGCTTGAGCCACCGGGTCATGGCGCGCTCAAGCGGTTCGGTGTCGAGGTCGTGGAACTTGTAGCGGCCCTGGCGGCGCGTCCGGACCAGGCCGGCCGACTCCAGGACGGCCAGATGCTGGCTGATCGCCTGGCGGGTCAGGCCCGATCCGTGCTCGGTCACCAGGCGCGCGCAGATCTCGAACAGCGTCTGGCCATCCCGTTGCACCAGCGCGTCGAGGATGCGACGGCGGGTGGGATCGGCCAGGGCCTTGAAGACATCATCCGCCATGCGCCCCACAATAGGCAAGTCGTCACTTGCCTATCAAGCGGTCAGCCGAGGAGGTCGGCGTGCAGGGCGCGCAGCACCGCGTTCGTCCGGTCGCGCGCCCCCAGCTTGAGCAGCACGGTCGAGACGTGGTTCTTGACCGTGCCCTCGGCCAGGAACAGCGCCTGCGCGATCTCCCGGTTGCTGTAGCCCTCCGCGACCAGCCGCAGCACCTCCAGCTCCCGCTCGGTGAGCGGCTGGACGGCGGGCAGGCCGGTCCCGTCCGGCGGACGGCGGCGGCGCACCGCCCGCATGAGCCGGTCGGTGATCGACGGCGAGATCAGCGTCCCCCCTCCGGCCAGCACCCGGATGGCCCCGGTCAGCCGCTCCAGCGTCACGTCCTTCAGCAGGTAGCCGCCCGCGCCCGCGCGCATCGCGTCCAGCACGAGCGTGTCGTCGTCGAACGTGGTCAGCACGAGCACCGGCGGCGCGCCGCCCGCCCGCTCGCGCAGCGCGTCGAGCGTCCAGAGGCCGTCGTGACGCGGCATGCGCAGGTCGAGCAGGACGACGTCCGGGGCGTGCTCCTCGATCGCCGCCAGCGCCGCCATGCCGTCGTCGGCCTCCCCGGCCACCTCGATGTCCTCGGTCAGGTCGAGGAGGCTGCGGATGCCCTGCCGGACCAGCGTCTGGTCGTCGACGACGATCACCCGGATCGCCTGGGTCACCCCGGTCACCGCCCCGGCACCGTGGCGGTCACGCGGAACCCGGAGCTGCCGTCGAACCGCACCTGGCCGCCCACGGCGTCGACGCGCTCGCGCAGGCCGCGCAGCCCGTTGCCGAGCCGCAGCAGCGGGCTGCCGCGCCCGTCGTCGGCCGAGGTGAGCCGGACGCCTCCGTCGGGCGCGCTCTCGATCCGGACGCGCAGCGAGGTCGCTCCGGCGTGCCGGATCGTGTTGGTGACGATCTCCTGCACGACGCGGACGAGCGTCAGCGTCACCTCCTCGCAGGGCCGCACGTCGTCGTCGATCCGCAGGTCGACGTCCAGGCCGGGGATGTCACGCACCACGGCGCGCAGCGACGCGCGCAGCTCGGGGGCGTCGGCGCGGAGCCGGCCCACGGTGGCGCGCACGTCGCTCAGCAGCGTGCGGGCCACCTCGCCGGCGCGTTCGACGTGGGCGCGGGCGGCGTCGCCCTCCTGGTGGCGGGCGACCTCCAGCTCCAGCGTGAGGGCGGTGAGCTGGTGCCCCATGAGGTCGTGCAGCTCGCGGGAGATGCGCAGCCGTTCGTGGGCGCGGGCGGTGTCGGCCAGGATGACGCTCGCCGCGCGCAGCTCGACGTGCGCCTCCGCCAGCTCGCGGCGCATCCGCTGCTCCCGGAGGATCGACAGCGAGCTGAGCAGCCCCGCCACCTGGATCAGCAGGTAGAGCAGCGTCTGCAGGCCGATCGAGGCGGCATCGGCGCCGGCCAGGCCCGCGGTCACGGCGATGACGACGCTGTTGAGCGCGATCACCGCCGGGGCGGCCCAGGGCGGGGCCACGTACGCGCCCATGGTCGCGGTGCAGACCAGCAGGATCGGCAGCCATCCGGCGTTCGGCGCGGTCAGCAGCGTCAGCCAGCCCAGCACGATCGACGCGCCGTAGCACGCCCGCGACAGCAGGGGGCGGCTGTCCTCCCAG
This sequence comes from Nonomuraea ceibae, assembly GCF_019396325.1. Classification (GTDB taxonomy): domain Bacteria; phylum Actinomycetota; class Actinomycetes; order Streptosporangiales; family Streptosporangiaceae; genus Nonomuraea; species Nonomuraea ceibae. The sequence goes on from NZ_JAHKRO010000065.1 coordinate 20,923, forward strand.
AGCGCGGCGCCCATCAGCGTGGCCAGCAGGAGCGCGAACTGCACCCCCCACACCGGCAGCGGGACGCGCGTCCCGGCCGCGCCGAGCAGCGTCGGGGTGCCCACCGCGACACACACCAGCAGCATCGCCAGGCCCGCCCACGTGTCCGGCTCGATTCGCCGCATGACGCCACTGTAATGGCGACTCCCGGCAGTCCGGGGGTGCCGAAAGTCACGGCCGCCGATGCTGACGATCGGCACAGGCGCCGGTCGGCGGCCCCCGCCTAACGTCCGGGACATGTCATCAACGCCCGCCGTCGAGGCGGAACGACTGCACAAGCGCTACGGGCCCAAGGTCGCCGTCGAGGACGTCAGCCTGTCGATCGACGCCGGGGAGATCTTCGGCATCCTCGGACGCAACGGGGCAGGCAAGACGACCACCGTGGAGCTGATCGCCGGGCTGCGGCGGCCCGACCGCGGCGCGGTCCGCGTCCTCGGCCTGGACGCGCGGCGCGACCGGGCCCGGCTGCGCCAGGTCCTCGGCGTCCAGTTGCAGGACGCCACCCTGCACGCCGCGCTCACCGTGTCCGAGCTGGTCCGCCTGTACGCGACCTTCTACCGCGACCCGGTGCCGGCCGGGGAGCTGATCGAGTCGGTCGGCCTGACCGCCTCGGCCCGCAACCGGTTCGAGAGCCTGTCCGGCGGCCAGCAGCAGCGGCTGTCGATCGCGCTCGCCCTCGTCGGGCGGCCCCGCGTGGTGATCCTCGACGAGCTCACCACCGGGCTCGACCCCGAGGCGCGCCGCCAGATGTGGTCCACCGTCGAGCGGATGCGCGACTCCGGCGTGACCATCCTGCTCGTCAGCCACGCGATGGAGGAGGTCGAGCGGCTGTGCGACCGGGTCGCGCTGCTCGACGCGGGCCGGGTCGTCGCCCTCGGCTCGCCTGCCGGGCTCGTCGAACGCGCCGGGTTCGCCCAGCGGATCACCTTCCACGCGGCGACGCCCGTACCGGAGGGCCTGCTGGAAGGGCTTCCCGGCGTCGAGCGGGTGCGCGCCGACGGCGGCCGGGTCGTCGTCGAGGGGCACGGCGAGCTGCTGCAGGCCGTCAGCGTCGCGCTCGTGCGCGCCGGCGTCGTGGCCACCGAGACCCGCAGCGAGCGGGCCGGGCTGGAGGACGCGTTCGTCGCGCTGACCGGGCACCGGCTCGGCGCCGAGGAGGAGGATCCCCGATGACCGACGTCACCGCGCACCGGCCGGGCCCGCGCGCCTTCGGCACGCTGCTGGTCTGCGAGCTCAAGATGGTGGCCCGCGACACCGCCGGGCTGATCGTGCCGATCGGCCTGCCGATGCTCATCCTGGTGATGAACGCCTCCGCCGCCGGGGGTCAGAGCGTCGGCAACGGCCGGACCGCGCTCGACGTGTACGTGCTGCCGCTGGTGTTCACGATGGTCGCGGCCACCACCGGCGTCGTCAACATGCCGAGCTTCCTGGCCTACTACCGGCGCAGCGGCATCCTGCGCCGCCTCGGCGTGACGCCCGCCTCGCCGCTGATGGTGCTGGTCGCGCAGGCCGCGGTCGGGGTGGCGCAGATCGCCGTGGGCATCGCCGCCGCCTGGGTGCTCGCCCTGCTGGCCTTCGGCGCGAACCCGCCTGTGCGCGCGGGCGCCGCGGTCGGCGTGCTGGCGCTGATGGTGGCCGCCATGTACGCCACCGGGCTGATCGTCGCGGCGCTGTCGCCCACGCCGAACTCCGCCGTGGCGATCGGCCTGACCCTGTTCTTCCTGCTGGGGGCCACCGGCGGCATGTTCGGCGGGCGCGACAGCCTGCCGGGGCCGGTCGCCGCGGTGGGGGAGTGGCTGCCGTTCGGCGCCGGGGTCGAGGCGCTGTCGGCGGCCTGGGCGGGCGCCCCGGTGCAGGGCGCCCACCTGATCGGCCTGGCCGGCTGCGTGGTCGTGGGGACGGCCGTCGCCTCAGCCTTCTTCCGCTGGGACTGACCCGCTCACGGCTTGCTGAGCTTGATGAGGAGGGCGTCGTGGTCGGTGTGCGTCATCCCGAACGTGGAGCGGCCGGTGAAGGCGAAGTCGTTGCTGAAGATCACGTGCTGGACGTCGCCGTCGCCCTTGCGGACGTTGCCCGCGGGCACGCACTTCTGGACGTTCTCCGGGTCGGAGGTGTCGTACTCCAGGTTGAAGTCACCGCCGACGACCGTCTTGCCGGAGATGCCCTCCTCCGACCTGATGTACGGCACGGCGTCGAACATCAGCGCCCGGCACTGCGCCAGCGCGATCGCCTCGCTCGCCGCGCTCAGGTGGGTGGCGCACGACAGGTGGTCGCCGATCGCGTACGCGCAGGCGAACGTGCGCACCTCGTTGCCGCTGTCCTGCGTCGTGTACTGGCCGGCCCAGCCGTCGGCCCCCTGCCACAGGTCCGCGGGGACCCGGCCGAGCACCGCGTTGCCGTACGTGCCGCCGTTCGTGCAGGTGATCGGCTGGCCGGTGGCCTTGTTGAGCGCAGGCTGGAAGACGGAGTACGTCCAGTCGTCCGGCCACGCCTCGGCCAGCGACGGCTGCAGGTAGTCCGGCAGGTCGACGGAGCAGATCTCGTTCAGCGTCACCAGGTCGGGGGCCAGCACGTAGATCAGGTCGCCGCCCTCGAAGACGGCCTGCCCGTCGGCGTAGCAGGCGGCCTTGCCGCTGTTGCACAGGTTGAGCTGGAGCTCGTGGAACGCCCGCGCGGCCCGCGCCCGCTGCGGCGAGGCGGTCCTGGCCGTGCCGCCGCGGGCCTTCGCGGTCAGCTCCGCGGCCTTGGCGCCCATCGGCGGGAGGCTCGTGACGGCCAGCGGCTCCACCTTCACGGGCGCGGCCCCGGCGGCTACCAGGCGCGGGTGCGCCCCGCCCACACGTTGCGGGCGCGCAGCAGGGTGTCTCCGGTGGGCCCCGGCAGCTGGTCGGCCCAGCCGGCGTCGCCGGGCCCGTCCAGCCCGGAGGCGTACGAGCCCATCTGCAGGTTGATGATGAGGCGCTGCGGGACGCCGGCCCAGTTCCTGCCCCGGTGGGTGGCCACCCACGTGCCGTCGAGGTAGTAGTCGATCATGACGTCGGGGCCCTGCTTGTACATCCACACCCGGTACGTGTGCCAGGCCGCCGGGTCGGCGACGGGGACCTTCGCCCGGGTGACGAAGTGGTCGCCGCCGGACTCCTCGCCCTCGTCGCCGCTGGAGGTCTTGTTCCAGGTGTTGAAGAGGTTCGTGGAGTCGCCCACGTACTCCAGGATGTCGCTCTCCGGCGGCCACGCCGGCCACTCGCCGGTTGTCCAGAACGCCGGCCAGACGCCCGGCCCGGTCTGCGCGCTGAACTCGCCCTCGATGTCGTACTCGGGGAACTGGTCGTCGACCAGGATCAGCTCCTTGGCGTGGACGGCGCCCGAGCGGTACCAGAGCGGGGCGTGCGGTGCGTGGGGGCTGGTGCCCTGCGCCGCCGCGAGCCGGGTCGCCGTCAGGGTGAGCACGCCTTCCGACAGCGTGATCTGGCCGGCGTGCATCAGCGCGGCGCCGTTGTGCGTGTCCGCGTCGCCGTCCCACGGGTAGAGGCGGTTCCACTCCTGGTCGAACGCGGCCCAGCTGCTGAAGGAGGACTTCTCGATGATGTTCTCCCACGTCGCCTCGGCGCGGCGGGGCCGGGGGTCGGGCGGCGAGGCGGCGGCCCGCACCCCGGTGGGGAGGGCGGCCAGCCCCAGGGACAGGCCGCAGACGGTCAGGAGCCGTCGCCGGTCGATGCCACGCTCAGCCATGGTGCCCTTCACCGGGGGTCAGTGATCATGGTCAACCGGCATAAGTATGCCCCAGGACGCGAGGTTCCGCGAGAGGGGGATCGCCGGCCCCTGACCGAGGTGCGGGAGCGCGCTCCGAGGGCAGGAGATCGCCATGAAGGGGAAACTCCTGCTGAAGACCGCGCTCGGGGTCACCGCCGCCGCCGTCGCCGGAACGCTCGCCACCGACGCGCGCTCCGCCTGGTACCGGCGGCTGGCGAAACCGTCGTGGCAGCCCCCGCCGCAGGCGTTCGGCCTGGTGTGGACGCCCCTGTACGGGCTCATCACCTACGCCGGCGTCCGGGCCCTGTCGAACGGGCGGGAGGAGGACCGGCGGGCGTTCCGCGGCGCGCTGGCCGCCAACCTGCTCCTCAACGCCGCCTGGCCGGCCCTGTTCTTCCGGGCGCACGCCCCGCGCGCGGCGCTCGCCGAGATCGCCGTGCTGAACGCCTCCAACGCGCTGCTCGTCCGCCGGGGCTGGACGGCCGACCGCCGCGCCGGGCTGCTCCTGCTGCCCTACGCCGGATGGACGCTGTTCGCCACCGCGCTCAACGCCGCCATCGCCCGCAAGAACCCCGGAGCCTGAACAGCCGGTTCAGGCGGACCCGGTCAGGAACGCGCGGATCTCGGGGACCAGGTCCTCGTGCGCGTCCTCCAGCACGTAGTGCCCGGCCCGCGGGTAGACGCGCACCCGGGCCGCGGGCAGGCGGCGGCGCCACTCGGCCAGCACGGCCGGGTCGAACACCGGGTCGCGCAGCCCCCACCCGACGAACGCGGGCAGCCCGGCGAACAGGTCCAGCCGCCGGGCGGTCCCCTCCAGCAGCGGCCACGCCGGATCGCCCGGCTGCAGCGGGATGTCGTGCACGAACCGCTGCACGGCCACCCGGTGCGCGGGCCGGTCGTACGGGGCCAGGAAGGCCGCCCGCACGTGCGCGGGCATGCGGCGGCGCACGCCGAGCGGACGCCAGGTGGCGGCCCGCGCGAACAGGTTGTGCCGCAGGAACAGCCGCGCCCCCAGCCGGGTGCGGCGCAGCACCCACAGCGGCGCCCGCAGCGGCAGCCGGACCCGTTCGCCGTGCGGGTTCGGGAAGGCCGCCGTGTTGAGGATGACCAGGCGGGCGACCCGGCCCGGGTGGCGGCAGGCCCACGCCATGCCGATCGGCCCGCCCCAGTCGTGCATGACCAGCGTCCACCCCCGGCCGGGCGCGCCCCGGCGGGCGATGAGATGCCCCACCAGCGCGTCCAGGTCGTCGACGCGCGAGGCGAGCGTGTGCTCGTGCTCCTCGGCGGACGGCTTGTCCGACAGGCCCATGCCGAGATGGTCCGGCGCCACGCAGCGGAACCGGTCCCGCAGCGCCGCGACCGGCCGCCGCCACAGGTAGCTCCAGGACGGGTTGCCGTGCACGAACAGCACCGGCGGCCCCGCCCCCTCGTCCACGTAGTGCTGGCGCAGCCCGCCCCGGGACGGATGCGCGTACCAGTGGGACGTGAACGGGTAGCCGGGGAACCGGGTCACGGGGCCTCCGAGAGGTGCGCGGCCAGGCGGGCCAGCCCGTCGGCCATGCTCACGCGCGGCCGGTAGCCGAGGTCGCGGCGCGCGGCCGAGATGTCGAACCAGTGCGCGGTCGACGCCTGCTCCACCAGGAACCGGGTGAGCGGCGGCTCCCAGCCGTCCCGCACACCGGCCAGCCGCTCCAGGACGAAGGCCGCCGCCCGCGCCGCCCGGACCGGCAGCCGCCGCCGCACCGGCCGCAGCCCGGCCGCGGCCAGCAGCGCGTTCACCCACTCGCCGAAGCCGCACGGCTCGCCCTGCGTGACGAAGTACGCCCGCCCGCACAGCGGCGACCCGGGCCGCAGCCGGTCCAGGGCCAGCACGCAGGCGTCCGCCGCATTGTCCACGTAGACGGTGTCGATCGTCCGGTCCTCGCGGCCCAGCAGCCACAGCCGCCGCCGGTTCGCCACGAACCCGGGCAGGAAGTGCGGATCGCCCGGCCCCCAGACCAGGTGCGGGCGCAGCGCCACGGCCGGGACGGGCCCCGCCAGCACGATCCGCTCGGCCATCGCCTTCGTGCGCGGGTAGGCGGCGGTGAAGCGGGTGGCGTACGGGACGGACTCGTCGACGCCCTCCAGGTCGCGCCCGTCGTGGACGACGCTCGGCGACGACACGTGCACCAGCCGCGCGCCGCCGGCCGCGCACGCGTCCAGCACGTTGCGGGTGCCGTCCACGTTGACCTCGCGGAAGTCCCGGTAAGCGCCGTACGTCCCCGTCATGGCCGCGCAGTGCACCACGGCCTCGCAGCCGTCCACTGCGGCGCGCACGGCGGCCGGGTCGCGGACGTCCGCCAGGCACTGGGTGACGCCGAGCGCCTCCAGCCCGGCGTGCCGGCGGCGGTGCAGGGCGCGCACGCTGTCGCCGCGCCCGGCCAGGAGGCGGCACACGGCCAGGCCGAGGAACCCGCCGCCCCCGGTCACCAGGACGTTCACAGCCGCCGCCCGGCCCAGACGCCGAGCAGATCGCGGCGGATCTTGCTGTTGTGCCGGGCGTCCACCGGGAACCGCGGATGCGCCAGCACGTCGCGCAGCCCCGCCGTGGCCGGGTGCCGCGCGGCCTCCGCCAGCAGCGCGGCCCGTGCCGCGCCGGGCCGGACGCCGTCCTCGGGCTCCACCACCAGCACCGGGCGCGGCCCCGCGCCCACCAGCGCGACCCGGCGCGCCCCCGGCGTCCCCGCCAGCAGCGTTTCGACGTGGTCGGGGTACAGGTCGCCGCCCGGCGCGCGGACGCGCTCGGACCTGCGGCCCGCGAACCACAGCCGGCCGTCCTCGTCCAGCCGGCCCAGGTCGCCCATCCGGTGCCAGACCCGGTCGCCGTCCGCGATCCTGGCCAGGGCGGTCGCGTGGGGATCGTCCAGGTACGGGTCGCTGACGGCGGGGGAGGAGACCACGATCTCGCCGACGGCGCCGGGCGGCGCCACCAGGTCGTCGTCCCACCGGGCGATCGGGTCGTCGGTGACCCCGATGACCCGGACCTCGACCCCCGGCAGCGGCGTGCCCAGACAGGTGCCCATCCCCGGGTGCGCGGCCAGCGCCGCCGTCAGTTCACGCCCCTCGATCGCGGCCACGGGCAGGCACTCGGTCGCCCCGTACACCGACAGCACCCGCGCCCCGCCGGGCAGGCAGGCGCGCACGCGCTCCAGCGTCGGCAGCGACAGCGGCGCGCCCGCCACGGCCACCGTGTCCAGCGAGCCGAGCACCAGCCCCCGGGCCGCGCAGTGCCGGGCCAGCCGGTCCAGCAGCGCGGGCGCGGCGAACGCCGCCGACACCCGGTAGCGGCGGATGTCCTCGGCCAGCGCCGCCGGGTCGAACCGCAGCGGGTGGCGCGGGTCCAGGTCGGGCAGCACGGCGGTCGCGCCGAGCGCCGCGGCCCCCAGCGCGAACGGGACGAACGTCGACAGGACGGACGCGCCCGCGCGGACGGCGTCCAGCCCGGCGAGCAGGTCGAGCTGCGCCGTCAGATGCCGGTGCCGCAACGGCACCCCCTTCGGCGGGCCGGTCGACCCGGACGTGTACGCGATCAGCGCCAGATCGTCGGGCCCGGGCGCGGGAGCGGTGGCGCGGGCGTCGGCACGGGGGGTGGCGCGGGCGGTGGCACGGGCGTCGGCAGGGGCGTCGGCGCGGTCGTCGGCGCGGTCGTCGGCACGGGCGTCGGCACGGGCGGTGGCTCGGAGGCCGTCGAGGGTCGGGCCCGGCCAGAACCGGCGCGGCCCGACCGTGATCGTGACGCGGCTGGTGCGCCGCGCCCAGCCCAGCGCCAGCCGGGCCGCCTGGGCGAGCGGCACGCCGATGAACGCCTCCGGCTCCGCCCGCGCCAGGCACCGCCGCACCGCCGCCCACGGCAGCCCCGGATCGACCATGACCGGCACCGCCCCCAGCCGCAGCAGCGACAGCGCCAGCACGCCGAGCTCCACGCCCGGGAACACCAGCAGCACCGTCCGCATGCCCGGACGCACCCCGGCGAGCGCCAGCGCGGCCGTCGTCTCCCGCACCGCCTCGGCCGTCTCCGCGTAGCTGACCGCGTGCGGCGCCCGCCCGCCCACCTGGCAGGCGACCGCGTCCGGCCGGTCGGCGGCCCACCGCTCGGCCCGCGTGACCAGCTCGCTCACCGGCGCCGGCGTCACCACCGCACCACCACCGTGCCGGCGCTGAACCCGCTCGCCAGCCCGACGAGCGCGACCAGGTCGCCGCGCCGCACCCGCCCCGAGGCGACCGCCTGGGCGAGCTGGACCGGCAGCGTCGCCGCCACCAGGTTGCCGTGCTGGGCGATGGTGACGACCACCTTGCCCTGCGGGATCCCGACGTGGTCGCAGAACTTCCACAGCGCGGGCAGCGACGCCTGGTGCACGCACACGGCGGCGAAGTCGTCCCAGGTGAGGCCGAGCGCGGCGAGCGGGTCGGTGAAGACGGCGTGGTCGGTCGCCTCGATGCCGCGCACCAGCTCGACGGCGTCGACGGTGAGCGGCCGGATGACCGGCCAGTCGGATGCCGGGTCGGAGGTCAGGTTGAGCAGCGGCACGGTGGCGGCGTCCCATCCGAGCGACTGGGCGGCGAACCGGTGGCCGAGCACGCCCGGCTCCACGGAGGGCTCCAGCAGCAGGGCGGCCCCGGCGTCCGACACCGTGTAGGCGGCGGCGATCGTCAGGAACTCGTCGGCCCCGGACAGCGTCCACGGCATGAACGCGGTCGGCAGCTCGCCGCAGCAGATCAGCACCCGCCGGTGGCGTCCCGTGACGATGAGCGCCTCGGCCACCTGGATCGCGTTCAGCACGCTGTTGCAGGCGTTGCGCACGTCGAACACCGGGCAGCCGGCGCCCAGCTTCGCCGCCACGATGTGCGCGGTCGCCGGTTCGATGAGGTCGATGGTCACCCCCGCGTAGACAAGCAGGTCGAGGTCGCGCGCGTGCAGGTCGTGCTCGGCCAGCAGCGCGCGGGCCGCGTGCGCGGCCAGGTCGGACGGCATCTCGTGCGGCGGCGCGACGTGCCTGCGCCGCACCCCGCTGGCCTTGTGGATCACGCTCCGGGGCAGGTCCATCCCCGGGTTGCGGGCGGCGAGCCGGTCCTCCAGCTCGGCCGTGGTCATCGTGGTCTCGGGCAGGTGGGCGGCCACTCCGGCCACCCGGGCGTGAACGGCGGTCATGCGCCTCCTCCTCAGGAAGCCGGGCGCGAGGCCTGCAGCCCCAGGTGGAGGAGCACCGTGCGGGCGATGTCGCTGACGGTCCCGGCCCCGCGGATCAGCTCCATCGGCGGGATGTCCACCGCGAACGCGTGCCGCATCGACAGCAGGAGCTGCGTGGCCATGAGCGAGTCGAGGCCGTACTCGTCCAGCCGCCGGTCCGGGTCGATGTCGGCGGCCGGGACCAGCAGCACCGACGACAGCAGCTCGGTGATCTGCTCGACGACGTACGCGTGCGCCTCCTCGGCGTCCATCAGGGCCAGCTTCCCCAGCAGGTCCTCGACGTCGGGGGCCTGGTCGGCGCCGGGCGGCAGCACCGCCGACAGCCACGGCCGCCGCAGCCCCGGGAGCGCCTGGCGCAGCCTGGCCCAGTCGCAGCGGCCGATCACGGCCACGTCGGAGCCGTCGGCCAGCATGTCGTCCACGGCGGCCAGCGCCACGGCCGGGTCCATGGAGCCGATGCCGAGCCTGGCCAGCGCCTCCGCCTGGGTGCCGTGCGCCAGCACGCCGGTGCCGGCCAGCGCGCCCAGGCACACCGCGAGCGCGGGCAGGCCCCGGGCCCGCCGCCGCCTGGCCAGCGCCTCCAGGAACAGGTTCGCCGACACGTACGGCGACTGCCCGATGTTGCCGATCGTCGTCAGCGACGAGTACAGCACGAACGCCTCCAGCGGCAGCCCCGCCGTGAGCTCGTCCAGCACCAGCGCGCCGGCGATCTTCGGCCGCAGGACCTCCCGGAACCGGTCGTCGGACAGGTCCGCGAGCGCGGCGTCGTCGAGCGTCATGGCGGCGTGCACGACGCCGCGCACCGGGTGCCCGGCCTCGTCGAGCTCGCGCAGCACGCGGGCCACGGCGTCGCGGTCGGCGACGTCGGCCGCGTGCGCCGTGGCCTCCGCGCCGAGCCCGCGCAGCTCCTCCAGCAGTGCGTCCGCCTCCGGCGTGGCCGCGCCGCGCCTGCTGACCAGCGCCAGCCGCCGCACCCCCGCCCCCGCCAGGCGCCGCGCGGTCTCCGCGCCGAACCCGCTCAGGCCACCCGTGATCAGGTACGTGCCCGAGCCCCGCCGCACGGCGGTACGGAAGCGCACCAGGCCGGGTTCGTCCCGCGGATCCAGCGAGACCACGACCTTCCCGATGTGCCGGGAATGCCGCATGAGCGCGAACGCGTCCGCCACGCGCTCCGCCGGGAACACCGTGTGCGGCAGCGGACGCATGTCCGTCACCGTCAGGAGCGTCGCCATGTGCTCGGCCATCAGCGCCGGGTCCTTCCACATGAGCGTGCCCACGTCCACGCCGTAGAACGCGATGTTGTCCCCGAACGGCCGCAGCGCCAGATGCCGGCTCTCGTAGATGTCGCGCTTGCCCAGCTCGACGAAGCGCCCGCCGTGCCGCAGGCACTCCAGGCTCCGGCTCACGGCCTCCCCGGCCAGCGAGTTCAGCACGATGTCCACGCCCCGCCCGCGGGTCAGCTCCCGCACCTGCTCGGCGAAGCGCAGGCTTCGCGAGTCCAGCACGTGCGCCGCCCCCAGCGCCCGCAGCAGGTCCCGCTTGGCCTCGCTGCCCGCCGTCGCGATCACGTGCGCCCCGGCCGCCCGCGCGTACTCCAGCGCCGCCAGCCCGACCCCGCCCGCGCCGCCGTGCACCAGCACCGTCTCACCCGCCCGGATCCTCGCGCAGTGATGCAGCGCGTGATGAACGGTCGAGTACGGCATCGGCAGCGTGGCCGCCCCGGCGAAGCCGAGCCCGTCCGCGATGCGGATGGCCGTCCACTCCTCGATCACCGCATGGCTGCCGAACCCCACCGGCCCGGCCGCCGCCACCCGGTCCCCCGGGCGCAACCGCGTCACGCCCGGCCCCACGGCCACGACCGTCCCGGCGCACTCCAGGCCCAGCTCGTGCCCGCCGAACACGGCCTCCACGGCCTCCGACGGCAGCAGGCCCACCGCGAACATGACGTCCCGGTAGTTCAGCCCGATCGCCCCCACCTCGACCAGCGCCTGCCCCGGGCCCGGCTCCGGCCGCGCGGTCCGCTCCCACACGAGCTCGTACGCCAGCCCCGGATCCCGCACCGCCAGCCGGTACGCGTCCCCTGCGGCCGCCCGCACGGCCGGCGGCGCCGACCGCACCAGCCGAGGCGTGAACCGCCCCGCCCGCGCCAGGAGGATCTCGTCGTCGTCGCCCGGCTCCAGCAGCTCCGCCGCCAGCCGCTCCGCGTCCCGGCGCGCGTCGCCGCCCCGGTGCAGGCACACCCGCCGGGCGTCCAGCCGCGGCTGCTCGTTCCCCAGCGACCGCACCGTCCCCCACGTGGCCGCGTCCTCCGCGTGCACCTCCCCGCCCTCCGGCTCAGGCAGCGCCCCGCACGGCCGGGCCACCAGCCACAACCGCACCGGCAGGCTCTGCGGCAGCTCCTCACAGGCCACCGCCAGCCCCCGAAGCACCCCCGCCCGCCGTACGACCCGCCCCACAACCTCATGCGGCACGCCGACGCCCAGCGCCCCGCCACCCTCGGCCCGCCCGGCGGCCTCCAGCGGCTCGCCGACCTCCGGGGGTGTGGTGGCTGACCGCGGCTCGGTGGCGTCTGAGGGCGCGGGGGTGTCCGGTTCGGCAGGCTCTCCCAGGATCAGGGCGTACGTGATCCTGTCGGCTGTGGAGGCGTGGGCGGCCCACACGGCGGCGTCGTCGCCGGGAGGGGCCACCACCGCCTGGCCGCCGCGCTCCCGCAGCAGCGCCGCGAGCTCGGCGACCACCGGGTCGCCGGCATCCTCCGCGATGAGGACCCAGGTGCCCTCAGCCCCGCCGTCAGGCAGCGCCGCCCGGTCCGCGGACGCGCCGGCGGGGGAGGTCGCGAGCAGCACCGAGAAGCCGCCCACGTCAGGGTCCTCCTCGGGCCCGGCCCGCACCACATCGGCGTAGCCCGCCTCGGTCAGCAGCTCCGTCCACTGCCGCGCGGACCGCGTCGGCGCGTCCGGCGGCGCGTCCCGGAACTCCGGCGTCAGCTCCGGCAGCGGCAACGGCGGCCCCTCCCGGTGCGGCACCGCCGCAAGCAGCTTCCCGCCGGGCGCGAGCAGCCGCCCCAGCCCGCGCAGCGCCCCGGCCACGTCCCGGGCCGCATGCAGGCACCCGCCCGCCACCACCAGGTCGAACGCGCCTTCCGCATACCCCTGCTCGCCCGGGTCCACGTCCAGGTCGAGCAGCCCGAAGTCGACGACGTCCGCCCCGGACAGCCGCTGCCGCAGCCGGGCCAGCGCCGGTTCCGCCACGTCGGTGACGGTGTAGCGGGTCCGGTCGACCGGCAGGACCGGCAGCAGCGCCGCCGTGGTGCCGCCGGTGCCCGCCCCCACCTCCAGCACGCGCAGCGGCCGATCCACCGGCCACCCCTGGACGACCTGCTCGACCAGCGCCCGCGCGATCCGGTTCGCGAACAGGCTCACCGGCCCGATGTCGTGATACTGCTCCAGCAGGTCGGCGGCCCCGTCCGCGCCGAGCACGTCGGCCGCCTCGACCTCCCCGGCCAGCACCTCCCGCAGCCGCGTCGCGGCCCGCACCGCCAGCGCCGTCTGCGCCGGGAACGCCGCCCCCGCCTCTACCAGCCTCCGCAGGTCCGGCGCACCCCCGACCAGGCGTACGCTCCCGTCGCCGTGCCGCTCCAGCACCCCGTACCGCTCCAGCAGCGGCAACGCCGCCCGCACCAGCTCCCGATGCCGTGGCTCCCGGCACACACCGATCAGCCCCTCCACGTCCAGCCCTCCGCCGCCCGGCCGGCTCGCGCCGGTCGGCCGGCTCCCGGTCGGCGACGCGCTCTCGGCGCCCGGCGCGCTCTCGGCCGCCGGTACGTTCTCGGCGGCCGGTTCGGCTTCGCCGGTGGTCAAGGCCGCCAGCGCCGCGGCGAGGGCGTGGGCGGAGGTCTCCTCCAGGAGGGCCGCGTACGCCGGATAGCGCAGGTCCCGCCAGGCCGAGCGCGCTTCGGCCAGCCGGTCGGCCGCGCCGGCGAGCAGCGCGGCCGGAGAGGGGCCCGGCCAGGCGGCGGCGGGGTCGGTGGGGCGGGGGGCCGCGCGCAGCTCGACGTGGTAGCGCTCGGGCCGGGTCGTGTGGGTGCCCGGCATGCGGCGCAGCCGGACGCCGTCCATCTCGGCCGCCACCCGGCCGTCCGTCCCGGTGATCGTGATGTCCCAGCACACCTCCTCCAGGCTGCTGGAACGTTCCCGTACGTGCAGGAAGCCCTCCGGGTCCGGCCTGCCCCACACGCGGACGGCGCCGATCGCCGCGGGCATGTAGCCGGTGCCGTCCACCAGCAGGTCGACCAGCCACAGCACGCCCGCCTGGAGGGCGCTGTCGAGCAGCACCGGGTGTGCCTCGTAGCGCTCGTCCTGCTGGTCCGGGCAGGTGTACGCGCCCAGCACCTCACCCGGCGCCCGCCACAGCCCCGTGAGCACCCGGAACGTCGGCCCCCACGCCATCCGCCCCTCGGCCGCCCGCGCGTAGTAGGCGGGCACGTCGACGGGCTCGGCGACGCGGGCGCGCAGCTCGGCCAGGTCGAGCGGCGGCGGGGCGGTACGCAGCAGCGGCCGCACCCGCGCCCGGAAGTGCTCGCGCGAATGCTGCCCGCGCCGATTCGTGCTCGACACGGTGATCATGCCCGTCTCTGCGGACAGCGACGTCTGCACGCAGACCGGCTCCCCGCTCGGGGGCGGCACCACCAGGGCGCGGGTGATGCTCGCCCGGTCGATCTCGACCGCGTCGGCCGCCTCCGGGATCGCGTGCCGCCCGGCGGCCAGCGCCATCTCCAGGTAGCCGGTCGCGGGCATCACGGCGGCCCCGGCCGCCCGGTGGTCGTTCACCCACGGCACGCGTACCTGGTCGATCTCCCCGTACCAGGACGGTTCGAGCGTCGGCAGCCGCTGGCCCAGCAGCGGGTGCACGATCGCCGGGTCGCCGATGGAGCGCGCCCAGCTCAGCGGGCCACCGGTCCAGTGGCGCTGCCGCTGCCACGGGTAGGCGGGCAGCGACCGCACCACGCCGGGGCGCGGGAAGTACCGGTCCCAGTCGATCTCACCCCCGGCCGCCACGACCCCCGCCACCGCCGCCCCGACCGCCGCCGGCCCCCCGGCCACCACAGCCCCGGCTGCCACCCCCACCGGAGCATCCGTGGCGAGGGTTTCCCCCGGGCCGTCCGCCGGAGCGGGGTGCGCGCCGTTCGGGGGGGCGCCCTCCGTCCCGGGATCAGGCGCGTCTTCCGCGCTGCTCGCCGGGGCGTCTTCCGCGCTGTCCGTGGTGGCGTCTTCCGTGCCGCCGTCACCCGGGGCCTCGTTCGCGGGACCCGCCGGGGACTGGTCCGCTCCCACGGAAGGGGTGTCCTCCGCGCCGTTCGCGGGGGGCTGCGGGGTGTCGGGTGCGGGGTCGGTTGCAGGGGGGCGGTGGAGGGTGGGGATGAGGGCGGTGCGGGTGTGGGCGGCGGCGGAGAGGCGGCGCAGGTAGGAGCGGAGCACCGGGTGGGGCCCGACCTCCACCAGCACGTCGTACCCGTCGGCGAGCACCCGGTCCACCGCCTCCGCGAACCGCACGGGCCGCCGTACGTTCTGCCACCAGTACGTGGCATCGAGCTCCTCGCCGGTCAGCGTCTCGCCCGAGACCGTCGACACCATGGGGATCCGCGCCCGAGACGGCCGCAGCCCCTCCAGCGCCGCGCAGAGCGGTTCGCGTACGGCGTCCATGGCGGCGCTGTGGAACGGATACTCCACGTCCAGCTCGCGGTAGAAGACCTCGCGCGCCGCCAGGTCCTCGCCCAGCAGCTTGAGCGCCCCCTGGGGCCCGGCGACGGTCACGTCCCGGGCGGTGTTGACGGCGGCGACCTCCACGCCGGGGTAGCCGGCGAGGAGCTGCCGGGCCTCGGCCTCGGGCAGCCCGACGGCCGCCATCCGGCCCTGGCCGCGCGTCGCCGACTGCGCCAGCCCGCGGGCGGCGATCACCCGCGCGGCCTGGGCGGCCGACAGCGCGCCTGAGGTGTACGCGGCGGCGACCTCGCCGACGCTGTGCCCCAGCACCGCCCCGGCCCGTACGCCCGCCGCCTCCAGCATCGCCGCCACCCCGGCCTGCACCGCGAACAGCAGCGGCTGGGCCACCTCGGTCGCCGACAGCCGCCACCGGTCCGGCGGCAGCTCCAGCTCGCGCAGCACCGACCAGCCGAGCCGGTCGGCCAGCTCGCCGTCGACGGCCTCGACGGCCTGCCGGAACGCGGGTTCGCCGAGCAGGTCGGCGCCCATCCCGGCCCACTGCGACCCGTTGCCGCAGAACACCAGGGCGACCCGGCCGTGCTCCACGGCCTCGCCGGTGACCGCCTTGGGCGCCGATGCGCCCGTCCGGGTCTCGTCCCCGGTCGCGTACAGCCTGGACAGGCCGCCCGCCGCCTCCGCGGGGGAGGCGGCGAGCACGACGGCGCGGTGCCGGTGCAGGCCGCGGCGGCGCGCGGCGGTGTAGGCGACGTCGTAGAAGCCGTCCGCGCCTACCGTCTCCAGGTGCGCGGCGGCGCGCGCGACGGCCTCCGTCAGCGCGCCGCCGGAGCGCGCGGACACGACGACGGGCATCGGGACGGCCCCCTCCACCCGCCCCGGCACCCCGGACGCCCCCTCCGACGACGACCCCACCGACGGCGGCGCGGCGACGGCCACGTGCACGTTCGCGCCGCCGAACCCGAACGAGTTCACCCCCACCACCGTCCGCCCGCCCGTCTCGGGCAGCGGGCGCGGCTCGGTGACGATGCTCAGCCCGAGCCCGTCGAAGTCGATGGCGGGGTTCGGCACCGAGGCGTGCAGGGACGCCGGGATCGTCCGGTGCCGCAGCACGAGCAGCGCCTTGAACAGCCCCGGCATGCCGGAGGCGGGCTCCAGGTGGCCGAGGTTCGTCTTGACCGAGCCGATCGGCAGCGGGCCGCTCGACCGGGCCGTGCCGAGCGCCCGTCCCAGCGCGCCGCACTCGGCGGGGTCGCCGGCCTGCGTGCCGGTGCCGTGGGCCTCCACGTACGCGACCTCGTCGGGGTCGACGCCGGCCTTCCAGTACACCTGGCGCAGCAGCGCCTCCTGCGCCTCGGTGCTCGGCAGCGCCAGCCCCATCGTGCGGCCGTCGTTGTTGGCGGCGGCGCCGACGATGACGCCGTGCACCCGGTCGCCGTCGGCGAGCGCGTCGTCCAGCAGCTTGAGCACGACCACGCCGCCGCCCTCGGCCCGGACGAACCCGTCGGCGTCGGCCGAGAACGCCCGGCACCGCCCGGTCGGCGACAGCATCGCCGCCTGGCTGAACCCGATGAACCCCATCGGGTTGAGGAGCACGTTCACGCCGCCGGCCAGCGCCGTGCTGGCGGAGCCGTCCGCCAGCGCCCGGCAGGCCCGTTCGACCGCCTGCAGCGCCGACGAGCACGCGGTGTCGATGCTCATGCTGGGCCCGCGCAGGTCGAACGCGTGCGACAGCCGGTTCGCGGCGATCGACAGCGCCATGCCGGACATCGTGTACGGGCCCATCCCGCCGGGTTCGAGCGCCTGCAGCACCCCGTACGACGGGTCGGAGACGCCGACGAACACGCCCGTGTCGCCGCCCGCCAGGCGGGCCGGGTCGATGCCGGCGTCGTCGAACGCCTCGGCCGCCATCTCCAGCAGCAGCCGCTGCTGCGGGTCCATCGAGGCGGCCTCCTTGGGGGAGATCCCGAAGTAGGCGGCGTCGAAGCCGGTGACGTCGTCGAGGAAGCCGCCGGCCCGCGTGTAGCTGCGGTCGAGGCGAGGGATGGACTCGTCGACGTACCGGTCGGCCTCGAAGCGGTCCGGCGGCACGGTGCCGACCAGATCGTCGCCGCGCAGCAGCGCCTGCCACAGTCCGTCGAGGTCGCGGATGCCGCCGGGGAGCCGGCACCCCACGCCCACGATCGCCACCGCCTGGCGCGGCCACGCCTGCCCGTTCCCGCCTGCGCTCATTCCGTCACCCTTCCGCTCGTCCGCGCCCCCATGGCACCACAGCCGTACGTGACCGAATAGCGACTGTTCGTGTTCCTCCCTGGTGACGGTGATGCCTCCCGTTAAGGGATGGTGTGGTGGGCTTTGGAAATCTGGCCAGTGTCGCCGAGAGTAGTCAATTGTGTGCGATGGGTCTCTATACTGTGGCGTGCCGGTTCGCCCGTTCCGGCGACCACACCGCACCTGAGCGGAGGCGGGGCGTGATGTCAGGTGAGCCGGTGCCCGGCCCGGCGGGCGGCACCCGGTGGCGCCGCTTCGCCGCCGTGCTCGTCCCCGCGCTGGCGGCGGCCGCGCTCCTCGTCGGCCTGACCGGCACGGGCGGCGTGGCGGCGTCCTTCGCGCTGTCGGGCGAGCGGTTCAAGGTGTCGGCGGACCGGCTCGTGGGGGAGGGGTTCGCCCAGTACGGCGACGTGGCCGCGACCACCGCCGGGCAGCGGCCGGTCCTCGTCTCGGTGATCGGCAGGGCGCGGATCACCGGCCTGTGCCAGTCCGCGCTCGTCCGCACCCCCGCCGGGCCCGTCACGTTCCTGGTCAGGGCGGGCGACGGCGAGCGGCCCGTGGAGGTCACGAACCTGGTCATCGACCTGCACCAGCTCTCCGGCGACGCCGAGTTCGGCGACATCGAGATCGGCGTCGACGCCGCCACCCTCGGCGCCCCCGCCGGGCGGACCGGCCGCCGGGGCGACATCGGCCAGCGGGCCGGCACCGTGCGCATCACCGGCCTGCGGCAGACCGCCTACGCCGTCAACGCGGGCACCTTCCGGCTCAACGGGCTGCGGCTGAGCTTTCTGCCCGGCGACCACGAGTGCTTCTGATCATGATCCGATTCCGCCGGTGGCGCCGCAGCCGTCCCTTCTGGGGAGGGCTGTGGGTGATCGCCGGTGGGGCCGTCATCCTGCTCGCGCCGCTCGCCCCGCTCCCGCTCCTCGTCCGGCAGGGCGTCGCCGGGATCTCCGGCTACCTGGCCGGGCTGCTCCTCGTCGCCGCCGGGCTGCTGAGCTGGTGGCAGCTCGGGCAGCGGGTGTTCCTCGGGATCACCGCCATCGCGCTGTCGCTGGGGTCCTTCGTCACGTCCAACTTCGGCGGCTTCGGCGTCGGCATGCTCGCCGGGCTCACCGGCGGCGCCCTGCTGTGCGCCTGGACCCCCGCCGCGCGCCGGGAGCGTCCGGCGCGTGACCCGCTGCGGGCCCTCGCCGCCGTCCCCGTGGCCTTCGCCCTCGCCCTCCCGCACCCCGCCACACCCGCTGAGCCCGCCGAGCCCGCTCGGTCCGGCCTCACGGCCGCGCGGCTGACCGTGCACGGCGCGCGGATCGAGGTGGTGCGCCGACCGGCGGGCGCCCGGCTCAAGCTGTCCATGTCCGCCGTCGAGATCACCGACGGCCTGCACTGGACCGGCGGCCCCGGCCGGGC
This sequence comes from Nonomuraea ceibae, assembly GCF_019396325.1. Taxonomy (GTDB): domain Bacteria; phylum Actinomycetota; class Actinomycetes; order Streptosporangiales; family Streptosporangiaceae; genus Nonomuraea; species Nonomuraea ceibae. The sequence continues at coordinate 39,337 of NZ_JAHKRO010000065.1, forward strand.
CACCCGGCAGCGCTTCGCCCGGCTGAGCCTGTCGGGCGGCGTCGTCCTGTACGTGTCCCGGCTGCGCGCCAAGGTCGGCGGCGTCCCGCTCACGCTCACCCCGGTGCTGCCCCTGCCCGCCCTGCCGCTGCCGTCCATGACGGTCACGGACGTGGAGGCCGACCGGCCCCTCGTCCGCGCCGCCCGCGCCCGGCTCGACGGCCTGACGCAGCGGGCGCTCACCCGCCCCTGACGCGCCGGGGGTCGATGTGCACCTTCGGCCCGGGCCCGGCCCCGGCCGGACGCCGCCCCGCGAGCACCCCGGCCGTCTCGTCGAGCCCGACGGTGGCGGCCACGAGCGGGCGGGGGTCCACGGAGCCGTCGGCGTAGGCGGCGACGGCTCCCGCCAGCCCGGCGGACCCGCCGAGGACGCCGACGACGGTGACGTCCCTGAGCACCAGGTCCCGCGTGTCGAGCGTGGACGGGCTGCCGGACAGGCCGATGCAGACGACGCGCCGGCCGGGTTCGGCGAGCCGCGCCGCGAGAGCGGGCAGCCCGGCCGCGTTGGAGGCGTCGACGACGGCGTCCCAGGGCGCCGGCGGCAGCGACTCCCGGGTCCAGAGGCGGTCGAAGCCGAGCCGCCGGGCGGGCTCCAGGGAGTCCTCGTCGCGCCCCATCAGGTGGACGCCGATGCCCCTGGCCCGCGCGAACAGCGCCACGAGCAGGCCGATCGTCCCCGTGCCCAGCACCAGCAGCCGCTCGCCCGGCTCCAGCGCGGCGGCGCGGACGGCCCGCAGCGCGTTGCCGCCCGGCTCGGCCAGCGCCCCCGCCGCCGGGTCCACGGCGCCGGGCAGCGGGTGCAGCGCCGTGACGGGCACCGCGACCTGCTCGGCGAGCGCGCCGGGGCGGCCCCGGCTGATCCCGAGCTCCGCCACGTCCGCGCACACGTGGTGGCGGCCCGCCAGGCAGCGCGCGCACCGGCCGCAGCCGAGCATCGTGTCGCCGGTGACGCGCCGCCCCAGCCAGGCCGGGTCGACGCCGTCGCCGGTCGCGCTCACCCGGCCGCACCACTCGTGGCCGGGACGCAGCGGATACCGGGACCGGCCGGTGCGCAGGTAGCTCATCCGGCCGCTGAACAGCTCGGCGTCCGTGCCGCACACGCCGGCCCGCTCGACGTCCACCACCACCTCGCCGGGCATGGCGGCGGGCGGCTCGACCTCCTGGACCTCGGCCCGGCCCGGCCCGGTCAGGACGAGCGCCCGCACTACCGGGGTCCGACGACGCGCTGACGCTGGCGGCCCAGGCGGTCGATGCCCAGCTCGACGACGTCCCCCGGCCGCAGCCAGACCTGCGGGTCGCGGCCCATGCCGACGCCGGGCGGGGTGCCGGTGTTGATCAGGTCGCCGGGCTCCAGCACCATGAACTGGCTCAGATGGTGCACGATCACGTAGGGGTCGAAGATCATCGTCTTGGTGGAGCCGGTCTGCCGCCGTACCCCGTTGACGTCCAGCCACAGGCCGAGGTCGCGCACGTCGGGGATCTCGTCCGGGGTGACCAGCCACGGCCCGGCCGGGTTGAACGTCTCGGCGGACTTGCCCTTGGACCACTGGCCGCCGCGTTCCATCTGGAAGGCGCGCTCGCTCACGTCGTTGACCACGCAGTAGCCGGCGATGGCGTCGCGGGCCCCGTCCGGCGAGTCCAGGTAGGAGGTGCGGCGGCCGATGACGACGCCCAGCTCGACCTCCCAGTCGGTCTTGGTGGACCCGCGCGGGATGCGCACGTCGTCGTGGGGTCCGACGAGGGTGTTGGGCGACTTGGTGAACAGGATCGGCTCGTCCGGCACCGGCAGCCCGGCCTCGGCGGCGTGGTCGGCGTAGTTGAGGCCGATGCACAGGATCTGGTGCGGCCGGGCGATCGGCGCGCCGATCCGCTCCCCGGCGAACGGCCGGCGCTCGCCGGTGGCGACCCGTTCGGGCAGCAGGGCGATGCGGCCGGAGCCGAAGAACCGCTCGTCGAAGTCGGGCGTGACATCGGAGACGTCGACGTAGTGGGCGTCGTCCACGCGGACGACGGGCTTCTCGGCGCCGGGCGCGCCGATGCGCATGAGTTGCACGAGCGGTTCTCCTCACGGACCGGCCGGGCACGGGCGGCCCGCGGCCGTTCCGGACGTTAGACGCTCGGCCCGCCGAACGGAAGATCCCCTCCGGTCTACATGTGGGTGCGGGCCGACCAGAGCTCGGGGAAGACCACGCGGGTCATGCTGCGCTCCAGCCAGGCCAGCCCGTTGGAGCCCCCGCTGCCCGGCTTGGCGCCCATCGACCTGCGCACCGCCGCCACGTGCTGGTAGCGCCAGTCGCCGAACCGCTCGGCGACCTCGGTCAGCGCGTCGCCGAGCGACCTGAGCAGGTTGGCGGGGGACTCGTCGCGGTAGACCGCCACCCAGGCGCGCTCGACGGCCTCGTGCGGCTCGTACTCGGCGGCGTGGTCGCGGCCGAGCACGCCGGCGGGCAGGTCGTGGCCGTGCCGGGCGAGCAGCGCGACGGTGTCGTCCCACAGGCTCGGCTCGGCGAACGCCCGCCGCAGCGCCTGCCCGCCGGGGCTGCGCCTGAACGGCCGCAGCAGCGCCTCGCTCTTCAGCCCGAGCCTGAACTCCACCAGCCGGTACATGCTCGACTGCAGCCCTGACGCCTCGCCGAGCAGGTCGCGGAAGCGGTTGAAGTCCGACGGCGTCATCCAGCTCAGCCCGCGCCAGCTCCCGTTCAGCCCTTCCAGGTGCAGGCCGGTGCGGCGCAGCGCGGCGACGGCGTCCGGCACCCGGTCTGCGCGCAGCGACTCCTGGGCGCCGCGCAGCTCGTGGGCGATGAGCTTGAAGTACAGCTCCATCACCTGCGTGATCACCAGGAACGACATCTCGCCCGGCGCGTCGCTGAGCGGCCGCTGCAGGTCGAGGAGGGCGCCGGTGCCGACGTAGGAGTCGTACGGGGTCTCCTGCTCGAAGTCGAGGGTCGGCAGCCCGCCCCCGGCCCTGGCCCGCTCGGCCCGTTCACCGGCTGAGACCGGACGTACGCGTGGCATTGCGGCACTCCTCTCGCTTTGTCGGTCCTCTCATGATGCCGAGGCGGCACCGGGTGACGGAATGCCGATGAAATGGCCGTTCCCGGCTCCGGCCTTATATTCGGTACGGATATCCGCCAGGTCACCTTGTGAACGAAAGAGCGTGTGATGGACGCCATGGATTGGGAGCTGCTGCGCGAGCTCCAGGAGAACGCGAGGCTCTCCTTCAACGAGCTGTCGCGCCGCGTCCACCTGTCGCCGCCGGCCGTGGCCGAGCGGATCCGGCGGCTGGAGGAGACCGGGGTGATCACCGGCTACCACGCGACGGTGGACCCGGGCCGGGTCGGCTGGGAGGTGGCCGCGTTCGTGCAGCTCACCTGCTACGGGCCGACGTGCGTGCTGCGGGACCCCGAGGTGGCCGCCTGGCCGGAGATCCGGGAGATCCACCGCGTCACCGGCGACGTGTGCAGCATCCTCAAGATCGCGGTCCCGTCGATGGCGGCGTTCGAGGCGCTGATCGACCGGCTGGCCGTCTACGGGAAGCCGTCGAGCACGATGATCTTCTCGAGCCCGCTGGCGAACCGGCCGGTCGTCGCGGCGCCGCCCGCCCGCTGACCGGGGCGGGCGGCGTACGCGGTCAGGCCGGGCGGGTGGGGCAGCCCAGGCGGCGTCCCGTCCGGGCGAGCGCGTCCAGGAAGGCCGTCCGCGTCGCGGCGGCGAAGCCGACGAACATGCGGTTGGCCGGCGGCACGGCCCAGCGGGCCACCCGCGCCACGTTGAAGACGCGGTGCACGAGCAGCGCCCCCTGCGGGTGCGGCTCGACGCTCCACTCGCCCCGGTACCACCAGCCGCCCTGGAAGGCGAGGGTGCGGTCCCGCACCTCCACGGTGGTGGTGTGACCGGGCGCGTCCTGGACGGTGAAGCGGCCGGTGCGCCTGCCGTCGGGCAGCAGCTCGTCGGCCACGGCGGCCCACACGGTGGCGACGGGCGCCTCGACGACCCCGGCCACCTCGGCGAGCAGCGTCTTCTTCGTCATGACGCCACCCGGGTGTTCTGGAAGGAGGCGAAGCGCCAGCCTTCGGCGGTGCGCACGGCGGTGAAGCTGACGACCGAGTCGCGCAGGTCGCCGCCGACGCTGGTGCCGCCCCGCGCGATCACCAGCACGGCGCCGTCGGCCAGCGGCTTGACCAGGACGTCGCCCGGGACGGGCATGGTGGAGCCCTTCAGCGGCCCCTCGAACAGCCACCGGTGCGAGGACTCGATCTCCTCCCGGCCCCTGCTGTGGGTGCCGGCGAACGTGATGTAGTCGGCGTCCTCGGTGAAGAGGGCGGCGTAGGCGGCGGCGTCGCCGGCGTTCCAGGCGCCGGCGAGACGGGTGAGCATGGTGACGATCTCCGCGTCGGCGGACATGGCGCAACTCCTCATGGTCGCGGCGCCTATCCTGGGGATGCGACTCCAGGCAGGGCAGGCGCCTTGTCGGTGGTCCGGCTGCCGGGGTGTTGGCGCACCCTGGCAGCCCTCTGGTCATGGCTGGCCGAGCACCTTGTCGAGCTGGTCGAGCCGGGAGGCGTCGGACCAGCCGAGCTCGCCCGACTCCAGCCGGCCGATGAGCTGCCTGACCCAGGCCAGCTCGGTCTCGGTCAGCGCCCGCTCGTAGTCCAGCTCCAGCGCCAGCACGTCGGGCAGGCCGCTGTCGCGCAGCGCCTTCAGGTGGCCGTTGAGCGCGGTGACGCTCCCTTCGAGCGCCGCCGCCCGGGTGCGCAGCGACTGCAGCGCCTCGGGCACCGGCAGGACGCCGATGAGCGAGACGGCCGCGGTGAAGACGCGGCGCTCGCCGCCCGGGTTCTCCAGCAGCGCCCGGAGCCGGGTCGCCAGCTCCTGGCGGCCCTCCCCGGTGATCTCGTAGATGGTCCGCTCGGGCCGGCGGCCCTCGCGGCTGGTCTCCACGGGAACGATCAGCTCCTCGCCGGCCAGCTTGTCGACCGCGTGGTAGAGGCTGCGCGGCAGCCCCGTCACGTAGTCCTTGTGCGTGTCGAGGATGAACCGGTGCAGCTCGTACGGGTGGGCGGGACGTACCGACAGCATGGCCAGCACGGTCAGGCCGACCAGGTCGGGACGTCGTGCCATGACTCTCCTTTTTCTTAGTGCAGTTTGCACTATAGCCCATGAGTATCGCTATAGTGCAAACTGCCATATAGAAGGAGGCATCATCATGAAGATCATGGTCATCGGCGCGACGGGCCGGACCGGCAAGCACGTGCTGACCCAGGGCGTCCGGCGCGGACACGAGATCACCGCCTTCGCCCGCCGCCCCGAACTCCTCACCGGCACCGCCGAGCTGGCCGGCGTGCACCAGGGCGACGCGCACGACCTCGACGCCGTACGCCGGGCCGTACAGGGACAGGACGCCGTCATCGCCGCGGTCGGCGGCAGCCGGATCGCCGCCACCCTCATCACCGCCATGCGCGAGCACGGCGTCCGGCGGGTGGTGATGACGAGCAGCCGCTCCATCCCCGCCACCAGGCCCCGCCTCGCAGTCACGCTCGCCTGGCTGATCTTCCGCGAGGCGTACGCCGACCTCGCCCGCGCCGAGGGCATGCTGCAGGTCAGCGGCCTCGACTGGAGCATCGCCCGCGCCACCATGCTCAACGACAAGCCGCCCGCCGGGCGCGTGCACGTCGACTTCGAGGCCAACGCCACGGGCGGCGCGGCGCAGCTCTCCCGCGCCGACTACGCGATGGCGCTGCTCGACACCGCCGAGGATCCCGCCCTGATCGGCAGGGCCCTCGGCATCTGCGGCCCCCGCCTCACAGGAGGAAGGTGAACAGCGGCGAGCCCGGCGGGATGCGCTCGACCGTGAGCGGACCGGCCTTCATCCGGGCCAGCAGGCTGTCCAGGTCACCCGCCCGCTCCAGCTCGATGCCGACGAGCGCCGGACCGGTCTCGCGGTTGTTCTTCTTGACGTACTCGAAGGCGATGATGTCCTCGCCCTCGCCCAGGACCTCGTCCAGGAAGTGGCGCAGGGCCCCGGGCCGCTGCGGGAACGTCACCAGGAAGTAGTGGCGCAGCCCGATGTGGACGAGCGAGCGCTCCAGCACCTCGTTGTAGCGGCTGACGTCGTTATTGCCGCCCGACACCACGCACACGACGGGGCCTTCGGGCGCGTACGGCAGCACTTCGCGCGCCGCCGCGCCCGCGAGCGCCCCTGCGGGCTCGGCGATGATGCCGTCGGACTGGTAGAGGTCCAGCATCTCCGTGCACACCGCGCCCTCGTCGACCGCGACGACCTCGTCCACCAGCTCTTTGACCAGCGGGAACGTGGCCTCGCCGGCCCTGCCGACGGCGGCGCCGTCCACGAACGTGTCGAGCTCCGGCAGCGCGATCGGCCCGCCGTGCCGCAGCGCGGCCCGCATGCTGGCCGCGCCCGCCGGCTCGGCGCCGACGATGCGGGTGGCGGGCGCGTGCTCGCGCAGCCAGACGGCGATGCCGCTGATCAGGCCGCCGCCGCCGACCGGGACCACCACGGTGCCCGGCGGCTCGCCGCACTGCTCCAGGATCTCCAGGCCGACCGTGCCCTGCCCCGCCATCGTCCGCACGTCGTCGAACGGGTGCACGTAGACGGCCCCGCCACGGTCGCTGTCGGCGTGCGCGGCGTCGCTCGCCTCGTCGTACGTGCCGCCGCCCACCACGACCTCCACCCGGTCGCCGCCGAGCGCCGCGATGCGCTCGCGCTTCTGCCTCGGCGTGGTCGACGGGACGTACACGCGGCCGTGGATGCCCAGCCGCGCGCAGGCGAACGCGACGCCCTGCCCGTGGTTGCCCGCGCTCGCGCAGACGACGCCGCGCCGCCGCTCCTCCTCCGTGAGCGAGGCGATCAGGTTGAACGCGCCGCGCACCTTGTAGGAGCGGCAGACCTGCGCGTCCTCGCGCTTGAGCAGCACCCGGCCGCCCACCAGGCCGGACAGCCGCTCGTTGGGCTCCAGCGCCGTGCGGCTGGTCACGGGGCGCAACCGCTCGGCCGCCCGGCTGATCATCGAGGCGGTGAGACGGTCGCTCATGCACACTCCAGGGACGACGGCGGACCCAGGTACGTTAGCACCCGCCACGGCCACGACCAGCACGTTCCGGCGCGACGGCAGCGCCCGCCGGCTACCCGAACGGGGGCTCGAAGGGGGCGTCCCTCACCCGGTCGTGGATCCGGCGCAGCCACGGCTCCCGGGTCGCCCCCAGCCGCTCCAGCGTCCCGGCGAACACCCTCCCGTCCGGCCGGAAGGGCAGGTGCGGGAGCGGCGGGGGCGGGTCGTCGCGCCGGACGCCGTCGGGCATCCGGGGCGAGGCGAGCAGGAGCCGCCGGTCGTCGGCGAACGCCAGGCGCGCCCACACCCCGGCCGCCAGCGGCACCGCCGCCGCCGTCGCGCCCGGCCACACCGCGCCGGTCTGCGGATGCCGGGGCACCAGGGCCAGGTCCGCGACCGGCTCGGGCACGCCGGGCCCGGCCAGGGCGAGACGCCGTTCCGGCAGGCCCCGGGGGAGCAGGCCGTCGATCGCCGGCCGGAACGCCCGGGCGACCGGCCCGTCGGGCACGGTCACCCGCCGCCCTTCCGAGGCCACCATGAGGTGGGCCAGCGCCGCCGCGATCGCCGCCTCCCACACCGGGCTCCAGCACCCGGCCGGCTCGACGGGCGGCGTGCCCGGCAGCTCCGTCCAGTCCATCACCCGCTGGACGGGCCCCTCGACGGCGACCGGACGCACGGCGTCCGGCTCCAGCCACACCACCTGCCAGTGGCCGCAGTCGTCGACCCGGGTCGCCACCGCGCCGCCGCAGCCCGCGCACGCCAGGTTCGGGCCGTACCGGCCGTCCCAGCCGCAGCAGCAGCCGCCCAGCCGGTCGGTCAGCACGACCGTGCCGCGGACGTCTCCCGGCGCGAGCCCGATCCTGTTTGGCGGGCCGTCGAGGTGGAGGGTCAGCAGCCGGACGCCGCCTTCCTCCTCGGGCGTCTCCGGCCGCCCCGGCCGCCCGTTCCCGGGATCGACCGTGTACGTGCCCGGCTCCAGGAGAGCGGGCACCAGGTCGTGGCCGTACTTCTGCCCGGCGTGGTCGGGAAGCTCCACCCGCGACACCTTCGCGGTCAGCACGGCCCCGCACCCGGCGCAGGCGAAAGCGAGCAAGCGGCCTCCTTCACGGCGACGTGATCATCTTGCCGCACATCCCTCTTGCGCCGATCCGGTTTCGCCTGCCCGGAGTCCGGCGTTTTGGCATCATGACACCGACCCGGCGACGATCTCTACGCGGAAGCGGTGTCATGCCTCATCCCCTGCGCGACGGCGACCCGACCCAGATCGGCCCCTACCGGCTGCGCGCGCGGCTCGGCGGGGGCGGGATGGGCCAGGTGTTCCTGGGCCGCTCTCCCGGCGGGCGGCTGGTGGCGGTCAAGGCGGTGCGCCCGCAGCTGGCCGACAACGCGCACTTCCGGCGCCGTTTCGCCGCCGAGGTGGAGGCCGCCCGCAAGGTCGGCGGCTTCTACACCGCCCAGGTCGTCGACGCCGGCGCCGACGCCGACCCGCCGTGGCTGGCCACCGCCTACATCCCCGGCCCCTCGCTGCACCAGGCGGTCGACGAGCACGGGCCGCTCCCGCTGGAGTCGGTCGCGGTGCTGGGGGCCGGGCTGGCCGAAGGGCTCGCCGCCGTGCACGCCTGCGAGGTCGTGCACCGCGACCTCAAACCGGCCAACGTCATCCTCGCCGAGGACGGGCCCCGCCTGATCGACTTCGGGATCGCCCGCGCGCTGGACGCCACCAGCCAGACCCAGACGGCCGCCGTGCTGGGCACCGCCGCGTTCATGTCGCCCGAGCAGGCCACGGCCCAGCCGGTCGGGCCGGCCTCGGACGTGTTCTCGCTCGGTTGCGTGCTGGCCTACGCCGCCACCGGCCGGGGCCCGTTCGGCGACGGCCCCGTCCACGCGATCGTCTACCGGGTGGTGCACGGCGACCCCGACCTGACCGGGGTGCCCGCCCCGCTGGCCGGGCTGGTCGCGGCCTGCCTGGCCAAGGACCCCGCCGCCCGGCCGGGCCTGGAGCAGGTGCTGGACCGGCTGTCCGGCCTCGCCTCCGCCGGTGACGGCCCCGGCCCGGTGCGCTGGCTGCCCGAGACGCTCACCCAGGTCATCGCCGATCGCCGGACCCTGGCGCTGACCGCGCTCGAACAGCCGGCGCCCCCGCCGCCGCCCGGCCCGGTGGCCGGGCCGCCGTTGCTCGTCAACGAGCGGCGGCACCTGCGCGGCGGCCGCCCGCTGTACCCGGCCACCGGGTACGAGATCGCCGTGTACGTCCTGCTGGCCCTGTTCGCGCTGGTCTCGGGGGTCGCGGCGATCCACCAGCTCACGGTCGGCGAGCACGCCGAGCAGATCGGCCTGCTGGAGGCGTACGAGGAGATCCGCGACCCCGTCGAGGAGGTCGCCATCCCGCTGATGGTCGTCCAGGCCGTCCTCGGCGCGCCGCTCGTGGTGTGCTGGCTGCTCTGGTTCGCGCGGGTGCGGGCGGTCGCCGAACGGCTCGCGCCCGGCAGGCTGCGCTACCGCCCGGCCATGGCCGTGTACGGCTGGTTCGTCCCGCTGGCCGGCCTGGTGCTGCCCAAGCAGATCGCCGACGACGTCTGGCACGCCTCCAGCCCGCCCCGGCACGACCGGGCGATGGCCCCCGCCGGGCTCCTGCACGCCTGGTGGGCCGTGTGGCTGGCCACCTTCCTGACCTGGCCCGTCTTCTGGCTGCCGTGGACGGAGTTCTTCCGCCAGGGGGACGTGGAGTACGAGCTGGACGACGAGTCGTACCACCTGTACGACCTGGAGCCGATCGGCTGGGCCATCCTCGTCACGCACCTGCTGGCGGTGCCGGCGGCGGTCGTCACCGCGCTGTACGTGCGGCGGCTGAGCGCCATGCAGGCGGCCAGGCTCAGCGGGTCAGCGCACTCGGGGGCACGCCGCGTACCCGCTTGAAAGCGGTGCTGAACGCGAACCCGTCGGCGTAGCCGACCCGCCTGGCCACGGCGGTCACGGTGGCGCCGGGCACGCGCAGCAGGTCGGCGGCGGCCGTCATGCGCCACTCCCGCAGGTAGACCAGCGGCGGCTGCCCGACCAGCTCGGCGAAGCGCCGGGCGAACACCGCCCGCGACATCCCCACCTCCGCGCCCAGGGCCGCCACCGTCCACGGGCGGGCGGGCTGCTCGTGCATCAGCCGCAGCGCCCGCCCGATCCGGGGGTCGGCCAGGGCCCGGTAGCCGGGCGGGGCGTCGACGCCCGGCTGGGCGAACCACGCCCGCAGCGCCCGCACCAGCAGCAGGTCGAGCAGCCGGTCCAGGATGACCTGCTGGCCGGGCTCCTGGCCGCCGATCTCGGCGGCCAGCAGGTCGAGCAGCGGCGCGAACTGCGGCTCCGCCGGGATGACGGCCACCTCGGGCAGCGCCTTGAGCAGGCGCTCGGACACGTCGCCGCGCAGTGGGTACTCGGCGGTGACGAACAGGTCGGACCCGTCGGCGCTGAACCCGTACGTGCGCGGCCCGAGCAGCAGCTCGGCCCCGGCCGCCTGCGGGCCGCCGGCCGTGGTCCAGCACCGGTCGGCGCCGTCGATCACCACCTGGGGCTCGGTGTCCGGCCGGTCGGCCACGGTGAACGGCCGCAGGCCGCGCACCAGCACCACGCCGCGCTCGCGGACCCGGACGGGCGGCAGGCCGGCACGCACGATCCAGGACTCGCCGCGCAGCATCGCGCCCAGCGCCAGCGGCGCCGGATCGGTGAACCGCACCGCCCACGGCGGCTCGGCGACCGACTGGCAGAAGACCGCGCCCTGCGCCCGGACGCCCGCGAGATAGTCCTCCAGCAGATCCATGCTGAGACGATCTCACATATGACGGAGACAGATGGCCATGGATCGTCTCCCTGAGCCTCTGATGTGCTGGCCGCATGTCCGTTTCACCCATTCTCGTGATCGGCGCCCGGGGCAAGACCGGCCGCCGTGTCGCCGCCCGGCTCGACCGGCTCGGCCTTCCCGTCCGCGCGGCCTCCCGCTCCGGCAGTCCCGCCTTCGACCTCGCCGACCGTGACACCTGGCGGCCCGCGCTGGCCGGGGCGGGCGCGCTCTATCTCGTCCCGATGCACGAGTCCGTCCCGGTCGCCACCGTGGCGGAGTTCGCCGGCGCGGCGGCCGAGAGCGGCGTCCGCCGGGTCGTGCTGCTGTCGGCGCGCGGCCCGGCCGGCGCGGCCGAGTCGTACCAGGAGCCGGTCGAGCGCGCCGTGCGCGCGACGGGCCTGGAGTGGACGATCCTGCGCCCGGCCTGGTTCGCGCAGAACTTCAGCGAGGACCTGTTCCTGGAGCCGATCCTGGCGGGGGAGCTGGCGCTGCCGACCGGCGAGGGGCGCGAGGCGTTCGTCGACGCCGGCGACATCGCCGACGTCGCGGCCGCCGCGCTCACCGGCGACGGTCACGCGGGCGAGATCTACGAGCTGTCCGGGCCGGAGGCGCTGTCGTTCCGCACCGCCGTCGAGCTGATCGCCGAGGCCACCGGGCGGGAGATCCGCTACACGCCCCTGGAGCCGGCCGGGTTCACCGCCGCGCTGACCGGCCAGGGGCTGCCGGCCGAGGCCGCGGACCTGGTGACCGAACTCCTCGTCCGGATCCGCGACGGCGCCGGTGAGCACGTCAGCGACGGCGTACGGCGCGCGCTCGGCCGCGAACCGCGCTCCTTCGCCGCGTACGTCAAGGAGGCCGCCCAGGCGGGAGCCTGGAGCGCCTGACCCCGCCGCGACCGGAAGGTCACCGCGCCGGGCGCGGCACGGTGACCTCCTGCGGTCAGCCCTGGCTGAGCTCGGGCACCGAGGGCGCCGAGGGCGCGGGCGGCACCACGTGCACCCGCGCCGAGGCGATGTCGAAGTAGAGCCCCACCAGCTCCAGCTGCCCCGCCTCGACCCGCTCGGCGATGCCGCGGTAGGTCCGCAGGTTCTCCAGCTGCTGCTGGATGTTCAGCCGGCAGAGCCTGTCGAGCGTGTCGCCGGGCGGCGGCTCGCCGTCGCCCGGCGGGCCTAGTCTGGCCAGGCTCGGATCGCCGTGCCGCAGCCAGCGGTCCAGCTCCGGCAGGTCGGGCCGGTCGCGCTGGCCGGTGAGCAGCGCCACCATCGCCGCGCAGCCGGAGTGCCCGCACACCGTGATCGTCCGCACGTCCAGGACGCGGGTGGCGTACTCGATGGCCGCCGCCACCGAGTTGTCGCCCAGGTCCGAGCCCGCGCGCGGCACCAGGTTGCCCAGGTTGCGCACGGTGAACAGGTCGCCGGGGCCGCTGGAGGTGATCAGGCTGGGCACCACCCGCGAGTCGGCGCAGGTGATGAACAGGTGCGTCGGCTGCTGGGCGCGGGCCAGCTCGGTGAAGATGGACCGCATCAGCGGCGCCCGGTGCTGGTGGAACTCGTCGGCCCCCTGCGTGAGCCGGCACTGCCCGGCCGCCGCGACGGCCGGGAGGCGGCGGTGGTGCGCCCACGGCAGCCACCAGTGGTGGGCCGCCCGGGGCGGGCTCTTGGCCGGGAACATGCGGGCCCCGCTGGCCGCCATCGTGTACCACTCGTCGTGGAGCTCGTCGATGGTGATCGTGCCGCCGAGCCGTTCGTGGTCCAGCCGCCAGGAGTGCAGCGCCTCGAAGGCGGCGTAGTCCATGAAGTCGATGTTCAGGTCCAGCTCCACGGCTGTGCCGGCCGGGATGGCGCGCAGCTCCTGCGTCAGGCGCGGCACGCCGAGGAAGGTGAGCGAGCCGGAGATCGTCGCGTGCAGGCGGCCGTCCGGCGCGGGCCGCTTGTCCACGGTCACGCGGGTGAGCCGCCGCAGCGCCAGCAGCGCCGCCAGGCCGAGCCCGGCGACGACGCCCTCGGCCAGCCCGACGCCGACCACGACGAGCATGGTCACCAGGTAGACGGGCACCTCGTTGTGGCCGTGCACCTTCCTGATGTGGCCCAGGCTGATCGTCCGGATGCCGATGAAGACGAGCAGCGCCGCCAGCGCCTCCATGGGGATGAGCTTGATGGTCCAGCCCAGGCAGAGCGCGAAGAGCAGCACCCAGACGCCGTGCAGGACGGCGGACCAGCGGCTGCGCGCGCCCGCGCGCACGTTCGTCGTGCTGCGCACGATCACCCCGGCCACCGGGAGGCCGCCGAGCAGGCCGCTGACGACGTTCGCCGCGCCCTGGCCGGACAGCTCCCTGTCGAGGTCGGCGCGCGGGCCGGTGTGCGTGGCGTCGGTGGCCACGCAGCACAGCAGCGACTCGGCCCCGGCCAGCAGGGCGACCAGGAGCACCCCGACCGCGACGAGCTGCCACTCGCCCTGCGGGATCTGCGGCGGCTGCCACGAGGTGACGGCGCCGGTGAGGTCGATGCGGGTGACGTCCCAGCCGAACGCCCACGCCGTGCCCGCGGCCACGAGCAGCGCCGCCAGCGGCGCCGGGACCGCCCGGACGTGCTTGGGCGCGCGGCCCCAGAGCAGCAGCACGGTGATGGTGAGCACGCCCACCATGACCTTGTGGCCGTGCGCGTCGATGATCTGGCCGGGCAGCTCGACCAGGTTGGCCCAGGTGGAGTGCTGCGGGTCGCCGCCCAGCACGACGCGGAGCTGCGCCACGGCGATGATGATGCCGACGCCGGTCAGCATGCCGTGCACGACGGCGGGGGAGACGGCCAGCGCGGCGCGCGCCGCCTTGAACGCCCCCAGGACGAGCTGGAGCAGCCCGGCGAGGATGGTGATGAAGCAGGTGGCGCGCCAGCCGTAGGTCTGCACCAGCCCGGCGATCACCAGCGTGAGGCTCGCCGTCGGCCCGCTCACCTGGACGGCCGATCCGCCGAGCCAGCCGGCGACGATCCCGCCCGCCGCGGCGGCGATCAGGCCGGAGGCGAGCGGCGCCCCGGCCGCCATGGCGACGCCGAGCGAAAGGGGCACGGCGACGAGGAACACCACCAGTGATGCCGGAACATCATGTCTTAGAGTAGTTATCCAACTACTCAGAGTAATGGTTTTCATGCCGCAAACCTTAGGGGAGCGACACCTCCGCACGACAGGGGCGAATCCGGCGACGTTCAGTCGAGCCCGGCGGTCTGGAGCAGGATCGCGATCGCGGCGATGGACAGGACGACGGCGATCAGCAGGACGACGGCCGCGGCGGTCATCGCGCGCCGCCATCCGTCGCCGCCGGGCAAGCCCTTGAACCGAGCCACGGCAGCGACGCTACCAGCCGGTCCGGTCACGCTCGGTGATAATCACGACCGGCGAGCCGCCGGCGGGGTCACGGGGCCGGGTGCCGCTCCCGGGCGTCGAGCAGCTCGTCCCAGTGCTCGGCCGCCCACGCGCACGCGGCGTACAACGGCTCCAGCATGCTGCGCCCCAGCGGCGTCAGCGCGTACTCCACCGCCGGCCTCGGCCCCTCGTGCACGGTGCGCGAGACGAACCCGTCCCGCTCCAGCCCGCGCAGCGACTGCGTGAGCACCTTCGGGGTGACGCGGTGCAGCGGCACACGCAGCTCGGAGAAGCGGCGCGGGCCGTCCTCCAGGCAGCGCATGACCAGGGCCGCCCACTTGTCGCCGAACCGGAACGGCAGCAGCGAGGACGGGCACAGCTCGTCGAACATGTCCCGGGGCAGCGGTAGGCGATGCGTCACGGTCTCTCCCGCCTGTCGGCCGGTCGCGCGGTATCCAGAAGGTAACCGCGGCTGCGGCTACCTTTCCCGGAGCATCCACGCAACGGGAGGTATTCCGGCCATGAGCAAGTATGTGATCTTCGGGGCGGGCGGCAGGGCGGGCAGGCAGGCGGTCGCCGAGGCGCGCGGGCGCGGGCACCAGGTCACCGCGGTCGTCCGCGACCCGTCCCGCTACACCGGCCCGGCGGACGACGGCGTACGCGTCGCCGCCGGGGACGTCACCGACGCGGCGGCCGTCGCCGCCCCCCC
>NZ_JAHKRO010000066.1 GCF_019396325.1 Nonomuraea ceibae
CGGGGTCGGGGGCCGGGTCGGGGGCGGGGTGGGCGCGGCGGACGGCCGCACCGCCGACGCCGTCGCCGTAGGGGCCCGGGGCGTCGGCGTGCGCGTGGGCGTGCGCGTGGCGCGGCGGTCGGCGGGGGGCGCGGTGCCGGGCGGCGGGTCGCGCCTGTCGGGGGTGGTGGTGACCGGGTCCAGCGCGCTCGGGGTGTCGTCCGGGGGGAGCAGCACCGCGCCCGGCGGGACCCGGCCCTCGGTCATCAGCAGCGTGACCGCCACCGCCACCACCGTCGCGCCCGCCAGCCACAGATGCGTCGGCACCCCGGCCGCCCACGCCGTCCCGCGCCCTCTCCGCGCCCCACGGGAGGGCCGGGGCGCGTCCCCGGTCGGGGAGGCGGCGGGGGAGCTGCGAGCCATGGCCTCCGCGCGGGGCCGGGCGGCCGGGGCCGCGTCGGCCAGCGGGAACCGGAGAGCCAGCAGGGTGGCCAGCTCGCCCAGGTGGCGGCGTCCGCGTTTCTCCCATTCGGGCCCGTACGCGGTGAGGGCGTCACGTTCCAGCTCGGCGGCGAACCGGCGGGCCGAGGCGAACCGGGTGGCGGGGTCCTTGGCGAGGCCGAGGCGGAGCAGGTTGCGCAGGGAGTCCGGGGCGACCTCCAGCGGCACCGGCTCCACCAGGTGCCTGTCGCGCAGCGCCGGGACGCCGTCACCCCGGTAGGGCACGCGGCCCCGTACGGCCTCGAAGAGCACGCACGCCGTCGCGTACAGGTCGGCGGGCGGCCCGGCCTCGCCGCGCGTCCACAGCTCGGGCGACATGTACGGCGGGCTGCCGGGCGGGACGCCGGGCTCCTCGGCGTGCGCCACGACGCCGAAGTCGGTCAGCTTGACGGCCCCGTCGGCCTGGACGAGCACGTTGCCCGGCTGGACGTCGCGGTGCGCCAGCCCCCGCTCGTGGGCGGCGGCCAGACCGCCCAGCACGGCCTTGACCAGGGCGAGCGCGGCCTCGGGGCGCACCCGGCCGTGCTCGGCCAGGATCGCGCGCAGCGACACCCCGTCGACCAGCTCGGTCACGACCGCCGCCCGGCTGCGCGTCCGCACGTACTCGTACGTCCTGGCCACGCCGGGGTCGTCGAGCTCCACCAGGATCGCGGCGTCCTCGGCGAAGCGAGCCATGAAGGCGTCGTCGCGGCGCAGGGTGGCGTTCAAGTACTTGATGGCCACGTGCGCCCCGGTGGCCTGGTACGTGGAGAGGAAGACGCGGCCGGTCCGGCCCTCGCCCAGCTGGCGTACGTCGCGATAACCAGGGACCAAGTCGAACCCCCAAGGCAGACCGTCCAGGATTCGACGTTCTCACCCGAGGTTCCGGTTGTCACGAAATATCCGGCAGCGACGCGTACACCGCCTCCGTCAGGCGGTGGGCCCGCATGCTGCCCGACACCATGTCGGCCATCCGGTTCATCACGTAGCCCACGGCCAGCTCGTGCTCCGGATCGCCCAGCCCGAGGAACCCGCCCATCCCGCTGTGCCCGAACGCCGTGCGCGACGGCATCAGGAACGTCATCGACGGCCGCATGAACCCGAGCCCGAACGAGCTGTCGACCACCAGTACCCGGTCGGGCCCCGCGACCCGGGGCCGGATCGCGTCGGCCAGCGTCGCGGGCCGCAGCAGCTCGCCCGCCACCAGCGCCCGGTAGAAGCCGGCCAGCCCGGCGGCCGTGGTGACGACGCCCGCCGCCGGCCAGCCCGCGCGCAGGATGACGGGGTGGTTCGCGCCGCCGTCGAGGAGCCGCATCGCCGGGTTGCCGAGCGCCCGGTTCATCAGGCTCTCCGGGTCCCGCGCCGCCGCGGCCATCCGGTCGACCACGTCACCCCCACCAGGGGCCTCACGGGGCGCGGCGGCCTCCGAGGGGGCCTCCGGGGCGGGCTCCGGGGCGGGCGTCGCGGGGCGGCGGGCGGGGCCCGTGATCCGGGCGGCGCGGGCGATGACGTCGTCCGGCGCGCCCATCCACAGGTCCAGCCCGAGCGGCCCGGCGATCTCCGCCGCCACCAGCTCGCCGACGGACTTGCCCGTCACCCGCCGCACGACCTCGCCGACGAGGAACCCGTACGTGAGCGCGTGATAGCCGTGCGCCGACCCGGGCTCCCACAGCGGCTCCTGGCCCGCCAGCCGGGCGGCCATCGCCGGCTGGTCGCCGAACTCCGCCACGGGCACCGGCGTCTCGATCACCGGCAGCCCGGCCTGGTGGGTGAGCAGGTGCTCGACGGTGACCGCACGGGCGGCGAACTCCGGCCACACGTCGGCCACCGGCGCGGCCAGGTCCACCAGCCCGCGCTCGGCGAGCTGGAGCAGGACGGTCGCGGTGAGCGCCTTGGTGCAGGAGTACGCGAACGCGGGGGTGTCGCGCAGCCACGGCCGTCCGGTGTGCCGGTCGGCGATCCCGTCCCACAGGTCGACGACCAGCTCGCCGCGATGGTAGACGGCGAAGGCGGCGCCGAGCTCCTGTCCGTCGGTGAACTGCCGCTCGAACACTTCGCGCACGCGGGCGAACCGGGGATCGCAGTGCATCGTCCCTCCGGGGGCAAGGAAGCGCTTACTTGGCCAGCCGAGCGTAACAACGCAAAGGACAACCAGGCACCCCTCCTGATATGTCACGATATGCATGGGTACAAATACACACTGTGACTACTGTGAGACGCGTAGAAATCGGCTGGCCCAGCTTGGGCATGGCCGTCACGGCAGAACTGGACGAGCGCAACGCCGCTCTGGCACAGAGCCTGTGGGACGCGCTGCCGTACCGCAGCCTGCAGGGCCATGCCCTGGTGGCGGGCCATCACCTCTATCACGTAGCTCCGGTCCACCAGATGCTGCACCAAGCAGCCACGCACTCGGTGGACCGGCGGACCGTGCCCGACGGCACGATCTTCTCATCCCGGCTGCAACACCTCGGGATCAAGTACGGCGAACTCACCGAGCCGATGCCGGCCACGCCCATCGGCCGCATCACCGAAGGCGACCTCGACACGCTCGTCGAAGCCGGCCAGGCCGTCTGGGAGGCGGTCTACCGCACCAAGAAACCCGTCATCGCCGAGGTCAGAAGGGCCGGTGAGAGCTTCGGGCACAGCCTGCCCCGCCTGACCGTCTCCGACCCGGAGGTCGACGCCCTGATCGCCGACCTGCACGCCGAGACCGAGCGGATCTGGCTGGTCCCGCCGCAGGAACTGGTCGACCTGCACGAAGGCCGCATCACCTCGAACGCGGGCAGCTTCGAGACCGTCCTCACGACCCTGCTGTTCGTCAACGGCGAGACCCGGCCGCTCGGCTACGCCTGCTACGGCGGACTGGTGCGGGCCGCCCACGAGCAGATGCCGATGGAGTCGCTGCACCAGATGGCCAGGGTCCTGGCCAAGACCCCGGCCGAGTTCCTCGGCTACTGCGGCCTGCAGACGCTGTGGGGGTTCACCGAGAGGCTGTTCGACGTCCTGGACCGGCTCGACGACCGCGAGGACTTCATCGCGGTCATGTCGCACATGGCCCTGTACGTCAACTGCCTCGGCGGCTGGAACCTGCACCTGTTCCCCTGGCAGGTGGGCGACCACCTGCGGCGCGTGCGAGCGCTCGGGTGAACGCGCAGGCGCAGGTCGTCGTCATCGGCGGCGGGGTCATCGGCCTGTCGATCGCCTACCACCTGGCCGAGGCCGGGGTGCGCACCGTGCTGCTGGAGCGCGGCGAGCTCGGGTCCGGCGCGTCGAGGGCCACGGCCGACGTCGTCAGGTCGTACTTCGCGGGCAACCCGGTCAGCTCCGCGATGGCCGTCCGCAGCCTGGAGGCCTACCAGGCCTTCGGGTCGCGGCCGGCCGCCCAGGTGCCGCTGCGGCAGGTCGGCTACCTGGTGCTGCTCACCGAGCCGGAACAGGTGGCGGCGATCGAGGCCGAGCTGCCCGCGCAGCGGGCGGCCGGGGTGCGGGTCGAGCTCGTCGACGCGGGAGAGGCCCGCCGGCTCAACCCGCTCGTCGGCCCCGACCTGCCGCTGCTGGCCGCCGCCTGGTCGCCCCAGGCGTACGTGTCGGACACGGCGGCGATCGTGGCCGGATACGCCGAGGGCGCCAGGCGGGCCGGGGCGAAGCTGCGCACCGGCTGCCCGGTGCTCTCCGTCGACCCCGACCGGGGCCGGGTCGAGACCACCGACGGCACGATCACGGCCGAGGCCGTCGTGTGCGCCGCCGGCGCCTGGTCGGCGCCGCTCGCCCGCTCGGCGGGCGTCGACCTGCCGCTCACCGAGCCGGTCACCCAGGAGCTGCTGCTGACCGACCCGCTGACCGAGCTGTCGCCCATCCCGTCCGTCCCGGTCACCCTGCACGCCGCGAGCGGCCTGCTCATGCGGCTGCGCGGGGACCGGATCCTGATCGGCATGGGCTACCCGGACCGGGACAGGGAGGCCTGGCGCGCCCGCGTCGCGGAGCGGCTGGCCGGCACGTACCCGCGCCTGGCCGGGGTGGCGCTGCACCCGGCGATCAGCGGCGTGCGGGACGCCAGCCCGGACAAGACGGCGTTCATCGGGCACCGGCCGGGGCCGCCCGCGTTCCTGTACGCGGCCGGGTTCTCCGGGCACGGGCTGTGCAACGCGCCCGCCGCCGGGGAGCTCGTCCGCGATCTCTACCTGGGCAAGGACCCGTGGCTCGACGTCGCGGACCTGGCCGTGGAAAGGGCCGGATGACCATGACGACCGAACAGGAGAGCCGGGAGACCGGGCGGGCCTTCGTGCTCGACCCGGCCACCCCGGACGTGCACGCCGACAACGAGCGGCTGCGGGAGGCGGGGCCGCTGGTCCCGGTCGAGGTCGAGGGGGTGCGCGCGTGGGCGGCCACCCGCTACGCGACGCTGGCGGCCGTGCTGGCCCACCCCGACCTGTCCAGGGACGTCAGCCACTGGGCTCCGGAGGGCCGGGCCGAAGTCCGCAAGGCCACGGCCGTGGAGAAGATCACCTCGGACACGTCCATGCTGAACTCCGAGGGCGAGACCCACAAGCGCCTGCGCGGGCCGCTGATCAAGGCGTTCACCGCCCGCCGGGTGCAGGGGCTGCGGCCCAAAATCGAGCGGATGGCCGCCGCGCTCGTCGACGAGCTGGCCGCACTGCCGCCCGAACCCGTCGACCTGCGGCTGCACTACGCCTACCCGCTGCCGCGCGACGTCATCTCCGAGCTGATGGGCATCCCGCCCGGCATGCGCGACGAGCTGCACGAGCTCACCGACGTGGCCGCCCGCGTCGGCGACGGCCCGGACGACGTCAGCGGCTCCCGCGACGCCCTGTACGTGCTGCTCGACAAGGTCATCGAGGTGCGGCGCGGCACGCCGGGCGAGGACGTGATCACCGACCTGATCAGCGTGCGCGAGCAGGACGGGGAGCGGCTGACGCGCTCGGAGCTGCTCGACACGATCGAGCTGCTGTTCATCGCCGGGCACGTGACGACCGTCAACCTCATCACCAACGCCATCCGGGCCATGCTCACCCAGCCGGGCCAGCTCGACCTCGTGCTCGGCGGCTCGCTGCCGTGGAGCGCGGTCGTGGAGGAGACGCTGCGCTGGGACTCGCCGGTCGCCCACTTCCCGATGCGCTACGCCGTACGGGACCTGGAGATCGACGGGGTCACGGTGCGGAAGGGGGAGGCGGTGCTGGCCTGCTTCGCCTCCGCCGGGCGCGACCCCGACCAGTACGGCGAGCGGGCCTGCCGGTTCGACGCGGCGGCGCCGCAGCCGGGGCACCTGTCGTTCGGGCACGGGCCGCACTTCTGCCTGGGGGCGCCGCTGGCCCGGATGGAGGGCGAGGTGGCGCTGGCCGCGCTGTTCTCAGCCTTTCCGGAGATGAAGCTCGCCGGGCCCGCCAGCGGCACCCGGCCGCTGGGCACGGTGCTGGGCAACAGCACCCGGTCGCTGCCGGTGCTGCTGGGCAGGCGGGCGGGATGAGCGGGACGACGGCCCGCCGGGTTCCGCCCGGCGGGCCGGACCCGTTGCGGGCCGGCCGCCGGGCCTCCGGGCGGTCCAGGCCCGCCCGGACGCCCGGGTTCGGGGAGGCGCTGGTGCGCGGGCTGACCGCGGCCGGGCCCCGGGACGCGCTGGTGTGCGGGCAGGAGCGGCTGAGCGGGGACCAGGTGCTGGCCATGACGGCCTCGGCCGCCGCCGCCCTGGAGGCGCGCGGCGTGCGCGCCGGGCAGGCGATCGCCCTGCTGTACGGCGGCCGGCCGGAGTCGCTTGCCGCCCGGCTCGTGACGCTGGCGCTCGGCTGCCCGGCCATCCTGGTGCCCGTCGGGCTGCCGCCGGAGACCGCCGCCCGCGCGATGCGCGCGACGGGCGCCACGGCCCTGCTGTACGAGGCCGGGCGGCAGGAGGACGCCGAGGCGCTGCTGCGGATCTGCCCGGTGCCCGTCCACGGCCCGCTCGACCGGCTGCTCGCCACCGCGGGCGCCGGGACGGCGACGATCCCGGCCGGCCGGGGCCTGGCGTCGGTGACGTTCACCAACGGCACGACGGGGGAGCGCAAGGCCGTCGCCTACAGCCACGCCGTCGAGGCCGCGCAGCTCGGCGCGGCCAGGGCGCTGATAGGGCCCGGAGCGTGGCGCTTCCTGGTGTGGCCGGGCTTCCACCTGCCCACGCTGACCGCGCTGTGGACGCTGGCGACCGGCGGCACGGCGGTCCTGGCGACCGGCGAGGACACCGGGCGCGAACGCGAGCTGATCGCCCGCGAGGGCGTCACCCACGTGCTGGCCGGGCCGCCGTTCGGCTTCTACGGCCTGGCCCGGCGGCTCGGCCACGTGCCCGGCGTGCGCCAGATCCTGTACGGGGGAGCCCCGGCGGTGCCGGCCCGCAGCCGGGAGGCCGTCGAGGCGCTGGGCCGCGTGGTGCGGCAGTCGTACGGGCTGACCGAGGGCGGGTTCGTCACCACCCTGTCGCCCGCCGACCACGCGCGGCCGGGGCTGCTCGCGTCGGTGGGCCGGGCCGTGGCGGGGGTGGAGCTGGAGATCCGCGACGAGCGCGGCGCCCGCGTGCCGGACGGCGAGGTGGGCGAGGTGTGGACGCGCTCGCCGCAGGTCATGACCGGCTACCTGGACGATCCCGGGCTCACCGCGGCCACGCTGCGCGACGGCTGGGTCCGCACCGGCGACCTCGGCCGCCTCACCCCGCCGGCCGAAGGCCGCCACCTGTTCCTGGTGGACCGGGCCGGGAGCGGGCTGCCGCCCGGCGTGTACGCCTATCCGGTCGAACAGGTGCTCACCGGGCACCCCGGGGTGTCCGACGCCGCCGTGTTCGCGCTGCCGGACGGGGGCGTGGGGGCGGCCGTCGCCGGGCGGGCCGATGAGTCGGAGCTGCGCGAGCTGGTGCGCGGGGCGCTCGGCCCGGCCTGTGAGCCCCGGCGGCTGTGGCTGATGGACGACCTGCCCCGCACCGGCTCCGGCAAGCCCGACAAATCCGCCCTCCGCGCCCGGTACGGCCGCCGGCCCGGCTGACCCGGCGGGTCCCGCTAGGCGAGCGCGGAGATCAGCCCGATCGTCAGGGCGGTGCGCTCCGGGATGTGCTCGACCAGCACGTACTCGTGCCGGGCGTGCGCGCCGTCGCCGACCGCGCCCATGCCGTCGAGCACCGGCCGGCCCAGCCCCGAGACGAAGTTGCCGTCGCTGGCCCCGCCGACCGACGCCTCCTCCAGGGTCCAGCCCTGGGCGGCGGCCGTGGCCTGCGCCTCCTTGAACAGCCGCCGCGACGGCGGGTTCGGCGTCATCGGCGGCCGGTTCCAGGAGCCGGCCACGGACACGCTCACCCGAGGGTCGCTCGGCCGCAGGCCCGCGAACAGTGCGTCGATCCGCTCCATCTCGGCGAAGTCGCTGACCCGCACGTCGACGCCGCAGGTGGCGAGCCCGGCGGCCACGTTGCGGCCGGTGCCGCCGCTGATCAGGCCGACGTTCACGGTGGTGCCCAGCTCCGGCCTGCCCCCGGCCGCGATGACCGTGACCAGCTCGGCGAGCGCGTGCACGGCGCTCGCGCCCGCCGTCGGGTCGAGCCCGGCGTGCGCCTCGACGCCCGTCACCGTCACGTCGAACAGGCCCACGCCCTTGCGCGCCGTCTTCACCGCCCCGCGCAGCGACGCCTCGAACACCAGGCTGGCCAGCACGTCGGCGCTGGCGGCCTCGATGTGCTGCCGCGAGGCCGGGCTGCCGATCTCCTCGTCACCGTTGAACAGGAACCTGACGCCCGGATGCGGCAGCCCGAGCTCGCGCAGCCCGCGCAGCGCCCAGATCGACTGCACCAGCCCGGTCTTCATGTCGAACACGCCGGGCCCGGTCGCCTTGCCGTCGACCACGCCGAACGGCCACCCGGCCAGGGTCCCGGCAGGCCACACCGTGTCGTAGTGGCTCATCATCAGCACCTCACCGGGCGCGGTGCCCCGGTAGGTCAGCTCCAGCACGTCGCCGTGCGCGCCGCCGTCGTGCACGACCTCGTCGTCCGGCGTGCCCAGCCGCTCGACGGCCAGCGCGCGCACCGCCCGCAGCCCGGCGGCCAGCGCCGCCTTGTCGTAGCTGGGCGTCTCCAGCTCGACCAGGTTCTTGATGTCGTCGAGCATGGCCGGCAGGGCCTGCCGGCTCCAGTCGGTGATGGACAAGGGAGATCCTTCCTAGGCGACGGGCGCGCCGGGGCCGAGCGGGATGCCGAGCCACCAGAACACCAGGAACAGCAGCGTCCAGACGACGAGCAGGGTGAACGCGAGCGGGATGGTCATCGAAGCCAGTGTGCCGATCCCGGCCGAGCGGCGGTAGCGCTGCAGGAACCCGAGCGCCATCACGAAGTACGGGCTCATCGGGGTGATGGCGTTCGTGCACGAGTCGGCGATCCGGTAGAGCGCCTGGGTGTACTCCGGCGGGATGTCGAGCAGCATCAGCATCGGCACGAACACCGGCCCGACCAGCGCCCACTGCGCCGACCCGCTCGTCACCACCAGGTTGATCACGGTCACCACGATCAGGATGCCCAGGAACACCACCGGCCCCGACACCCCGGCCGACTTCAGCAGGTCGGCGCCGTTGATCGCGATGATCTCGCCGATGCCGGTCCACTTGAAGAAGGCCAGGAACTGCGAGATCGCGAAGAACAGCACCAGGATCGGCGCCATCTCGCGCAGCCCGTGCGCCATGAAGTCGGGGATGTCGCGGCTGCTGGTGATGCTTCCGGCGGCCTTGCCGTACGCCCAGCCGACGGCCAGGAACGCCAGCGCGAGGAAGATCGCGATGGAGCCGAGCAGCGGCGACTGGACGAGGCTGCCGCCCTCGCCGCGCAGCGGCGATCCGGCGGGCAGCACGGCCAGCACCAGCGCGACGACGAACACGACCAGCGCGATCAGCGCGGCCCGCAGGCCGCGGCGCTCCTCGGGGCGCAGGGTCAGCGAGCCGAGGTCGTCCTCCTCGGCGTCCTCGTCCACGGGCAGCGACTCGACCCGGCGGGCCAGCACCCGCTCGGTCACCACGGTGATCACGGCGGCGAGCACCACGGAGGAGGCGATCGAGAAGTAGTAGTTGGCCAGCGGCGTGACCACGTAGGCCGGGTCGATCGTCTGCGCGGCGGCGGTGGTCAGCCCGGACAGGATGGCGTCGACCGGCGTCACCAGGGGACTGGCGTCGTAACCGGCGGAGATGGACACGAACGCCACCACGATGCCGAGGATCGGGCTGCGGCCGACCGCGCGGAAGGCGAGCGCGCCGAGCGGGATCAGCACCACGTAGGCGGCGTCGGAGGCGACGTGCGACACCATGCCGGTGAAGGCCAGCGCGAACGTCACCCACCGGGGCGACACCTTGGCCACGCCCGAGCGCAGCACCGCGGCCAGCAGCCCGGACCGCTCCGCGACGGCCACGCCGAGCATCACCACGAGGATCGTGCCGAGCGGCGCGAACGACGTGTAGTTGTCGATGGCCCCGTCGATCATCGTCGTGACGCCGTCGGCGGACAGCAGGTTCTTGGCCACCACCTGCTTGCCGCTGGCCGGGTTCACCGCGGACACGCCGGCTGCGGCCAGGCCCCAGCTCACCAGTGCCAGGACTCCCGCCAGGATGACGAACAGCCAGAACGGGTGCGGCAGTTTGTTGCCGAGGCGCTCGATCCCTCCCAGGACGCGCAGCAGGCCGTTCATCGGTCAGGCTCCTTTCCCGTTAATGGTCACCCATTACAGGGGCGATGACCGATTTTGGCAAGTAAAATGTTCTGGCTGGCTGAATCAGTCGTCCAAACATGCCTGACTGGAAGATACAGTCTTGACATGCTCGACGACGCCGACCTCGACCTGGTCGCGGCGCTGCAGATCGCCCCCCGCGCCTCGGCCGCCGCCCTCGCCGACGTGCTCGGCATGTCCGCCAGCACCGCCGGGCGGCGGCTCGCCCGGATGGAGGAGCAGCGCATCCTGCGGGTGATCGGCCAGGTCGACTGGGCCGCCCGCGCCGAGGGCAACCCGCGCCACGTCTGGGTCACCACCGAGCCCGGCGCCTCCAGCCGCGTCGCGCGCGCCCTGGCCGACCTGCCCGAGGCCCAGCTCGTCGCCGAGACGTCCGGCAAGTCCGACGTCTACTGCGCCGTCCACCCCGTCGACCGGGCGCAGGCCCGCGAACTGCTCACCGCCCGCATCCCGTCGGTCCCCGGCATCGTCGCCACCCACTCCGAGCTGGTGCTGCGCGCGCTCACCAAGGCCGACTCCTGGCGGCTGCACCGCCTCGACGACGCCCAGGTCCGCGCCCTGTCGGAGCCCGCCGAACAGGCCGAGGAGCCCGCCCGCGGCGCCGACGAGCCCGGCGTGCTGCGCCTGCTGCGCAACGACGGCCGCATCACCGCCGCGCAGGCCGCCCGCGCCCTCGGCCTCAGCCAGTCCACCGCCTACCGCATGATCCAGTCACTGCTGCGGCGCGGCGTCGTCCGCCCCCGCGTCGAGATCGAGCCCGCGCTCCTCGGCTACTCGCTGGAGGTCGTCATCGCGCTGACCGTCTCGCCCGGCGCCATCCAGCCGGTCGCCGACGAGCTCGCCCGCCACCCCTCCGCCCGCTACGTCTCCATCGTCGCCGGCACCACCTCCGTCATCCACCAGGGCGTCTTTCGCCACGAGGACGACCTCGGCGACTTCCTCACCCGCGACCTCGCCCACCTGCCCGGCATCACCGCGCTCCAGGTCTCAGTAGTGCTCAAGATGCTGCGCCGCTACTGGATCTACCGGGAGGACGGCCGGTTGGTCAGCCCGTAAGGTGCTGGGCGTGAAAGTCACGATGCCCGGCCTGACGGCCGCCGACCATGTGTTCACCGTGCCGCTCGACCACGCCGACCCCGGCGGCGCCACGATCCAGGTGTTCGCCCGCGAGATCCGCGACCCCGCCCACACCGGCGACCTGCCGTGGGCGCTGTTCCTCCAGGGCGGCCCCGGCGGCAAGTCCCCCCGGCTGACCGGCCAGGCGCACTGGCGGCACGTGCTCAAGACGCACCGGGTGCTCCTGCTCGACCAGCGCGGCACCGGCCTGAGCAGCCCCGCCACCGCCACCGGCACCGACGAGGAGCTGGCCGCCCGGCTGCGCCACTACCGCGCCGACGCCATCGTGGCCGACTGCGAGCACATCAGGAAGGCCCTCGGCATCGAGCAGTGGGAGACCTGGGGGCAGAGCTACGGCGGCTTCGTCACCCTCACCTACCTGTCGCAGGCCCCCGAGGCGCTGCGCGCCTGCCACATCACCGGCGGCCTGCCCGGCCTCGACGCCACCGCCGACGACGTCTACACGCGCACGTACGAGCGCGTCCGCGCCAAGGTCGCCCGCCACCACCGCCGCTACCCCGGCGACGACGAGCGCGCCAGGCGCATCGCCGAGCACCTGGCCGGCAACGAGGTCCTGCTCCCCGACGGCGACCGGCTCACCGTCGAGCGCTTCCGCACCCTCGGCAAGAAGCTCGGCATGGGCGACGGCTCCGAACGCCTGCACTGGCAGCTCGCCGAGGCGTGGCACGGCGACCGCCTGTCCGACGAGTTCCTCTACGCGGTCATGATGGAGACCGGCTTCGTCGGCAGCCCCCTCTACGCCGTCCTGCACGAGTCCATCTACGCCCAGGGCGCCGCCACCCGCTGGTCGGCGGAGCGGCTGCGCCCCGCCGACTTCGACACGTTCGAGATGTTCACCGGCGAGATGATCTACCCGTGGATGTTCGACGACATCCGCGCGCTGCGGCCCTTCAAGGGCGCCGCCGAGATCCTCGCCGCCGTCGACGACTGGCCGCCGCTCTACGACCCGGCCGCGCTGGCCGCCAACGAGGTGCCCGTCGCCGCCGTGGTCTACCACGACGACATGTACGTCGACGCCGGCCTCTCGCTGGAGACCGCCGCCCGGGTCGGCAACGTGCGCGCCTGGGTCACCAACGAGTTCGAGCACGACGGCTTCCGCGTCGCCGCCGACCAGGTGGTGCCCCGGCTCATGCGGATGGTGACGGACCCCCTGTAGGCTCGCGCAGCGGCAGCCGCACCTCGAACCAGGTCGCGCCCGGCTCCGACCGGACCTTCAGGTCGCCGCCGTGCCGGCCCGCCACGATCCGGTAGGAGATGTCCAGCCCCAGCCCGGTGCCCTGGCCGACCGACTTCGTGGTAAAGAACGGCTCGAAGATCCGGTCCCGGATCGCCTCCGGCACGCCGGGGCCGGTGTCGCCGATCTCCACGATCGCCTCGTCCTCGTCGTGCGCGGTCCGGATCGTCAGCGTGCCCTCCTCTCCCATGGCGTCGAGCGCGTTGTGGATCAGGTTCGTCCACACCTGGTTCAGCTCGCCGCCGTAGCAGGGGATCGGCGGCAGCGTCCGGTCGTAGTCGGTGGTCACCGTGATGCCCGGCGGGATCTTGCCGCGGAAGATCGCGACCGTGCTGTCGAGCAGCTCGTGCACGTCCAGCACCTGGAACGGGGCGCGGTCCATCTGCGAATACTGCTTGGCCGAGCCGATCAGCGAGGTGATCCGCTCGGTCGCCTCCGTCACCTCGCCCAGCATCTGCGAGATCTCCACCGCCTCCGCCAGCCAGCGCAGCGCGGCCGGCGCGTGCTCCTCGCCGACCTTCAGCCGCACCTTCTCCAGGTGCTCCCCGCCGAACCCGGCGTTGACCAGCGCCGGAGCCAGCTCCCAGGCGTCCTCCACGCCCAGCTCGTCCAGCGCCTCGCCGAGCTCGTCCTCGGCGTCGGAGATCTCCAGCGGCGTGCGCGCCGGCAGCGTGCCCACCGCCTCCATGCACGCCTCCTGCATCTCCACCAGCGCCCGCAGCCGCTCCGGCGGGATGCCGTTCTCGGCCAGCCTGGCCAGCTCCACCCGCGACGACCTGATCAGCGAACGCAGCTCGCTCACCGCCCGCACCGCCGCGGCGGCCGGGTTGTTCAGCTCGTGGGTGAGCCCCGCCGTGATCGTGCCCAGCGCCGTCAGCCGCTGCCGCCGGTCGATGATCTCCCGCTGCAACCGGCCGCCCGACTGCAACCCGTCCAGCAGGTGCATCGCCATCGGGAACCACTCGGTCACGATGTAGGCGAACTTGCGCGCCGGCAGGATGAACACCCGCGACGGCGCCGTCGCGCGCAACGTGTGCTGGTAGGTCTGCGGCGCCCGGTCGCCCAGGTAGGCGGAGGTCGCGCCGCCGTAGACGCCCGGCTGCCCGGTGCGCGGCATGGCGACGGTCCCGGCGCTGACGGTCTCCGAGACCATCTGCACCTCGCCCTCCACCAGCACCGCGAAGCACTCCGCCGGCTCGCCCTGGCGGACGATCTCCGCGCCCTCCTCGAACTCCCGCATCCTGCCGCTGTCGGCCAGCTTGCCGAGCTGCTCGTCGGTCAGCCGCTCGAACAGGAAGAGCTTGCGCAGCTCGTCGATGTCCACAGTGCTCATCGCTTCTCCAGATACCGGGCTCATTGCTTCTCCAGATACCGGTGCACGAGCGCGACGGCCATCGCGCCCTCCCCGACGGCCGAGGCCACCCGCTTGATCGACTCGGCGCGCACGTCACCCGCCGCCAGCACGCCCGGCACGTTCGTCTCCAGGAAGTACGGCTCCCGGCGCAACGTCCAGTTACGCGGCCGCCTGCCCCCCTGCACCAGGTCGGGCCCCGTCAGCACGAACCCCTTCGCGTCCCGCTCGACCGTCTCGCCCAGCCACGAGGTGTAGGGCTCCGCGCCGATGAACACGAACAGCCACTGCGCCTCGACCGTCCGCTCCTCGCCCTTGCGCGCGATCGACAGCCTCTCCAGGTGCCCGTTGCCCGCACCGCCCGTCACCTGGCTCTCCAGGTGCACCTCGATGTTGCCGATCGCCTGGATCTGCTCGATGAGGTAGTGCGACATGGACTTCTCCAGGCCGTCACCGCGCACCAGCAGGTGCACGCGGCTGGCGTACCCCGACAGGTGGACGGCCGCCTGGCCCGCCGAGTTGGCCGCGCCCACGATGTAGACCTCGCTGTCCTTGCACGACGGCGCCTCGGTCAGGGCCGCGCCGTAGTAGACGCCCCGGCCGACGAAGTCGTCCAGGCCCGGCGCGTCCAGCCGCCGGTAGGTCACGCCGGTCGCCAGGATCACCGCGTGCGCCGCGATCTCCCCGCCGTCCTTGAACCCGATCACCCGGGCCTGGCCGCGCGGCTCCAGATGCGTCACCTTCCGCGCGGTCAGCAGCTCCGCCCCGAACTTCAGCGCCTGCCTGCGCGCCCGGTCGGCGAGCTGCTGGCCCGAGACGCCGTCGGGGAAGCCCAGGTAGTTCTCGATCCTGGAGCTCTGCCCCGCCTGCCCGCCCGACGCGTGCGCCTCCACCAGCACCGTGTTGAGCCCCTCCGACGCGCCGTAGACGGCCGCGCCCAGCCCCGCCGGGCCGCCGCCGACCACGATCAGGTCGTAGAAGTCCGTCGCCGGCGTCGTCGACAGCCCCACCGCCGAGGCCAGCGTCGACTGGTCCGGCGCCTGCAGCGACGACCCGTCGGACGTCACCACCAGCGGCAGCCGGCACTCCTGCCCCGCCGCCGCCACGAGCTGCGCCCCGTCGGGCTCCTCAGCCAGCATCCACCGGTACGGCACGTGGTTGCGCGCCAGGAAGTCACGCACCTGGTAGGACGGCGCCGACCAGCGGTCGCCCACCACGCGCAGCTCCGCCACCGGCACCCGGTCCGTCCGCTGCCAGGCGTCGAGCTGCCCGTCGATCACCGGGTAGAACTTCTCCTCCGGCGGATCCCACGGCTTGAGCAGATAATGGTCCAGATCCACGACGTTGATCGCCTGGATCGCCGCGTCGGTGTCGGCATAGGCGGTCAGCAGCACCCGTCGCGCGAACGGGTACATGTCCATCGCCTTCTCCAGGAACTCGACCCCGTTCATCTGCGGCATCCGGTAGTCCGCCAGGATGGCGGCCACCTCGTCACCACGCAGCCGCATCTCCTTGACCGCCTCGATGCCCTGCACGGCGGCCTCCGCGCGGACGATCCGGTAGTCGCGGCCGTAGCGGCGTCTGAGGTCGCGGGCCACCGCCCGCGACACGCCAGGATCGTCGTCGACCGTCACGATGACCGGCTTGTCCATTCCCCTGCCTCTCACATCGTCCTTGGGAGAAGGATGTCATGCGGCAGGGAACGGACTCCGGCCAGGCGAGGCCGCCGGGGACCTCGTCAGGCGATGACGCGGCTCTCGCCGCCGTCCACCAGGATCGAGATCCCGTTCACGAACGACGCCCGCTCGCTCGCCAGGAACGCCACCACGTCGCCCACCTCCTCGGCCCGGCCGATCCGGCCCAGCGGCACGACGGCCGCCCGCTCCGCCAGCCCGTCCTCGCCGCCCGCCACCTCACGCAGCCGGTCGGTGTCGATCGGGCCCGGCATCACGTTCGTGACCAGCACCCCGTCGCCGCCCACCTCACGGGCCAGCGTGCGGACCATGCCCGCCACGGCCGACCTCGTCGAGTTGGACAGGGCCAGCCCGTCGATCGCCTCCCGCGCCGACCGGCTCGTCACCGTCACGATGCGGCCCCAGCCGCGCTCGCGCATCCCCGGCAGCGCCGCCCGCACCAGCCGTACGGTGCCGAGCAGGTTGCGCTGCACCGCCACGTCCCACTCGGCCAGGCTCGCGTCCACGAACCGGCCCGGCGGCGGCCCGCCCGCGTTGGCGACCAGGATGTCGACCGGCCCCACCACGTCCTGCGTCTCGCGCACCACCCGCTCGGCCGCCTCCGGGTCCTCCACGTCCGCGAGCACCGCGTGCACCACGCCGCCGAACTCCTGCAACTCCACCACCGCGTCCGCCAGCTTCTCCGGACTGCGGGCGCACACGCACACGTGGCACCCCTCCCTGGCGAGACTCCGGGCGGCGGCCAGCCCGATGCCCGCGCTGCCACCCGTGACGAGTGCGACCTTGCCTGCGATGCCGAGATCCATAACGGCGACTATAGAGACGACGCCCGCACCCGGGCGAGCTTGTCCGGGTTCAGCACGCCGTACATGCCCCGCACGCGCCCCTCGTGCCAGTCGAGGACGACCAGCTGATGATCGGAGCCGATCTCCATCCAGATCCCCGGATGGCCGTTCACGTCCACGACCGACAGCCCGCCGTACTCGTAGCGGGCCAGCACCCCCTCCAGGAACCGCAGCACCTTGTCGCGGCCCTCGATCGGCCGCAGCGCCGCCCGGACCCGGCCGCCGCCGTCGCTCCACATCACGACGTCCTCGTGCAGCAGATCCGTCAACGGCCCCAGATCGCCGCCCCCGGCCGCCGCGATGAACCGCGCCAGCAGCTCCTCGTGCTCCCGGGACGACGGCCGGAACCGGTCCCGGCCCTCTGCCAGCCGCACCGACGCCCGATGGTGCATCTGCCGGGCGTTCGCCACCGACGCGCCGACGATCTCCGCGATCTCGTCGTACGGCAGCTCGAACGCCTCCCGCAGCACGAACACCGCCCGCTCCGGCGGCGACAGGCGCTCCATCAGATGCAGCGTCGCGTACGCCACCGTGTCCCGCAGCTCCGCCGTGTCCAGCGGCCCCGCCTCAGCCGACGCCACCGGCTCAGGCAGCCACGGCCCCGGATACGCCTCCCGCTTCACCCGGGCCGAGCGGAGCTGGTCCAGCGCCAGCCGCGACACCACCGTGATCAGGAACGCCCGCGGCTCCCGGACCACGTCACGATCCGTGCCCTGCCAGCGCAGCCACGCCTCCTGCACCACGTCCTCGGCGTCCCACATGCTGCCCAGCAGCCGGTAGGCCAGACCGAGCAGGGCGGGACGGTGTTCCTCGAACTCAGCGGTCCCCGTCATGCCGGGCAGGGTACCCGTATCAAGCATGCCCGCTCCTTCCCTCCTCCCGAGAGGACGGTCCCGCATCACCGGATGTGACAGCCGATGGGTAGAAATACCGCGATGAGCATGATGAGCTTGGGAAATGGCGCGAAATCTCATCCTTTCCGGAGGCCTGTACCACGACTTCGACGCCACGTCGGCCGCCCTCGCCGACGCGCTCGCCGAGGTCGGCGTCGAATCCGAGACCACCGAAGACATCGCCGGCGCCCTCAGCGAACCACCCGAAGTCCAGCTCATCACCATCAACGCGCTCCGCTGGCAGATGACCCACGAACGCTTCGCCGACCAGCGCGACCAATGGCGCTTCCACCTCCCCGCCCAAGCCCGCACCACCCTCCTCGACCACCTTGACCGCGGCGGCGCCCTGCTGTGCATGCACACGGCGTCCATCTGCTTCGACGACTGGCAAGGCTGGCCCCGCGTCCTCGGCGGCTGCTGGACCTGGCCCAAGTCCCACCACCCGCCGCTCGGCTGGACCGGCGTCCGCGTCCACGGCGGCCACCCCATCGTCGACGGGCTGCGCGACTTCGACGTCGTCGACGAGGTGTACAGCGAC
The DNA here is from genome assembly GCF_019396325.1 of Nonomuraea ceibae. Classification (GTDB taxonomy): domain Bacteria; phylum Actinomycetota; class Actinomycetes; order Streptosporangiales; family Streptosporangiaceae; genus Nonomuraea; species Nonomuraea ceibae. The sequence continues at coordinate 17,883 of NZ_JAHKRO010000066.1, forward strand.
CTCGACGTGCTGCCCGACGTCCGGCCCCTCGCCTCCTCCCACGGCCAGCCGCTCATCTGGGCCCGGCCGGTGCGGCGGGGGAGGGTCTTCTACGACGCGCTCGGGCATGACACGCGCTCGTACGAGAACGAGATCCACCGGACCCTGCTGCAACGGGCGGCGCTCTGGCTCCTGAAACGCCCCACCACGATCACCGACTAACCACCTAAGGGCTTTAACCGGTCACGGAGTCGCGCTCCTACGGTCTCGACCTTCCAAACGGCAAGGCCCTCACGGGCGGGGCGCTGCGCGCCGGGCGGTTTCGGGCGTCCTTCCAGGGCGGCTGGCGCCGCACCGCATGGCCCTCACGGGTGAGGGCGCTGCGCGCCGAGCGGTTCGGACGTCCTTTCGGGGCGGCTAGCGCCGCACCGCATGGCCCTCACGGGCGGGGCGCTGCGCGCCGGGCGGTTCGGACGTCCTTCCAGGGCGGCTGGCGCCGCAGGGCATCGTCCTCACATGGGGGCGCTTCGCGCCGGGCGGCTCGGGCGCCCTTTCGGGGCGGCTGGCGCCGCACCGCATGGCCCTCACGGGCCGGGCGCTGCGCGCCGGGCGGTTCGGACGTCCTTCCAGGGCGGCTGGCGCCGCAGGGCATCGTCCTCACATAGGGGCGCTTCGCGCCGGGCGGTTCACGCGGTCACGGTTGGCGGCCCACACCGGAACGCAAGGCCCTCACCAGCGAGGCGTTGCGCCCCGAAAGGCTTGACGATGCGAGTGGGCTGTGGCCGGTGGGCTTTTCGGTGGCATCGGGGCGTTCCGCTGCGGCGTGAGCCGCCGTGGAAGAACGTCCGAACCGCCCGGCGCGAAGCGCCCGCCCGTGAGGGCCATGCGGCGTCAGCCGCCGGGGATGGGCGGCGCGGCGTCCGCCACCTGGGATCGGCGGCGCGGCGTCAACCGGCTTGGACGGGGGTGGCACGGCGTCAGCCGCCTGGACGGGGTGGCGCGGCGCCAGCCGCTGCGGAGAGCCGGCCCGACGACCGCTGCCTGGGGTAGGGCGGCGCGGCAGGCACCACGGCAGGAGCGCGACAACGCCCACCAACCCCCACGACGACCGGCCCCCGACCCCCAACCCACCCCCGCGTCCCCCTAGGGGTGTCGAAACTGTCACACCCGTCTGAGATCGTGGCCCCGTGGACGAACGTATAGAACTGGTGAACGAGCAGGACGACGTGGTCGGTGTCGCGGATCGCGACGAGGCCACCCGGCGGGGCTGGCTGCACCGCATCGCCACCACCGTGTGCAGGGACGAGCGGGGCCGCATCCTCGTGCACCGCCGCCCCGACGACTCCCCCCGTTTCCCGGGCTACTACGACGTGCTGGTCGGCGGCGGGGTGGACATCGGCGAGTCCTACGAGGAGGCGGCCCGCCGGGAGCTGGCCGAGGAGCTGGGCGTGGGGGCGCCGGTGGAGTTCGTCGTCAAGTTCCTGTGCCGGGGCATCCTGGGCCCGTACTGGATGGGGGTGCACGAGGCGGTGATCACCGGTCCGTTGCGCCCGGACCCGGCCGAGGTGCCCTGGTACGGCTGGATGGGGGAGGCGGAGCTGCGGCTGGCGATGTGCCGCTGGCCGTTCGTGCCCGACGGTCAGGAGGCCTTCGCCCGCTATCTGGCCATGCGTGCCACCTCGATGGCTTCGTGAGAAACGGCGTCAACCAGCGCGACGCGAGGCGGCATCCGGCTGGTCGGCATCGAGGGCGTCGAGGGCGGCGCGGAGCTGGGTGAGCCATTCCACGCCCAGCCGGTGCCCGTCCGGGAGCTGGTCGTCGCGGTCCCAGCGCCACGTGGTGACCATCGCCAGTACGAGGGTCCGGCAGTCGCGCAGCAGACCCGGGTCCATGCCCGGATAGTGCTGGCCCACGTCCTCGGGCGCATGGGCGAGGTCGAACTCCACGGGTCCGCGGCAGCACGTCTCGAGGTCGATGAACAGCAGCCCGTCCTTCGTCGTCAGCACGTTGCCCGGGTGGGGTTCGCCGTGCAGCAGCTGCTGGGCGGCGCCGCCACGCTCGTCCACGGCCCGGCCCAGGGTTCGCAACGTGTCACCGAGCAGGTCCCGGTCCTCGTCGGAGAGCGCCGGGGTGCGGTCATGGCTCGCCAGGAGCCGCAGAGCCTCCTCGACCCGATCGGTGAAGTGCGGCGCGGCGACATCGAGCGTGCGCATCCCGTGGTGCAGCCGTTCGAGCGCCCGGGCGTAGGCGTCCGGCGGTGGCGTGACCGCGTCCGGCGTCACCGGCTCGTAGTACGTCCACAACGTGATCGCGAACCCGTCACGCTCGTGCACGCCCGGCTTCACCCGAGCGTCCAGCGCGGCCACCGGGCTGCCGGTCGCGGCGAGGCGTTGCGCCAGCTCGACCTCGAACGGCGCGACGTGCTCCGCCTCGGGCGCGACCCTGGCCAGCACGTCACACGGGGTCAACCGCAGCGTGAGCTTGTTGGAGTCCTGGAGGACGACCGCGTCGTCGGCCGCCAGGCCGAGCGACGAGGCGACGGACCGGGCCGCGGCCACCGCACGCAGACCCTCTGACGCCCGCATTCGCCACCCGCCCCTCACGCCTCGATAACCGCCACCCGGCAACCGCCACCCGGCAACCGCCACCCGGCAACCGCCACCCGGCAACGGCAACCGGCACCCGGCAACCGGCACACGGCAACCGGCACCCGACCACCGGGCCGCCGCCGCGTCATGGAGACCCGTTGGTCAGTAGCAGGTAGAAGACATCCCCACGGTAGAAGAACGTGGCCGTGTCCGACTCTCCACCATCAAAGTAGGCCAAGCCCGCACAAGCCGCACCTGAGTAATACCCCGTGCCACGCAGGAAGTCCGGCCGCACCTCGCAGAACGACCACCCCGCCACGTCACCCCCGAACAGCGCCTCCGGCAACGGCCCCAGCACCGCCCAGGCCGCCTCGTCGTCCAGGTGCCGCCCGTAGGGACTGAACGCCTCCCGCAACATCCAGCGCAGCCGCCGCCAGAACCCGTCCGCGCCCAGCTCCCGTACGTCCGGCCGCACCGGGCCATCCACCACCAGCGGGCCGTCGCCGTCCTGCAGGTTCCACCACCCCCGAGTCCGGTCGACGGCGAGCATCATCTCCTCGAACAGCGGGTCGCGCAGGAACGCGGACAGGACCTCGGCCCGGTCGCCGCCGGTCACCGGCGCGTCGGCGCGCACCTTGAGCAGGAAGGCGTTGCTGTTCATGACGGTGTCCACCGCGTCGAGGAACGCCCCGACGGCCGGCGCCGCGGGCCCGTCATACAGCTCGTTCAGCAGCGAGAGCACTCGAAGGCCAAGCAGAGGGCGTACGCGGCGGTCAGCGGAGGTTCGCCCGCTGGAGGCGCAGGCTGCCGATCTCGGCGGCGTTCTTCATCAGCTCGACGTTCGCCCACGCCAGCACGTGGCCGAGGGTCAGGCCGCCCTCGGCGAACCAGGTGGTGCGGTCCGTCGCGTCGAGGTCGGCGTCGGAGAGCGCGTCCAGGGCGGCGCGCCAGCGGTCGTGGTGGCCGGTCAACGAGGTCACGGCCGAGCGCACGTCGCCCGGCCACGTGGTGGCCGCCGCCACGGCGGCCCAGTCGGCGGAGGCGCCGTCGCCGAAGCATCCGGCGTACGCGTTCTCCCACCACATGCCCATGTGCCACATCACCCATCCAATCGTCGGCAGCGGGATCGGGTCGAGCTCTTCCAGGGAGAAGTCCGCGGTCCACGTGCCGTCGGGGCGCGGCCGCACGGTCCAGCAGTTCGGCACCGGCTCCCACAGGGCGTCCTCGTCGGTGAGCTGGTCGAGGTGGAGGGTCAGCAGCGACCACGTCAGGTCGAACTGCCAGCGAATGCGATCAAGTTCAGTCATGTGATCACCCTATGGGCATGCCGGGAAGGCCCAGGACCGTCATGGTTTCACCCCTTTCCGGCGTCCGGTTCCGCGCTTCACCGGGCGGCGTCCACGGGGGGATGCTGGCGCTCGCCGGTCAGCTACGGGGACGGGAGACCTCATGACGGTACGGGGAGTGGTGGCGGCGGCGTTGTGCGCGGCCCTGACGACGGCCGCGCTCGCCGTGCCCGCCGGGGCACGCACGGCGGCGGTGGCCTGCGGCGACGTCGTGACCGCCGACGTCACGCTCGACGCCGACCTGAACTGCGCGGGCGGCGGCCTGGTCATCGGGGCCGACGGCGTCGTGGTGGACCTCGCCGGCCACACGATCACCGGCTCCGGCGCCGGCAGGGGGATCGACGTGGCCGGGCATGCGGGCGTGACCGTGCGCGACGGCGCCATCAGCGGATTCACGTACGGGATCCACCAGTTCGCCAAGAACCCGAGCTCGCCGCTCACCGTCGAGGCGGTGCGGTTCGCCGCGGCGCCGGTGCGGGTGTTCGCCGGGGTGCTGACGATCGGCGGCACGCCCGCCACCTGCCGGCTCGACGGGCTCGACAGGCAGCTCGGCCCGGTCACGGTCGATCGGTGCTCGGTGACGGGCGGGGTCGTGCTGCGCGACGCCAACAGCTCCGCCATCCGCGACAGCCGGCTCACCACCGGCTGGCTGAACGTCGTCCAGTCCGACCGCGGCGTCTACACGGGCAACACGTTCGACGCCTTCCCCGTCAGCACGGGCGTGGAGAGCCGCCGCAACCGGTTCGCCGGGAACGTGTTCAGGAACGCCGCCGTCGCCCTGGGGGCCGGCGAGGTCTACCAGCCGGAGGCGGCCGGGGTGGTCGAGCGCAACCTGTTCACCGGCAACGACATCGGCCTGCGGGCCACGGGCTTCCGCAACGTGGTCGTCCGGGACAACGTGTTCAGCGGCAACCACACGGCGGGCATGCTGCTGATGAACCAGGTTCCCGCAGCCAGCCCCGAAGGCGCGATCCGGAACGTGTTCTGGCGCAACGGGCACCGGCCGAGCGGCGTGACCGACCCGGGCGGCAACCCGGTGCGCGGCGGCATCCACGTGTGGACCGACGGCGCCGAGGCCACCCGGATCATGCTCGCGCGCAATGTCGGCGCCGGGAACGCCGGGCCGATGATCTGGGCCCCGGCCGGGCAGGTCGTCGACGGCGGCGGCAACCAGGGCCCCTGCGCCCCGGCCCAGAACCCCGGCCTGACCTGCTTCTGAGGCCGGGGCTAGGAGGCCGCCGCGTGGTCGTGGGAGGCGCGCCCGTTCAGCAGGTGCTCACGCCCCCACGCGCCGAGGGGCGCGAGCGCCGCGTTGAGCGAGACGCCGAGCGGGGTGAGGGCGTAGGTGACGCGCCGCACCGCCCCCTCGACCGCCTCCTCCCGGAAGACGATCCCGTCGGACTCCAGCTCGCGCAGGTGCGAGGTGAGCACCTTCTCGGTGACACCGGGAATCCCGCGCCGCAACTCGCCGAACCGGCACGGCCCGTCGTTCAGCGCCCACAGGATGAGCACCTTCCACTTCCCGCCGACCACGTCGATCGCCGCGTCGATCCCGCACACGTACGTATCCCGCCTGGTCATGAACCCACCATAAGGTAACCACCCACAATAAAGTGCGTTCTTGATCTTGATCAGGGGCGGGCGCGAGCCTGGACGGCATGAACACGTCCAAGACTCCCATCACCCTGCTCGGCCTCGGCGACATGGGCGCCGCGCTGGGCCGGTCCTGGCTCGCCGCCGGCCACCCGCTGACCGTCTGGAACCGTACCCCGGAGAAGGCCGGACCACTGGTCGAGGCGGGCGCCCGCGCGGCGGGCAGCGCCGCCGAGGCGGTGGCCGCGGCCACCGGTCCCGTGATCCTGTGCCTGCTGGACGACGACTCCGTCGGCGCGACGCTGGACGGCGCCGACCTGGCCGGCAAGGACCTGATCAACCTGACCACCGGCACCCCCGAGCAGGGCAGGCGGCGCGCCCGCTGGGCGGAGGAACGCGGCGCCCGCTTCCTGGACGGCGGCATCATGGCCGTACCGCCGATGATCGGCGTCCCGGAGAGCGGCGGCTACATCCTCTACAGCGGCGACCAGGCTCTGTTCGAGCGGCACCGGGAGGCGCTGGAGGTCCCGGCGGGGGTGAACTACGTCGGCTCGGACGCCGGCCACGCGGCGCTGTACGACGTCGCGCTGCTCAGCGCCATGACCGCGATGTTCGCCGGCACCACCCACGCCTTCGCCCTGGTCGACGGCGAGAAGGAGGTGGACCTGTCGCGGTTCGCCACGCTGCTCGCCGGCTGGCTCGGCGCGATGTCCGGAGCCGCCCACGGCATGGCCGCCCAGCTGGAGAGCGGCGACTACACGCTCGGCGTGCACTCCAACCTGGCCATGATGTCAGCGGGCAACACCACGTTCCTGGACACCTCGCGGGAGCAGGGCGTCGACCCCGGGCTGCTGACGCCGTTCATGGACCTGATGGCCCGGCGGGTCGCGCAGGGCCACGGCGACGAGGGCCTGGCCGGGATCGTCGGGCTGCTCAGAGAGGGCGCCGGGCGAGCGTGAGCAGGTGACCGCTCACCCCGAGCAGCGACGGCTCGGACTCCATGACCCGCTGGGCGTCGAGCAGCAGCGCCCGCCGCCCCGGGTCGTCGAGCCAGTCGTCGAGGTCCCCGTACAGCCAGAACGCCCCCTCCAGCCCGTACCTGCCGACCTCGGGGAACCCGGCGTCGGCGAACTCGCCCGGCACGTCGTCCGGATCGTGGAAGTAGGCGGTGAAGCCGCGCCCCGGCGAGAGCATGACGCCGCCGGTCGCGGCGGCGAGCGCGGCCTGCCGCTCCGGCGCGCGCACGTAGTGGCCGAGCTGGATGGTGCCGTGCACGGCCGCGTAGCGGTTGATGGTCGCGGCCGCCACCAGCCCGCCCGGCCGCACGGCGCGCCGGGCCTCCGCCAGCGCCCGCACCCGGTCGGCGCGCTCGGGCAGGTGGTAGAGCGGGCCCAGCAGCAGGACCGCGTCGGCGCTCGCGTCGGGCACCGGCAGGCGGCGCGCGTCGCCCAGCCGGGCGCGCACCCCGGGCAGCCGCGCGGCCCGCTCGACGTGCAGCGGGATCGGGTCCAGCAGCTCGACCTCGTAGCCGTCGGCGCTCAGCCATTCGGCGTGCGCCCCGGTGCCGCCGCCCACGTCCAGCACCCGGGCCGGGGCCGGGGGCAGCGTCCGGCGCAACACGTCCTGCGTGCGCCACAGCTCCAGCCGGTTGCGCCCTTCGCGCAGCCGTTCGTGCTCCAGGTCCTGGGCGTAGTAAGCGACGAGCTCGGGTGTCAGCGCCATACTCGATCTTGCCGAGCGGCGGGGGCCACCGGCAACCGGAATTTTCAGGAACTGCCGGACAGGCGGCGGGCCGAGGTCGACTCGTGGGCCAGGCGGCGCAGCGCGTCGAACGCCCGCCCGTACAGGACCGTCCCCAGCACCAGCGCCTCCACGGCGGCGTCACGCGGGCCGTCGTACGGGATCGTGTCGATCTCGACCTCCTCGACCAGCCTGCCGGCCGCCGCCGCGTACGGGGCCAGCTCGGGCGTGTGGCCGAGCTGGCGCATCCGCATCACCGTGTGCGCCAGCTCGTGCCGGGCCGGCGCCTCCGGCTCCACCTTCCAGCCCAGGCCGGCCAGGAACGCGTCGACCTCGGCCAGCGCGGCGTCCCACTCGGGCGTCGCCTCCGGCTCGACGCGCGGGCTGAGCGCGTAATGGGCGGTGCCGAGCATCGTGTGGACCGGCAGCGACTCGTCCTCGACCGCCTCCACGACCTTCTTGATGGCCGACACCGGCAGCCTGCCCACCTCCAGCAGCGCCCGGATCAGGCGCAGCCTGCGCAGGTGCGTGGCGTCGTACTCGGCCCGGGTGGCGGACGTCTGCTCGCCCGGGTGGAGCAGGCCCTCGCGCAGGTAGTACTTGATCGTGGCGATGGGCACGCCGGACTCGGCGCTCAGTTCGGACATGCGCATCACTGGATAATATTGCTATCCAGATCTGGCCAGGTGTCGCGCCGCGCTCACCACGTCCTGCACGTCCGCCTGGCGGTTCCACAGCAGCACCACCTCGATGGGCGGCACCTCCTCCTCGATCGGCACGAACGCCAGCCGCTCCGGCACCGGAACCCCCTCGCGCACGCACAGCGCGTAACCCGCGCCCTCGCCCACCATGGCGACGACCGTGTCGTGCGTGGCCGCCGACGGCCCCAGCCGGGGATGCAGGCGATGGCGCACGAACGCCTCCAGGAACCGGCGCGCCCCCGCGACCGCCTCCGACTCCGGCATCACCAGCGGCTCGCCCGCCAGCGCCGCCAGCGGCAGCCGCACGTACGCGGCCAGCTCGTGGTCGCGCGGCAGCAGGGCGCGCACGGGGGAGCGGTGGACGAGCACGCGCGCCACCCCGCGCGGCAGCGACCCCGGCGCGTAGCCGAGGCCCGCCTGGAGCGTGCCGTCCATGAGCGAGACGAGCTGCTCGGCGGTGCCCATCGGCGCCATGCGCAGCCGCGCCTGCTGGAGCTGCGCGAGCAGGCGGGCGGCGACGTCGCCCAGCCCGTCGGCCACGCCCAGCCTGGCGGTCCGCCCCTTGCCCCGGGCCGCCGTGGCTGCCCTCCCCAGCGCGTCCACCGCGACCGTCGCCTGGGCCAGGAACACCTCGCCCGCCTCGGTGAGCTGCACCCCGGACGGCGAACGGCTGAACAACTCGACGCCGAGCTCCCTCTCCAGCGCCCTGAGCTGTTCCGACAGGGTCGGCTGGGCGACGCGCAGAAGAGCCGCGGCTCGGCGCAGGCTGCCGGCACGGGCGATGGTGATCGCGTACCGGATATGGCGTAGGTCCATCCCTCACCTCGACTCTGTCTTACAGAAATTGACATGCGTCGTGAAGGGCCCCGGTGAATTGCCCGTGCTTCTACGGACATGTAGGGATGTCCGATAGGCCGCGGACAGAGCAGATCGGCCGGCTACAGCGGCCGCCCAGGGTCGTCCAGCCACACCCGTTGCCCGTCGGCCGTGACCGTCATCCCGAACCGTTCACGACCCGGCTCACCCCAGCTCACCCACCGGAAGTAGGCGTCGGTCACCTCGTCCCACAGCGGCCGGTCGCCCACCTGGAAGACCTCGTACTCCTCGGCGTCCGGCCGCCAGTCCACGACCGCCCACGACCCCGGCTCCTCCGGGTCCGACAGCCACATCCGATACAGATCCCCGTCCTCGTCGGGTTCGGCGCTGCCGTGACAGGCCACGCCGGTCAGCGCCGCGACGGCCAGATCCGCCCCCGCCGGGGCGTGCGCGATCGTCCGGGGATCGACGCGGGTGGTCAGATGGCGCCTGTCCTCGGGCCCGCGCGGCGGCCGGACCGGGCGGGGCCGCTGGGAGCGCATCATCATGTACGAGGCGAACCCCGGGAACCGGCCGTACGCGGTGCCGTCCCGGGTGGTGACCAGCCGGAGGCCGTGGCTGGTGCCGAACCCCGGGCTGTAGGGCAGCACGATCACCGCCCCCGGACGGGCCTGGCGGACCCAGGCGTACGGGATCGTCCGGACGCCGCACGTGACGTGCACCCGGTCGAACGGCGCGCGCTCCGCGCACCCGTCCGCCCCGTCTCCCACGACCAGATGGGGGCGGAGCTCCGCCTCCGCCAGCCTCCAGGCCGCCTGGCCCGCCACCACGGGGTCGATCTCGATCGAGGTCACGTTCGCCGCGCCCACCAGGTGGCAGAGCAGGGCGGCCGTCCAGCCGGTGCCGGTGCCCACCTCCAGGACCCGTTGCCCGCGCTCGGCGCCGAGCCACCGCAGCAACTCGACCACGGTGCTGGGCGCCGAGGCGGACGAGGTGTAGTCGCCGTCCAGATCCTCGACGGCGCTCCTGCCGTCGTCCAACTGGGTCACGATGCTGGTGTCGGTGTAGACGGCCGCCATCCAGTCAGCCGGATCGGCGTCCCGGTCGATGAGGCGAACCGTGTCGTCGGGCGCATGAGCCAGCCCGACGGGCGGGACGAACCGGTGCCGATGCACCGCGCGCAGCGCCGAGGCGATCGGGCCGTCCACCGGGCCGATCTCCGCGATCAGCGCTTCAACCCCGGGGACTATTTCCGCCCCATTCAACTTTCCTCCCCGCGTTTCACTGACGCGCATTTGTCGCAATGGGGACTGTAACCATAAAACGGATAGTAATCTTACAGATACTCTGAGTAATTCATAGAGTGGGCGTCACCAGACCCGGTCCCTCTTTATCGGGAGGTCAGCCCCTCATGCACACCCTCATCCGTGCAGCCGCGCTCACCGCCACAGCCGCCGCCCTGGCCATCGGCGGCACCGTCACGGCCCCCGCCTCTACGGCCGCCGCCGTCGCCCAGCTCCACCCGATGCCGTCCGGCATCTCCTACCTGCCCGCCCGGGTCAACCTGCAGCCGACCGCCTCCGGCACCTGGGTCGACACCCGGCTCGCGGTCACCCTGCCCGAAGCCGGCACCTACTCGCTCGACCTGAACGTCCGCACCAGGCTCTCGGGGGTTCCCCCGGTCAACACGTACATCGTCGGCCGCCTCCGCAACGCCACGGCCAACACCGTCCTGCCGCGCAGCGCGCGGATACTCAACCAGATCGCCGACCACACCCGCGCCGGGAACGGCGCCGGTCACATCGGCCAGAACACCACCAGCCCGATCAGCGAGCGCATCACCGTCGACGAGCCGACCAGAATCGTGCTGGAGGTGCGCCGCATCAACAGCCTCGGCCATTCGACCGCCGCCGACGTCTGGAACGACGGCAACGGCCTGACGTCGTTCCGCTTCACCAAGACCGCCTGACGCCCGACGAATCCGACAGGTCCCGTACGCCCTCCCGTACGGGACCTGTCGGCGTCATTTCTTGGTGCCGCTGCCACCGGCGTGCTTTCCGTCGACCCCTTTTCTGGCGTCCGGCTGAGGCTTGTCTGGGGTGAACGGTTTGTCCTTCTTCGGATCCCGCTCATGCTTGCCCACGGCGCCTCCAGTGCGCTCGTTCCAATGCTGGCTGTGACCTTACGATCACGCCCTGAAGGCGGCAACCGATCCACCGGAAAAGGGAAACTCGAATTTCCCGACCCCATTTTCCGGGAAACACAATTGCCACAATGGCGACTTCTATGCACTCCTGGGAGCAGGAAACGTCCTCCGAGCGTTGGAGCGCCTCGGGCCTGACGGTCGGCTTTCCGTCGAGCTGGGCGGGCTGGGCTGACTGTGGGGGACGAAGCGGGCATGGCGTTTCTCGGCATCGGCCGGGTCGAGGAGGGGCAGGGTCGCCAGCCAGGCTGCCGCGCCGGCCGGGTCTCCCGCCGTGTGGACGGTTCCCAGCAGGTCCCGTACGGAGTCCCGGACCGGGCCCGGTGAGGTGAGGACGCTGCCGGCGAGGACGAGGGGCGAGCGCGGATCGTGTACGCGCAGGGCCGTGGCGGCCAGCAGGTGGGCGGCTTCCGTGGCGATGGCCACGGCCTCCGGGTCGCCGGCGGCTGCGGCTTCGGAGACCAGGGGCGCCAGTTCGGCGAGGGCCAGCGGTGGCCGGGAGTGCACGGCGGCGACCAGGCGGTCCGCCAGGGCGGGGCGCAGGGCCAAACCCAGGGCGGGACCCGGGGCCGGATCGTGGGGTGGGGCGGCGGGGAGGAGGCGGCGGGTGACCAGATCAGCCAGGGGTGACGGCCGGCCTTCCGTGAGCGCGCGGAGGGCGGCGCGGGCGGCGGTGCGGCCGAGCCAGAAGCCGGAGCCGTCGTCACCCAGGAGCCAGCCGTAGCCGTCCGAGGTGGCGACCACGGCGCGGCCGGTAATTTTTGCCGCGATCGCCCCAGTCCCCGAGATGAGGACGGTGCCAGATGGGGACGGGGTGCCGGCGCAGAAGGCGGTGACGACGTCGCCGACGTTCCGGACGAGGCGCGGGCGGAGGGCGTGGGGGAGGCCGGTCTCCGGGGAGGCGGCGAAGAGCCGCCGGGTCAGGGCGCCGGCGAGGGCGGGGTTGCCGGCCAGGCCGAGGGCGACCGACTCCACCAGGGCGGAGTCCGCTCCCGCGAGCGCGGAGGCGATGGCGGACGACACGTTGGCACAGGCGTGGTCGAGGCCGAGGGTGCCGGGGTTGCCGCCGTCGGCGGTGCCGCGTCCCACTTCCTCGCCGTCCACGGTGAAGGCTGCCGCGCGGGTGGAGGTGCCGCCGGCGTCGACGCCCAGAACCAGCCTCATGTCAAGAATTATCGCCACAAGCCTTGACCAAGCCAAGAGTTGAGCATAATTATCACCACATGGAACTACTCGGCCGCATCAGGACCGAACGGCATGAGATGCCGGAAGCCCTGCGGAAGGTCGCCGACGCGATCCTCGCTGATCCGGGCGAGGCGGCGCGGCTGACGATCGTGGACCTGGCGGAGCGCAGCGGCACCTCGACCGCGACCATCACCCGGTTCTGCCGGGCGCTGGGCTTCGGCGGCTACGCCGAGTTGCGCGTGGCCGTGGCCACCGAGACCGGGCGGGTCAAGCAGCAGACCTGGCAGACCGACATCGGCCAGGAGATCCTGCCCGGTGACAGCCTGGAGAAGGTGCTGGGCGTGGTGTCGGGCAACGACATCCGGCTGATCCAGGAGACCGGCGACCAGCTCGACCTGGCCGTGGTGGAGAAGGTGGCGCAGGCGGTGGCGGGGGCCGGGCGGGTGCTGCTGTTCGGGGTGTCGAGCAGCGCGGCGGTCGCCAGCGAGATGGAGTACCGGCTGCAGCGGATGCGGGTGCCCACCTGGAGCAGGTCCGACGCGCACAGCGCGCTCACGGACGCGGCGCTGCTCGGGCAGGGTGACGTGGCGATCGGCATCTCGCACAGCGGCCGGACGCGCGAGGTCATCGAGGTGCTGGCGGAGGCCGGGAGCCACGGCGCGATCACGGTCGCGGTGACGTCGCATCCCCGTTCGCCGCTGGCCGAGGTGGCAGAGCTGGTGCTGACGACCGCGAGCCGGGAGACGACGTTCCGGGCCGACGGGTTCGCGGCGATCCATTCGCAGTTGCTGGTGCTGGACGTGGTGTACGTGTCGGTGGCGCAGCGGACGTACGAGCGGACGCGGGAGGCGTTCGACGTGACGGTGCGGGCCGTGGAAGGGCATCGCCTGCCGGAAGACGGACTCCCCGAGGGAGATTTATGACGATAAATCCGCAACAATTCGCCGACCACATCGCCGAGCTCGTCCGGACGATCCCTGACGACCCGGCCATCGAGAAGGCCGCCGAGCTGTTCACCAGGGCGCTGACCAGAGGCGGGGTCATCCAGGCGTTCGGCTCGGGCCACTCCGAGGCGGTCGCCATGGAGATCGCCGGTCGCGCCGGCGGCCTGGTGCCGACCAACCGCCTCGCCCTCCGCGACATCGTCCTGTACGGGGACGCCCCCCGTGAGGCGCTGGACCGCTACGACCTCGAACGCGACCCGGCCGTGGCCCGCGCCATCCTGGAGGCGGCCCCGGTCCACGACGACGACCTGTTCGTGATCATCTCGAACTCCGGCGTGAACGGCGTCGTGGTCGAGCTCGCCACCCTCGTCAAGCAGCGCGGTCACGACCTGATCGCCATCACCTCGCACGCGCACAGCGACGCGGTCGCCTCCCGCCACCCCTCGGGCCGCAAGCTCGCCGACCTGGCCGATGTCGTGCTCGACAACCGGGCCCCGTACGGCGACGCCGTGCTGCCCCTGCCCGACGGAGGCGCCACCGGTGCCGTCTCCACCATCACCTCCGCGCTGATCGCCCAGCTCGTCGTCGCCAGGACGGTGCGCGACCTGCTGGCGGCCGGCCAGGTGCCGCCGGTCTACCTGTCGGCCAACGTGCCGGAGGGCGACGCGCACAACCTCAGGCTCGAAGCGCTGTACGCGGGCCGCATCCGCCGCGGCGCCTGACCGCCGAGCACGAAACCCAGCCGCACGGAACCCAGGAGCACGACAGCTCTTTTCGGCATGCCATTCGGGGGCCCGCTGAACCAAGGAGAACCCCACCCATGTCCCGAAAAATCGGAAAGATCCTGCTGGCCTTGACCCTCCCCGCCGCCCTCGCCGTGGCCGTCGCCGCCCCGGCCGACGCCGACCAGGCGGTACGCCTCCAGTACCGGACCAGCTCGACCGGCGCCACGACCGCCCAGGCCGAACCCTGGTTCCAGGTCTTCAACGACGGCACGACCTCGATCCCGCTCAACCAGATCAAGATCCGCTACTACCTCAAGGGCGCCGAGTCGTACCGCTTCGCCTGCTCCTGGGCGGTGGTGTCGTGCTCGACGGTCACCGGGCACTTCGTCCCGCAGGCGGACGGCAGGCAGTACCTGGAGGTGGGCTTCACCTCCGGCACGCTGGCCCCCGGGACGAGCACCCGCGACCTGCAGCTCCGCTTCTACCGGGCCGACTGGCAGAGCTTCACGCAGAGCGACGACCCGTCCTTCGGCCCGCACACCTCCTACACGAACTGGGACAAGGCGACCGTGTACGTGAACGGGCAGCTCGCCTGGGGCAACCCCAGCGGCAGCGAGCCGGACCCGGACCCGACCGATCCGCCGGGGCCTGGCGGTGAGCTGTTCGACGACTTCACCTACACGAACGCCTCGGACCCGCGCCTGCAACAGCGCGGCTGGACCGTGCGCTCCAGCCAGGGCGGACCCGGCGTGCCCGGGGCGACCTGGTCGGCGTCGGCGGTCTCGTTCCCCGGCGGCCTGCTGACGCTGGACTCCTCGACGGACGGCACCGCCTCGGGCACCGTCCAGACCGAGCTGTCCACCGCGAACCGCAAGTTCCACGAGGGCACGTACGCGGCCCGGGTGCGCTTCAGCGACGCGCCGGTGAGCGGCCCGGACGGCGAGCACGTCGTGCAGACGTTCTTCACGATCACCCCGCTCCGCTTCAACCTGGACCCGGACTACGGAGAGCTGGACTTCGAGTATCTGCCGAACGGCGGCTGGGGCGAGCCGGCGAACATCCTGTACGCGACGAGCTGGGAGACCTACCAGGGCGACCCGTGGCAGGCCGTCAACACGCACACCGAGGAGCGCACGAGCTTCGCGGGCTGGCACGACCTGGTGATCCAGGTGTCCGGCGGCCACATCAAGTACTACGTCGACGGCCGCCTGTTCGCCGACCACAGCGGCATCCACTACCCCGAGACGCCCATGTGGATCATGTTCAACCAGTGGTTCATCGACCTCCAGGCGGCGACCGGGACGCGCACGTACCGGCAGCAGGTCGACTGGGTCTACCACGCCAAGAACGAGGTCCTCTCGCCCGCGCAGATCCAGAGCAGGGTGGGCGCCTTCCGCACCGCCGGCACCGCCTTCCAGGACACCGTTCCGAACCCGTGACGAGGAAAGCCATGAAGAACCGCATCCTGGCCCTGGCCGCCGTGTTCGCGCTGGGCGCGTGCGGCGGCGGCGGTGGGCAGCAGGAGCCCACCGGCCCCGCCAGGCTGACCGTCTGGATCATGGACGGCAGCGTCACGCAGGACCTGCTCAAGACGTTCGAGACCCGCTACGAGGCCGAGCACCCGGACGTGGACCTGGCCCTGCAGATCCAGCCCTGGGACGGCATCGGCGAGCGCGTCACCGCCGCGCTGGCCAGCACCGACGCGCCCGACGTGATCGAGGTGGGCAACACCCAGGTCGCCCAGTACGCGGCCAGCGGCGGCGTCACCGACCTGACCGCCAGGATCGCCGACCTCCAGGGCGAGGACTGGCTCCCGGGCCTGGCCCAGCCGGGGAACATCGACGGCAAGCAGTACGGAATCCCCTGGTACGCCGCGAACCGGGTGGTCGTCTACAACAAGGACCTGTTCGCCGAGGCGGACATCGACGAGCCCCCGAAAACGAGGGACGAATGGCTAAATATCACCAAAAAGCTGAACAAAGGCGGTAACCAGGGCATCTACCTGACCGGCCAGACCTGGTACGCCCTGGCCGGGTTCGTCTGGGACGAGGGCGGCGACCTGGCGATCCAGGAGGGCGGCGCCTGGAAGGGCGTGCTCGACACCCCGCAGGCCCTGGCCGGCATGGAGTTCTACCAGCGGCTCCAGGCCCTCGGCAAGGGCCCGAAGGACGCCGACGAGGCCAACCCGCCCCAGCACGAGGTGTTCGCCCAGGGCAAGGTGGCGCAGATCATCGCCGCCCCGGGCATCGCAGCGCGCGTCCTGGAGGTCGAACCCGGCTTCAAGGACAAGCTCGGCTTCTTCCCCATCCCCGGCAAGACGCCCGACAAGCCCGGCGCGGTCTTCACCGGCGGCTCCGACCTGATCGTCCCGGTCGCCTCCCGGCACCAGGAGCAGGCGTACGAGGTCGTCAAGGCGCTGACCGGCGAGCGGTTCCAGACGGAGCTGGCCAAGGAGATGGCCTTCGTGCCCAACCGCACGTCGCTGGCCGGCGTGCTGGCCGGTGACGAGGCGACGGCCGCGATGGCCGCCGGGGCCGCGCAGGGCCGCGCGACGCCCAACACCCCCAACTGGGCGGCCGTCGAGGCCACCTCGGTCATCAAGCAGTACATGACCGCGGTGCTCACCGGCGGCGACCCGCGGGCGGAGGCCCGCAAGGTTTCCGAGTCCATCACCACGACGCTCAACAGCGGGTCCTGAGCCCGTGCGCAACCGTTCGCTCTGGCCCTACCTGCTCATCGCGCCCACGGTGGCGGGTGGGGCCTTCCTCCTGCTCTATCCGATGCTCAAGGCCGCGCTGATCTCGCTGCAGCACTTCCGGATGGGCGAGCTCATCCGGGGCGGCGCCGAGTTCGTCGGCCTCGGCAACTACGCCGAGCTGCTGGCGGGCGCCGAGTTCTGGCAGGTCGTGCTCCGCACGCTCGCGTGGACCGCGGTCAACGTGGTGCTCATCGTGGTGCTGTCCACCGGCGTCGCGCTCATGCTGGTACGGCTGCGGCGCGGCATGCGGCTGGCCCTGATGAGCGCGCTGGCGCTGGCCTGGGCCACCCCGGTGATCGCGGCCACCACGGTCTTCCAGTGGCTGTTCCAGTCGGAGCTGGGCGTGGTCAACTGGGCGCTGGCCTCGCTCGGGTTCGAGTCGTTCCGCGGCTACACCTGGTTCGCCGACGGCGCCGCGACGTTCGCCGTGCTGGTGATCCTGGTGGTGTGGCAGTCGGTGCCGTTCGGCGCGCTCACCCTCTACGCCGGGCTGACGACCATCCCGGGAGAGCTGTACGAGTCGGCCAGGATCGACGGGGGCACCGGCTGGCAGGTGTTCTGGCGGGTCACGCTGCCGATGCTGCGCCAGCTGTTCGCCCTGATCGTCGCGCTGGAGGTGATCTGGGTGGCCAAGTGCTTCCCGCAGATCTGGGTGCTCTCGCAGGGCGGCCCCGACGGCGCCACGACCACCCTGCCCGTCTACGCGTTCAAGATCGCCCGGGTGCTGCACCGGTACGACCTGGGCTCGGCCGTGGCCCTGCTCACCGTCGTCCTGCTGGCCGTGGCCCTGGTCGCCAACCTGCGACGGATGGTGCGCTCATGAGAAGGCTCGCGCTCAACGCCGCCGCGCTCGCCGTGCTGGTGATGACGATCTTCCCCGTCTACTGGATGTTCCTGACGGCCTTCAAGCCGACCCGCGACATCCAGGCGCGCACGCCGTCGTTCTGGCCGTCCGCGCCGACGCTGGAGCACTTCGTCACCGCCGTGAACGCGCCCGGGTTCTGGACCTACTGGCGCAACAGCCTGCTCGTGACCGTCGTGGCCGTGCTGCTGGCGCTCGTGGTGGCGCTGCTGGCGGCGTTCGCGGTCACCAGGATGCGCTGGCGGGGGCGCGGCGCGTTCGTGGTCATGGTGTTCGCCGCGCAGATGGCGCCGTGGGAGGCGCTGCTGGTGCCGGTGTTCATCATCGCCAGGGACACCGAGCTGCTGGACTCGCTGGCGATGCTGACCGGCGTCTACTTCATGATCACGCTGCCGTTCACGATCGTGACCCTGC
The DNA here is from genome assembly GCF_019396325.1 of Nonomuraea ceibae. Lineage (GTDB taxonomy): Bacteria > Actinomycetota > Actinomycetes > Streptosporangiales > Streptosporangiaceae > Nonomuraea > Nonomuraea ceibae. Next base: position 35,737 of record NZ_JAHKRO010000066.1, read on the forward strand.
GCGGGTTCCTCGCCGCGATCCCGCTGGAGCTGGAGGAGGCGGCGCAGGTCGACGGGTGCAGCCGGCTGGTGGCCTTCCGCCGGGTGGTGTTCCCGCTGCTGGCGCCGGGGCTGATGGCGACCTCGCTGTTCGGGTTCATCACCGCGTGGAACGAGTTCGCGTTCGTCAACGTGCTGATCATCAAGGAGCAGGACCGGCGCACGCTGCCGGTGTGGCTGTCGTCGTTCCGCGACGTGTTCGGCACCGACTGGGGCGCGACGATGGCCGCGGCCAGCCTGTTCGCGCTGCCCGCGCTGCTGCTCTTCCTCTTCCTGCAGCGCAGGGTCGGCGTCGGGATGACCGCGGGGGCCGTCAAGGGGTGAAGCGGGAGTGCAGCGCCGCGCGCTCGCCCTCCGGCAGCAGGTCGAAGGCGGCCAGCCAGGCCGCGCCGCCCGCCGCGTCGCGCGCCGTCGTCACCGTCTCGCCCGGCAGCAGCCCGAGCACGGCCTCCCGTACCGGCCCGGCGTTGGTCAGGACGCTGCCCGCCAGCACGATCGGCCCGCCACGGTGGACCCGCCCGAGCGTGTCCACCAGGTGCGCGGCGGCCTGGCGGGCGATGCCCAGCGCCACCGGGTCGCCCTCGGCGGCGGCCCGGCTCACCGGCGCGGCCAGCTCGGCCAGGCGCATGTGGGCCGCCTGCGCGATCCGGACGAGACGGTCGGCGCTCTCGCGGGCGGTGGCGCCGCGCTCGGCGCCGAGGAAGTGGCCGAGCACGAGCTCGGTCAGGAGGGAGGGCGGCTCGTCGCGGTCCAGCGCGGCGACGGCGGCCTTGGCGGCGGCGCGGCCGATCCAGAAGCCGGAGCCCGCGTCGCCGAGCAGCCAGCCGAGCCCGTCGGCGACCGCGGCGCGGTGATGGTGACCGGCGACGCGGGCGGCGATGGCGCCGGTGCCCGACAGCAGGAGGGTGCCGTCCGGCTCCGGGGTGCCGGCCACGTACGCGATCTCGGTGTCGCCCCTGACCTGCGGCCCCGCCGGGATGCCCAGCTCCGCCCAGACCTTGCCCAGCGCCGGCTCCAGCTCGCGGACGTGGCCCGCGACGCCCGCCAGGGAGGCGACCACGCGGGAGCCCGGATGCGTGCCGAGCGCCTCGCGCGTGGCGGCGGCGATGGCGGCCACCGCGCTGTCGAGCCCGTGGGCCGTGGGGTTGCCGGCGCCCGCGCGCGCGTAGCCCAGCCGGGTGCCGTCGAGGGCGTGCACGGCCACGCGGGAGGAGGTCGCGCCGGCGTCGACGCCGATCACGAGCGAATAAGTCACGATCAGATTGTGGGTCTTGACGTGACCGAGAAGCAAGAATAATTTTCGCCAGAAGACCGGGTATCCGGAAGGAATATTCGTGACTTCAGGAGCGCTGGGGCGCGTCGAGACCGAGTTGCCCGGCCTGCCGGAGGCGCTGAGGCGCGTCGGCGAGGTGATTCTCGGCGACCCGGCCGAGGCCGCCCGATCGACGATCATCGCGCTGGCCGAGCGGGCCGGCAGCTCACCCGCGACCGTGACGAGGTTCTGCCGGGCGTTCGGCTTCTCCGGCTACGCCGAGCTGAGGGTGGCGCTGGCCACCGAGACGGGCCGGGCCGCGCAGGCCGGCTGGGGCGCGGGCGTCGGGCACGAGATCGGCCCCGACGACCCCATCGACGCCGCCATCGAGGTGATGGCCGCCGCCGACGCCCGGCTCATCCAGGACACCGCCGCCCAGCTCGACGCGTCCGTGGTCTCGACCGTGGCCGACCGCGTGGCCGCCGCCCGCCGGGTGCTCCTGGTCGGCGTCTCCACCAGCGGCAACGTGGCGACCATGCTCGAAGGGCGGCTGCGCCGGATCGGCATCCCGTGCTGGAGCGCGGGCGACGCGCACGTGGCGCTGTCGGAGGCGGCGCTGCTGCGCGACGGCGACGTGGCGATCGGCATCAGCCACCGGGGCCGCACCCGCGAGGTCATGGAGTCGCTGGCCGAGGCCGGCAGCCACGGCGCGCTGACGGTCGCGGTGACCTCGTTCGCCCGCTCCCCGCTGGCGGAGCTGGCCGACCTGGTGCTGACCACCGCGAGCAGGGAGACCACGTTCCGGCTCGGCGGGCTGGCCGCCGTCCACTCGCAACTGTTCGTGCTCGACGCCGTCTACGTGGCGGTTGCGCAGCGCACGTACGAGCGCACCAACGAGGCGTTCGAGCTCACGATCAGCGCCGTGGAGAGCCACCGCGTGGAGAGAGGCTGAATGACGTACGCATCCAAGGCCCTGGAGACGGCCCGCCGGGTGGCCGAATCGCAGGTGGAGCAGGTCGGGCAGGCCGCAGAGGCGATCGTGACGTCGCTGCGCGCCGGGGGAGTGGTCAACGCGTTCGGGTCCGGGCACTCCGAGGCGATCGCGATGGAGATCGCCGGCCGGGCCGGCGGGCTGGTGCCGAGCAACCGGCTCACCCCGCGCGACCTCGTCCTGTACGGCGGGGAGCCGCCGAGCGTGCTCACCCCCGAGCTGGAACGCGACCCGGCGATCGCGCACCGGATCTACGAGCTGGCGCCGGTGGAGCCGCAGGACGTGTTCGTGCTCGTCTCCAGCTCCGGCGTGAACGGCGCCGTCGTCGAGCTGGCCACGCTCGTCAAGGAACGCGGCCACCCGCTGATCGCGATCACCTCCGTCAGCCACAGCGTCCGCATGACCTCGCGCCACCCGTCGGGCCGCAAGCTGCTCGACCTGGCCGACATCGTGCTGGACAACGGCTCCCCCTACGGCGACGCGATCCTGGAGCTGCCCGGGGGCGGCAGCTACGGCGCGGTCTCCACGATCACCTCGGCGCTGCTCGCCCAGATGGTGGTCACCGAGGCGGTCGAGCGGCTGGTGGCGCTCGGCGAGACGCCGCCCGTCTACCTGTCGGTCAACGTGGCCGGCGGCGACGAGCACAACAAGGCACTGGAAAGCCGCTACGCAGGGCGCATCAGGCGCGGAACATGAAGTAGCCCAAGGAGTAGAACAGCAATGTCGAACACCCCCCACATCACCCGGCGCGGTCTCCTCCGCGCCGCCGCCCTGGCCCCGATGGCGGGCGCGCTCGCCGCCTGCGCCACCCCCGCCCAGCAGGCGCCCACGGCCTCGGCCGCGCCGGCCGCCACGAGCGCGGCCAACCCGTTCGGCGTGGCCGCCGACAAGCCGCTGGAGATCTGGATCTTCGACGGCGGGTTCGGCAACAAGTACGCCACCGACATCCACCAGCCGCTGTTCAAGTCGAAGTACCCGCAGGTGGAGATCAAGCACAACGCCACCAAGGAGATCACCAAGGTCCTGCAGCCGCGCTTCGCCGGCGGCAACCCGCCCGACGTCATCGACAACTCCGGCGCCAACGCGATGGACATGGGCGCGCTCGCCCAGGACGGCCAGCTCCAGGACCTGACCCCGCTGCTCGACGCGCCGAGCTGGGACGACCCCAACGTCAAGGTCCGCGACATCCTCGACCCGGCCGTGACCGAGTTCGGCACCTACGACGGCAAGTTCAGCGTCCTCGGCTACGTCAACTACATCCACGGCATCTGGTACTCGCAGAAGGCCTTCCGCGACAACGGCTGGGAGATCCCCAAGACCTGGGACGCCTTCCTCGCCCTCTGCGAGACGATCAAGAAGTCCGGCAAGATGGCGCCGTTCACCTACGCGGGCAAGCACCCGCAGTACCTGTACGAGCCGCTGCTGACCATGGCCGCCAAGATCGGCGGCAACGAGGTGCTGGTCAACATCGACAACCTGGCCGACGGCGCCTGGTCGGCCGAGCCGGTCAGGCAGGCGGCGGAGGCGTGGGCCGAGGTCGGCGCCAAGTACCTCATGGAGGGCACCACCGGCCTCGACCACGTGCAGACCCAGACGGCCCAGAACAAGTACCAGGTCGCCATGCTGCCCTCCGGCTCCTGGCTGGAGAACGAGCAGAAGGACACCACTCCCGACGACTTCGAGTACGGCATGTTCCCCATCCCCGACTTCACCTCCTCGGACAAGATGCCGTACGGCACCCTGCACACCCAGCCGGGCGAGTCGTTCATCGTCCCGTCGAAGGGCGCCAACCCGCAGGGCGGCATGGAGTACCTGCGCGCGATGCTGTCGAAGAAGGCGGCCGGCGACTTCAGCGAGCTCGTCCGCACGGTGTCCGTGGTCAAGGGCGCCGGCGAGGGCCGCAACCTGACGCCGGGCGCGCAGAGCGCCACCGACGCGCTCGCCGCCGCCGGCGCCAACACCGTCTACTACCGCTGGCGCACCTGGTACGCCCAGCTGCACGACGAGGCCGTGGCCGCCACCGGCCAGCTCATGTCCGGCGGCGTCACCCCCGCCAAGTACGTGGAGCGCCTGCAGAAGAAGGCCGACGAGATCAAGAACGACTCCTCGATCAAGAAGTACACGCGCTGATGTTCAACACCTATCGCCGGGGCCTGTTCATCACCGCGTTCCTGGCGGCCCCGGTGACGCTCTACCTGGTGTACGTGATCTCCCCGTACATCCAGGCGTTCTACATCGCGATGACGGACTGGCGGGGCGTCAGCGCCACGCCGAACTTCGTCGGGCTGGACAACTTCGTCAGGCTGTTCGCCGACGGCGTCTTCTGGAAGGCGGTCACGCACAACGCGGCCCTGCTCGTGCTGCTGCCGCTCATCACGATCGTCATCGCCCTGTTCTTCGCGTTCCTGCTCAACGTGGGCAGCGGAGGGCGGGGCGTGGGCGGCGTGCCCGGGTCGAAGTTCTACCGCGTGGTGTTCTTCTTCCCGCAGGTGCTGGCCGTGACCGTGGTGGCGGTGCTGTTCCAGCAGGTGTTCCGGCCCGACGACAGCGGCATGCTGAACGCGCCGCTGATGGCGCTCGGGCTGGGGCCGGTCTCCTTCCTGTCCGATCCTGGCATCGCGTTCTGGTCGGTGCTCGGCGTCATGGTGTGGCAGGCGGTCGGCTTCTACGTGGTGCTGTTCTCCGCCGGGCTGGCCTCGATCCCGCGTGACATGTTCGAGGCCGCCTCGATCGACGGCGCGGGGCGGGTGAGCCTGTTCTTCCGCATCACGCTGCCGCTGCTGTGGGACACCGTCCAGGTCGCCTGGGTCTACCTCGGCATCCTGGCGCTGGACGTGTTCGCGATCGTGTGGGTGATGACCGACCAGCAGGGCGGCCCCGACTACTCCACGACCGTGATGGCGACGGAGATCTACCGCAACGCGTTCGAGTACTTCCGCTTCGGCTACGCCTCGGCGCTGGGCGTCGTGATGTTCTTCTTCACCATCGGCTTCGCGATCCTGTCGCTGCGGCTGTCGCGTCGTGAGCGAATCGAGTACTGAGAGATGACGACGATGACCTCGTGGACGGTCGCGAACTCGCGCAAGGCCGCCCGGCAGGAGCGCCGCCGGAGGCTGGGCCCGCTGGCGACGCTCACCCATCTGGCGCTGCTGCTGTGGACCGTGCTCACCGTGGTGCCGATCCTGTGGACGTTCCTGGCCTCGGTCAAGAGCGAGGACGAGATCTTCGGCGACGCCTGGTCGCTGCCGGCCACGCCGCGCTGGGACAACTTCGCCCGCGCCTGGGACCAGGTGAACATCGGGCAGTACTTCGTCAACAGCGTGATCGTCGTGGCCTTCAGCGTGGCCGGGACCATGCTGCTGGGCGCGATGGCGGCCTACGTGCTGGCCCGCTACCCCTTCCGCGGAAACCGGGCGGTCTACCTGCTGTTCGTCTCCGGCCTGGCGTTCCCCGTCTACCTGGCGCTGACGCCGCTGTTCTTCGTGGTGCAGAACATGGGCAGCGTGCCGCTGATCGGGCCGTTCATCGGGCTCAACACGCATGCCGGCCTGGTGCTGGTGTACATCGCGTACTCGATGCCGTTCACGGTGTTCTTCCTCGCCGCGTTCTTCCGCACGCTGCCGACGGCGGTGGGGGAGGCGGCCATGGTCGACGGCGCGTCGCACACCCGGGTGTTCTTCCAGATCATGCTGCCGATGGCGCGGCCCGGCCTGATCAGCATCACGATCTTCAACGTGCTGGGCCAGTGGAACCAGTACCAGCTTCCGCTGGTCCTGCTCCAGGAGCGGGACAAGTGGGTGCTCACCCAGGGCATCGCCGACATCTCCACCGCCGCTGGCTACGACGCGGACTGGGCGGCGCTGTTCGCCGCGCTGACGCTCGCCATCCTGCCGATGCTGATCGTCTACACGGTCTTCCAGCGCCAGATCCAGTCCGGCCTGACGATGGGGGCCCTGAAGTGAGGCTCAGCCGGCGTCGCGGGTGAGCTCGGCGCGCAGCCTGCCGGTGGCCTCGGCGACGTTCGCCAGGGCCGCCTCCACCTGCGCGTAGGTGCGGGTCTTCAGGCCGCAGTCCGGGTTCACCCACACGCGCTCGGCCGGGAGCGCGGCCAGGGTCCGGCGCAGCAGCGTCTCGACCTCGGCGGACGACGGGACCCGGGGGGAGTGGATGTCGTACACCCCCGGGCCCAGCCCGCGCCCGAACGAGCCCACCGCGTCCAGGATGCGGGCGCCCGAGCGGGCCGACTCGATCGTGGTCACGTCGGCGTCCAGGCCGTCGATCGCGTCGAGGATCTGGTCGGCGTCCGAATAGCACAGGTGCGTGTGGATTTGCGTGCGGTCGGCGACCCCCGACGTCGCCCGCCGGTAGGCGGCCACCGCCCACTCCAGGTAGCCGGCCCGCGCTGCCTGCCGCAGCGGCAGCAGCTCGCGCAGCGCCGGCTCGTCCACCTGGATGATCGACACGCCGGCCGCCTCCAGGTCGCGCACCTCCTCGCGCACCGCCGCCGCCACCTGGAACACCACGTCACGCAGCGGCAGGTCGTCACGGACGAACGACCACGCCACGATCGTCACCGGCCCGGTGAGCATGCCCTTGACCGGCCGGTCCGTGAGCGACTGGGCGTGACGGGCCCACCGGACCGTGATCGGCTCCGGCCGCGACACGTCGCCGTGCAGGATCGGGGGCCTCGTGCAGCGCGAGCCGTACGACTGGACCCAGCCGTTGGCCGTCACCGCGAAGCCGTCCAGGTGCTCGGCGAAGTACTGCACCATGTCGTTGCGCTCCGGCTCGCCGTGCACGAGCACGTCCAGGCCGAGCCGTTCCTGCAGCCGGATCACCCGCTCGATCTCGGCCTCGACGCGCCGCTCGTACTCCTGCGCCGGGAGCGTGCCCGCGGCCAGCGCGGCGCGGGCCGCGCGCAGCTCGCCGGTCTGCGGGAACGAGCCGATCGTGGTGATCGGCAGCGCGGGCAGCCCCAGGTGCGCGGCCTGTGCCGCCGCCCGCACCGGGTACGGGCCGCGCTCGTCGCGGACGACGGGGGCGGGCTCGGGTGCGGGCCGCACGGCGGGGGCCGGGCCGTCGAACCCGCCGCGCGCCAGCGCGACCACCTCCGCCACCTTCTGCTCGGCGAACGCCAGCCGCGCCTTCAGCGCCGGGTCCAGCCCCGGCTCCGCCTCCAGGTCGTACGGGACGTGCAGCAGCGAGCAGGAGGTGCCCACGACCACCTGGGCGGCGTGCTCGGCCACGGCGCGCAGCGCGTGCGCGGCCCGCTCCGGCGAGGTCCGCCACACGTCGCGCCCCGACACCACGCCCGCCACGACCGTCTTGCCCGCCAGCGCGTCGAGGCCGTCGAGCCCGCCGCGCACCAGGTCCACGCCGATCGCCTCCACCGGCGTGGCCGCCAGCACCGGCAGCGCCTCGCCGAGATGGCCGAAGGGCGCGGTCACCAGCAGCCCCGGCCGCGCCGCCGCCGAGCCGAGCCGGTCGTAGGCGGCGCGCACGGCGGCCAGCTCCCCGGGCGTGCGGTCCTGGACCAGCGCGGGCTCGTCGAGCTGAACCCAGGCCACGCCCTCGGCGGCCAGCACGCCCAGCAGCTCCTCGTAGCAGGCCAGCACGTCGTCCAGCCGCTCCAGCGCCGCCCCAGGATCGGCGGCCAGCAGCAGGAACGTCACCGGCCCCACCACCACGGGCCGCGTCTCGAAGCCCAGCGCCCGCGCCTCCCGCAGCTCGGCCAGCGGCTTGGCCGCGTCGAGCTTGAAGACCGTCTCCGGCCCGATCTCGGGCACGATGTAGTGGTAGTTCGTGTCGAACCACTTCGTCATCCGCAGCGGCGCCAGCCCTTCGGTGCCCCGCGCCATGGCGAAGTACGGGTCGGCCGCGCCCCGATACCGCTCCGGCACCGCGCCGAGCAGCACGGCCGTGTCCAGCACCTGGTCGTAGAGGGAGAAGGTGTTGGACGGCAGGCCGTCGAGGCCCAGCTCGGCCAGCCTGCGCCAGGTGGCGGCGCGCAGCTCCGCGCCGACGCGGTCCAGGTCCTGCCGGGTGGCGGTGCCGTCCCAGTAGGACTCCAGTGCCCGCTTCAGCTCCCTTCGCGGGCCGATCCTCGGGTATCCGAGCACGGTGGACTGCGGGAAACGGGACATGGGCGCTCCAAGCGTTCAGCGTCGATCGTCAACGCCTCGCATCGTGCACCGGCCGCCGGGCGTGATGCATTATCTATTCGTGTTGCTTATGCTCAGGGAGATCCAGTGCTTCGCGCGGGTGGCCGCGCGGCTCAGCTTCTCCACGGCCGCCGCCGACCTGGGCCTGTCCCAGCCGGCCGTGAGCCAGGCCATCACCCGGCTCGAACGCGCCACCGGGGTCAGGCTGTTCACCCGCACGGCCCGCGAGGTGCGGCTCACCGCCGCGGGCAAGGCGCTGCTGCCCCACGCCGAGCAGGTGCTGGAGTCGGTGTCGGCGTTCGCCGCGGAAGGCGCCCGGCTCGCCCGTCCGACCATTCATCTGGCTTATCCACCGATCGCCGGGCCGCTGGCCGCGCGGATCGCCAGGAGGATGGCCGGCCGCACTCCCGCCGTCGGGGTCGAGCTGCGCGTGGCCGGCCGGGCCGCCGCCTCGGCGGCGCTGGAGGCGGGCGAGGTGTCGGCGGCGATCCTCGCCACCCCGGCCCCCGCCCGGTTCGTCACCGCCGCCCGCTTCCACGTCAGCGTGGACCACCTCGCCGTGCCCGCCGGGCACCCCCTGGCCTCCCGCTCCGCCGTCGAGCCCGCCGACCTCGTCGGCCGCGTGCTCCTCACGCCGGGCAGCAGGCCGTGGGCCGGGCTGCCGGGCCAGCCGCGCATGGTCGCCGACGACGACTTCGCCGCCGCGCTCGACCTGGTCGCCGCCGGGGCGGGCGTGCTGCCCGCGCCGCAGCTCCTGGTCCGCGCCACCCGCCGCGACGACGTCAGCTTCGTCCCGCTGCACGGCGCCGGGCTGCGCATCACCTACGCGCTGGCCTGGTCCAAGGAGCGCGTCACCGGCGAACTCCTCGGCCTCGTCCAGGCTGTACAGGAAGCCCTCTGGACCAGGTGATCGGGACCGGGACCGGTTGCTAGGTGACCGGCAGGTTGCGCAGGGCCTCGCGGCGGCTGAGCCCCGACAGGCCCTTGGCCCGCACGTAGCGGACGACCTCGCGCGGGCTGGTCTTGGCGTACTCGCGCAGCGCCCAGCCGATCGCCTTGCGGGCGAAGAAGTCGTTGTCGGACAGGCTCGGCTCGATGCACGCGAACAGCAGCGCGGTGTCGGTGCGCTCCCGGAACCGGTTCTGGCACAGGATCGCGGTGCGCCGCTTCCACAGGTCGGCGTCGTGCGCCCACTCCAGCATCAGCGGCCGCATCGTGTCGGGGTAGGCGGCCAGCAGCCCGCCGATCCGGTGCGTGGCCAGCTCGTCCACCAGGTCCCACCACGCCCCGCTGACGATCATCTCCTCGTACATCGGCACCGTGTAGAGGGTCTGGAAGTCGCGGTAGAGGTGGTGCCCGGAGAGCTGCACGGCGGCGTAGCGCTCCTCGCGGTATTCGGCCTCGCGCCACAGGTCGAGCACCGCGCGCCGCCACTCGGGCGCGGTGTCGAGCCGGTGCTCGGCGAACACCCGCCTGAGCACCGTGCGCCGCGGCCCGGCCTGCACGCCGAGGAACGGCATCGGGGACTTCATGTACGACTGCATCGCGGCGGCCTTGTCCGGGTCCGCCGCCTCCCGCAGGGCCAGCCGCACCGCCTTGCCGAGACTCATCCCTGCTGGGAGGTCCGCTCGCCGGTCGCCAGGCCGTCGAACAGCACCGTGATGTAGTGGTCGGCCAGCGTCGCGGTGTTGAGCCTGCCGTCGGGGCGGAACCAGCGCACCGCCACCCAGATCGTGTCGCGGATCATCCGGTAGGTCAGCTTGGGGTCGACGTCGGGCCTGAACAGCCCGGCCGCCTGCCCGGCCTTGATCTGCGTGACCCAGATCTGCTCCACCTCGTCCTCGGCCTTGACCAGGTAGCTGAAGCGCTCGAACTGGCGCAGGTAGTTCCAGTCGTTCTGCATGACGGTGATCGCGGCGCGGTGCGGCTCCAGCGTGCCGAAGCCGATGCGCACCATCTCCGTCAGCACCGCGCGGGCGTCGGGGCCGGAGTCGATCGCGGACCGGTAGCGGGCGATGAGATCATCGAGGAACGTGGACAGGACCTCGTCGACGATCGACTCCTTGGAGTCGAAGTGGTGGTAGAGGCTGCCCGAGAGGATGCCGGCCTCCTGGGCGATCTGGCGGACCGTCGTCGCCTGGAAGCCCTTGGCCGCGAAGAGCTCCGCCGCGAGCTTGACGAGATGGTCCCGGCGCTCCGAGGCCGCCCCCGTCGAGGCCGCGCGCTGGCGCTTGGCCGGAGCCGGGGTCGTGCCGGCGGAGTTCTTTCGCGTTGTCACACGACCATTATGGGCCCTCGGACAATCGCTTGTTCACGGCCGAAGCCGCTGCTGGCGCCGGGGAGCGGCGGCCCGCCGGGGGCGCGCGGCGGCGGCCGTCGGCCGGGCGGGCGCCCTGTTGCGCATCGCGGCGGAGTTCGTCCGGCAACCGAACCTGCTGACGTTCGAAAATGCCTCTAGCAAATAAGAAACTTTCCTATTAGATTGCGGGTCATGTCCAAGAGTGGTGACCTTGTGCGCCTGGCCGACGCCGTCCTCCTGCCGGGCTTCGAGGGGGTCACCCCTCCAGACTGGGTACGCCGGCGGCTCGGGGAAGGCCTGGCCGGGGTGGTGCTGTTCTCCCGCAACATCACCGGCCCCGCCCAGGTGGCCCGGCTGACCACGGCGCTGCGGGCCGAGAACCCGTACGCGCTGGTCGGCACCGACGAGGAGACCGGCGAGGTGACCCGCCTGGAGGTCGCCACCGGCAGCACCCGCCCCGGCGGCTACGCCCTCGGCGTCGTCGACGACGTCGCGCTCACCGAGACCCTGGCCCGCGACCTGGGCCTGGACCTGGCCGCGTGCGGCATCACGATCGACTTCGCGCCCTCCGCCGACGTGAACTCCAACCCCGACAACCCGGTCATCGGCCTGCGCGCCTTCGGCGCCGACCCCGACCTGGTCGCCCGCCACACCCGGGCCTTCGTGCGCGGCCTGCAGTCCGCCGGCGTCGCCGCCTGCGCCAAGCACTTCCCCGGCCACGGCGACACCTCCGTCGACTCCCACCACGGCGTGCCGGTCGTCGCCCCCGGCGGGATCGAGGACGCGCTCCGCCCTTTCCGCGAGGCGATCAAGGCGGGCGTCCGGTCCGTCATGACCGGCCACCTGCTGGTGCCCGTGTACGACCCCGACCTGCCCGCCACCCTCAGCCCCAAGGTGCTCACCGGACTGCTCCGGGAGGAGCTCGGCTTCGAGGGCATGATCGTCACTGACGGCATCGAGATGGCCGCCGTCTCCGAGGCGTACGGCATCGGCGGCGCCGCCGCCCGCGCCATCGCCGCGGGAGCCGACGCGATCTGCGTCGGCGGCGAGCACGCCGACGAGGCCACGGCCATCGAGGTACGGGACGCGATCGTCACGGCGGTCGCCGATGGACTGCTGCCCGAGGAGCGACTGGCCGACGCCGCACGCCGGGTCCGCGAGCTGGCCGTCTGGGCCGCCTCCTCGGGCAGCACACCAACGGACAACATGGTCGGCGCCGGGGCGGACGGCATGTCGGTCACCACCGAGCGGGCCGCGCACAACGGCCACGCCGGACTCGCGGCCGCCCGGCGCGCCGTGCGGGTCACCCGCCGCACGGGAGCCGCCGTCCTGCCGCTCCGCACACCCCCGCACGTCGTGGAACTCGCCCCCGAGATGAACCTGGCCATCGACAAGTCCACCCCGTGGGGCGTCGCCGGCCCGCTCGCCGAGCTGATGCCCGGCACCGCCGTCACCCGCTTCGCCGCCGGCGAGGCGTCCGGCGCCGCCATCGAGGACCTCGTCGCCCTGGCCGCCTCCCGCCCCCTGGTCGTCGTCGTACGCGACGTGCACCGCTACCCCTGGCAGGGCGAGGCCGTACGGCACCTGCTCAGCGCCCGCCCCGACGCCGTCGTGGTCGAGATGGGCCTGCCCCAGCGCTCCGACCTCGGCGCCGTGCACATCGCCACGTACGGCTCCGCCCCCGTCTGCGGCCGGGCCGCCGCCGAGGTGATCACCGGTAGCCTGTGACACCGTGAACTTCGACGGCGAGGACCTCTCCGGCACATCCCTCACCGACCGGCTCGCCCCGGACGAGACGCACGTCTTCCGCGGCTGCGACCTCACCGAGGCCGACCTGTGGGGAGCCTCGCTGGCCGGGGCCCGGTTCGAGTCCTGCGTGCTGGAACAGGCCGACTTCCGCAAGGCCGACCTCGACGGCGCCGTCTTCACGGGCGGCGGCGGGATGCGGGTCAGGTTCAGCGACGCCGACCTCATCGACGCCGTGTTCACCGACGTCGACCTGTCGTCCGCGCAGTTCGGCGGCGCGCTGATGACCGACGCGTCGTTCACCGGCTGCCGCCTGATCGGCGCCTCGCTCACCGGCAGCCGCGGCACCGGCTTCCGCGTCACCCGCTCCAACCTGACCATGGCCAACCTGGGCGGCTGCTCCCTGCGCGGCGAGGAGATCGAAGGCGTCCGCTTCGACGAGGCCGACCTGTCGGGCTGCGACTTCACCGACGCCACGTTCACCGACTGCCGGCTGCGCGAGGCCAAGCTGCTCAAGACCGTGTTCACCCGGGCCGACCTGCGCGGCGCCGACCTGGGGGAGATCGACGACGCCCGGCTGCGCGCGTTCGGCGGCGCGATCGTCAACCGCGCCCAGGCCGACGCCATCCTCGCCGCCCGCGGCATCACCGTCCTCTGACCGCCGGGCCCCGGCTGGGGGTCAGCGATCGGGCCAGTAACGCGCCGACCGGGCGGCGGCCTCCAGGTCGCTGCCCCGGCCGCCCCCGCCGCCCGCCGGCGACCACGTCAGCAGCGGCCCCTCGGGCACCGCCCCGGCCTCGCCCCGCCCTCGCCCCGCCCTCGCCCCGCCCTCGCGTTCACTCCATCAGCCGACCACATCGGCCCGACCCCCACATCGGCCCGACCCCCACATCGGCCGGCGACCGCGTCCGCCTCCCGCGCCGACCCCCGCCTGGGGTCGCCTCACGCCGCGACGCCCATGTTCGCGTCCGCCTCCGCGTTGGGGGCCGCCCTACCGGGGGCCGCTCTGCCTGGGGGCGCCCCAGCCCGCATCGGCCCTCGGCGGCCCTGTGGGGGTGTGCTTCCGCGTCCGCCCCGGTGGGCGGCTGGGCCTTCGGTTGGACGCTGGCTTTCTCTCGGGCCCGCGCCCCGCCTTGAGCCGCTCCGCCTTGGGTCCGGTTCCGTTGAGGGGCGGGGGCCCGGGTCAGCGGAGGGTGGAGCGGGGGGTGGGGGTGAGGCGGAGGCGGCGGGGTGGCGCGGTGAGCCGCTGGGCGAGCGCCGGGACGTCGACCACCCGCTCGTCCGCTTCCCTCTCGAAGCGGGCGAACCACACGAACACCTCTTCCCCCGTACGGACGGGCAGCAAGGGGTAGGTGTTCTCCGCATGCTCGGTGGCGAAGCAGGCCACCGGAGGCGTACCGCCGGCCGCCAGCAGGGACGCCACCTCGTCGGCGAAGAACGCCTCGAATCCCGGCTCGACGTGGTAGATCGTGGCCACCCACAGTGACGAGGCCGCCTCCCCGGAACCCAGGGGAGGCCGGTCCCATCGGGGCAGACGACCCCCGGCGGGCCGCAACAGCAGCACGTCGGTCGAGTCGATCATGGTGGCGTTGGCCGCCTCCCGGTGCGCCTGCCACGCCGGTCCGGTGTAGAACGCGGTGAGCGCGGCCTTCCTGTCCGCCATGTTGGGAAACGCCCGGATCCAGGGGAAGGCGTCGGGGTCGTCGAGGTCGCGGAACTGGCCGATGACGTCGATGCCGACGGCCTCCTGCGTCTCGACGAACTCCCGCTCGAACAGCGACAGCAGAGTCTCCCGCCGCCCCGGCCGCAGCGTGTAGCGGCGCAACTCGTAGATCATGCGCCGGACGCTAGACGGCCCTCGCTGACACCTCCTGTCAGCGAGCACGGCACAGAAGAATCTTCTAATTACTCAAAGCTACCGATTGGCAACCCATAGTTATATGCTCGCTTTGACCTTGACCTCTCCGGGTCAAGACAGGTCAAAGGGGCGGTAGTGCACCTCGGGCCCATGCCTGCTGCCCCTGGAAGCCAATCCTCTGGCGAAGGAGCTGTAGTGATCAAGAAGCTGTGCGCGGCGGGTGCCGTGGTCGCGGCGGCGGCGGGCGTAACGCTGCTGGCCGCCCCGGCTCACGCGGACACCTGGAGTGACAACTGGAGCACCAACTCCGAGTCCTCCCAGGCCGGCAACAACTTCGCGCACGTCGGCGCCTCCAACAAAGGGTGGGGACGCTCGGTCAACGTCAACAACCTCAACGGCATCGCCACGACCGCTTCCGACGGAAGCATCTCCGTGACCTACATCTTCTACTAGGCGATCCGCCTTCCCCGATTCCGCCGGCCCCGTCCGGCGGGCCCGTAACAGCAACACTCATCGGAAGGAACATCGACATGATCAAGAAGCTCTGCGTGACCGGTTTCGTCGTGGCCGCCGCTGCCGGCGCCACCCTGCTCGCCGCCCCGGCCCAGGCCGACACGCGTAACGACAACTCGAGCTGGAACGAGGAGTCGTCGCAGACGGGCAACAACTTCGCCAACATCGGCACCAGCAACGTCGGCGGCTGGGGTTCGACCAACGTCAACAACATCAACGGCAACGCCAACGTGGCGACCGACGACAGCGCCGCCCGCCAGGAGGTCGAGGTCGACTAGTGACCTCCGCCCACGCGCCCGGGCCTGGGCACGGGCGCGTGGGCCCCTCTCCGGCATCAACCCCTCCGCAGTACGCCCCGCAACCAGCAAGCCCGCAACCAGCCACCCCGCGATCAGCAAGCCCGCAACCAGTAATCCCGCGACCAACCCGCGCGATCACCAACCGCGCAACGACCAACCCCGCAACGAGCCACCCCGTAACCAGCAGGCCCGCAATCGGCATTTGTTCTGTCCGCTATTAGCATCAGCGGATGGCTACCTGTGCATATGCGACGTTTGACGACCCCGACACGCACGACGACGAGCGCGAGCTCGCCCTGGCCGCCTGGCGCGAACAGGGCATCGAAGGTGGCACCGAACGCTGGGACGACCCCGGCGTCGACTGGAGCGCCTACGACGCCGTCGTGGTCCGCTCGGTCTGGGACTACGTCGACCGCAGGGCGGAGTTCCTGGCCTGGACCAGGCGGGTGGAGCAGGTTTCCCGGCTCCTCAACCCGGCCTCCGTCATCGAGGCCAACACCGACAAGACCTATCTGCGCGACCTCGGCGTTCCGACGGTGCCGACGCACTGGTCGGCGCACGACCTGCCGCGCTGGGACGAGTACGTCGTCAAGCCCGCGATCTCCGCGGGCGCCCGCGACACGATCAGGACCACCGACCGCGACCGGGCCGGTGCGCACGCCGCGGCCCTGGAGGCCGCCGGCCGCACCCCCATGGTCCAGCCCTATCTCGACATGGTCGAGGCCGAGGGCGAGACCTCGCTCGTCTACTTCAACCGCCGTCTCAGCCACGCCGTCCGGCGCACCCCGATGCTCACGCCCGGCATGACCGGTGCCGACAACGCACGGGCCGAGGTGCGCACCCCGGCCCCGGACCAGGTCGAACTCGCGGAGAAGGTGCTTGCCGCCATCCCCCAGGCCCTTCTTTACGCCCGGATCGACCTGGTCCGGCTCCCCGACGGCAGCCCGGCGGTCATCGAGCTGGAGCTGACGGAGCCGTACCTCTATCTGCGCTACGAGCCGGGTGCGGCGGCGAGCCTGGCCACGGCGCTGCGCGAGCTGCTCTGACTTGGGCCGGTCAGCAGGAGATGCCGCCGTCCACCGGGATGACGGTCCCGGTCAGGTAGGCCCCGGCCCGCGACGCCAGGAAGATCGCCGCTCCGGCCATGTCGTCGGGGCGGCCGATCCGGCCCAGCGGCACGCTCGCCGAGATGGCGTCGCGCGTGGCGGGGTCGTCGAGCGCGAAGGCCATCATCTTGGACTCGAACGGCCCGGGGGCCAGCGCGTTGACCGTGATGTGCTCGCGGGCTAGCTGCTTGGCCAGGTGCCGGGTCAGCATGTGGACGCCGGACTTGGTGGCCGAGTAGGCGAACGTCTCCATCGACGGCACCTTGATCCCGTCGATGGACCCGACGTTGATCACCCGTGCCGGGTCGTCGGCGGTGGCGGCCTCGCGCAGCTGGGGCAGGAGGCGCTGGGTGACGTAGAAGACGCCCTTGACGTTGATGTTCCAGAGCTTGTCGAAGGCGCTCTCCGGGTAGTCCGCGAGCGGCGCGCCCCAGGTGGCGCCCGCGTTGTTGACCAGGACGTGCACCGGGCCGTCCACGGCCGCCTCCAGCGCGGCCACCCCTACGGGGGTGGACAGGTCGGCGACCACCGAGGAGCAGCCCAGCTCGGCGGCCGTCCGTTCGACCTCGGCCGCCTTGCGGGCGGTGATGTGGACCTTCGCGCCGGCCGCCGCGAACCCTGCCGCGATCATGCGGCCGATGCCGCGCGACCCGCCCGTGACGACGACTGTCTTGCCTTCCACCGAGAACAGAGTCATATTCCGGAAGCATGCCATACCGACCGGTCGGTCGTCACACCCCTGGAAGGCGGCCGTTGCGGAACAGGTCCACGAACCGCCGGTGGTCCTCGCGGGCCTGCGCCCCGTAGCGGTGCGCGAACTCCACCAGCATCGCGGTGAACCCGCCCGCGTCGCCGCCGGCCACCGCCACGATCGCCGCCTCCGTCGAGAAGCTCACCAGGTCGTGGCTGGAGTCGTCGTCGGCGACCGCGTGCATGCGCGCCACCGCCCGCCCCAGGTCCCGCACGATCGCGTGCAGCTCCGCGGGCTCGTTCACGTCGCCCCAGTCGAGGTCGGCCGAGTACGGGGACACCTCGGCGACGAGCTGGCCGACGCCGTTCAGCGTGGTGTGGCCGAGCCACGGATCGGCGTACGCCTGGAGGGCGCGCTGCGACTCGGCGGTCCGGTGCCCCTGGTGCTGAAAGTACCGAGAGACCTTCTCGTCGGTGACGTACCGGGCCACGGCCGGAACCTGGGCCTGCTTCATGTAGAGGATGACGTCGTTCTCCAGGGCCTGCGAACGGCCCTCCAACAGCAGGTTGTAAGAGGGCAGCCCGGCCGAGCCGATGCCCACGCCCTTGCGCAGCGCCATGTCCTTGATGACGTGCTCGACCGGGTTCGCCGGGGTGGCCGGGGCGGGCAGCGTGGTCAGGTAGTCCTCGAACGCGGCCCGCACCGCCGCCCGCATCCCGTCGGCCACCGGCACGCGCCCCTCCATGAGCGCGAAGCGCCGGTCGTAGTCCTCCACCACGGTCTCCACGTCCAGCATCGCCACCCGCGTGCTGAGCCGGGCCGTCTGCAGCACCCGGTGCAGCACGCCCGAGGTGGTGTCGAGGGTGAGCGAGCCGATCGCGTCGTCGCCGCCCCGGGCGATCGCCGTCAGCTCGGTCAGGTACGCCCCCGCGAACCCGCCGACCAGCTCGCCGATCGCCGCGTCCGACAGCGCCTTGGCGTAGCCGAGCAGGGCGACGCTGGCGGCGAACCGCTTGAGGTCCCAGACGTACGGGCCCACGTACGCCTCGTCGAAGTCGTTGACGTTGAAGACCAGCACGCCGGAGGCGTTCATGTACGTGCCGAAGTTCTCCGCGTGCAGGTCGCCGTGGATCCACACCCGGCTGGTGGCCTCGTCCAGGTAGGAGTCGTCGGCGAACGGCCCGGTGAGGTCGGCGTAGAACAGGCAGGCGCTGCCCCGGTAGAACGCGAAGGGGGAGGCCGCCATCTTCCGGAACTTGCGCCTGAATGCGGACGGATCGGTGGTGATCGACTCACCGAACTCCGTCATCAGGACGTCGAGCAGGTACGAGGAGCGTGTGCCCATACTGCGGACAGTAGAGCGGCCCAGGTCCCGCGCCTAGATCGCTGATGTGAAATTTGGTGATCGGCTGCGGGCGTGACGAAGGGCGTCCATGGTCGGTGTGTGAAGACAGACTTGGACGCCCTTCTGACCGCACTCTATGTCTACTTGGACGATCACGTGA
>NZ_JAHKRO010000067.1 GCF_019396325.1 Nonomuraea ceibae
GGGGGGGCGGCCGCCGCGGAGGAGGCAGGCGCCCGCCGCCAGCATGGCGTCGGCCTCGTCGAGCCGGTGGCCGAGCTCCCGGTGCAGCTCGGCGGCCCGCAGCGCGTCTCCGGCCGCCCCCTCCGGGAGGCGGGCCGACACCGTGAGCGCCTGCCCTTCCAGCCGCCGCAGCCCGTGCGCGCGGGCGAGCGCGAGCGCCTCGGAAACGCGCCGGGCGGCCTCCCCGGAGGTCCCCGCGCGCTGCCGCATCGTCGCCAGCAGGAGGTGGGCGCGGGCCTTGGGGTACGGGTGCGCCCCCCGCTCGGCGTAGGAGGCGACCACCCGCTCCAGGAGCGCGCACCTCCCGTCGAGGTCCGCGGTCTCGTCCACCCAGGCCAGCGTGGACAGCGCCTCGTCGTGCTCGCCCGCGACCCCCCTGCCGCGCGTGGCCTCGACGGCCCGGCGCGCGTGCTCCACGGCGGCGCCGACGTCGCCGCGCAGGTAGTGGGTCATGGCGACGCTGCCGTAGGCCGCCGCCTCCCGGAAGCGCGAGCCGAACTCCGGCTCGCCGCCGAGCGCCACCCCGAACGCCTCCTCGGCCGCGCCCAGGTCGCCGAGCGCCAGGTGCACGTCCCCCAGGATCGCGTACGCGCGCCCGCGCCACGACCGGCTGCCGCCGAGCTCCCGGAACAGGTCGATGGCGCGCCGCTGCTGCTCCAGCGCCTCCCCGGCCCGTCCCTGCCACAGCAGGGCGAGGGCGTGGTTCTCCAGGGTGGCGGCCAGTTTGGCCGACGGTTCGAGCTTCTCCCAGACGCGGATGACGCGCTCGTAGTGGCGGGTGCTGCCGGCGAGGTCGCCGCGGCTGGTGCCCGCCGTGGCCAGGTTGGTCAGCGTCATGAGCACGCCGGGCGTCCAGCCGATGTCCTCGTAGTGGGCCGAGGCGCGCTCGTAGTGGGCGATGGCGGCGTGCGGGTCGTTGAGCACGAGCCGGGCGTTGCCCAGCGTGTGGTGCATGCTGCCCTGCCCGGCGGTGTCGCCGGCCTGTTCGGCGGCGCGCAGCCCGGCGCGGGCCAGGGAGAGGATCACCTCCAGGTGGACGCGCCCGTTCATGAACGCGCGCAGCACCTCGATCAGCCGCCACAGCATCCGGTGCGCGCCGAGCTGGATCGCCTGGTCGAGGACGGCGAGCAGGTTGTGCTGTTCGGCGTCGAGCCAGGCGCGGGCCCGGGCGGGGTCGTCGAGCGGCTCGGCGTCGAGCGGCGGGTCGTCGGCGCTGAGCGGCAGCAGCTCGTTGGCGGGCGCGAGGAGGGCGGCGGCGGCCCGCGCCGTGTGCAGGTAGTAGGCGTGCAGGCGGGTGCGGGCGGGCTCGTCGTCCGGCTGCCGCCGCTCGCGCGCGTACAGGTGGATCAGGTCGTGCAGGCGGAAGCGGCCGGGCGCGTGCTCCTCGATGAGGTGGGCGGAGGCGAGCGCGCCCAGCAGGCGCGTGGCCGTGGCGGCGTCGGCGCCGGCGAGCCGGGACGCGGTGGCCACGGTGAAGTCGCAGCCCGGCGCCAGCCCGAACCGGCGGAACAGCAGCGCGGCGTCGGGGGCGAGCGAGGCGTACGAGCGGCCGAAGGCGGTGGCGACGGCCGCCCGCGGGTCGCCTTCGACGCTGAGCGTGCGCCACCGGTCGGCGCGCAGCTCCGCGGTGTAGCTCTCGACGCCGAGGCCGGGCCGGGCGGCGAGGTTGGCGCCCGCGATGCGCAGGGCGAGCGGCAGGTGGCCGCAGAGCCCGGCCATCTC
The DNA here is from genome assembly GCF_019396325.1 of Nonomuraea ceibae. GTDB lineage: Bacteria > Actinomycetota > Actinomycetes > Streptosporangiales > Streptosporangiaceae > Nonomuraea > Nonomuraea ceibae. Next base: position 1,762 of record NZ_JAHKRO010000067.1, read on the forward strand.
GGCGACCGCCCCGGGCTCGGCGCCGATCCGGTCGGGCCCGGCCACGTCGGCGAGCAGGTCGCGGGCCTCGACGGGGGTGAGCGTGCCGAGCGTCAGGCTGCGGGCGCCCTCCAGGGCGACCAGGCCGCGCAGGCTGTCGCGGCTGGTGACGATCACGGCGCAGCCGGTGCCGCCCGGCAGCAGGGGGCGCACCTGGCCGGCGTTCGCGGCGTTGTCGAGGACGACGAGCAGCCGCCGGCCTGCCGTGAGAGAGCGGTAGAGGTCGGCCTGTTCGGTCGCGCCCGCGGGGACGGAGCCGACGCCGAGCGCCCGCAGGCAGCGGGTGAGCGCGCGTTCGGGGGGCACCGGGTCGCCCTGGCCGTAGCCGTTGAGGTCGACGTGGAGCTGCCCGTCGGGGAACTCGGCCGCCAGCCGGTGCCCGGCCCGCACGGCCAGCGCCGACTTCCCGGCCCCGGCGGCCCCGGTGACGAGTACGATCTGGCGCTCGCGGAGCAGCGCGCAGAGCCGGTCGAGCTCGGCCCGGCGGCCGGCGAACCCGGCGGTCTCCATGGGGAGCTGCCTCGGCACCACCCGCCCGCCCGCCGGAGCGGGCGAACCAGACGCGGACGAGCTGGACGCGGGCGAGCCAGGCGCAGTCGAACCGGGCGCGCGCGAACCGGGCGACGTCGTCTGCGGGTGGCCGGTCGTCAGCACCACGCGCCCGGCCGACGGCGGCGGGGCGCCGGACAGGATGCTCGCGTGCAGGTCGCGCAGGCGGGGCCCGGGGTCCACGCCCAGCTCGTGCGCGAACAGCCGCCGGACCTCCCGGAACAGCTCCAGCGCCTCCGGCGCGCGCCCGCCGTGCCACAGCGCGACCATGGCCAGCTCGTGCGGCCGTTCGCGGAACGGCTGCTCGTGCCGCAGCTCCCGCAGCACGACCGGCACCTCGTGGTGGCGGCCCAGCTCGGCCAGCGCGGCGGCGTACTCCTCCAGCAGCGCCCACCGCTCCTCCAGCAGCGGCCCGCGCACCCGCTGGTCGACCCAGACGCCGCCGATGCCCTGGAGCGGCTGGCCGCGCCACTCGTCCAGGGCCCGCGACCAGGCGCGGGCGGCGTCGGCGGGCCGGGCGGCGGCGCGCCCTTCGGCGGCCAGGCGGCGGAACCGGCCGAGGTCGACCCGGTCGGCGGGCACGGCCAGCGCGTAGCCGGCCGCGCCGCTGTCGATCAGGTCACCGGCGGCCTTGCGGAGCTGGGACACGTGCCCCTGCACGATGGTCTTGGCGGTCTTGGGCGGTTCGTCGTCCCACAGGGCCTCGCTCAGCCGCTCCACGGACACGTAGCCGCCGAGGTGCGCGGCGAGCAGCCCGGCGACGCACCTCTGCTGGGCTCCCCCCAGCGGCACCCCCGAACCGCCGCCGTCCCGCACCTCCACCGGGCCGAGCACGCGGATGTCCACAACGTCCGAGCATAATCACGCGGGCGAGCCGGGCGAGTTGATCAGGCGGGCGCCTTCATCAGCTCGCGTGAGACCTCGCCGAGGACGCCGCCGACGCCCCGGTCCAGGGCGGCCTTGGCGTGGCGGACGGCGTCCAGCGTGTTGCCCGCGGCGCTGGGCGAGTCCTCGACGCTCATGCGCACCTCGACCTCCAGCGGCGACCCGCCGAACCCCTCGCCTTCGAGGCGGATGTAGGCGACCTTGCGGTCCTCCAGGAACGGGATGTAGTCGGCGCCGACGTGGGCGGCGGTGCCCGCGCCCGCGACCTTGGTGGCCCGCTTGGTCTGCATGCTCACGGGGTCGAGCAGGTTGAGGAAGTCCATGTTGCCGCCGCCGAGCAGCTGGTAGCCGTCGCCGAGCCGTACCCCTCCCGAGGTGAGGGCGTCGACGAGCGCGCGGTGCACCAGCGTGGCGCCGAAGGAGCTCTTCAGGTCGTCGCCGACCAGCGGCAGCCCGGCGGCGGCGAACCGGGCGGCCCACTCGGGCGAGCGGGCGAGCACGGCGGGCATGCAGTTGACGTAGGCGCAGCCGGCCGCGAGGGCCGCCTCCGCGTACATCTCGCTCTCGCGCTGGGCGCCGGCCGGCAGGAAGCTGACCGCGACGTGGGCGCCGCGCAGCCGTTCCGCGGCCTCGTGCGGGGCGGCCACCTCGACGCCGAGGCAGGGCACGTCGGCGAACTTGCGCGCGTTGTTGGGCGCCGCCCAGATCGCCTCGGACAGGTCGAGGCCGATCTTGCCGGGGTCGGCGTCGAAGGCGGCCGTGAAGCGCACCTGGGAGACGGCGTAGCCGGCGCAGATCGGGTTCCGCAGGCCGGGGGCGTCACCGTCGCGGTAGTACTCCACCCCCTGGACGAGGGAGGACGCGCAGTTGCCCACGCCGATCAAGGCCACGTTCACAGTCGTCATGCGTGGATTTTCCCGTATCCGCAGGTTCGCGTGGCCCAGTCCACGGAAGGGCCTTTCACGTGACACGTATCGCGATCGTGGGCAGCGGATTCGGCGGCTTCGCCTGTGCCAGGCTCCTCGAACGGCGGCTGCGGCCAGGCGAGGCGGAGATCGTCCTCATCACGCCCAAGGACTACAGCCTCTACCTGCCCCTGCTGCCCCAGGTCGCCGCCGGGGTGCTGCAGCCGCGCTCGATCGTGGCGCCGCTGCACACCAAGCTGCGTCACGCCAAGCTGCTGCCGGGCGTCGCGATGGACGTGGATCTCGACTCCCGCACGTGCGAGGTGTTCAAGATCAGCGGGGAGACCGTGCGGGTGCCGTTCGACGTGATCGTGCTGGCTCCGGGCAGCAAGACGCGCACGTTCGACATCCCGGGCCTGTCCGAGCACGCGCGCGGCATGAAGACGCTGGCCGAGGCCGTGTACCTGCGCGACCAGGTGATCGCCCAGCTGGAGCTGGCGGCGATCGCCCACGACGCCGAGGAGCGGGCCTCGCGGTGCGGATTCCTGGTGGTGGGCGGCGGCTACTCGGGCGTCGAGACGGCGGCGACGCTCCAGCTCGTCACCCGCAAGGCGCTGCACCGCTTCCCCGGCCTGGACCCGGGGCTGGTCCGCTGGACGCTGATCGACATCGCGCCCAAGCTGATGCCGGAGCTCGGCGAGCAGCTCGGCGCCGCCGCGATGCGGCTGCTGCGGCATCGCGGCATCGACGTGCGGCTGGGCGTCACGGTGGAGCGGCTGACGGGCGAGTCGGCCGCGCTCACCGACGGCACCACGCTGCCCACGCGTACGGTCGTCTGGACCGCCGGGGTGACGCCGAGGCCGGTGGTGGCGAGCCTGGGCACCGAGACGGTCAAGGGACGGCTGGTGGTCGGCACCGACCTGGTGGTGCCGGGGCACGGCGGCGTGTTCGGGCTGGGTGACGCGGCGGCGGTGCCGGACCTGACCAGCGCCTCCGGCCTGCCCTGCGCCCCGACGGCGCAGCACGCCCACCGGCAGGCGGCGACGGCCGCGTACAACGTGGTGGCGGCGCTGCGCGGGCGGCCGCTGCGCGAGTACCGGCACCACGACATCGGCTTCGTCGTGGACCTCGGCGGCGCGGACGCGGTGGCCAGGCCGTTCGGGATCGACCTGGCGGGCCCGCCCGCGCAGCTCGTGACGCGCGGCTATCACCTGCTGACGGCGCCCACGGGCCGTTCCAAGCTGCGCATCGGCGGCGACTGGCTGCTGAACGCGATCACCGGCGACGACCTGATCAGGCTCGACTTCCTCCAGGACACGCCGGGCACGCTCGACGACCTGGAGCACATGCCGATCAGGCGGGGCCAGAGCCGGGAGCGGGCAGGGGCACCCCCACGGTGATCTCGTTGCCGAGCTTGTGCTCGCCGAGCAGCCCGAGGTCGTCGCCGCTCCAGAACCGGCCGGGGTCGTACCAGTTGGGGCGCCGGCCCGCGGGCAGCAACCCCATCTCCTCGTACGTGACGGCCACGATCTCGGCGCAGTAGGCGCGCTCCAGCGTGTGCTCGCGCTCGCGGCGGCGCAGTTTGGGCACGCGGCCGCGCAGCCAGCGCCCGGCCAGCCGGGCCGTCGAGGGGAACGGCGTGCCGTCGAGCCTGGCGACCGCGCGCAGCGCCGCGTCCTCCATCTCGCGGGTGGCCTGCGGTTCGAGCTGGCGCAGCCAGGCCCGCTGGCCGTAGCGGGCGGCCCAGACGGTGACGGCGTCGCGCAGGTCGTGCAGTTGCACGCCCCGGTGGTGGCCGCCGGCCCACAGGTCGGGCAGCGACCTGCCGAGCTCGGCGTGCCACATCATGGGCGGCAGGTCCTCGATGACGATCGCCATGCCCACGTGGTTGACCGGGCTGTTGGTCATCGTCTGGATGGCCCGGTCGGGCACCGAGCGCCCGCGGAAGACCCACAGGTCACCGGTCCTGGTCAGCTCAACGGCCTCGTCGAGAGTCAGCACACGGCTAGCCTAGGCACATGCGCTGGTGGAAGATACTCGGGCTGGCCGGGATGGCGGGAGTGGCCGCGACCGGGGTGGCGATCGCGCGGGCCGAGCGGCGGCGCCGCGCCTACACCCCGGAGGAGATCAGGCAGCGGCTGCGCGAGCGGGCCGGGGATCAGCCGGAGGGCCGCAGGTCGTAGACGAAGACGACGTCCGGGTAGGCCGGGTTGTCGTCGTAGCCCTGCACGCCGCCCAGGTAGGCGCGGCGGTAGTTGACCACCCACGGCATCGCCGCGGCGGCCTGGTCGTCGAGGACCTGCTTGGTGGCGCGGGCGAACATCCGCTGGGCGGTCGCCCTGTCGGTCACGGTGAGCTCGGGCAGCGAGTCGAGCAGCGCGTCGGTCGCCGGGTGGTTGAGGTAGGCCAGGTTGAAGACGGGCGGGTTCGCGCTGCGGAAGACGTTGCCGAACCAGGAGTAGCCGTCGGCGTAGTCGGGCCACCAGTACATGACGAGGATGTCCTGGCCGCGTTTCTTGCCCAGCTCCCACTGCTGGGACCAGGGCAGGGCGCGCACCCGCAGCGTGATGCCGAGCCGGGCGAGCGTGGTGCGCAGGCTGCGGGCCAGCAGCCGCTGGTCGGTGTCGCCCTCGGTGTAGGTGAGCAGCAGGCGCAGCGGCCTTCCGCCGGGTCCGTAGCCGGCCTGGCGCAGCAGCCTGGTGGCGCCCGCCAGGTCCTGCCGCGGCGTCCGGCCGGGCACGTGGCCGACGAGCCCTTCGGGCACGACGCCGCTGGCGGGCGTGACCGCGCCGCGCAACGCCCTGACGACGCCCTCGTAGTCGACGGCCTTCTGGACGGCCCGCCGTACCCGCACGTCCTTCATGGGGCCGGTCGCGGTGTTGAAGAGCATCATCGCCGTCTGGAACGAGGGCCGCTCGACCGTGCGCAGGCCCGGCGTGCGCTCGGCCCGCGCGTACAGGCGCGGGGCGAGCCGGTGCACGAACGTCGCCTCGCCGCGCGTCAGCAGCTGGAAGGCCCGTTCGGGCTCGGGCACCACGCGGAACTTGACCGAGCGGTAGTGCGGCCGGTCCCAGCCTCCCCAGTAGCGGTCGTACGACCGCAGCGTGAGCTCCTCCTCCTGGCCCCGCCGCCAGGAGGCCACCGTGTACGGCCCGGTCCCGGCGTCGCGGCCGGCGCCGAACCAGGCGGTCAGGTCGCCGGCCGCCTGGGTGTCGTAGACGTAGGCCGCGTAGGCGGAGGAGGCCACGACGTCCAGCGGGACCGGGTAGCGCAGCGAGAACGTGACCGTGGCCGGGTCGTCGGCCCGGATGGAGGCGACGGAGTCCCAGATGTAGTGGGCCCCGGCCTTGAGCTGCCGGGTGCGCTCGATCGACGCCTTGACCGCGGCGGCGTCCAGCGGCCTGCCGGTGTGGAAGGTGACGCCCTGGCGCAGCGTGAACGTCCAGGTGCGGCCGTCGGCGGAGGAGCGCCACGAGGTGGCCAGGCGGGGGCCGGTCTTCTTGGTGACCGGGTTCCACAGGGTGAGGGTCTCGTAGATGTTCTGCATGGCGATGATCTCGTTGGAGTAGGACCGGGACGGGTCCCACTCCGTGATCACGCCGGTGTTCTCGACGTAGACGAACGCCGACTCCCCCGGTGACGCCTTCGGGACGGGCGCCTGAGCCGAGCAGGCCGCCAGTGTGATCACCAGCGCGGCGACCGCGGCGAGACGACGGCGCAACACTTCTCCCTCTGTGACCGATCTACTGGCGAAACCTACTGCATGATCAACGCCAAGTGTCCAAAAGTGCCGAAAAATTGGGCATTCCGGAGATCGAATTGCTATTCTCATGGCTTGTCCCGTCCGGGGTTGCCAGCAGGGGACCGACCGGAGTGAGGTGTCATGGGTCGTAGCCGCACGATCCGCATGAAGATCATCGGCCTGCTGCTGGTTCCGCTCGCTTCGATGGTGGTGCTGTGGGGCGTCATCACCGTCGTCACCGCGGGCGAAAGCCTGGAGCTGCGCCAGTACACCACGCTCTGGACCAACCTGCGTCACCCCGCCTACAAGCTCGGCACCGAGTTGCAGCGTGAGCGCCTCGCCTCGGTGAAGCTGCTGCGCGCCGGGAGGGCGGCCGACCGTTCGGCCCTCACCCAGCAGCGCGCCCGCAGCGACAAGGCAAGGCAGCAATTCAGGATGCTCTCGGGCCGGTCCCGGGACACGTCGGAGGCGATCCGCAAGCAGGTGGACGCGGTGTACACCGAACTGGACGGGCTCGACGCCATCAGGGGCGAGATCGACACGGGCCTGGCCGACCGCCTGCGCGCGGTCGAGGCGTACAACGCGATCATGGACTCGCTCTTCGGGCTGCACCGCCGGGTGGGGTTCATCAAGGAGATCCCGATCTACGAGCAGGCGCGCGTGGTCATCGACCTCGGCTACGCCAAGGAGCTGCTCACCCGCGAGCAGGCCCTCGCCCTGGGCCCGACCACGCTCGCCGAGCGCCGGGTCTTCACCCAGATCGTCGGCAACCGGCGCTTCCTGCTCGACCACGCGCTCGGCGAGCTGGACCCCGCGCTGCGCGAGGCCCAGGTGTCCATCATCACCTCGCCCGACTACCAGCGGATGCGGCTGATGGAGGACCAGATCATCGCGGGCGGCTCGCCGCTCGGCTGGCTCGACACCACCGAAGGGCTGGCCAAGTCGTTCCAGGACGCCCAGCTCAAGGCCAGCATGGCGCTGTCGGCCCGGTCCGAGCCGGTGGCCGACTCGGTCCTCACCCGGGCGCTGCTGCTGGCCGGCACCGCGCTGCTGCTGATCGTCGTGTCGATCGCGTTCTCGCTGCGGATGGGCAACCGGCTCTCGCGCGAGCTGGGCACGCTGCGCGAGGCGGCGCTGGAGGTCGCCAGGGAGCGGCTGCCCGAGGTCGTGGCCAAACTGCGCAGGGGGGAGGCGGTGGAGGTGCCCGAGCTGTCGGTGACCAGCACCACCGTCGAGATCGACGACGTGGGCCAGGCGTTCTCCACCGTCCAGCAGACCGCCGTCGAGGCCGCCGTCGGCCAGGCGCAGCTCCGCGACGGCGTCGGCCACGTCTTCCGCAACCTGGCCAGGCGCAGCCAGGCGCTGCTGCACCGCCAGCGCATCCAGCTGGAGGGCATGCAGCACCGGGCGACCGACCCGGAGGCGCTGGACGACCTGTTCCGCCTGGACCACCTGACGACCCGCATGCGCCGCCACGCCGAGGGCCTGATCATCCTGTCGGGCGCCACCCCGGGCCGGGGCTGGAGCAAGCCCGTCCCGCTGCTCGACGTGGTCCGCGGCGCCACCGCCGAGGTGGAGGAGTACCCGAGGGTCGTCGTCGAGCCGATGCCCGCCCAGCGGCTGGCCGGGCCCGTGGTCGGCGACGTCATCCACCTGATCGCCGAGCTCATCGAGAACGCCACCGTCTACTCGCCGCCGCACACCTCGGTCGTGGTGCGCGGCGAGGTGGCCGCCCGAGGCTTCGCCGTGCACGTCGAGGACCGCGGGGTCGGCCTGACCCCCGAGGAGCTGGCCGACCTCAACGAACGGCTGGCCAGCCCGCCCGAGTTCGACCTGGCCGACAGCGAGCGGCTCGGTCTTTTCGTCGTTTCCCGCCTGGCCGCCAGGCATGACATCCGCGTGACGTTGCGCGGTTCACCATATGGAGGGACCACCGCCATCGTGCTGATCCCGGCAGAGCATGTGACAGATCCTCCCGACGAGCCGGAGGAGCCCATCCGGCAGCCGGCCCGTCCGATGCGGGTGGTGCAGGGTGACTGACGAGCGCTGGCTGGACGAGGACGCCGGTCCGATCGTCCCGGCCTACCTGCTGACCCGAGGCCGCACCGTGCCCGCGAGCGAGGCCATCGACCTCATCGCGGTCATCATCACCTCCGGCGGCCTCGCGCCGCCGTCCGGCCTTGGGCCCGAGCACCTGATCATCCTGCAGAAGTGCACCCGGCCGACCCGGCTGGTGGACGTCGCGGCCGAGCTGAACCTGCCCATCGGGGTGGTCCGGGTGCTGGTCGGCGACCTGCACGAACAGCAGCTCGTCCAGGTCGAGTCGCCGCCCCCGGCGCCGGACGCCACGGTCCTCCTGGAGGTGATCACGGGCCTCAAGGCCCTGTGATCCCCTCCTCGCAGGCCCGGTGACCGGGCTCCTCAGGAGCCCGCGAGCACGTCCTCCGCGCGGTGGCAGGCGACCCTCCGGCCGGCCACCTCGCGCGGCTCAGGCGCCCGCTCGCACTGCGGCGCCGCGAGCGGGCAGCGCAGCCGGAACGGGCAGCCCGACGGCGCCGGCCTGGCCTCCGCCCGCCCCCGCGCCACCGGCGGCGGCCCGCCCAGCTTCGGCACGGCGTCGCGCAGGGCCAGCGTGTACGGGTGCGCGGGCCGGCCGAGCAGGTCGGCCGTCGGGCCCGACTCCACCACCCGGCCCGCGAACAGCACGTGCGACGTCCGGCAGAGCCGCTCCACGACGGCCAGGTTGTGCGTGATGAGCAGCCGTTCGGTGTCGAGCCCGGCGAGCAGGTCGAGAATCCTGGCCTGGACGGTCACGTCCAGCGCGCTGGTGGGCTCGTCGAGGATGAGCAGCCGGGGCCGGACGGCGAGCGCCCTGGCGATCACCACCCGCTGCCGCTGGCCGCCGGAGAGCTCGTGCGGCCTGCGCGTGGCCAGGTCCGGCGCGAGGCCGACCTGTTCCAGCAGCTCGGGGACGCGGTGGCGGCCGGACCTGGGCAGCGCCTCGGCGATCGAGCGGCCGACGCGCATCCGGGGGTCGAGCGACTCGGCCTGGAAGACGGGCTGGACGTCGGCCCGGAACGCCTTCCGGTCGGCTTTCCTGAGGTTCTGCGTGCCGTACCAGATGTTTCCGGACATGGGGGTGAGGAGGCCGAGGAAGGCGCGCGCCAGCGTGGTCTTGCCGGACCCGCTCTCGCCGATCAGGCCGGTGCCGCCCTCGGCGAGGTCCAGCGTCACGCCGTGGACGACCGGGGTGCGGCCGTAGCCGAGCGTCACGTCCTCCGCCCGCAGCAGGGTCATGGCAGGGCCTCCAGCAGCTCGCGGGTGTAGGGGTGGGCCGGGCGCGACAGCACCTCGGCGGCGGGGCCGCTCTCCACGACCGTGCCGTCCCGCATCACGAGCACCCGGTCGGCGATCGTGGAGACGAGGGCCAGGTCGTGCGAGACGAGGAGCAGGGCCAGCCCGCGTTCCTCGCGCAGCCGGCGCAGCACGCCGACCACCTCGGCCTGCACGGTCACGTCCAGGGCGCTGGTCGGCTCGTCGGCCAGGATCGCCTCCGCGCCGAGCGCGATGGCCAGCGCGATCGCGAACCGCTGCGCCTGGCCGCCGGAGATCTCGTGCGGATAGCGGCGCAGGATGCCGGGGTCGAGCATGACCGCCTCGGCGGCCTCGGCCAGGACGCGCTCGCCCGACGGCAGCCCGTGCAGGCGGAGCGCGCGCCGCATGAGGACGCCCAGCCGGGTGGTGGGGCTGAGCGCGGCCTGCGGCGACTGCATGACGAGGGCCACGCGGGCGCCCCTGATCGCGCGCAGCTCGCGCGGCGTGGCCGTCAGCACGTCCACGCCGCACACCCTGACGTGGCCGGAGACGTCGGCTCCCTCGGTGAGGCCGAGCAGCGACAGCAGCGTGGTCGACTTGCCCGACCCGCTCTCCCCCACGACCGCCACGCACTCGCCCGCGCGCAGGTCCAGCTCGGGCACCCGGGCGACGACCCGCCCGCCGTAGGCGACCTGGAGGTCGCGCACCTCGATCACTTCACGATCCTCCGCGGGTCGAGCGCGCCGCGCAGCCCCTCGCCCAGCACGTTGAACGCGAACGCCGTCACCAGGATCGCCAGCCCGGGGAAGGTGACGACCCACCAGTTCGTGGTGAACAGCGTCTGGCCCTGCTGCACCATCAGCCCCCACTCGGCGACCGGCTCCTGCGCGCCCAGCCCCAGGTACGACAGCGCGGCCGCGGTGAGGATCACCCCGCCCGCGTCGAGCGAGAGCTGGACCAGGACGGGCGTGAGCGAGTTGGGCAGCACGTGCCTGACGACGACCAGCGGCGCGGGGACGCCCAGGCAGCGGGCGGCGTCCACGTACGGGCGGTTGGCGATGGAGGCGGCCGTGGCGGCCGACAGCCGCGCGTACCAGGGCCACCAGGTGACGGCGATGGCCACGACGACCGTGGTCACGCTCGGCTGGAGCACCACGGCCAGGGTCAGCGACAGCAGCAGCGCCGGGAAGGCCAGGAACACGTCGGTGACCCGCATGATCACGTCGCGCACCCAGCCGCCCGCGTACCCGGCGACCACGCCCAGCGTGACGCCCACGGCCGCCGACACCGCCAGCACGGCCACGGCGATCGACAGCGACGTGCGGCCTCCGTACAGCACCCGGGTGAGCACGTCGCGGCCGACCTGGTCGGTGCCGAACCAGTGCGCGCCCGACGGCGGCAGCAGGGCGTTGACCGGATCGACCTCGTCGGCCGGGTACGGCGCGATCCACGGCGCCAGCAGGGCGGCGAGCACCACGAGCACGATGAGCGCCGCGCCCGCGAGGGCGAGCCTGTCGACGGAGCCGGGCAGGGCGCGGCGGGTCACGAGCGCGGTCACCGGGCCCTCGCCCTCGGGTCGACGACGCCCTGGAGGAGGTCGACGACCAGGTTGGCCAGCACGTAGACGAGCGCCACGAGCAGCGTGACGCCCGCGATGGCCGGCGTGTCGCCGGAGAAGATCGAGTCGACCGCGTAGCGGCCCAGGCCCGGCCAGTTGAAGACGGCCTCGACCAGGAACCCGTTCACGATCGCGTAGGCGAACACGAGCGCGATCAGCGACAGCACCGGGTTGAGCGCGGGCCGCAGCGCGAACCGGGTCAGGATGGACGTCTCGCGGAAGCCGAGCGCGCGTTCCAGCCGGGCGTGGTCCTGGCTCGCCTCCTCGATCAGCGTGGCGCGGACCATCTGGGCGATCACGCCGGCCGGATAGGCGGCCACGACGAGCGCGGGCAGCACCAGGTGGCGCAGGGTGCTGGTGAAGATCGGCCAGTTGCCGGTGATGAGCGCGTCCACGATCGTGATGTTGGTCCAGAGGGTGAGCGGGCTGGTCGTGTTGAGGCTGTCGTCGTACTCGCCGGCGACGGGGAACCAGCCGAGGTTGCTGGCGAAGACGGTCTGGAGGGCGAGGGCAAGCCAGAAGACGGGGACGGAGACGGCGAGCATGCTCGTCACCCGCACCCCCAGGTCCGGAAATTTCGTCTTGTAGCGGGCGGCGAGCACCCCGACCGGGACGCCCACCGCGATGGCCAGTAACAGCGCGGCCCCCACCAGCTCCAGGCTCGCCGGGAACGCCAGCGCCAGGTCGTCCAGCACCGGCTGCCGGGTCCGCAGGCTGGTGCCCCAGTCGCCCGTCACCAGGTCCCGGACGTAGGCCCCGAGCTGCACCCAGACCGGCTCGTCCAGCCCGAACCGCTCACGCGCCTGCGCGAGCTGCTCCGGCGTCGCCTTCGGCCCCGCGTACGCCACCGCCGGATCGCCCGGCACCAGCCGCATGATGACGAACGTGAGCACGATCACGCCGGCCACGACCAGGAGCGCCTGGCCGAGCCGGCGGATCAGGTAGCGGGCCACGGCTCAGGCCGCGGGCTTCAGGTCGTAGAAGAAGACCACGTTCGGATAGGCCGGGTTGTCCTTGTACCCCTGCACGCCCGCCGTCAGCGCCCGCTGGTAGGTCTGCACGTACGGCACGGCCACCGCCGCCTTGTCGTTGACGATCTGCTTCTGCAGCTTGTCGTAGGCCATCTCGGCGGCGAACGGGTCGGTGGCCGTGAGCCGCGGCAGCCCGTCGATCGCCGCGTCGATCCCGGCGTCCTTCAGGTACGACAGGTTGAACTCCGGCTTGTCCGAGCTCCTGAACACGTTGAGGAACCACGAGTACGGGTCGGCGTAGTCCGGGTACCAGTACATGACGAACACGTCCTGGCCCTTCTTCTTGCCCAGGTCCCACTGCGCGTTCCAGGCCATCGGCCGCGCCTGGAGGGTCACGTTCAGCTTCTTCAGCGCCGAGCTGAGCAGCGTCACGAACAGCTTCTGGTCGTCGTCGCCCTGCGCGTAGGTCATGGTCAGCTTGAGCTCGGGGTTGTCGGGCCCGTACCCGGCGGACGTCATCAGCTCCTGCGCCATGGACAGGTCGTGCACCGGCTCCATGCCGAACACGTGGCCGAGCAGCCCCGGCGGCACCAGCCCGCTCGCCTTCTGCCCGGAGCCCTTCAGCGCCGACACCAGGCCGTCGTAGTCGATGGCGTACTGCAGCGCCTGCCGCACCCGCACGTCCTTGGTCGGCCCGCTCTCGGTGTTGAACAGCACCAGCAGGTTCTGGAACGACGGCGTCTGCGACGCCTGCACGCCCTCGGTGGACCCGGCCTGCTGGAAGAGCTGCGGGTTGAGCCGCTGGACGAAGTTCACCTCGCCCCGCTTGAGCAGCTGCCAGGCCGTGGTGATCTCCGGCGTCACCCGGAAGGCCACCTTCTTGTACTGCTCGGGCTTCCAGCCGCCCCAGTAGTCCTCGAACGCCTTCAGCGTCAGCTCGGTCTCCTGGCCCTTCCTCCAGCTGTCGATCGTGTACGGGCCGGTCCCGGCGTCGCTCTTGCCGTCGGCGACCGCGTCCACGGCCTCGGTGTCGTAGATGTAGGCCGCGTAGCCGGAGGAGGCCACCAGGTCGAGCGGCGCCGCGTACTTGAGCGAGAACTTCAGCGTCGAGGCGTCCGGCGCCTCGATCGTGTCGACGGCCCCCCAGATGTAGGCCGCGCCCGCGTTCTTCTTGATCGTGCGTTCGATGGCCTTCTTGGCCGCCTCGGCGTCCATGGGCGCGCCGGTGTGGAACTTCACGCCCTGGCGCAGCTTGAACGTCCACTGCTTGCCGTCGTCCGCCGACGACCACTCGGTGGCCAGGCGCGGCTCCGGCTTCTTCGTCTCGGCGTTGTAGCGGGTCAGGCCCTCGTAGATGTTGGACATGGCGATGATCTCGTTGGAGTACGAGGACGCCGGGTCCCAGTCGGTCACCACGTCCAGGTTCGGCGCGTAGACGAACGTGGCGTCGTTCTCCTTGCCGCCCGGCTCGGCCTGGGCCGCCGTCGGGGCGCCCGTGCCGTCATCCGCCGTCGGCTGCGGGGTGCCCCCGGCGCCGCGCACCTGGCCGCCCGCGCACGCGGACGCGGCCAGGGACAGGATTCCGACGACTCCGGCGACCAGCAGGCGCTTGTGCCAGCGCATGGGGGGATCCTTTCTCTGTCACCGCGCGAGGGGTCCGGCGGCTTTGACGTGTACGCGCACGGCGGGTTCGGCGAGGTAGCTCAGCGGCACCTCCAGCAGGTCGACGATCTCGACCCCGGCCGGATCCGCGCCCGCGGCGACGGCTCGGGCAGCCGCCTCCTCTTTAACCCTTTCGATAGCCTCTGCCCGGCTTTCGTGCGCAGGCATGATCGTATCGACTCTGCCGCTCGCCAGGGCGATGGCGGCGCCGACGGCGTTGGCGACCTCGGCGTGCTCGGGCCTGATCACCCGGCTCACGCCCGGGAGGTCGGCGGGCAGCAGGAACGCGCCGCCCCCGACGACGACCAGCGGCCGGCCGGCCCGGCCGAGCGCCATCCGGTCGACCGCTTCCGCGGCCGCCGCGTCGGCGAGCGCGAGCGCGGCGCGCAGCTCCGCGAGATCGGCGCCGGACGCCGCCAGCCGGTCCGCCCAGCCCGCCGGCCCATCGGGCAGGCGGCCCGCGGCCACGGCGGCGTCCGTGAGCGTCGGGGTCCGGCCGCCGAACACCAGCGCCTCCTCGGCGATCCGGTAGCCGACCGAGTCCGGCCCCACGGCCCGGCCGCGCACCACCGTCCCGCCGCCGAGCGCGATCGCCAGGATGTCCGGCATGCGGAAGTTGGTGAGCACGCCGCCGATCTCCACGGCCGCCGCCGACTCGCGCGGGAACCCGCCGGCCAGCACCCCGAGGTCCGTCGACGTGCCGCCCACGTCCGCCACGATCGCGTCCGGCACCCCCGACAGGAACGCGGCCCCGCGCAGCGAGTTGGCCGGCCCGGACCCGATGGTCGACACCGGCAGCCGCGCCGCCTGCTCGACCGTCATCAGCGTGCCGTCGTTCTGCGCCAGGTACGGCAGCGCGTCCAGGCCGCGCTCGGCCAGCGTCGCGGTGAGCGCCCCGGTCACCTGCGCGGCCACCCGGTACAGCGCCGCGTTCAGCACGGTCGCGTTCTCGCGCTCCAGCAGCCCCAGCGAGCCGATCTCGTGGCTCGCCGACACCGGCAGCCCGTACTCGGCCTGGACCAGCTCCCGCACGGCCAGCTCGTGCCCGGCGCTCGACGGGCTGAACACCCCGGTGACCGCCACCGCGTCGGCGTCCGTCCCGTCCAGGAACCGCCGGATCGCGTCCAGGTCCAGCCGCCCGATCTCCCGGCCGTCCACGTAGTGCCCGCCCGGCACCACCGCCTCGCCCGCCGACACGACCTCGCGCAGCTCACCCGGCCAGTCCGACAGCGGAGGCACCGACGTGGTCGCGGGCGCCCCCAGCCGCAGCACGGCCACCCGGCCCAGGTCACGACGCTCCAGGATCGCGTTCGTGGCGTGCGTGGTGCCCAGCATGACCCGGCCGATCCGCTTCCTCGCGTACGGGTCCAGCCAGGCGAGCACGGCGTCCAGGGCGGCGCGCAGGCCCTCGGTCACGTCCCGGCTCGTGGGCCGCTTGGCCTTGGCGATCACCCGGTCGGAGCCGTCCAGCACGACGGCGTCGGTGTTCGTGCCGCCGACGTCGACCCCGACACGCAAGTCAGCCATGCCGCGTCTCCAGCTCTTCGACGGGCACGTACTCCAGGTCGTGGCCGAACGCCCGGGGCCCGGCCGTCTCCAGCCCCCTGGGGGTGCGCCACAGCGGGTCGCACGGCCAGGCGAGCACCGCCACGCGCTGGCCGTAACGCAGGCCCTCGGTCTGCACGGCGGCGGCCGTCTCGGTGTCGGCCACCGTGATCAGGTCCGGCACCATGGCCCTGACCCGGCCGTCCTCGACCGCCACCAGGTTCTCGTTCTGCAGCTCCAGCGTGAGCGTGCGGCCCCGGTCGCCGCCGGTGCCCTCGATCGTGGCCGTGCCCCGGACGAACCCGCCGCTGGTGCGCCGCTCGACGTCGGTGAGCTTGCCGGTGATCAGCCGGACCGCGCCCAGCTCGCTCCGCAGCGCCTCCAGCGGGTCCGCGGCGCCCTCGGTGGCCCGGCCGATCTCCAGCGCCCGCGTCACCGTGCCCTCGATCACCGCCCCGCGCGCCCGCCCGGCGGTGATCACGTAGTCGGCCATCAGCGCGTGCGACCCGGCGGCCACGCACACCGCCCGCGCCAGCCGCTCCGACCACAATCCGTCCACCGGGCGGATCGTCACCACGTTTCCCGCGACGTCCGCCATGACCACCAGGTCGGCCGGCAGCCCCGCCACGTACATGGACACCATCTGGACCTCGGGGAACGCCCGGCCCATCCCGTCGGCGTCGAGCAGCGGCAGGCCGAGCTGCGCCGCCCACGCCACGGGGGCGACCCCGTTCGCGCCGCCGATCTCGGACGACATCACCGCCGCCGGCGGGCGGCCGAAGATCCGCTCGACCTCCTCGGCGATGCGCCTGGGCTCGTCCTCGCCGTGGATCATCTCGTGGCTGACGGTCGGCGCGCCGATGCCCGACAGCGGGACGATCAGCGCGTCCTCCGGCAGCTCGGCGAGCCGTACCAGCGGGACGGGGCCGTACGTCCTGATGGCCCGCCGCGCGGCCAGCGCCCCGGTCCGCACGTCACCGCCGCCACCGGTGCCCAGGACCGCACATCCCCGCGCAAGAGCGGAAATATCATCTTCAACGATGTCCATATGGCGACACAACCAAGCACAAACGGGGTGATCGCGCCAGCCGGTTACTCCCCTCGTCGCTGATTCCGTTGTCTGATAGAGCTGAACACGTTGCCTGAAGCCGGACCCCCGGAAGGAGCGCCATGCGGATCGCGGTGGCCGCCGACAGCCTCGACGGGATCGCCGAGCGGGTGGTGACGGCGCTGCGCGAGCGCGGTCACGAGGTCGTCCCGCACGGCGCGCTCAACGACGGCGAGCGCGCCGACTGGGCCTGGGCCTGCGAGGCGGCGGCCCGCGACGTCGCCGAGGGCCGCGCCGACCAGGCGGTGGTGTGCTGCTGGACCGGCACCGGCGCGTCGATCGCGGCCAACAAGGTGCCCGGCGTCCGCGCCGCCCTCTGCGCCGACGCCTACACCGCGGGCGGCGCCCGCACCTGGAACGACGCCAACGTGCTCGCCCTCAGCCTCCGCCTCACCTCCGCCGTGGTGCTCGACGAGATCCTCGACGCCTGGTTCGCGAGCAGGCCGAGCACCGATGCCGTCGATCAGGCGAACATCTCTCATCTCTCCGAGATCCCGATATCGTCGGGCAATGGCTGACTTCCGGTGCACCCACTGCGGCGCGACAGGGCTGCAGACAGGCTTCGTCATGGACAGCGGGCAGTACTCCCAGGGCTTCGCCAACTGGGTGGAAGGCGCTCTGGAGCGCGGCGTCTTCGGCGGGGCCAAGCTGTCCGGCCGCCCGAGGTGGGAGATCGACGCCTACCGTTGCCCCCGCTGCTTCCACCTCGAACTCTTCGCCGGCCGCCCCGCCTGACCGCGCCGAATCGTCGGTGCGGCGCTTTAGGGTGCAGGCATGACGGACGTCCTCCTGCGCGACGGCCGCCCGCGGGTGCTCGGCGGGCCGGCCGCCGACCCGCCCCGCGACCTGCGGCCCGGTAGGGAGGCGGCCGTTCACCCTCGGCGCACCCTGGTCATGGAAGACGGCGTCGTCCTGCACAATTGACCGGCGGGACCATCGAAAGGCAGGCAAGTGCTCTCTATTCACCAGCGGATCGCGGAAGAGCTCGGCGCGCGCGAGGGGCAGGTGCGGGCGGCGATCGAGCTGCTCGACGGCGGCGCGACCGTGCCGTTCATCGCGCGATACCGCAAGGAGGCCACGGGCGCCCTCGACGACGCCCAGCTGCGCACGCTCGAAGAGCGGCTGCGCTACCTGCGCGAGCTCGAAGAGCGCAGGACGGCGATCCTGGAGTCGATCGAGTCTCAGGGCAAGCTCGACGACGACCTGCGCGCCCAGGTCATGGCGGCCGAGACCAAGGCCCGCCTGGAGGACATCTACCTCCCCTACAAGCCCAAGCGGCGCACCAAGGCCCAGATCGCCCGCGAGCTCGGGCTGGAGCCTCTGGCCGACAAGCTGCTGGGCGACCCGGCGCTCGACCCGGCCCAGCTCGCGGAGTCGTTCGTCACCGAGGGCGTCGCCGACGCCGCGGCGGCGCTCGAAGGCGCCAGGGCGATCCTGATCGAGCGCTTCGCCGAGGACGCCGACCTCATCGGCGGCCTGCGCGAGCAGCTGTGGAGCCGCGGCCGGCTGGTCTCCAAGGTGCGCGAGGGGCAGGAGGAGGCGGGGGCCAAGTTCTCCGACTACTTCGAGTTCGGCGAGCCGTTCACCAAGCTGCCCTCGCACCGGATCCTGGCGATGTTCCGGGGCGAGAAGGAAGAAGTGCTCACGGTCACGCTGGAGCCCGAGGAGACCGCCGCCTACGAGCTGCGCATCGCCGGCCACTTCGGCATCGCCGACCGGGGCCGCCCGGCCGACAAGTGGCTGACCGAGACCGTCCGCTGGGCCTGGCGCACCCGCATCCTCGTCCACCTGGGCATCGACCTGCGCATGCGGCTCTGGCAGGCGGCCGAGGACGAGGCCGTGCGCGTGTTCGCCGCCAACCTGCGCGACCTGCTGCTGGCCGCCCCGGCCGGCACCCGCGCCACGATGGGCCTCGACCCGGGCCTGCGCACCGGCGTCAAGGTGGCCGTGGTCGACGCCACCGGCAAGGTCGTCGAGACCACCACCATCTACCCGCACGAGCCGAAGAAGCAGTGGGACCAGTCGCTGGCCGTGCTCGGCGCTCTGGTGCAGAAGCACGGCGTCGAGCTGATCGCCATCGGCAACGGCACCGCCTCCCGCGAGACCGACAAGCTGGCGGGCGAGCTGGTCAAGCTCATGCCGTCGGTCACCAAGATCGTGGTGTCGGAGGCGGGCGCGTCCGTCTACTCCGCCTCCGCCTACGCCTCGCAGGAGCTGCCCGAGCTCGACGTGTCGCTGCGCGGCGCGGTCTCCATCGCCCGCCGGCTGCAGGACCCGCTCGCCGAGCTGGTCAAGATCGACCCCAAGTCGATCGGCGTCGGCCAGTATCAGCACGACCTGGCCGAGACCAAGCTGTCCCGGTCGCTCGACGCCGTCGTCGAAGACTGTGTCAACGCGGTCGGCGTCGACGTCAACACCGCCTCGGCCCCGCTGCTCACCCGCGTGTCGGGCATCGGCGCCACGCTGGCCGAGAGCATCGTGCGCCACCGCGACGCCAACGGGCCGTTCAAGACCCGCACCGCGCTCAAGGACGTCGCCCGGCTCGGCCCCAAGGCGTTCGAGCAGTGCGCGGGCTTCCTGCGCATCCCCGACGGCGACGACCCGCTCGACGCCTCCAGCGTGCACCCCGAGGCCTACCCGGTGGTCCGGCGCATCCTCAGCTCGGCGGGCGCCGACCTCAAGTCACTGATCGGCAACACGTCGGCGCTGCAGGCGCTGAAGCCCGAGGAGTTCACCGACGACACCTTCGGCCTCCCGACCGTCACCGACATCCTGCGCGAGCTGGAGAAGCCCGGCCGCGACCCGCGTCCGGCCTTCAAGACGGCGACGTTCAAGGAGGGCGTGGAGAAGCTGTCCGACCTGGAGCCGGGCATGATCCTGGAGGGCGTGGTCACGAACGTCGCGGCGTTCGGCGCGTTCGTGGACGTCGGCGTCCACCAGGACGGGCTGGTCCACGTCTCGGCCATGTCCCACAATTTCGTGAAGGATCCCCGCGAGGTGGCCAAGCCGGGCGACATCGTCCGCGTCAAGGTCCTCGACGTCGACATCCCGCGCAAGCGCATCAGCCTGACCCTCCGCCTCGACGACGAGCTCCCCACGGCCACCGGCGCCGACGGCCGCCGCAACGGCCGCCGCTCCGACGCCGACGCCACAGCCACCGCCTCCGACAACGGCAACGGCAACGGCGCGGCCGGTGGCGGCAACGGCACCGGCGGTCGCGGGGAAGGCCGCTCCCGCGGCCGGGGCGACGGCGCCCAGCGTGGCCGCGGCGGCGACGGCCAGCGCGGTGACGGCAACCGCGGCGGCCGAGGCAACAACGGCGGCCGGGGCGATAGTGCCCGTGGTGACGGTGCCCGTGGCGACGGCGGCCGGGGCGGCGACGGTCGCGGCGACGGTCGCGGCGACGGCGGGCAGCGCGGACGTGACGGACAGCGCGGTCGCGGCGACGGCAACCGTGGCGGCCAGCGCCGCCAGGACCGCCCGCAGCCGATGGGCGCCATGGCCGAAGCCCTCCGCAAGGCCGGCCTCGGCGGCGACACCACCCGCTGACCCCAGGGCCCGCCGTTCCTCCACCGGCTCGGAACGGCGGGCTCCCGGGATGATCGCCCTCAGCGGAAGGCCGTACGCCCTGTCGTGGAGGTGCGGGGCGATACGGTCGAGGGGTGAGCACCACAGCGTTCGACACCACGATCAACCAGGCTCGCGACCTGCTCAGGTGGCGTTCGCCGCTGCGCACCGAGTTGTGGGCGGCCCGGCTCACCGCCGACCTGGAGGCGGCCGGGGACGACGGGCTCCTCGCCCAGCTCGTACGCGACGACCGCACCGAAGCCCGCCTCACCCTCGCCGCCCTGGCGGCCCTCCACCCCATCGAGGACGAGGCCACCGCACCGCCACCGGACACCGCCGAAGGCGAGACCACAGACGGCGACGACACCCCCACTGACTCCCCCGCCGGCACCTCCGTCTTCGCGCCGTACCGGCAGGCCGGGGTCGAGGCGACGGGGTCGCTGGCCGGCTGGGTGGCGCGGATGGGGCAGGTCTCCTGCGACGGCGCATGGTACGGCCCGGCAGATCGCTACGGCGAGCAGACCCTGGCCGCGCTCGCCTTCCGCTACGCCGACGGCAAGGAGCCGCACCTGCTCGTGGTGGCCATCGACCAGGTGCACGGCGGGCTGGCCGTCGACGCGGTCGTGGAGGAGCCGAAGTTCCTCGACGACCTCGACCTCGTCCCCACCGATCCGGGGGTCGTGGCCGGGCGGATCCTCGACGCGTTCGAGGTGACGGACCTGGTGCTGGGGGCGGAGGTCGCGGAGACGCTGCCCGCCGTCCGCCCGCTCGCGCTGTCACGCGCCCGCGCCGTCCCCGACCCGGTACGCCACCCGGTCGACGACCTGATCACCCGATTCCACGATCTTCCGGACCTGCCCGGGGCTCGGGAGGCGTTCGAGAAGCTCGTCGAGTTCCTGGGGGATCGGCCGTTGTGGTGGAGCCCGGCCAGGGTGACGCGGTTCCTCACCTCATGGCTTCCCCGTGAGGCGATCCTGTCGGACGCGGCCGTCGCGGCGATGCCCGACGTCGTCCGCGCCTGGACCCGCCACCACGGCGACCATCCGGAGATCCTGCGCCGCATCGACGAGGACGCCCCCCACCTGCCGGCGCTCATGGCCGACGACTCCCTCGCGAGCCTCGGCAAGCGCATCGCCCAGCAACACCACCCCTGAGCCCCGCCCTTCCCTCGGACACCTGCCCGGAAACGGACACTGCCCTCCGGAAGGGAAGAACCACCCCACCCCACCCCACCGGACGAAGGCGAACGACCGACCCCTCTCCCCCGGAGGGGCGGAGGGCCGGGCCCTCCCGGACACCCCTCCCCCGGAGGGGCGGAGAACCGATCCGACCGGACGCCCTCCCCCGGCGGGACGGAGTCCCCACTGGACGCCCACTCGCCCCGGAGGGACGGAGGGGCGGCCCTTCCCGGACGCCCCCGGGGGGCGGACGGCCCGCCCGTCAGGACGCCCTCTCCCCGGAGAAAGGGCGAGCCGATCCGACCCGACGCCCACCCCCGGCGGGACGAAAAACCCACTGGACGCCCGAATCCCCGGAGGGGCGGCGGCCCGGACGCCCCCTCCCCTCGGAGAGGCGGACGGCCCGCCCGTCCGGACGCCCTCTCCCTGGAGGAGGGCGGGCGGCCGGACCGGCCGTCACCCGACCGCACGAAGGGGTGGTCGGGTCGTCGTACGCGGGCCTCGTAAGGGGTGGGCGTCGTGCCGAGCCCCTCACGCGAACCCGGGCGCGGAGGGTGGCCGGGATGGTGGGCTCTGCGCATGGCGCGGGGACGGCTATGCTGCGCAGTGACGTTTACGCTGCCCCCGCTCGGGCGTTGCACAGGGAGATTGATTCTGCATGTACAAGGAGTTCGCCGCCGAGGCTGTCGTCTGGGTCGTGCCGATCGTGGTGCTCATCGGTCTCGCCCTGATGATCACCGCCTGACGACGCAGCAGGGTCAGCGGTAATACTCGTAGTGCACGACGGTGTTGACCTGCTTGTCGAAGCGGATCTCACCGTCGAGCCAGCGGTTCCACATCTTCGACAGCGATCTGGTCCGGACGGTGCATCCGCCCCACCGGACGCCCTTGGGTCGGATCTGGCCGACGTAGTCGTGGCAGGATCCGACCTTACGGTTGTTGACCTTGAGGCGAGCGTTCACGCTCACCGAGTAGAGGCGCTTGCTGGATGTGTTGGTGATGCGGACCTTGATGCGGCAGGTGTCCTTGCACCGGCCGAAGTAAATCTTGTAGCGGATGAGGTGCGGTTTCGCCGCGACGGCGGCCGCGGCCTCGGTGACGGACGCGGCGGCGCCGGCCCGCGTGGTAGCGGCCTCGGCGGGTGGGACGAGCACTCCCGCGGCGGCCGTGGCGATTAAGAGCGCGCCGGCAAGACTTCTGATCATGTTGCCCCCATGGCGAACCGGTTCAGCCGCCTCCCCCAGTTGAAGGCGGCATCTCCATTGACCACCGGCAGCCGGGCGACATCAAGGAGCGGGACGGTTACGAAGCCCAGGCGAGCAGCGGCCCGTCCTTGCTGAGCCGCTTGAGCGCCTGCTTCTCCAGTTGGCGAATCCGCTCCCGGGTCAGCCCCATTTGTCGCGCAATATCGCTATATGTCCAGACCTCTTCCCCGGCGAGCCCGTACCTGAGCCTGAGGATCACCGCCTCCCTCGGCGGCAGCGACGTGATCACCTCGTTCACCGAGACGCTCAGCGCCCGCCGCTCGGCCAGCTCCTGCACCTGCGGCCCGTCCTCGTCGGCGAGCAGGTCGCCGATGCTGCTCTCGCCGTTCTCGCCGACGGGCGTGTCCAGGCTGACCGGGTCCCTGGCGAGCCCGCGCAGCCCCGCCACCTGCTCCGGCGTGCGCCCGGCGGCCTCGGCCAGCTCGTCGTCGCCGGGTGTGCGGCCGAGCGAGGCGGCGAGCGCGCGTTCGGCCCGCAGCAGCCGCGCCAGCTCCTCCGCCACGTGGACGGGCAGCCGTACGGTGCGGCTCTTGTCGTGGATGCCCCGTTCGATCGCCTGGCGGATCCACCACATCGCGTACGTGGAGAACTTGTAGCCGCGCCGGTAGTCGAACTTCTCCACCGCCCTGATCAGCCCGAGGTTGCCCTCCTGGATGACGTCGACGAGCGGCAGCCCGCGGTGGGCGTAGCGTCGGGCGGCGGCGACCACCAGCCGGAGGTTGGACCCGATGAGCAGGTCCTTGGCACGCTGGCCGTCGCGGCGGACGACGTCGAGCTCGGCGGTGCCCGCGCCGGAGCCGATGAGGTGCCCGGCGTACAGCCCGGCTTCGATCCGCTGAGCCAGCTCCACTTCGTCCGCGGCGGTGAGCAAGGGGGTCGTGCCGATCTGCTTCAGGTAAAGGCCGAGCAGATCGGGCTCTTGGACCGGCATGCCGAGGCAACTACCCGGTAAACGGCGGTGAATTCCCGTCTTCGCTGAGTTCGGCGATGGCGAGCTCGGCGGTGGTGCGGATGTCGAAGAACTTGTCGAGCGCGGTGATCGCGAACAGGTGCTTGCACCTGCCGTTGAGCCCGGACAGCAGCAGCCGTCCGCCGGACGCGGTGACGGCCTTGTGCAGGTAGACCAGGACGGACAGGCCCGAGGAGTCGCAGACCGCGACGGCCTGCATGTCGATGACAAGCATCGGCGGCTGGGTCAGGTCGAGCGCCTTGGTGACGCGATCACGGACCTCGGCCGCGGAGCCGAAATCGAAGTCGCCGGTCAGCCTTGCGATGACACACGGCCCCTGAAGCCCGAGGCTGATCGACAAGGCCTGGTCCGAAGTCACCCAGTTCCACCTACCTGCGTTGCTCTTACCTTCCCCCCACTTTACGAGAACAGTTGACGGGGGTTGAACACCAGCATCCGTTCGATCTGCTCGCCGGTCACACCAGACTCCGTCAGCGCGGCCAGCACGTCGTCGTGGATGTGATCGTATCTCCAGTTGGGCGCCAGGGCGCCGCGGGTCTCGTCCCAGGCCTCGGGAAAGTAGTCGTTGAAGCAGGCGGCGTCGTGGCTGAGCACCATCCGGTCGGCGTAGCCGCGGCGGCACAGCGCGGCGATCGTGGCCACGCGCTGCGCCGTCGGGTTGTAGAGGTCGAGCCCGAACCGGTCCATGCCGAGCGTGGCGCCGGTGTCGGCCAGCTTCATCAAGTAATCCAAATCGTTACTGTCACCGGCGTGGCCGACCACGACCTTGGCCAGGTTCACGCCCTCCTCGGCGAACAGGTCGAGCGCCGGGAGCCCGCTCTGGGTGAACGAGTTCGTGTGGACGGTGATCGGCGCGCCGGTGCGCAGGTGGGCCTGGGCGACGGCGCGGCAGACCCGCTCGACGCCGGGCGTCAGGCCCTTGTGCTCGACGACGCACTTGAGGAACGCCGCCTTGACGCCCGTGTCGGCGATGCCTTCGGTCAGGTCGCGGACGAAGTCCTCGATCATCGGGTCCGGCATGTCGATGAGCAGCCCCGGCCCCCGGTGCTCGTACTGGTGGGGCAGTTCGTCGAAGGTGTAGAGGCCGGTGGCGACGATGATGTGCAGATCGGGCACTTCAGCCGCTATGCGCTGGATGCGGGGGATGTAGCGCCCGAGCCCCCACACCGTGGGGTCGACGATCGTCCTGACCCCCTTGGCCGCCACCGCGTTCAGCTTCGTGATCGCGTCGGCGACCCGGTACTCCTCGTCCCACCAGGCGCCTTTGCCGTAGTTGTCCAGGTGCTCGGTGGAGGTGACGAACACGTGCTCGTGCATGAGCGTCTGGCCGAGCCGGTCGGCCTCGACGGGCCCGCGGACGGTGCTGACTGTGGTCATGGGGGCCTCCGTGCCTGCTGGGCCGACCGCGCCAATGTAAAGCCGCCTCACATGCACGTCAACGTACGCGCCCGGCAACCCCGCGGCGAGCGCCCGGCGGGGATCACCTGGCCAGCGCGAGCTCCAGCAGGCGGCGCAGGTCGGCGACGGGTTGGACGCCGGGGACCGGCGGGCCGCCGTCGATCACCAGGGTCGGGACGCCCGTGATGCCCCGCTCGGCCGCGCTGCGCCGGTCGGCGCGTACGTCGTCGGCGTGCGCGTCGCCGGTCAGCACCGCGTCGACTTCGCCGGCGTCCAGGCCCGCCTCCGCGCCGAGGCGGCGCAGCACGTCCGGGTCGGCCACGTTCAGGCCCTCGGTGTGGTAGGCGCGCAGCAGCCGTTCCATCATCTCGGCGGCCAGCCCGTGCCGGGCGGCGAGGAGGTTGAGCCGGTGCGCGTCGAACGTGCTCACCGGCTTGGCCAGCCCCAGGTTGAGCTCCAGGCCCTCGGCCGCGCCCAGGGCCTGGATGTGCGCGACCCTGGCCGGCGCCTGGTCGCCCCACCATTCGCTCATCGCCTCGGCGGCGGTCGGGCCGGGGACGCGGCCCTGCTCCGGCGCCAGCTCGTAGGCGCGCCAGACGAGCTCGACGGACTCCCGGCCGGCGACCGTCTCCAGGGCGGCCGCCAACCGCCTCTTGCCGATGTAGCACCACGGACAGAGCACATCGGCGTAGATTTCCACCTTCATGCGCCCGATCCTGCAACCTCAACCACGGTTGGGGTCAACTTCGGCTCAGCTGAACCCGGCCAGCTTGTAGAGGACGAGCGACCCGGCGACGGCCACGTTCAGGCTCGCGCCGGTGCCGATCATGGGGATCTCGACGACCAGGTCGAGCAGGTCGAGCGCCTCGGGCGGGATGCCGTCGGCCTCGTGGCCGAGCACGACGACGGTCGGCTGCCTGGCCATGGGCAGGTCGGCCAGCCGGACGGCCTCCTCGGCCAGCTCGACGCCGACGACCTGCTCGCCCCGCTCGCGCCGTTCGGCGAGCCAGCGCAGCGGCCGCACCCAGTGGACGCAGGCCCCGGCGCGCAGCGTGTTGCCCTTGGCCAGCGCCTCCGGCACCCACGGCAGCCGGGGCACGGCCAGGCACGCGCCGACGGCGTCGCAGGTGCGCAGCAGCGTGCCCAGATTGGCGGTGTGCATCGGCCACAGCGGCGCGACGGTCAGGTGCCCCAGGCACCGGGGTGGCCGTCGCCGCCGGGCGGACTTGAGGTCCTTGCTCGTACGGACCCTGACCCCGCTCATGCGCGCGGGCGGATCTCCTCCGCGGAGGTCTTCATGTGATGGGCGCTTTCAGCGGCACGCCCGAGCCATCGACGGGAGCCTCCAGCATAACGCGGCCGGACCCGCCCGGCCCAGGCGCGTCAGGGTGACGGCCGGCCCTGCCGGAGCCGGTGCCGTACGGCCCAGAGGACGGCGCCGGCCGCGAAGACGGCCAGGCCCGCGAGCACGGAGGCGAGCGGGAGGGTGGCGGCGAGCAGCAGGCACAGGGCCAGCCCGAGCACCGGCACGGCCTTCGGCGGCGCGCCCTCGTCGCGGCGCAGGGTGAACGCGGAGGCGTTGGCGACGGCGTAATAGACGAGCACGCCGAAGGAGGAGAACCCGATGGCCCCGCGCAGATCGGCGACCAGCAGCAGGACGATCACCGCCGCCGCGACGGCGAGCTCGGCCCGGCGCGGCACCTGCGCTCCGGGGTGGACGGCGGCGAACACGCCGGGCAGGTCACGCTCCCTGGCCATCGCCAGGACCGTGCGCGACACCCCGAGCATGAGCGCGAGCAGCGCGCCGAGGGCCGCCACCGCCGCGCCGGCGACGACCACCGGCCGCATCCACTCCGCCCCGGCCGCGCTCACCACGTCGGCCAGCGGCGCGCCGGAGCCCGCCAGCCCCCACGCGGTCAGCGTGCCGAGCGCGGCCACCGCCACCAGGGCGTAGACGACGAACGTGACGGCCAGCGCGATGCCGATGGCACGCGGGATGGTCCGGGCGGGATCGCGCACCTCCTCCCCCAGCGTGGCGATCCGCGCATATCCGGCGAACGCGAAGAACAGCAGCCCGGCGCCCTGGAGCACTCCCCAGAGCCCGGGGGCGGCCAGGCCGGCGGGCGCCCCGGCGGCCAGGGCCGTGACCTGGGAAGCGCCGGGCGTGCCGCCCGCGAAGGCCGCCACGACGACCCCGGCCAGCACCAGCAGGACGAACGCCACCATCACCCGGGCCGCGGCGGCGGAGCGCTGCACCCCGAACAGGTTGAGCGCGGTGAGCACCACCACGGCGGCGATGGCCAGCGGGCGGGCGAGCGCGGGGGCCGCATAGGCGCCGAAGGTGAGCGCCATCGCGGCGCAGGAGGCGGTCTTGCCGATCGTGAAGCCCCAGCCCGCGAGGTAGCCCCAGAACGGGCCGAGGCGACGCCTGCCGTAGACGTACGTGCCGCCGGACTCGGGGTAGAGCGCGGCCAGGCGCGCCGAGGAGGTCGCGTTGCAGTAGGCCACCAGGCCGGCCAGGGCGAGCGCGGCGAGCAGCCACGTGCCGGCCGCCCGCGCGGCGGGGGCGAAGGCCGCGAACACGCCGGCGCCCACCATGGCACTGAGCCCGACGACCACCGCGTCGCCGGTGCCCAACCTTCTCGCCAGCCCTGCGGCCACGCGCCCTCCTCGTTCCAGGAGGCAACTCTGCACCATCGGGCCGACACTTTCCCATCGGCCCGGGATACGCGGGGGAAATGGCGGGCGGCGTTTCGACGAGCGCCCCGGAGCCCAGCGGGTGTGGGTGGACGGTGGGCTCCGGGGACGATCAACCCCCGGACAGCGGACGGGGAAGATCAGGCCCCGGACTCCGGTCCGGGGACGACGAGGACGGGGCGGCGGGAGTGGTGCAGGACGCGGTCGGAGGTGCTGCCCAGCAGGAGCGAGCGCACACCGCCGAGCCCCCGGGTGCCGGTGACGATCAGCTCGGCGTCCAGCTCGTCGGCCGTGTCGACGATCGTGGCCCAGACGGCCACGGCGTCGGAGGAGCAGCGCGGGGTGGCGTCCAGGCCGGCCTCGGTGGCGAGGGAGGCGCCGTGCTCGGCGAGCTCGCGCATGGCCTTGCCGATGGCCTCGTCCTCGGCGGCTGAGTTGTCGATCGTCATGATGAGCCCGGCGGACGCCCGGGCGGAGGTCATCGCCAGCCGCTCCCACACGGTCAGCACCACCGCGTGCCGGCCGGGGAACATCTTGCCGGCGAAGGCGATGGCGGCCTTGGCGTCGTCGGAGCCGTCGTAGGCGATCAGGATGGTCATGCCGGTACCTCCGTGCAAAGCAAAGTGTCAGGCTCCCCCTCTAACCGAGGGAGAGCCGTTCACTCCTGCTCAGGCAAGGGCTCAGGCAAGGGGGCGGGCGAGGGCGGGCACGCGGCGGGGGGCGGGGTTGAGCGCCGACATCCCGGCCAGGGCGAGGACGGCGAGCTCGGTGACGACCACGGTGCGCTGGATCAGCCCGGCGGGGAAGTCCTCGTTGGCCAGCGGGATGCCGAACATCCGGACCACGTACGGGATCACGACGGCGACCAGGGCGACCAGGGCGATGGTGCTGAGCACACGGACGGCGCGGGCGTGGCGCACGCGGGCCCTGGCCAGCAGCAGTCCCGCGACGGGCATGACCAGGAAGGCGACGAAGGCGGCGTAGCGGTGGACGGCGCCGGACAGCGACAGCTCGACGCCGGGCGGGTCGGTCGGGAACGCGCCGATGAGGAACATGCTCGCGCCCCACACCAGCAGCAGGGCGACGACGCAGCGGTCCGCCCCGGCCCGGCGCACGGCCTCGGCGATCAGCGTCGAGCCCACGGCGAACAGGGTCAGCGACAGCGGCAGCAGCCAGCCGGCCGCCTGGAAGGCGTACTCGCTGATCACCGTGTGCATCGGGTCCAGGCCCGTCTCGGCGTGCAGGGTGAACATGGCGCCCGCGCCGGTGCCGATGGCCGTGAATCCGCTGACAAGCAAACCCTTCATGCCTACAAACGTGGCGGAATCCGGCTTCGCGGAGTATCGGAGATCACCCCCGGCGGGCCCTGAGGAATCCCCTACTACTTCGGTCTTAATACCCCTGTCAGGGGCATGATGACCTGCGGGGATACAGACCCTGGTAGGGATTGCCCCCTCAGGGGGAGTAGGGATTTGACTTAGAGCGCGCTCAAAGGGCGACCCTGGATGCATGAGCTGCTCAGGAAGGCCCGGAGGCGGTCGGGGAGCGGCCCTGGACCACACGATCGACATGTACAGGGGACACGGATGAACAGGCGCACACTCGGCACGGACGGCCCGGAGGTCTCGGCTCTGGGGCTGGGCTGCATGGGCATGTCGGAGTTCTACGGCAAGGGCGACGAGGCGGAGTCGATCTCGGTCATTCACCGCGCCCTCGACCTGGGCATGAATTTTCTGGACACCGCCGACATGTACGGCAGCGGGCACAACGAGGAGCTGGTGGGCCGGGCGATCAAGGGCCGCCGGGACGAGGTCGTGCTCGCCACCAAGTTCGGCGTGAACCGCGCCGGCGGCGCCCGCACGATCGAGAACAGCCCCGACTACATCCGGACGGCCTGCGACGCCTCGCTGCGCCGGCTCGGCGTCGACCACATCGACCTCTACTACATGCACCGCCGCAACCCGGACGTGCCCGTCGAGGACTCGGTCGGCGCGATGGCCGAGCTGGTCCAGCAGGGCAAGGTCCGCCATCTCGGGCTGTCGGAGGTGAGCGCGGCGACGCTGCGCCGGGCGGCGGCCGTGCACCCGATCGCCGCGCTGCAGAGCGAATACTCGCTGTTCACCCGGGGCCTGGAGGCGGAGATCCTGCCCACGGCCCGCGAGCTGGGCGTGGCGCTGGTCGCCTATTCGCCGATCAGCCGGGGCTTCCTCACCGGCGCCATGCCGCCGGCCGACGAGCTGCCCGACGACGACTTCCGCAAGTGGATGCCGCGCAACACGGGACAGAACGCCGAGCACAACGCCGCCATGGTCGCCGAGGTCACCAGGATCGCCGAGGCGGCCGGGGTGACGACGGCGCAGCTCGCGCTGGCCTGGGTGCTCGCCCAGGGGCGCGACGTGGTGCCGATCCCGGGCACCAAGCGGCTGCGCTACCTGGAGGAGAACGCGGCGGCGGCGGACATCGAGCTGACCTCCGAGCAGCTCGCCGCGCTGGAGCGGGCGGTGCCCGCCGACGCGGTGCGCGGCGACCGTTACGCCGACATGGCCTACCTGGAGTCCTGAGCGGGCACGGAGCGCCGTCCGGGCAGGTCGAAGTAGGCCCGGATGGCGGTGGCTCCGGCCCGGGTGTGCACGCGGACGAGGTCGCTCAGCAGGTTGACGATGAGCAGGCCGCGCGAGCCGGGCACGCGCGGGTCGACGGGGGCGCGCCCGGCCAGCGGGTCGGTGATGTGCCCGGCGTCGCTCACCTCGCAGACCAGCCGGCCGTCGGCGTGCCACACGCGGATCACGCCGGCGCCGCCGCCGTGGTCGAGGCTGTTGGCGCTGAGCTCGGCGACGACCAGCCGGATGTCGTCGAGCCGCTCGCCGGTGAACCCCAGCTTGTCGCCCACCTCACCGGCGAGCAGGCGGGCCGCCGCCAGGTTGTGGCGGTCGAAGCGGAGCGCGACGTGCTCGCCCGGCTCGTCGAGCGGGCGGTTGTGCCCGTCGACGACCGCCTGAGGAGCGTAGAGGTCGCTGATGCGCTCCCCCTCCTCGTCGAGCAGCACGGGGTGGGTGAGCTCGGCCTCGCGGATGACCTCGGGATCGAGCCCGTCCAGGTCGTACGGGCACAGGATCGTGACCTGCCTGCCCCGGAACGCGTAGTTGATCAGCGCCTCGTGCTGGGCGCACGCCGGGTATTCGGTCGCGCTGCGCCCGGGCCAGATCGGCTCGCCGATGATGCGCACGTGCTCGCCGGGATGGCGGTCGGCGAAGTCGCGCAGCACGCCGGGGATGATCCGCCCGGGATTGCGCCCCGCCTTGAGCATGTCGAGCATGGTCACACGGGCGGCATCGGCGCCCAGCACGGCCTCGATCAGCTCGAGGTTACGCGCCGGAACGGCGACGGCCACGGGCTCGCCGGCGTCCAGGCCCTCGCGGATGAACCGGGTCGTGGCAGCAACGTATTCCCGATCGCCTCTGTAGAAGAGTGCCGGGTGCACGAACGGGTCTGCCAACATCGCCTTTCACGCTACCCGGCGTTGGTGTCATCAAGGCCGAGTGTTGGGTAGCTATTCAGTGTGAAGAGACTTCAGATCGTACAGCGGCCCCGGCCCCCTCGCCGCCCGCTCCCCCTCGATCTGCGTACCCCCGCAGGCCGTCCACTCCCGTTCTGACCGATGCGACCCTATGCTCAAGACATGTCGGAAATGCAGATCCGCGCATCCGACGCGGATCGGGAACTCGTCACCCAGCAGTTGCAGCGCGCCTTCACCGAGGGGCGTCTGGACCAGTTCGAGCTGGAGGACCGGCTCGAACGGGCGCTGAGTGCCAAGGTTCAGAGCGACCTGGTCAAGGTCGTCGAGGACCTGCCCGCCGACACGCCGCAGGCCGACGACGTGGTCGTGCTGGAGACCAAGCATGACGAGCTCAAGCGCGCCGGCGACTGGGCGGTGCCGCGCCGGCTGCGTGCCGTCTCCAAGCACGGCGGCGTCCACCTCGACTTCAGCCAGGCGGTCATCGCCCATCCCGTGGTGGAGGTCGAGCTCGACCTCAAGTACGGCTCGGCCAAGATCGTGCTGCCGCCGGGCGCCTCGGCCAACGTCGACGGGTTCCGCACCACGTACGGCACCACGTCCACCGCCGACGTGCCCGGGCGTCAGCGGCCCGGGGTGCTGCACGTGGTGGTGACGGGCGAGACCAAGTACGGCGCGCTCGCGGTCCGCTATCCGCGCAAGCGCTGGTTCACCCAGTCGTGAAACGCGGAGATGTGGTGCTCGCTGGGCACCAGCACGCCGCCGTCGGCGTAGGCGCGTGACGACATGCCGAGCTGGGTCCGCTCGCAGGCGTCGAAGTCCTGCTCGTTGACCCGGTGGAACAGCTCGACGGAGCGCGACAGGTCGGCCCCCGAGGCGACCACGTCGGGGTGGTAGAGCCAGTCGCACTCCACGATCGTGCGGTCGGCGGCCAGCGGGAACATCCGGTGCACGATCACGTGGTCGGGCACCAAATTGACGAAGACCTGCGGCTTGACGGTGACCGCGTAGTAGCGCCGGTCCTGCTCGGGCGCGACGTCGGGCAGCTTGCCGAACCCGGCGGCGCCGTCGACGGTGAACCCCTCGGCCCGCTCGGCGAACGCGGCGCCGTGCCCGACGTAGTACTGGGCCGCGTATCCTCCGGCGAACTCCGGCAGCACCGCCGTGAGCTCGGGGTGGATGGTCGCGCAGTGGTAGCACTCCATGAAGTTCTCGACGATGAGCTTCCAGTTGGCGCGCACGTCGTAGCGGACGCGGCGGCCGACGGCGAGCTCGTCGGCGTGGTAGCGCTCGATGGCGGCCGGGTCGCCGAGCCGTTCGGTGGCGGCGTGGGTCACGCTGTCCTCGAACGGGGGCGGCTCGTCGGCCAGGCAGATCCACGCGTAGCCGAGCCATTCGCGCAGCGCCACGGGCACCAGGCCGTAGGCGACCCGGTCGACGTCCGGCATCCTCGCCAGGTTGGGCGCCGCCGCCAGCGTGCCGTCGAGGTCGTAGGACCAGGCGTGGTAGGCGCACCGGATCGTCCGCCTGACCTCGCCGCCCTCCTCCAGGCACAGCCGCGCGCCGCGGTGCCGGCAGACGTTGAGGAAGGCCCGCAGCAGCCCGTCGCGGCCCCGCACCACGATGACGCTCTCGCGCCCGGCCTGGACGGTACGGAACGCGCCCGGGGCGGCGAGCTCGGCGGATCTGACCGCGCAGACCCAGAGCGATTCGAAGATCAGGGCCTGCTCGCGGGCGAACACCTCGGGGTCGGTGTAGGAGCGTCCGGGCAGCGTGGAGATCAGGCTCGATGTGCTGGTCAACAGACACTCCTTGTTGCGTAATACGCACCGAGTTGCCCTATATGCGAATAGTCAGCTCGGCCTAGGAGGCTGTCAAGAGGTAGCCGCTGGCCCACCTGAGCCACCGGGTGCACAGGCCGGTCGCGACCCGTTTCGGCACCAGCCGGGCCAGCGGCTCGTGCCGGTTGGTGATCTCGATCCCGGCGAGCACGGCCGAGCGGCGCACCATCCTGGCGCGGGCCCGCTCGTAGGCGCGCAGGTCGCCGGTGACCGAGCGCGCCAGCAGCCAGGCGTCCTCCAGCGCCTGGTTGGCGCCCTGCGCCAGGGTCGGCGGCATGGTGTGCGCCGAGTCGCCGGCCAGCGTGGTCGGCCCGTGCCCCCACACGTCCGGGATCTTCCACGTGTGGTGCGGGAAGAACTCCGGCGCGGTCATCGTGGCGAGGATGCGCGGCACCGGGTCGGGCAGGTCGCCGAACAGCCGCCGCAGCTTCCCCACCGGGTCGGGGTCGTCGCCCCACAGCGGCCTGCCGGGAGCCGTGCGCACGTCGAACCACCACAGCAGCCGCCCGCCGCCCGCCGGGATCAGCCCGCACAGCCCGCCCCCGCCGGAGATCAGGACGGCCCGGCCCGCGGAGATGAGCGGGGTCGGCTCGGTGGTGAACCCCTGCCAGGTCGCCCAGCCGCTGAGCCGCGCGGGATCGCCGCCCAGCATGGCGTGCCGGACCGCCGACCGGCGCCCGTCCGCGCCCACCAGCACGTCGCCGCGGACCGTCCGGCCGCCGGCCAGCCGCGCACGCGCGCCGCCTGGGTCGACGTCCTCGGCGGCGGCGCCGTACGTGACCGGGACGCCCTCGGCGAGCAGCGCGACCAGCTCGCCGCGCGCCACGTGCACGGTGGGATGGCCGTAGGCGCGCTCGGCGTCGGTGAGGTCGGCGGCGCTGAGCATCCGCCCCCGCGCCGACCAGGACTCCAGCGTCTCCAGCCGGCGCCCGGCGGCTGCGGCGTCGACGCCGAGCTCGCGCAGGATCGCGGTGCTGCCCGGCCAGAGCGTGACGGACCCGCCGGCCGTGCGCGGCTCCGGGGCCTCCTCGAACACCTCGACCTCGTGCCCGCCGCCCATCAGAGCGCGCGCGAGAGCGAGACCCGCCACGCCCGCCCCGATCACGACCACTCTCACGAAGAGGACAGATACCCGCTTTACGTCGGCTTGATATCGATGATGCTAGTGGGGTGCAAGCGTCGGTCAAGGTTTGCGCCATACTGTCCCCTCGTTCCTACACCAACGAAGGGCAAGACCATGACTCCCCCTCGCCGCATCGCGATCGCGATCGCGACGCTCACCCTTGCCGGCCTCACCACCGCGTGCGGCGCGATCGGCACCGCGGTCGACTGCAACAAGGTCGCCAGCGAGGTCACCACGATCATGAACGGCTTCAGCACCTCGGTCGCGGGCGCCGCCACCGACCCCTCCGCCATGGAGAAGGCCGGCCAGGAGGCCGCCGGCAAGATCAAGACCCTGGCCGCCGACTATGACGGCGAGCTCCGCTCGGCCCTCGACGAGATGGCCAGCGGCATGGAGAGCATCAAGATCGACGCTGCGAACCCGACCGCCGCCATGGACGCCGTCACCAAGCTCCAGAGCTCCGCGACGAAGATCCAGGGCGCCTGCAGCTGATGACGTTCCGCATGAAACCGGTCTAGTCTTGCTGCCCGTGACGGGCGACACGCTGGTGGGGCGGCCCAAGGTCGGCGCCACTCTCTCCGGTTTCATGACCCGGTTCAACCCCTGGCTGAGGGGCGACCGCCTGCGGGTCGGGCTCCTCAGCCTGGTGTCGGCCGTCGCGTACGCCGTGATCGGCCTGGTGGAGCTGGCCACCTACCGCACCAGCACCTTCGACCTGGTCATCCTCGACCAGACCGTGCGCAACTACGCGTCCTTCCGGCTCCCGTACGCGCCGGTCCTCGGCGCCTTCCACGACCGGGGGCTGGACTACCTCCAGCTCGCCGACCACTTCTCGCCCATCTACGCGCTGCTGGCGCCTTTCTACTGGGTGCACGACGGGCCCGGGTCGCTGATCGTGGCGCAGGCGCTGCTGTTCGCGGCGGCGATCCCGTTCATCTGGCTGTTCACCCGCCGCGTGCTGGGTCTCGGCCCCGCCTACCTGGTCGCGCTGGCCTACGCGCTGTCGTGGCCGGTGGCGCAGGCGGTGGCGTTCGACGCGCACGAGGTCATGTTCGTGCCGCTGCTGACCGCCGTCGCGATCGAGCGCTACCAGGCCGGCCGGCACCTGCCCGCCTTCGTGGCCCTGTTCACGCTCCTCCTGGTCAAGGAGGACATGGGGCTGATGGTGATCGGGTTCGGCGCCTACCTGTTCGCCGTGGGCGACCGCTTCCGCGGCGTGTGCTGCGCGGCCGTGGGGCTGGGCGGGGTGATGCTGACCCGGGGCGCGCTCGTCCCGATGCTGGGCGGGCAGGCGTCCGACTTCTGGGCCTACGGCCATCTCGGGCCGGACGTGCCGGGCGCGGTGCTGACGATGCTGCGCGATCCGCTCGCCGCGCTGCTGCTGCCCTTCAGCGAGGAGGCCAAGGTCGACACGCTGTTCCTGCTGGCGTGGCCGACGCTGCTGCTGTGCCTGCTGTCGCCGCTGTCTCTGGTGGCGCTGCCGCACGTGCTCGAACGCATGCTGGCCGACCGTCATCTGTGGTGGCAGGCGGACTTCCAGTACAACGCCTTCACGGTGGCGATCCTGTTCTGCGCGGGCGTGGACGGGCTGGCCCGGCTGCTGCGCTGGGTCAAGCGGCCCGGCGACCGGTCGCTGACGCTGGCGTGGGCGGTGGCGGTGTGCGCGGTGGCGGTCACGCTGGTGCCGAGGTTCGCCCTGGACCAGCTCTACCATCCCGCCTTCTACAAGGGCGACCCGGTCAAGACGGCCGCGGCCGAGGCGGCGGTCGCGCACGTGCCGTCGGGGGTGACGGTCGAGGCGGCCAACTCCGTCGGGCCCGCCCTGAGCAGCCGCGCCACGGTCCTGCTGTGGACGGGACGGCCGCAGGGCGCGCCCTGGGTGGTGGCCGACACGGCCCGCTGGGAGTTCCCGTTCGGCACCGCCGAGGAGCAGTTCGCCCAGGTGGGCAGGCTGATGGCGGAGGGCTACACGAAGGTGTTCGAGCGCGACGGCTACGTGGTGCTCAACCGGGCTCCATGACCTCAGCCGGGGGTCACGGCCTCGGGCGCGCTGAGGTGCTCGGCGATGGCGGTCTGCCAGCCGCGCAGGTAGTCGGCGTAGCCGTCAGCGAACCCGCGCAGCTCGCGGGCGCCCTGCGGGGACAGGGCGGTGAGGTCGTAGACGACCTCGGCCGTGCTGCCGCCCCGGGTGTCGCCGGTGACGGTCACGGTGACCGTGCCGGCCCGGGAGCCGGGGGTGACGCGGGCGTAGCAGACGCGGCGGCCCTCCTGGCGGTCGACCACGATCCAGGTGGTGCGCTCGCCGTGGGTGTCGGTCTCGAAGACCGTGCCGGGCGCGCAGTCGTCGTCGGCGGGCATCGGGAAGCGCGGCCGCCAGCCCTTGACCCAGTGCTCCTCGCCGCGCGGCGTGAACAGCAGCAGCGCCTCGGCGGGCGGCAGCGGCACCGCGACCAGGCCGCTGAGCGAATACTGCACCCCCGTCACCGGGTGACCAGCCGGTGCGCGTCGTCGGCGGTCAGGGTGAGGCCGTAGACGGACTTGAGCTGGTCGATCTTGCCGAGCGTCTCGGGCGAGAACGGCGCCCGCCCCTCGAAGGCGTGGAGCGTGATGCCCTCGACGAGGTCGCCCAGGGACATGTCCAGGTATTCCGCCAGCCCCTTGAGGACCTTGAGCAGGTTCTTCTCCACCCGGAGACCGGTCTGGGTCCGCTCCGCTGTTACCATGGTAACAATATACCTCAATTCGGGCGGGCCTGCGGGCGGGCGGCCGCCTCGGCATAGGCCCGGTCGAACCCGGCCAGGACCGCGGGCCACGAGCCCGCCGCCGGCGGTGTGGCGCGGTTGTGCCGGGTGATCCGCTCGCGCAGCTCGCGGTCCACGCTGAGCCTGGCCACGGCGTCGGCCAGCGCGTTCACGTCAGGGCCGAGCAGGCCCTCGGTGCCGTCGCTGACGAAGTCGGCCACCCCGCTCTGCGACCGCGCCACCACCGGCAGCCCGGCCGCGCGCGCCTCCAGGGCGGCGATGCCGAACGACTCGCGCGGCGCCGGGGCCACGAACACGTCGGCCGACTCCAGCACCTTGGCGATCTGCTCGCGGGTGTGGCGGCCCGGCAGCGACACCCAGCCGGTCATGCCGTGCCGGGCCAGGTAGCGCTCCATCGAGGCGCGGGCCGGGCCGTCGCCGACCACGGTCGCGCGCAGCGGGATCTCCGCCGGGACCCGCGACCTGGCCAGCTCCAGCAGCTTGAGCAGGCGTACCGGATGCTTGCGCGGGGCCAGCCTGCCGACGGCCACGACGTGCACCTCGCCCCGGTCGTCGGGGCCGCTCTCGGCGGGGAAGCGGCGCCAGCCCGACAGGTCCAGCCCGTTGGACACCACGTGCACCGGCACCCGGGGCCCGGCGACCGCGCGGATCGGGACCGCCGCCGCGTTGCTGACCGTGGTGGCCACCAGCCCCCACCGCTGCCACCCGTACGCCGTGCCGAGCAGCCGGTAGAGGGCGCGCGTGACCGGATCCCACATGCTGTGGACCGTCACCACGCACGGCAGCCCGAGCCGGACGGCGGCGCGCACGCCCTGCCAGGCGAACGGCGATACGGCCCCCGTGTGCACGTGCACCACGTCGGGCCGG
This sequence comes from Nonomuraea ceibae, assembly GCF_019396325.1. Classification (GTDB taxonomy): domain Bacteria; phylum Actinomycetota; class Actinomycetes; order Streptosporangiales; family Streptosporangiaceae; genus Nonomuraea; species Nonomuraea ceibae. The sequence continues at coordinate 39,283 of NZ_JAHKRO010000067.1, forward strand.
GACCCGGCCAGGCGGCGGGTGAGATGCCTCACGCCCGCCGGGTGCACCGGCAGGTCGAACGGGACACGCGCCACGATCCGGTGCACACCGGGCAGCGCCTCGCCCCGGGTGGCGGTGGCCAGCTCCACCTCGTGTCCGGACTCGCGCTGCATTCGCACGAGATCGGCGACCTGCACCTCGATTCCCCCGAGTCTCGGCAGGTAACAGTCACTCACGTGAAAGATCCGCACCCCTCCCAGACTAATCTGGGCCTGTGCCTCCACGTACCGCTGTGTTCTTCCATGCCCACCCCGACGACGAGGCCCTGCTGACGGCGGGCACGATGGCGATGCTCGCGGCCGAAGGGCACCGCGTGGTGCTCGTGGTGGCCACCGCGGGCGAGCGCGGCCTGGCGGAGATCCGGCCGGGCGAGGCGCTCGGCGAGACCCGCATGAAGGAGCTCTACGCCTCGGCCGCCGCGCTCGGCTGCGCCCGCGTCGAGTGCCTGGGCTACGGCGACTCGGGGCTGAGCCCGAAGGGCGGCATCGCCGAGGAGCGGCCCGACAACGCCTTCATCGACGCCGACACGGAGAAGGCCGCCACCGCGCTGGCCGCCATCCTCCAGGAGGAGAACGCCGACCTGCTGTCCATCTACGACCCGGCGGGCGGCTACGGCCATCCCGACCACGTGCAGGTGCACCGGGTGGGCAGGCGCGCGGCGGAGATCGCCGGCACGCGGGTCGTGCTGGAGGCGACGGTCAACCGCGACCCGCTGGTCAAGCTGCTCAAGGCGGCGGGCAAGGTCTACCGGTTCCCGCCGGAGTTCGACGTGCGCACGTTCGAGAGCGCCTACTCCTCCGGCGAGACCATCACCCACCGCGTCAACGTGCGCCGCTACGCCCGGCAGAAGCGGGCGGCGATGGAGGCCCACGCCTCGCAGGCGACCGGCGGCGACACCGACCGCACGCTGGCCGTGATGCTCAAGGTGCCGGGGCCGCTCTACCGGCTGGTGTTCGGCACCGAGTGGTTCGTCCGGCGCGACCTGCCCCCGGGTACGAGGCTGCGTCATCCCTTCGACCGATGGCCCAAGTAGCCGGCTACCGGCAGACTGGGCTCCGATGAAGAACAAGTGGCTCCAGATCACGCTGTCCGTCCTGTCGCTCGGGCTCGCGGTGCTGCTGGTGGTCTATCTGCCGCAGATCGTGCAGACGCTGACCGGCAAGCCCGTCTCCTGGCAGGAGATCGGCGCCGTGTTCGGCACGCTCGACGCCGGCATGATCGCGCTGATGACGGCCGTGTGGCTGCTGAGCCTGCTCGCCTACACGTTCGTGCTGACCGGGTCGCTGCCGGGGCTGGGCCACACGCAGGCGCTCACGCTCAACGCCGCCGGGAGCGCGGTCAGCAACCTGCTGCCGTTCGGCGGCGCGGCCGGGGTGGCGCTGACGTTCGCGATGACCAGGGGCTGGGGGTTCGCCAACCGGCCGATCGTGGTCATGACGCTCGTCAGCGGGATCTGGAACACGCTGTTCAGGTTCATCCTGCCGGCTGTCGGGATCATCGCGCTGCTGCTGGCCGGGCAGGCGCCCAACGCGACCGTGGCCAACGCCGGCTGGGTCGGCGCGATCTCGATCCTGGCCCTGTGCGCGGTGGTCGCCGCCGCCCTCTACTGGGACCGGGCCGCCGCCGTGCTGGGCCGGGGGCTCGACTTCCTGGCCAGGCTGGTGCGGCTCAAGGTCCGCCCGTCGCAGGCGTTCGAGAGGCTGCGCCACGACACCGCCACCGTCGTGCGGACCCGGTGGCCGATCATGTCGTTCGGCATGGTGTTCTTCCTCGGCTTCCAGTGGGCGATCATGGCCGCCTGCATGCTGGCCACCGGCGCCTGGCCGGGGCTCGCCGAGTCGATCGCCGTCTTCGCGCTGTCGCGGGTGCTCACGGCGGTGCTCGTCACGCCGAGCGGCGCCGGGATCATGGAGTCGGGGGTGGTCGTGCTGCTGACCACGTTCGGCGTGGCGGCCCCGCCGGCGACGGCCGCCGCACTGCTCTTCGGTTTCTGGACTTACACTATCGAGATCCCGTTCGGCGGCCTCGCGCTGGGGGCGTGGGCGCTCCTGCGCAGGCGCAACAGCCGAGGCGCCGCAGCGGATCCCCCGTCCACGATCTCGAAGGCCCCCCAGTGACTATCCCGAACCCTCCACGTAATCAACCCCGGGCCTTGTGCGTGATTCGGAAGCGCGCATAGCGTGGCGGCTGACATGGTGGCGTTCCGAGTTCTGGGGCCAGTCGAGGCGTACGAAAACGACGAACTCGACCTCGGCGGGTTGCGGCAACGGGCCGTGCTCGCCCGGCTTCTCGTGGCCAGGGGCCAGGTGGTGCCCGTCGACACGCTGCTGTACGACCTGTGGGACGACGACACCGCCAAGGGCGCCCAGTCGGGGCTGCAGGTCTACATCTCGCGGCTGCGCCGGGTGCTGGAGCCGGGCCGCCCGCGCGGTGGGCCCAACCGGCTGCTGGTGACCGTCGCCTCGGGCTACGCGCTGCGGGTGGCGCCCGAGCAGGTCGACGCGCTCCGCTTCGAGCAGCTCGTCCGGACGGCGGGCGAGCACCTCGACGACGGCGACCCGCAGGCCGCGCGCGGCCGCCTGGAGAAGGCGCTGGGCCTGTGGCGCGGCACCCCCTACTCCGACTTCGCCGACCAGCAGTGGGCCGAGGCCGAGGTCAACCGGCTGACCGAGCTGCGGCTGGTGGCCCGCGAGCGGCATGCCGACACCGGCCTGCGCCTGGGCATGCCCGCCGAGACCGTGCCCGACCTGGAGGCGCTCACCACCGAGCACCCGCTGCGCGAGGAGGGCTGGCGGCTGCTCGGCCTGGGCCTCTACCGGTGCGGCCGGCAGGGCGACGCGCTGGCGGCGCTGCGCCGGGCGCGCAACATCCTGGCCGACGAGCTCGGCATCGACCCCGGGCCGGCGCTGCGCAAGCTGGAGTCCGACATCCTCGCCCAGGCGCCCGAGCTGGAGCTGGCCCCGCCGCCCCGCCCGTCGCGACCGGTGCCGCCCGCCGACACGTGGCCGCCCAGGCCCGCCACCCCGATCGAGCCGCCGCCGCTGGAGCCCGAGCCGTTCGTCGGCCGTGACGCCGAGCTGTCGAGGCTGACCACGGCCGCCGCCCGCACCGGCCGCTTCCAGGTGGCGATCGTCACCGGCGTCGCCGGGGCGGGCAAGACGACGCTGCTGCGCCAGTTGCAGAGCAGGCTGACCGCCGACGGCTGGATGACCTCCTCCGGCGCCTGCCCCGACTCCAGCGCCACCCCGCCCGGCTGGGCCTGGGTGGAGATCCTGCGCGCGCTCGTCGGCACGACCGGCGCGGGCGAGTACGCCCAGCTCCTGGCCCCGCTGCTGGACGACGCCGCGCCCGCGCCCGACGACGACGAGGTGTCCGGCGGGTTCCGGCTGCACCGGGCCGTCGGCGGCTACCTGGCGGGCGTCGCGCGCCGGGCCCCGGTGCTGCTCACGCTGGAGGACCTGCACTGGGCCGACGACCAGACGCTGGCGCTGCTGCGCGCGCTGCCGAGCCTGCTGGCCACCAGCCGGGTGCTGCTCGTGGTCACCTGCCGCGAGAGCGAGCTCGACGACCGGCAGGCCGACGTGCTGGCCGCGCTGGCCAGGCTGGGCCCGGTCCGGGTGGGCCTGTCCGGGCTCGCCCCGAAGGCCGTGGCCGAGCTGGTCCGGGCCACCTGCGTGCGCGAGATCGACGAGGACGCCGTCGAGTCGATCGTCGAGCGCACCGGCGGCAACCCGTTCTTCGTCCGCGAGACCGTCCGGCTGCTCGACGCCGAGGGCGCGGCCGACCGGGCGAGCGCGGCCGAGGTGCTGTCGCGGGTGCCCTCGGGGGTGCGGGACGTGCTGCGGCGGCGCGTCTCCCGGCTGCCCGCGGGCGCGCAGCAGATCCTGCTGCAGGCGGCGGTGATCGGCCGCGACGTGGACGTGGACGTGCTGGTCGACGTGGCCGGCGACGAGGACGCCGTGGTGGAGGCGGTCGAGGCGGCGCTGCTGGCCGGGCTGGTGACCGAGCCGGGCCCCGGGCTGCTGCGGTTCGACCACGACCTGGTGCGCGACACCCTCTACTCCGACGCCTCGCGGCTGCGCCGCACCCGGCTGCACGCGGCCGTGGCGGCGGTGATCGAGCGGCGGGCGCCGTCCGACGTGGCCGCGCTGGCCCACCACTACTTCCTGGCCGACGCCGCCGACAAGGCGGTGCACTACTCGGGGCTGGCCGCCGAGCAGGCCGAGCGGCGCTTCGCGCACCGCGAGGCGGCGACGCTGTGGGAGCAGGCCATCGCCGCCTTCGACCGCACCGGCGGCGACACCAAGCAGCGGCTGCGGCTCATGCTGCGCCGGATCAAGGCGCTGGCGCTGTGCGGCGACATGCACACGGCCCGGCTGTTGCGCCGCGAGGCGATGGACGCCGCGCTGCCGCTGGGCGACCTGGAGCTGACCGCGCGGGTCGCGGCGGCGCTCGCGGTGCCGCACAAGGGCATGGCGCGTGACTTCACCCGCACCGCGTGGGAGATCGTCGACGTCACCGAGCGGGCGCTGAGCGAGCTGCCCGAGGGCGAGCAGCAGCTGCGGGCCAGCCTGCTCACCACGCTGGCGCTGGAGCTGGAGGGCTCCTCCTCGCCCGAGCGGGGCCGGCAGGCGTCGCTGGAGGCGCTGGAGGTGGCCCGGCAGAGCGGCGACCCGGTGCTGATCGCGGTCGCGCTGAGCGGGCGGCTGCGCCAGTCCTACGACATCCCGGCCGTCGACACCCGCGAGAGCATCGGCCGCGAGCTGCTCGACGTGGCCCAGCGCTCCGGCCAGGTCGCCACCCAGGCGCTGGCCCATCTGGTGCTGCTGGAGTGCGCGGCGGCGCGCGGCGAGTTCGGCGTCGCCGACGAGCACGCTGCCGCCGCCGACCGGCTGGCCCGGCAGTACGACCTGCCGGCCCCGGCCGCCGTCCACGCCTGGTATTCCGGGCAGCGGCAGATGATCGCCGGCGACTACACGGGCGCCGAGCGGGCCTATCGCGACGCGGCCCGGATGACGGCGCGGGCGGGCATGCTGGAGGGCCGCCAGGACCTGCCGCTGATCACCACGTTCTGCCTGCACCTGGTCGACGGCCGGGCGGCCGAGACGGTCGAGCTCCTGGCCGAGGCCCACCAGCGCGGCGCGAAGTGGACCCTCGACGCCTACGCGCTGGCGCTCGCCTCGGCCGGTCACGTGGCCGACGCCAAGGCGGTCGCCGCCGTCCGCCCGCCGGTGCGGCCCGACTTCCTGTACGAGCTCGCGATGACGTGGCGGGCGCTGGCCGGGATGCTGCTCGACGACCGGGAGCGAATGGTCGACTGCTACGACAAGCTCAAGCCGTTCGCCGACCGGGTGGCGGGCGCCGGCACCGGGGTCGTGGCGCTGTGGCCGGTGGCGCTGACGCTGGGCGACCTGGCGATCCGGCTGGGCCAGCCGGCCGCCGCCCGCGAGCACTACGGCAAGGCGCTGGAGGTGGCGCACCGGATCGGGGTGCCGCGCTGGGTGGAGGCGGCGCAGCGCTCGGTCAGCAGCTCACCTGGAAGCGGTCGCTCCTGATCGCCTCGCGCCCCTCGGCCTTGAGCTCGACGCGATACCAGCCGGGGTTGGCGGAGATGGCCGGCTCCCAGGCGGCGCTCTCCTCGGCTCCCGCGAACCCGGAGTAGTGCACCAGGTAGGTGCCCCAGGTGTTGGTGCCGGGGTTCCAGCGGGCCAGCCGCCAGCGGTAGGAGACGGCCTCGTCGGGGTCGGGGTTGACGATCACCGTACGGGCCAGGAACGTCTTCAGGCAGTCCGGCGCGCTGTCGAGGGCGGTGACCGTGACCTCGCCGGGCACCGCGGCGGGCAGCGCGGCGGGCAGCGCGGCGGGCAGCGCGGCGGGCACCGTGGCGGGCAGCGCGGCGGGCACTGTGCGTGCCGGCAGGGTGACCGCCCGGGCGGGGGCGGGCGCGGGCAGCGGCGCGGAGCTCGCGGCGCCGTACGCGGTCAGGCCGGCGTAGGCGGCGGCGAAGGCGAGGGCCGCCACGAGGAACTTCACCGCGCTCGCCGCGCCGGTGGCCAGTGCCGTACGGCTGCTTCTCGTCGCCTTGCTCAACCCGGTCAACACGGTCAGCACCTCTCTTCGCTCACCGCCCAGCGTGGGGCACGGGTATTGAGCGTCGCTTGTCACACGCTTGCAACCTGCCTGTGGCGGTAACGTAAGGGGTGAACTAAGGTAAGCCTGACCTAATGGTTTGGCGTGGGGGGAGTCGGCTCATGGCATCACGCGTTCTGGCCGTCCCCGCGCCCACCGACCCCTTCCTGTTCGGGATTCCCTACTGGCTGGTGGGGGCGATCCTGATCCTCGCCCTGTTCGGAGCGTTCCAGGTCTATTACTGGGTGGGCCGCAGGCTCGGCGAGAAGCTGTACGACTCCCGCATCGGCGTCAAGGTGGGCCGCGAGCGGATCGAGAAGGTCGAGCGCGTCGTCGAGCGGTGGGGGGCGTTCGCCGTCTACGGCTGCTTCTGGGTGCCGATGCTGCGCCACACGCTGCCGTGGGTGGCCGGTGCGCTGCGGGTGTCCTATCCGTGGTACGTCGTGGCCAGCGCGCTGGGCTGCCTGACGTGGGCGCCGATGTGGTGGTTCGGGCTGACGGCGCTGGTGTGGGGCTGGTTCCGGATCGCCGCGTCCTCGCCTGTCACGGCCGGGGCGCTGGCGGTGGCGGCGGTGGCCGGGGTCGTGGTGATCGTGATGCGGCGCAGGAGGAAGCGGACCTTCGTCGGCTGACGCTTTCCGGTTGTTTTCCCCTTTCGGGGTGGGTTTGGCGCGCCTCCGGGTGGTTCGGATGCCACGATGTCCGTCATGTTCGTCATGCGAATCGCGGCCTGTATAGGTTCCGCGCTGCTCGTCCTGATAGCCGGGACTCCGGCGTACGCGGCGGATACGCCCACCGTCAAGGCCAAGGTCGGCTACGTGGTCGACTCGGCGGGAACGATCCACTTCGGCAAGCGGGAGACCGCTCGGGTGCCGATCGCCAGCCTGGTCAAGGTGATGACCGCCTACGTGGTGCTGCGCGAGGCCCGGCTGGGCGACACGGTCACCGTGACCGCCGCGGACGTGCGTCACGCGGTGCGCAACGGCGCCACCTCGGCCGCGCTCAAGAAGGGCGAGCGGCTGACCGTGCGCGACCTGCTCTACGGGCTCATGCTGCCCTCGGGCGCCGACGCGGCCCACGCGCTGGCCCGCCGCTACGGGCCGGGCACGAACGCCTTCGTGCGCAAGATGAACGCCACCGCCCGCGTGCTCGGCCTGGACGACACCCGCTACACGAACGCCGACGGCCTGCCGAAGCCGTCGCTCGGCGGCTATTCGACGGCCGTGGACCAGGCCGAGCTGGCGCGCCGGGCGCTGGAGAACCCGGTCTTCCGCACGATCGTCGGCCGCGAGGTGCACCGGGTGCCGAAGACGTCCGCGCACCGGGCGCACACCTGGCGCAACACCAACAAGCTGCTCACCCGGGCCGACGGCGTGACGGGGGTGAAGACCGGTTACACGCGGGCGGCGGGGTTCTGCCTGCTGTTCGCGGGCGAGCGGGGCGGCAGGCAGGTGGTCGGCGTGCTGCTGAACGACCAGGACGAGCGCCGTTTCAGCACCGCCGAACGGCTGCTCGACCATGCCGGCAGCCAGATCGAGGTCAGCTGACCGGCATGCCCGGACAGGCGGGGTCGAGCCGGTCGGCCGTCACCCGGAGCGTGTAGGCGAGCCGCACCCGCACCCGTCTCCTGTCGCGGGAGTGCTTCACCGGCGCGTCCGGCAGCGCCTCGGTCAGCGTGTCCGTGTGTCCCAGCGCGCTCTGATGAGCCAGTACCTGCATGGCGTCCATGACACCTCCTTAATCAATTAAGACCTTAATTGATTAAGGAGGGCTCCGGCAAGGGATTCCGATACCGTTGGACGATGGCCAAGGTCACGCTGCAGACGATCGCCGACAGGGTGGGCGTGTCGCGGGCCACCGTGTCCTACGCCTTCTCCCGGCCCGACCAGCTCAGCGACGGGCTGCGCCGGCGCATCCTGGAGGTGGCCGACGAGCTGGGCTACGCCGGGCCCAACGCGACCGCGCGCTCCCTGCGGCTCGGCCGGGCCGGCGCGCTCGGCCTGCTGTTCAGCGAGACCCTGCCCTACGCGTTCGCCGACCCGTACGCGGTCGGGTTCTTCCAGGGGCTGGCCGCCGCCGCCGAGGACGCGGGCGTCGGGCTGCTCATCCTGCCGCTGCCGCGCGGCGAGCAGCGCCCGGTGCCGGTGCGTGACGCGGTGGTCGACGCCTTCTGCGTGGTCTCGCTGCCCGACGGGCACCCCGCACTGGCGGAGGTGCTGGCCAGGAAGCTGCCGATGGTGGTGGTCGACGAGCCGTACGTGCCGGGCCACCCGTTCGTCGGGATCGACGAGCCGGCGGCGGGGGCGCTGGCCGCCCGCCACGTGCTGGAGCTGGGCCACCGGCGCGTCGGGGTGGCGATGGTGGGCCTGCACGACGACGGCCGCACCGGCTGGGCCGACCCGGCGCGGCAGCGGGCGGCGACGTTCGAGGCGATGCGCGGCCGGCGGGGCGGCTACGAGAGCGCCTGCGTGGCCGCCGGGGTCGACTGGGCGGGCGTGCCGTTCTACGAGCTGTCCCGCAACTCGCGGGAGGCGGGCCGGGAGGCCGGGCACGCGCTGCTCCGGGCCGACCCTCGGCCCACCGCCGTCCTGACCAACACCGACGTGCTGGCGCTCGGCATCCTCGACGCCGCCGCCGACCTGGGGCTGCGGGTGCCGGAGGACCTGTCGGTGGTCGGGTTCTCCGACAGCGCGGCGCAGGAGGCCGGGCTGACGACGATCCGGCAGGCCAAGCAGGAGATCGGCGAGAAGGCCGGGCGGCTGCTGCTGTCCGACCCGCCGGCCGCGCCGGAGCGGCTGATCTTCCCGCACGAGCTGATCGTCCGCTCGTCCACGGCGGCGCCTCACTGAAATTTCAGTGAAATAATGGCCCCCTCACGCCACCAAAAGGTACGAATTCCCCGCGAACACCCCATTGACGCCCCTCTGACGGGCACGTAAGTTCACTGAAAAGCCTCCGAAAATCGCAATCGCGCGAGGAGACGTGTGAACACGATCGCGTTCATGGGAGCCAACTTCGTCACCAGGGAGACCGGCAGCCGCATGCCCGCCCCCGGCTGGGGAGAGGCCGACCGGGTCACCAACGAGCGGTTCGCCCCGCTCGACGGCTTCGCCGGGCGGTTCGGCGGCATCGTCGCCGAGGTCGCCGGGCTCGGCTTCACCTCGATGGACGTCTGGACCGCCCACCTGAACCCGGCCTGGGCCACCGACGAGCACCTGGAGATCGCCGCCGGGCTGCTCGCCGGCCACGAGCTGTCCGTACCGAGCCTGGCCGGGTCCGCCGGGGCCGACGTGGCGTACTTCCGCGGCCTGTGCCGGATCGCCCGCGCCGTCGGGGCGCCCGTCATCGGCGGGATGGCGCCCGTGCTGCGCACCGACCGCGAGGCGGTGGTGGCCGCGCTGGAGGAGCACGATCTCCGGCTCGGCGTGGAGAACCACCCCGAACGCACCCCCGGGGAGTATCTGGAGGCGATGGGCGACGACGCCGGCGGCCGGATCGGCGCGGCGCTCGACACCGGCTGGTTCGGCACCCACGGCTACGACGCCGCCGAGGCGATCAAGGCGCTCGGTGACCGGATCTTCCACGTGCACCTGAAGGACGTGGCGGCGCCCGGCGGCCACGACACGGTGGCGCTCGGCGACGGCTGCGTGCCGGTGCGGCGGTGCGTGGAGGAGCTGCGGCGCATCGGCTACACGGGCACGATCAGCATCGAGCACGAGCCTGAGGACCGCGACCCGATCCCCGAGGTGCTGACGTCGCGCGAGCGGCTGCGGCAGTGGCTGGAGGCGTGAGCATGGAGACCACCGACGCGACCACCGACGCGACCACCGGCGTGGCGATCGTCGGCTGCGGCAACATCGCCCAGCGCTACGCCGCCGACCTCGCCGGCTACTCCGAGATCGAGCTGCGCGGCGTCCAGGACGTCGACCCGGCGCGGGCCGCGCCCCTGGCGGCGGCGCACGGCGTGCGCGCCTACCCGTCGCTGGACGAACTGCTGGCCGACCCGGGCGTCTCGATCGTGGTCAACCTGACCGCGCACCACGCCCACTACGAGGTGATCCGCCGCTGTCTGGAGGCGGGCCGGCACGTGCACAGCGAGAAGCCGCTCGCCCTGCGCTACGAGGAGGCGGCCGAGCTGGTCGAGCTGGCTGGCAGGAAGGGGCTGCGCCTGGGCGGGGCGCCCGCCACGTTCCTCGGCGAGGCCCAGCAGACCGCGCTCAAGCTGCTGCGCGAGAACGCCACCGGCCGGCTCAGGCTCGTCTACGGAGAGGTCAACTGGGGGCGCATCGAGACCTGGCACCCGGACCCGGTCGGCTTCTACGAGGTCGGGCCGCTGTTCGACGTGGGCGTCTACCCGCTGACGATCGTCACGACGGCGCTCGGCCCGGCCCGGCGGGTGACCGCGTTCGCCTCCGTCGTGCACCCCGAGCGGACGCGGCTCGACGGGCGGCCGTTCACGATCACCACGCCCGACTACGTGGTGGCCAACGTCGAGTTCGACGGCGGCGTCCTGCTCCGGCTGACCTGCGACTTCTACGTCCCCGGTCACGGCACGCGGCAGCACGGGCTGGAGTTCCACGGCGACACCGGGTCGCTGCTGCTGCGCTCCTGGCACGACTTCGACTCCGCGCTGGAGGTCGCCGCCTTCGGGGAGGAGCCGCGTCCCGTCGAGCCGCTGCGGCCCGCGTACCGGGGCGTGGAGTGGGGCCGAGCCGTGCGGGACCTGGCGGCGGCCGTCCGCGAGGGTCGGCCGCACCGGGCCACCGGGCGGCAGGCCGCGCACGTGGTGGAGATTCTCTGCGCCACCCGCGCCTCCTACGAGCAGGGCAGGCCGGTGGAGCTGACGTCGGTCTTCGAGCCTCCCGCGCCTCTGGATGGGTACGCCTGATCTGGACGAGGGGAGCAAGATGCGGATCAGAGTGACCGTCTGGAGCGAGAACTACCACGAACAGCGCGAAGAGGACGTACGCCGCCGCTACCCGGACGGCATCCACGGCGCGATCGCGGCCGGGCTGAACGCGCACCTGGGCGGCGAGGCGCGGGTGCGCACCGCCGTGCTCGACGACCCCGAGCACGGCCTGTCCGACAAGGAGCTGGCCGAGACCGACGTGCTCACCTGGTGGGGGCACATGGCGCACGAGGAGGTCGCCGACGAGGTCGTCGCCCGGGTGCGGCAGCGGGTGCTAGGCGGCATGGGGCTGGTGGTGCTGCACTCCGGCCACTACTCCAAGATCTTCCGCAGCCTGATGGGCACCACCTGCACGCTCAACTGGCGTGACGCGGGCGAGCGCGAGCTCGTGTGGACCGTCGCCCCCGGCCACCCCATCGCCCAGGGCGTGCCGCGCCCGCTGGTGATCGGGGAGCAGGAGACGTATGGCGAGCCGTTCGGCGTCCCGGAGCCGGACGAGCTGGTGTTCATCAGCAACTTCAGCGGCGGCGAGGTGTTCCGCAGCGGCTGCTGCTACACCCGCGGCCGGGGCCGGATCTTCTACTTCAGCCCCGGCGACCAGAACTATCCCGTCTACCACGATCCGGACGTGCACCGGGTGCTCGCGAACGCGGTGCGCTGGGCCGCGCCGTCCGCCCCCGTCGGCCCGCCCCTGGACAACGCCCACACCCCCATCCACTGGTAGCGCCCTTGCCCTGTTGACCTTGCCAGCCCTAGTGTCACGCCTTGTGAAAATTCGCGTGATCGCCGCGCTGAGCGCCGCCGCTCTGCTGCCGTTGACCGGCACCGCCGCGGCGGCCTCCGGCCAGGACCCGGTCGAGGGCGCCGACCTCGTCGCCAACGCCCTCTACGAGGCCGGCCCGCTCCCCAGGAGCACGTGCGCCGAGAAGCCCGTCAAGCGCAACGACAAGCCGATGGCCAGGGCCTACATCAACGCCGTCGTCGCCTGCCTGGACAGGACCTGGGGCAAGCACCTCACCGCCGCGGGCCTGGAGTTCCAGAAGCCGCGGGTGAAGTATCTGGCCAAGGTGCCCAAGGGCTACTGCGACCTGGAGATCGACAACTACAACGCGCAGGCGTACTACTGCGAGAAGAACCGCACGCTGATCTTCCAGCTCGGCAAGGACTGGCTCGACGACCCGCACGACCTCTGGCTGTTCAGCATCACGTCCAGGATGTACGGGATCCACGTGCAGGAGCTCGTGGGCATCGGCGCCGCCCTGGACGAGGAGTCCTACGACGACGACGCCGAGGAGCGGGAGCTGGTACGGCGCTACAGCCTGCAGTCCGACTGCTTCGCCGGCGCGTTCATGAAGAGCGTCTGGCCGCTCAAGGGCCGCTCCGGCAAGGACTGGAAGACCTCGCTGAACCTGCTCCTGGGTGACGAGCCCGGCGACGATCGGGTCTACGGCAAGACGGCCAACATCCGGGCATGGACCAAGCGCGGGTTCGCCACCGGGAACCCCGGGTCGTGCAACACCTGGACGGCCTCGGCGTCGAAGGTCGCCTGACCGCCGCCGTCAGGTCCTGCCCGTCACGGCGCGATGCCGGAACGTCTGCGCGCCGGCACGGTGCACGGCGGCCTTGACCAGGCCGAACAGGGCTCCCTGGATCGCGGCGGCGACGAGCACCTCCGTCCAGCCGCGTTCCAGGTCGCCGGCGTCCGGGGCGTCGTCGTCGCCGGACACCAGCTTCCACGTCCGCTTGAACATCGCGGCGGCCAGGGCGCCGCTGAGCATTCCCGTCCCGAGCGAAAGAGCCTTCTCCACAGCATGCATGGCTGTGTCAGTGCCCCGTGTGGCGGCTCTAAACGGTTTCGCGCATCAGTCCATGGCAGGCGATCGCGGCGGCGGCGACGACGTTCAGCGAGTCGACGCCGGCGGCCATCGCCGTCGGGCTCATCGCGATGCACACGGCCTCGTCGGCCTCGTGCAGCCAGCGGGACGACAGGCCGTCGCCCTCGGCGCCGAGCAGCAGCGCGACCCGGCCGCCGAGCTTGACCCGGTCGATCGGGGTGACGGACTGGTCGGGGGTGAGGGCAAGGGTCTGGAACCCGGCCGCGCGCAGCTCGTCCAGGCCGGTGAACCAGTTGTCCATCCGGGCGTACGGGATCGAGAAGACGGCTCCCATGGAGACCTTGACGGCGCGGCGGTAGAGGGGATCGGCGCAGCGGGGCGACAGGACGATGCCGTCGACGCCGAGGGCGGCGGCGCAGCGGAAGATCGCGCCGACGTTGGCGTGGTCGACGATGTCCTCCAGGACGACGACGCGGGCGGCCGGGGCGAGCACCGTGTCCAGGGCGGGCAGGGGCAGGCGGGCCAGGGAGGCGAGGGCGCCCCGGTGGACCTGGAAGCCGGCGATGCCCGACATGATCTCGTCGCTGACGACGTACACGGTGGCGTCGCCGAGGACGTCGGCGAGGGGCTGGAGCCAGCGGCCGGTCGTCAGGACGGACCGGACGGGGTAGCCGGCGGCGATGGCGCGCCTGATCACCTTCTCGCCTTCCGCCAGGAACAGGCCGCGCTCGGCTTCGAGGCTCTTGCGGAGCTCCACGTCGCGCAGCCGGGTGTAGTCGGCCAGGCGGGGGTCGGCGGCGTCGGTTACGTACTCAAGCACCTTCCGATACTGCCACGAGCCGCCTGAGCTGCCAGCCGACGGCGTAGCAGACGAGCACCAGGCACAGGCCGACGACGGTGCCGGCGCCCACCTTGGTGATCACGGCGGGCAGCCCGTACGCCGGGTTGGGCTCGTCGACCAGCGGCCAGACGAACGCGCCGGTCAGGATGCCGGCGGCGCCGCCGGTGAGGACGCCGCCGCGCACGCGGGCGGAGACGCGCAGGCGGCCGGGGACCCGGGCGGGGGGG
>NZ_JAHKRO010000068.1 GCF_019396325.1 Nonomuraea ceibae
GCCCCGCACCGATTCGGTGCGGGGCCCCTTTCGCGTCTGCTCTCGTGCCGGGGGGTGGCGGGCGTGGGACCGGGGGGTGGCGGGCGTGGGACCGGGGGGCGGCGCTGCGCGTCAGACGGCGGCGTGCAGCCAGCGGACGGGCGCGCCGTCGCCCGCGTAGCGGAACGGCTCCAGCTCCTCGTCCCAGGGCCGGCCGAGCAGCTTGTCGAGCTCCTCCTCCAGCACGCAGCGGCCCTGACCGGCGGTCAGCATCACGGCGCGCAGCCGGTCCTCGGGGATCATGATGTCGCCCGCGGCGCCGATGACCGCGCTGAACGCGCCGAGCGTCGGGGTGTAGGCGTGCCGGGAGCCGTCGACGCCCGGCGAGGCGTCCTCGGTGATCTCGAACCTGAGGCGCTGCCAGCCCATGAGTGAGGAGGCGATGGCGGCGGCGATGCCGGGCCGGCCTTCCCATTCGGCCTGCGCGCGCACCACGTTGGGCGCGGCGGGTTGCGGCGTCCAGGTAAGATCAACGGGCACGCCAAGGACACCCGCGACTGCCCATTCGATATGAGGGCACAGCGCGGGCTGAGCCGAGTGGACGTACAGCACGCCACGAGCAGACACCGGACCTCCCGTTTCGGTACGAGGTGCGCCTTCCCCAACGGCCTCGCCCCGGGATGATCACAAGTGACTAGGGAGAGACTACCGTCGGTCGCAATCCGACACCAGAGGGGGGCCATACCAAGTTGGTGCGCGTGTGACACGTGACAGGACGGCCGGCGGGGAAAGATACCCGCTCATGAACATCCAACAAGTCGGCGACGCGCTCATCCGCCCAGGTCAGGTGCTGACCGACCGCAGCGCGCTGTCCGCCGCCTCGCGCTGGACGCAGGCCGTCTCGGAGGCCGACGGCGTCTGCGTGATCCACCTGTCCGACGGCGTCGACCCGTGCGAGCTGACCGCCGACCTGCGCGAGCACGGCTTCCGCGCCTCCCCCAACCACGTGCTGGCCGGGCAGCCGCTGTTCTTCGGCGGGCCGGCGTCGCGCCCCTTCCCCGCCCCGCCCATCGCCCACCGCCACAGCCGCACCCGCTCGCCGGTGGTGGTCGGGCTGCTCGACACCGGCGTGGCGGAGCACCGCTGGTGGGCCGGGAGCGACTGGTTCGCCGAGCGCCGGGCCGAGGACGACGACGCCGCCGAGGGCCGCCAGGCCGGGCATGGAACGTTCCTGGCCGGATTGCTGACGATGCGGGCGCCGGGCGTGTCGCTGCGGGTGACCCGGGTGCTCGACGGCGAGGGGCTGGGCGACGAGGCGACCGTGGTGCGGGCGCTGCACCGGATGCGCGAGCGGCCGCCCGACGTGCTGAACCTGTCGTTCGGCTGCCACACCTTCGACGGCAGGCCGCCGCCGCTGCTGGCCGACGCGCTGGCCGAGCTGCCCGGCACGGTCGTGGTCGCGTGCGCCGGCAACTCCGCCTCGGACGTGCCCTTCTACCCGGCCGCGCTGGGGCCGGTGGTGGCGGTGGGCGCGGTCGACGACACCCAGCAGCGCCGCGCCCCGTTCTCGGCGTACGGGCCGTGGGTGGACGCCTGCGCCCGCGGCGAGTGGCTGACCAGCACGTTCCCGGAGCGGGGCGAGTTCGCCGGCTACGCCTCGTGGAGCGGCACGTCGTTCGCCGCGGCCCTGGTGGCGGGGGCCATCGCGGACGCCGCGCGCGATCTGCCGGCGGCCCAGGCGGCCAAGGCGGTGCTGGATCCGCAGGCCACCCGGCAAATTCCCGATCTGGGAGTTCTCGTCCCGTCGAGTCTGTAGAGTTTACGCTCAGTCCCCGGGCGATCACGTGGAGGCAGGACAGCCTCCCGGCAGGGTCGGGAAGGAGGCCGTATGCACGACACGCGCGACCCAGCGGAGCTGCTCGCGGCGGCGGCCGGTGGCGACCAGGACGCCTGGGACCAGCTCGTGTCCCGCTTCGGGCCGCGGATGTGGGCGGTGGCCCGCTCCTGCGGTCTCGGCGAGAGCGACGCGGCGGACGTCGTCCAGGGCGCGTGGCTGCGCCTGCTGGAGCGGCTGCACGCGATCAGGGAGCCCGCGGCCGTGGGGGCGTGGCTGGCCACCACGACCCGCCGCGAAGCGCTCCAGCTGCTGCGGAAGACTCCGCACAGCGTGGCCGCGGAGCCCCCGGCCGCGCCCGACCCGGCCTCCGCCGTGCTGGAGGCCGACGGCAACCGCCTGCTCTGGCAGACGGTCTCCACCCTGCACGAGCCCTGCCGCACCATGCTCCGGCTGGTGGCGACGGATCTCGGCAGCCGGCAGATGGCCCAGCGCCTGGGCGTCCCGATCGGCAGCGTCGGCCCTACCAGGGCGCGCTGCCTGGAAAAACTGCGCACCCTGATCTCACTACAGGAGACGGTGCAATGATCAACGACGAATACTTCCTGGCGGCCCTCAGACTGGCCGCCGGGAGCGATCCCATCCCGGGACACGTGAGCGCGGCCGCCCGCGACGTCTTCCGGCTCCGGGTCCCCAGCGCGATCACCGCCGTCCCCGCCGAGTGCACCGCCACGCGCGGCGTGCGCGGGCCGGAGGGCCCGCACATGGTCCGCTTCGTGGCGGCCGGGCTCACCTTCGACCTGGAGGTGACCTTCGGCGACGGGCTGATCGACGTGGCGGGGCAGGTGTGCCCGACTCCGGGCGACGGGACGCTCGTCGACGTACGCACCCCGCACCTGACGTTGAGCAGGCGGCTGGCGCCCACTGGCCACTTCGCGGTGACCGGGCTGCCGCCGGGCTGGCTCAGCGTGGTCTGCCACCGCCCCGGCAACGCCCCCGTCCAGACCCGGTGGGTGCGCATCCGCCCTTGAACACCGAGCCGAACCTGACGACACCGGAGCATCAGCGGGACACGTCCCCGGTCGTCGCCATGCTCGTGCGCGCGGCGGAGATGGCGGTGCAGCGTTCCGTGGTCGATCCGCCGCAGGCGTTGCGGGCGGGCCGGACGATCCTGGCGAAGGCGGCGGCCGTCCCCGGGGGCGCGGAGGCGACGGCGGTGGCGTTGCGGGCGATGGGCCTGGCCGAGCGTGAGCTGGGCGATCTGGAGGCGGCCGAGCAGCACCTCAGGCAGGCGATCGGCACCGTGGGGGCGCCCGGCGAGCGGCTGGCGCAGGCGCGGCTGTCGCTGGTGACGGTGCGCACCGAGCGCGGCCACCCGCTGCAGGCGCTGCGCGTCGCCGCGCTGGCCTGGGCCCACCTGTCGCCGCTCGACCGCGCCAAGCTCGACACGCAGCGGGCCGTCGCGCTGGCCTGCCTGGGCCGCTACCAGGAGGCCGTCGCCTCCTGCGACCGGGCGCTGCGGGCGCTCGTGGCCGCGCCGGGCACGCTCGACGACCGCAGGTTCCTGGCGGGCGGGCTGCTCAACCGGGGCCTGGTGCACGCCTACCGGGGCGACTGGGACGACGCCATGCGCGACATCAGCGCCTGCCTGGAGATCTCCCGCCACGCCGGGCTCCACCACCTGGCCCGGCTCGCCGCCGCCAACCTGCCCTTTCTCGCCGTACGGCGCGGCGACGTCGGCGAGGCGTTCGCCCACTACCGCGCCGCCCAGGACACGCTGTTCGGCTTCACCGAGCGGCTGGCCACGATGCGCGCCGACTTCGCGGGCGCCCTGCTGGCCGCCCACCTGCCCGGCGAGGCGCGGGCGCTGCTCAGCCTGGCCGTGCCCGACCTGGAGCAGTCCGGCGGCCGGGCGGCGCTGGCCGAGGCGCGGCTCAAGCTCGCCCAGGTCGAGCTGCTGACGGGCGACGCCCGCGAGGCGATCACGGTGGCCGAGCGGGCCGGGCGCGAGCTGGCGGAGCAGGAGCGGCACTCGTGGCTGCCGCTGGCCAGGGAGGTCGTGCTGCGGGCCAGGCTGGCGCTGGAGCCGCCCACGCCCGCGCTGCTCGCCGAGCTGATCGCGTGCGCGGGCGAGCTCGAACGCGACGCCGCCCACCTGGCCGGGGCGGCGGCGCTGCGGCTGGTGGCGGCCGAGACCGCGCTGGCCGTCGACGACCACCCGACGGCCTCGGCCCAGCTCGCGCGGCTCACCCTGCACGCCAGGCCGCAGGAGCGGTGGATGCCGGCCGGCACCCGGCTGACGCCGCTGTCGAGCGAGACGCAGCAGCGGCGGCTGGCCCAGGCCGCTCAGGTGCCGCCCGTGGTGCGCCAGCACGCGCTCGCGCTGGAGGCGGCGCTGCAGGAGGACGTCCCGGGCGCCTTCCGCGCCGTGCGGGAGGGGCTGGCCGAGATGGGCGGGCGCATGGACACGCTCGACGACCCGGCGTTGCGCGCCCACGCGGCCCGCGCCGGTGAGCGGCTGGCGGCGTTCGGGCTGCGGCTGGCGATCCGCGACGGAGACGCCGGCGAGGTGTTCGAGTGGGCGGAGCGGTGGCGGGCGGTGGCCGCGCCCGCGCACGCCCGCCCGCTGACCGGCTCCGGGCGGCTGCGCGAGGAGCTGGGGCGGGCCGCGCTGGTCGAGTACGTCACCGACGAGGAGTCGCTGCTGGGCGTGGTCGTCACCGGCGAGCGCGTGACGCTGCGGCGGCTCGGCGGGCTGCGGGCGGTGGCCGAGACGCTGATCCGGCTGCGCTACTCGCTGCGCCGGGCCGGGCTGCGCGAGGGCGGCGCCGCGCCTCCGCAGCCGATCGACGCCGTCGGGGCCGAGCTCGGGCGGCTGCTGCTGGAGCCCTTCGCTGACGAGCTCGCCGACGAGCTCGGCGACCGGCCGCTCGTCCTGGTGCCGACCGGGCCGCTGCACACCATGCCGTGGGGCGCGCTGCCCTGCCTGCGCGGCCGTCCGGTGAGCGTGGCGGCGAGCGCGGCCGGATGGCTGGCGGCGAGCGGACGCGGCGCCGGGGACGGGCCGCCGTCCGTGGTCGCCGCCGCCGGGCCCGGCCTCGCGCACGCCGAGGAGGAGGTGGGCCGGGTGCTCGCCCGCCACCCCGGCGCCCGCCCGGTCCCCGGCCGCAGGCAGGCGGTGCTCGACGCGCTGGCGGGCGCGGACGTGCTGCACCTGGCCGCCCACGGGGTGTTCCACGCGCGCAGCCCGCTGCTGTCCGGCATCACGCTGGAGGACGGCCCGCTCATGGCGTACGACCTGCTGCGGGCGGAGCGGGCGCCGAGGCTGGTGGTGCTGTCGTCCTGCGACTCGGGGATGGCGCGCACGCCCGCCGACGGGGCGCCGCTCGGGCTGGCCGGCACGTTCCTGTCGCGCGGCGCCGCCTGCGTGGTGGCGGGGATGGTGCCGGTGGGCGACGAGGACGCGCTGGCGCTCATGACGGCCTTTCACGAGCTGCTGGCCGCCGGCCGGCCGGCCGACGCCGCGCTGGCCGTCTCGTCGGCCGCGACGGGGGTGCCGGGCTTCGTGTGCTTCGGCGCCGGTCACCGGCCGCTCGTCCGGCCCGCGACGGCGGGCGTTCAGCCGGTGGCGACGGGCCTCGCCGGGTCGGCCACCCAGTTGGACCACGAGCCCACGTAGAGGGCGGCGTCGATCCCGGCGACCGCGAGCGCGAGCACCTCGTGCGCGGCCGTCACGCCCGACCCGCAGTAGGCGCCGACCGGCACGCCGCCCGTCACGCCCAGCCCGGCGAAGCGGACCCGCAGCACGTCCGGGGCCGGGAAGCGGCCGTCGGCGCCCACGTTCGCGGTGGTCGGGGCGCTGACCGCGCCGGGGATGTGCCCGGCCACCGGGTCGACCGGCTCCACCTCGCCCCTGTAACGCTCCTCCGCCCTGGCGTCGAGCAGCACGCCGGAGCCGGCCAGCGCCGCGGCCTGCCCGGCGTCGAGGACCGGCATCCCGCCCGGCGTGGCCGTGAAGTCGCCGGGCTCGGGCCGGGGCTCGTCCTTGGTGACCGGCAGCCCGGCCGCGATCCAGGCGGGCAGCCCGCCGTCGAGCACCCGTACGTCCTGGTGGCCGAAGTAGCGCAGCGTCCACCAGGCGCGGGCGGCCACCGTCGAGCCCGCGTCGTCGTACACCACGACGGGCCTGCCGTCCGACACGCCGAGCCGCCGCATCGCCCGCTCGAACGCGTCCGCGCCGGGCAGCGGGTGCCGGCCGGCGTCGCCGGGCGGCGCCGCCAGATCGGCGACGAGGTCGCAGAAGACGGCGCCCGGCACGTGACCCTCGCGGTAGAGGCCGATCCCGGGCGGGCCGCCCAGCCGCCAGCGCACGTCGAGCACGCTCGCCGTGTCGCCCAGCGCGGCCAGCTCGTCCGGAGTGATCAGCGGGCTCATCTGCGGGATACCTCCACAAGTGGTACGAGCTGCTCGGCGGCGGTCATGGAGCCGTGGTAGCCGGTGAAGAGCGCCTCGATCCGATGCGCGGACGGGGCGATGATCGCCAGGTCAGTGTAGGGGACGGCGAGCACGTCACCGATGCGCCGCAGCCACGCGCCGCGCACTTCCGGCCCGAACCAGCCGGCCTCGACCGCCTCCTCGCGCGGCACCACCCAGGCGCGCCCGTTGAGCGTCGCCGCCCAGGCGTCGAGCACGTCGCCGGCCGCGCCGGGCTCGGCGTAGACGTGGCGGGCGCGGGCCTCGCCGCCGAGCATCGCCACGCCGCGCGTCAGCTCGGGCGTCTTCTCGGCGTCGAGCTTGTCGGCGGCGTTGATCATGCCGTGGTCGGCGGTCACGTACAGGGCGGCACCGTCGGGCAGTCCCTCGGCCAGGCGCTCGGCCATGCGGTCGACGATCGCCAGCTGCCGCAGCCATTCGTCGCCGCCCCAGCCGGTCATGTGCCCGGCCGCGTCGAGGTCGCCGTAGTAGACGGTGACGTGGGCGCGCGGCCCGGCCAGCTCGGCCAGCGCCCTGGTGACGCGCTCGTCCGGCGTCTCGGCGGGGGCGTAGCGGACGCCCCGGTAGACGGCGTCGGTCAGGCCGGTGCCCTCGAACTCGGCCGGGGCCACGTAGACGGCGTCGATCCCGGCCGCGGCGGCCCGCTGGTAAACAGTCGTGCTCGGCTGCCATTCGGCCGGGTCCATCGGCGTCCCGGTCCAGCGCAGGCAGTTGAACAGCAGGCCGGCGCCGGGCACGGCCAGCGTCATGCCGAGCATGCCGTGCTCGCCCGGCGGCAGCCCGGTGCCGAGCGAGCACAGGCTCGTCACGGTCGTCGCGGGGAACCCGGCGGTGAGGGTGGCGGGCGGCGCCGCGTGGGCCGGAGGGGCGATCGTCCCGCCGGTGGCGGTGGTCGCAGCGGCGGCCGTGAGGAAGGGAGCGGTGTCAGGGTGGGCGCGCAGGAGCTCCGCGCCGAGGCCGTCGACCAGGAACAGGCAGGTGCGGGTGGCGGGCGCGATCGCCAGCGGGTTGGGCTCGTCGAGGCCGAGGGCCGCGAGCAGGGAACGGGCGAGGTCGGGCAACGAGGCCCCGCCGTAGGCCGGCACCAGCGGCACGCTGTCCATGCCCTCGATCTTAGACGCCGCGGCGGCGCCCACCTACAGCGTCGGCGAGGCCGTACGGGGGATGATCGCTCAGGCGGCGGCGCGGGCCGTGGCCTCCGACAAGGCCTTGGCGAAGGCCAGCACGTGGGTGACCGCCTCGGGCCCGTCGGCGGCCTCGCTGACGCGCAGGGACAGGTCGTCGGCGGTGATGGCGCCGGTGTAGCCGTGGTCGGCCTCGCAGTTCTCGTCGCCGCAGGTGGCCGGTTCGAGGTCCACGTGGGAGATGGCGCCCCAGCCGATGGTGAGCGTCACCTCGGTGGGCGGCACGCCCGGGACGTAGGAGGCGGGGTCGGGAACCACCCGGGTCACCGCGACCGACTGGACGCGGCTCAGCCGCACCGCCTCCGTGGTCGTGGACGCGTGCGCCGTCGAGACCCCCTCCACCGCCGGGTGCTCGTCGGTGTGGCACACCAGCAGCCTCGTGCCGGACAGCACCAGCACGGTGACGTGCCGGCGCACCTCCATCGCGGGATCGAAGGTGGCCTCGTGATGGACCACGAACGCGGTCACGGCCTCCTTGCCCAGCGCGGATTCGACCGCATCGGTGACGAGGTCGGGATAGTAGCCGCTGCGCTCGATCGCTTCACGCAGGCCCGCGGCTGAGACTCGGGTTTCCCTCATGGATCCAGTTTGCCAGGGCGTCGCAGTGCACTCACCCGCCGGATATAACGCTCTATAACGTCTTCAACACCGAAATTTTCCTTTCGCCCCCAGCTTCCCCGCCGGGGCGGAGCCCGCCGCCCGCGCCGGTCAGCCCAGGCGGCGGGGGCCGCCGTCCAGCCGGGGGCCGGGCGGGGTGCGGAGGGTCACGCGGGCGCCGAGGACGATCACGCCGCTCTCGCCGACCAGGACCTGGTCCAGGTCGAGGCGGGCCAGCTCCGGCAGGTCGTGGGCCAGACGGCCCACCCTGACCAGGAGGTCCTCCAGGGCGTCGACGGCCACCGGCGGGTAGCCGTACTCGCCGAACAGCAGCGGCGCGGCCCGTACGGACCTCACCAGGCCGGCGGCGTCGTCACGGGTCAGCGGCGCGAGACGGAACCCCTGGTCGAGCAGCAGGCGCGCGGTCACCTCGCCCAGCCCGAACGACACCACCGGCCCGAACGCCGGGTCCTCGACGACGGTCACGACCGTGGGGACGGCGGGCTGCGGGGCCATGCGCTGCACGGCCAGCTCCGTGGCGTCGCCGAACTGGCGGGCGAGCTCGGCGTACGCGTGGCGGACGCTCTCGGCGGTGGACAGGCCCAGACGTACGGTCCCGGCGCGGCGGGCGGCGCGGGGGTCGGCGAGCTTGAGCACCACCGGCCACCCGAGCCGTTCGGCGGCGGCCACCGCCTCGTCCGGCGACCCGGCCACCTCGGCCGGCCACACGCTCAGCCCGTAGCAGGCGAGCAGCTCGGCCGCGTCGGCCAGGACCGGCGGCCCCGCCTCGGCGAACGCCCCGGCGTCCGGCACGGCGTCCGGCACGGCGGGGGCGGCGGCGGCTTCGTCCGCAGGGGTGCCGGGTGCTTCCTGGGGCGGCGGGGTGAGGGTGCGGTGGACGAGGGCGCGGGCGCGCGGGGTGTCGATGTCCTCCAGGTCCGCCGGGGGGACGGCGGGGCGGGCGCGCCAGGCGGCGTAGCGGACGGCGTGGGACAGGGCGCGCACCGCCTCCTCGGGGGCCGCGTAGGAGGGGATGGAGCCGCGCGCCGGGGCGGCGCCCGTCTGGAGGCAGGGGTGCATGCCCAGATGCCCCTGGAAGGTGGCGAGGACGGGCTTGGCCGAGCCCCGCGACACCTCCATGAGCCGGTCGGCGATGCCCGCGGCGTCACCCGGGATGGGCGGCATGTAGATGACGACCGCCGCGTCGACCTCGGGTGAGGCCAGCTCGGCGGCGAGGGCCGTGCCGAACTCGTCGGGCCCGGCGGCGGGGCCGAGGTTGGCCGGGGGCCGGGGAGCGAGCCCGGCGGCGACGCAGGCGTCGGCGGCCAGCAGGCCGAGCGCGTCGGAGTTGGTGACCAGGGCGACGCGCGGCCCGGCGGGCAGCGGCTGGTAGGCCAGGAGCTGGCCGACGTCGAAGAGCTCGATGAGGTCGGCCACCCGGATCAGCCCGGCCTGCTCGAACAGGGAGCTGACGGCGGAGTCGGGCAGGCCGAGCTCCTCGGCGGAGTGGCCGGACGGGGTGCCGCCGCTCTTGACGACGACGATGGGCTTGGTGCGGGCGATGCGCCGGGCCAGGCGGGTGAACTTGCGCGGGTTTCCCAGCGACTCCAGGTAGAGCAGGATCACCTCGGTGGCGTCGTCCTCCTCCCAGTACTGGAGCAGGTCGTTGCCCGACACGTCGGCCCGGTTGCCCGCGGAGACGAACGACGAGATGCCCATGCCGCGCTGCTTGACGCGCTGGAGGAGGGCGGTGCCGAGGGCACCGGACTGGCTGAAGAAGCCCACGCGGCCACGGCCGGGGACGGTGGCGGCGAGGGTGGCGTTGAGCTTGACGGCGGGGTCGGTGTTGGCGATGCCCAGGCAGTTCGGGCCGACCACGCGCAGCCCGTAGGAGCGGGCGATGCGGGCGAGCTCGTCCTGGCGGGCGCGGCCGCGGCTGCCCGTCTCGCCGAACCCCGACGACACGACGACGAGGCCGTGCACGCCCTTCTCGGCGCACTCCTTGACCACGTCGAGGACGCTCTCGGCGGGCACGGCGACGACGGCGAGGTCGACCTCGCCGTCGATGGCGGTCACGCTCGGGTAGGCGCGCACGCCCGCGACGGCGCGGACCTCGCGGTGCACCGGGTAGACGGGGCCGGTGAAGTCGGCGGCCAGCAGGTTGCGCAGCACGGTCTGGCCGACGCCGCCGGGCTCGCGGGAGGCGCCGATGACGGCGACGGAGCCGGGGGTGAGCAGCCGGGCGATCGAACGGGCCTCGGCGCGGTGCTCGCGGGCGGTGGTGACCTCGGCGGCGGTCTCGGTCGGGGTGAGGTCGAGCGTCATGCGGACGACCCCGTCGGCGAAGCTGCTCTCCGCCGTGTAGCCGGCCTGGCGCAGCACGCCCATCATCTTCATGTTGGCGGGCAGCACGTCGGCGACGAAGCGCTCGATGCCGCGTTCGCGGGCGGTGGCGGCCAGGTGTTCGAGCAGCACGGAGGCCACTCCCCTGCCCTGGTGGGCGTCCTCGACGAGGAAGGCGACCTCGGCCTCGCCCGGCCCGGTGCGGTCGTAGCGGATGACGGCCACCATCTCCGCCCCGATGGTGGCGATCAGGGCGACGCGGCTCTCGTAGTCGACGGTGGTGAACCGGGTGACCTCGCGGTCGGACAGGCGCGGCCGGGGCCCGAAGAACCGGAAATAGATGGATTCCGGGGACAGCCGCGAGTAGAAGGCGCGCAGCCGATCGGCGTCTGCGGGCCTGATCGGGCGCACGTGCGCGGTGCCGCCGTCGGCCAGGACGACGTCGGCTTCCCAGTGAGCGGGATATTGTGCCTCCACAGTCACGAGCGTAAACCCGTGTCCCACATGTCAAGAAGTTGGGCAACGCTTGTGCATCGACTCAGGCCGGGTGTCGGGGGTCCGCCACACGAACCGGCTGGAAGCTGTTAGTTTTGCCGTGGCCAGGCTCGATCTGTAGGCAGCAAGGTGGTGGCATCATGACGCGGGTCGTCGTGGTGGGCGATCTCATGACCGACGCGGTGGCGCGCGCCCGTTATGCGCTCGCCAGGGCGAGCGACACCCCGGCGATCGTCACGATGCACGGTGGCGGGTCCGGGGCCAACATCGCCTCGTGGCTAGCCGTCGAGGGCGCGGAGGTGGCCTTCATCGGCCGCCGGGGCGCCGACATCACGGGGCGCAACCGCGACATGGAGCTGATGGGCTACGGAGTCGACGCCCGGCTCGTCATGGACCCCGAGCGTCCCACCGGCACCTGCGTGGTGCTCGTCACGCACAAGGGCGAGCGCACCATGCTGTCCGACCCGGGCGCCAACGCGGCGCTGTCGCCGGAGGACCTGCCGCGTGACCTGTTCAACGGCGGCGGCCACCTGCACCTGTCGGGCTACACGCTGATCAACGAGGGCTCGCGCGACGCGGGGCTGGCCGCGCTCGACATGGCGCGCCGCTCGGGGATGTCGATCTCCGTCGACTGCGCCTCGTCGGCGCCTCTCGAGCGTACGGGCGCCGAGCCGTTCCTGGAGTGGACCAACGGCGCCAAGCTGCTGTTCGCCAACATCGACCAGGCCAAGGTGCTGACCGGGCGGGACGACCCGGAGGCGGCGGCCAAGGTGCTGACGGCGTGGTTCCCGCAGGTCGTCATCAAGATGACCGCCGAGGGCGCGCTGTGGTTCGGCAACGGGCGGCCGGAGCCGGTCCGGGTGCCGGCCGAGCCGGTCGACCGGATCGTCGACGGCACGGGCGCGGGTGACGCGTTCTGCGCCGGGTTCCTGCCGGCGTGGCTGGCGGGCAAGCCTCCGGCGGAGTCGCTGGGCGCCGGGTGCGCCCTGGCCGCCAAGGCGATCGTGCACCTGGGCGCGCGGCCCCGCCTCTGACCTTCCGGCGGGGCCTCTCCCTCCGAGCCACCGTACGAGCTGCCGAACGTCCCGGGCTGCCGAACGTCCCGGGCTGCTGAACGTACGCCACTCAGGACGTGCGGGGCTCAGGGGCGTACGGCGCTCAGGACGTGGTGGCCAGGACGAGCGGGAGGACGGCCGGGGCGCCCGCGTGGCGCACCAGGGCGGCGGCGAGCGTCATCGTCCAGCCGGTGTCGACCCGGTCGTCGATCAGCAGCACGGGCCCGCCGCAGGCGGCCACGGCAGCGCCCACCTCGCGCGGCATCGCCAGCGTCGCCCGCACGGCCTGCACCCGCTTGGCGCTGTTGAACTGCTGTCCGGGCGGCCCCGACCGGTAGCCGAGCTCGCCGAGGTAGGACAGCCGGCCCACCTGCGCCAGCCGTTCGGCGAACCCGCGCACGAGCAGCGGGCGCGACGCCGACGGCACGTTGACCACGGCCACCGGCCGCTCGCGCCACTCCCACGCCGACAGCACCTTGACCACGGCGGCGAACATGTCGTCGGCCATCGGCCCGTCGGCCCCGGCGAACAGCTCGCGCAGCCGGTGGCCCCAGCCGATGTCGGTGAGCCTGCCGAGCGCGCGGCCCGGCTCGGCGCCCAGCTCGGGCTTGATCCGCCCGGACAGGTCGGCCAGCCCGGTCGGCCACTGCTTGCGCGCCTCGATGTCGACGCCGGGCCTGCTCAGCCGCTCGCGGGCGGTCTCGACGGCCCCGGCGGCGATCTCGGGTGAGCGGTGGCGTCCGGTGCAGTTGTCGCAGCGGCCGCACGGCCGGGCTGCCTCGTCGTCGAGGCGGCGGCGCAGGTATTCCTCACGGCAGTCGGTGGTGGTCAGGTAGCCGAGCATGGCGTCCTGCTCGGCCTTGCGCTCGGCGGCGATGCGGGAGTAGCGCTCGGCGTCGTAGGACCATTCCTCGCCGGTCGACTCCCAGCCGCCCTTGACCCTGCGCACGGCGCCGTCGACGTCGAGGACCTTGAGCATCATCTCCAGCCGGCTGCGGCTGAGGTCGACGGCGGTCTCCAGGGCCTGCGTGGACATGACGCCGCGCTCGGCCAGCGTCTCCAGCACGGTGCGCACGACCGGCTCCGGCGGGAACGCCAGCGAGGTGAAATAGGCCCAGATGTCGCGGTCCTCGGTGCCGGGCAGCAGGATCACCTCGGCCCGCTCGACCCCGCGGCCCGCGCGGCCGACCTGCTGGTAGTAGGCGACGGGTGACTGCGGCGCGCCGACGTGGACGACGAAGCCCAGGTCGGGCTTGTCGAAGCCCATGCCGAGCGCGCTGGTGGCGACCAGCGCCTTGATCTTGTTGTTGAGCAGCGCCTCCTCGGCCGCCAGCCGCTCGGCCGGGTCGGTCTGGCCGGAGTAGGCGGCCACCTCGTGGCCCTGCTCGCGCAGGTAGGAGGCGATCTCGTGGGCGGCGGCCACGGTCAGCGTGTAGACGATGCCGGAGCCGGGCAGCTCGTGCAGCGTCTGGGCCAGCCAGGCCAGCCGCTGCTCGGCCGACGGGAGGCGTACGACGCTCAGGTGGAGGCTCTCGCGCTCCAGCGGGCCGCGCAGCACGAGGGTGTCCTCGCCCATCTGCTCGGCCACGTCGCGGGTGACGCGGGCGTTGGCGGTGGCGGTGGTGGCCAGCACCGGGATGCCGGGCGGCAGCTCCTCGAAGAGGGTGGCGAGCCTGCGGTAGTCGGGCCGGAAGTCGTGACCCCAGTCGGAGATGCAGTGGGCCTCGTCGACGACGACCAGCCCGGCGCTCTCGGCCAGCTCGGGCAGCACGTTGTCGCGGAAGTCGGGGTTGTTGAGCCGCTCGGGGCTGACCAGCAGCACGTCGACGAGGCCGTCGGCGACCTGGCCGTAGACCTCCTCCCACGCCTCGGGGTTGGCCGAGTTGATGGTGACGGCGCGGATGCCCGCGCGCTCGGCGGCGGCGATCTGGTTGCGCATGAGGGCCAGCAGCGGCGACACGATGACGGTCGGCCCTTCGCCGAGCTCGCGCAGCAGGGCGGTGGCCACGAAGTAGACGGCCGACTTGCCCCAGCCGGTGCGCTGCACGACGAGCACCCGCCGGCGGTCGACGACCAGCGCCTCGATGGCCTTCCACTGGTCGTCGCGGAGCCTGGCGTGCTCGCCGGCCAGCGCGCGCAGCTTCTCCTCGGCCTCTTCGCGCAGCATCCCGGCGTCGGGGGCGTCAATCATGTGTCCCTTGTTACCAGGTTTCCCCGACGATTCGCGCCCGCGAGCGGCGGAACCCGCCATCGGCGCGAAGCGTTGAGCGTACGTCACCCCTGGAGAGCACGGCCCTCAGGAGGGTTCATGGCGGAGTTGTCACTCGCGCGACGTGCCCGGCGGCCGGCGGTTCCGCGTCTAGCTTTCGCGCGGGTCGTCACGGTGATGCTGCTGGTGGTGGGGATGGGCGCGGCGGGCTGCGCGGGGACGGACGTGAAGGCGTCCTACCGGCCGATGTTCCTGCCGGTCAAGCTCGAGTGGGGGCCCGGCGGGGTGAAGGTCACCGGCGACGCCTCGATCGCCACGCCGATCGGCGTGTTCTCCGTGGGCGCCGAGCACAGCCTCGTGGCCAAGAAGCAGAACGCCCTCTACGTCATCTTCCGCGACCACGACGGGGTCCTGCCCGGCTCGCCCGTGGCGGGCACCGACCTGGTGTACGAGGTGCTGAGCGGGGGCGGCCGCTTCACCGCCGTGGTCAACGGCACGGCCGTCATCCAGGTCGCCAACCAGGAAGTGCTCATCGACGTCACGGACGGCACGCTCAAGGTCATCGAGTTCCAGGGCGCCCAGGCGATCATGCAGGAGCGGCCCAGCGGCCTGGCCCAGCGGTGGCAGGAGTTCTGGGACGGCTGCCTCTACACGCCGATGTCGCTGTCGCGGTGGGCCTACGACGACTCGACCATCGACCAGTGGTTCGGCCTGGGGTTCGTGCTGTTCCTGGTCCGGCTGGCCCTGGCGCTCGTCCTCGGGGTGGCCGACCTGCTGCTGACCGCCGGGTGCTTCCTGGCCGCCGTCGCCTTCGTGGTCGCCGGTCCGACCGGGCGCAACATCGTGTACGGCGTCGAGGTCCTGTTGTTCCTCGTCCTCGTGTTCGGGGCGCGGTCGCTGGCCTAGCGATTTCGGGGCAAGATCGGCACAAAAGTGATCATGTGGGCGTCCAGGCGCACGGCGAAGCACGTCGGTGTCGCGGGCACCCGCGTTTCTTCGGCACAATGTTCGACATGGCCCGACGTACCCCTGCACCCCCGACTGAGGACTTCGAAGAGCGGATCGTCGACATCGACGTCTCCTCGGAGATGCGCACGAGCTTCCTCGAGTACGCGTATTCGGTGATCTACCAGCGTGCGCTGCCCGACGCCCGTGACGGACTCAAGCCGGTGCAGCGGCGCATCCTCTACTCGATGAGCGAGATGGGCCTGCGCCCCGACCGGGGGCATGTCAAGTCCTCCCGCGTCGTCGGCGACGTGATGGGCAAGCTCCATCCCCACGGCGACACCGCCATCTACGACGCGGTGGTGCGCCTGGCGCAGCCGTTCTCGATGCGGCTGCCGCTGGTCGACGGGCACGGCAACTTCGGCTCGCCCGACGACCTGCCCGCCGCCATGCGTTACACCGAGGCCCGGCTGGCCCCGGCCGCGATGCTCATGGTGGAGTCGCTCGACGAGGACACCGTCGACTTCAAGCCCAACTACGACGGCCAGGAGACCGAGCCCACGGTCATGCCGTCGGCGTTCCCCAACCTGCTGGTCAACGGCACGACCGGCATCGCGGTCGGCATGGCGACCAACATGGCGCCACACAACCTGGCCGAGGTCGTGGCCGCCGCCCGCCACCTGATCAAGAAGCCCACGGCCACGCTCGACGAGCTGATGAAGTTCATCCCCGGCCCCGACCTGCCGACCGGCGGCACGATCACCGGCCTGCAGGGGGTGCGTGACGCGTACGAGACCGGCCG
Organism: Nonomuraea ceibae; assembly: GCF_019396325.1. Lineage (GTDB taxonomy): Bacteria > Actinomycetota > Actinomycetes > Streptosporangiales > Streptosporangiaceae > Nonomuraea > Nonomuraea ceibae. The sequence goes on from NZ_JAHKRO010000068.1 coordinate 15,938, forward strand.
CGGCACGTTCCGCATGCGCGCCAAGTGCGCGGTCGAGCAGATCACGCCGCGCCGCAAGGGCATCGTCGTCACCGAGCTGCCCTACAACGTCGGCCCCGAGCGCGTGGTCACCAAGATCAAAGAGCTCGTGACCAGCAAGAAGCTGCAGGGCATCGCCGACCTGAAGGACCTCACCGACCGGCACAAGGGCCTGCGCCTGGTCATCGAGATCAAGAACGGCTTCATCCCCGAGGCGGTGCTCGACGAGCTCTACCGGCTCACGCCGATGGAGGAGACGTTCGGCATCAACAATGTCGCGCTGGTCGACGGCGAGCCGCGCACGCTGGGCCTGCGCGAGCTCCTCCAGGTCTACGTCGACCACCGCATCGAGGTCGTCCGCCGCCGCTCCGAGCACCGCAGGCGCAAGCGCGAGGACCGCCTCCACCTGGTCGACGGCCTCATCGTCGCGCTGCTCAACATCGACGAGGTCATCCAGGTCATCCGCTCCTCCGACGACTCCGGGCAGGCCCGCGAGCGGCTGATGGACGTCTTCGACCTGACCGACATCCAGGCCGCCTACATCCTCGACACCCCGCTGCGCCGCCTGACCCGCTACGACAAGCTGGAGCTCGACCGCGAGAAGGAGACGCTGACCGACGAGATCGCCGAGCTGACGGGCATCCTGTCGTCCGAGACGCGGCTGCGCCAGGTCGTCTCCGGCGAGCTCGCCGAGGTGGCCAAGAAGTACGCCACGCCGCGCCGCACCGTGCTGCTGGAGGCGTCCGGCGTCTCCCGCACCGCGACGGTCGAGCTCCAGGTGGCCGACGACCCCTGCCTGGCGCTGCTGTCGTCCACCGGCCTGCTGGCCCGCACCTCCAACGCCGACCCGCTGGCCGCCACCGGTGACCGCACCGCCCACGACGTGCTCGTCTCCGCCGTGCGCACCACCGTCAGAGGCGAGGTTGGCGTGGTCACGTCACTCGGCCGGCTCATCCGCGTCCAGGTGGTCGACCTGCCCACGCTGCCGCCGTCCGCCGGCCCGCCCTCCCTGTCGGGCGGGCATCCCGTCTCCGAGTACGTGTCGCTCCAGCCCGACGAGACCGTGGTCGGCCTCGGCTCCCTCGACCCCGAGAGCCCCGGCCTGGCCCTCGGCACCGCGCAGGGCGTGGTGAAACGGGTGGTGCCCGACTATCCGGCCAACCGTGACGACTTCGAGGTCATCACCCTCAAGGACGGCGACACCGTCGTCGGCGCCGTCGAGCTCGACTCCGAAGAGCACGACCTGGTGTTCATCAGCTCCGACGCGCAGCTCCTGCGCTACCAGGCGGCCCAGGTGCGCCCCCAGGGGCGGCCCGCGGGCGGCATGGCCGGCATCCGGCTCGACGGCGGGGCGCGGGTCATCTGGTTCGGCGTCGTCGACCCGGCCCGGCCCGGCCAGGTCGTGACGGTCGCCGGCTCCTCCACCGCGCTTCCCGGCACCCAGGTCGGCGGCGGCAAGGTGTCCGACTACGCCGAGTTCCCCGCCAAGGGGCGCGCCACGGGCGGCGTACGCGCCCAGCGCTTCCTCAAGGGCGAGGACGTCCTGCTGCTCGCCTGGGCCGGGCCCGCCCCGGCCAAGGCGGTCTCCTCGGTCGGCAAGCCCGTTCCGCTCCCCGACGAGATCGGCCGCCGTGACGGCTCGGGCGTGCGCCTCACCCACACCATCGGCGCCATCGGCGGCCCCCTCGCCTCCTCCCCTGACGACCCCGAGGGAGAAACTTCCCAGGAAACCGAGTAACCGCCGCCTGACCCCCGGCACGCTGCCAGCACCGGGGCCCTTCACGGACGGGCCGTACGGACGCCCGCCATTTGAGGCGGACGCCCTGAACGGCCCGTGGGCGGGCCCGGACGTGCGCGGACAGTCGTAGTGCCGCGGACCCTGAACGGACGCTATACACAGGCGGATGGCCGCCAACGCGGGCCGGCGCGGGGCCTGGGCGGGCAGGCGCAGGGCGCAGGTCTGGTCCCTCTGGTTGGGGTCTGGCGCCCGCCGTGCGCCTTGGAGGCTACGGCGGGCGTGTCGCCAGGGGGCCCGGACGGCCGGGCGCGGGGCGCGGGCGTGTGGGCCGGTGCCTGGGTCAGTCGGCGATCGTGAGGCAGAACGGGTGGCCGGCCGGGTCGAGGTAGACGCGGAAGTTGTCGCTCTCGCTCGGCTGGACCTCGTGCTTGGTGGCGCCGAACTTGAGCACCTGCTCCTCGGCCGCGTCCAGGTCGTCGACGACGGTGTCGATGTGGAGCTGCTGGGGCCGCTCCCCCTCGGGCCAGACGGGCGGCCGGAAGTCGCCGACCCGCTGGAAGGCCAGGCGCATCGACGAGCCGGTGTCCTTCAGCACGACCCAGTCGTCCTCGTCATAGATCACCGGCCAGCCGAACAGCCGGGAGTAGAAGTCCGCCAGCTTCTTCGGGTCGGGGCAGTCGATCACCGTGGAGTGGTACTCCGCGATGCCCTTCATGGCTCACCTCCGGGATGATGGTCCGCATGGCTGCGAACTCGTTCATGGTTCCTCTCGGCACGCCCGCGCCCCCGTTCGACCTCACCGCCGTCAGCGGCGGCAGCGTCTCGCTCGGCGATCTGCGCGGCTCGCCGGCCACGCTCGTGGTCTTCCTGTCCAACCACTGCCCGTACGTCCGCCACATCGAGCACGGCCTGGGCGCGTTGGCCGCCGACTACGGGTCACGCCTGTCGGTCGTCGCCATCTGCAGCAACGACAGCGTGAACTACCCGGACGACGATCCGACACACCTGGCCGAGCAGGCGGCCCGGGCCGGGTTCGGCTTCCCGTATCTGCTGGACGACACGCAGGAGGTCGCCAAGGCCTACCGGGCCGCGTGCACGCCCGATCTGTTCCTCTACGACGCCGACTTCCGGCTGGCCTACCGGGGTGAGTTCGACGGCTCGCGGCCCGGCAACGGGGTGCCCGTGACGGGCTCGTCGGTGCGGGCCGCGATCGACGCGCTGCTGGAGGGCGTGCCGGTCAGCGCGGATCAGGTGCCGGCGATCGGCTGCGGCATCAAGTGGAAGCCCGGCAACGCGCCGGCCTAGTGTGACTCCCATTCGGTGGCGGCGGTGATCGTGGCGGGCAGCGACAGCAGCAGCTCGTGCGGCTCGCCGCCCTGCCAGCCGCGCACCAGCCGGTCGCCGGCCGGGCCGGGGTTGAAGTCCTCGCACCCGAGCGGCCCGTAGCAGCCGGCCTGGTCGAGCATGAGGATGAGCGGGTCGTCGTCGGGCAGCGCCGCGGCGTAGGCGGCGGCGTCGAGCAGGGCCAGGGCGCATCTGGCGTTGCGGCCGCCGTCGTTGGACTCCACACGGTCCAGGCGGCGCCTGGCCTGGGCTCGGAAATACGCGGCGAGCGACTCGGACCTGCTCAAGACGACCCTCTTCTACGTCACGTTGGGCTAGCACATCATCACGCAAAGCTAGCAGTGATCGGGGGTCGTTCGCGAAGTACGACAGTCCGCCACCCCACGTTTTCGCGGGGGACGAGCATGGGATCATCAAGGACATGGATGCCTTCGACGACGTTTTCGCCGGTAACGCGAAGTTTGCTGAGAAGTTCAAGGAGTCTGGGCTCACCGGCACCGCCGCACGCGGGCTCGCGGTGGTCACCTGCATGGACTCACGGATCGACCCGCTCGGACTGCTGGGGCTCAAGCCCGGCGACGCCAAGATCCTGCGCAACGCGGGCGCCCGCGTCACCGACGACGTGCTGCGCACGCTGGTGCTGGGCGTCTACCTGCTCGGCGTGCGCCGGGTGCTCGTCATGCCGCACACCGACTGCGGCATGACGAAGGTGACGGACGCCGACGTGCACGACCTGACGCAGAGCAACGGCGTCGACACGCGCAGCCTGGAGTTTCACACGGTGCCTGACCAGCACGCCGCGCTGCTGCACGACCTGACCCGCATCACGTCCTCGCCCTTCCTGCCGGCGGACATGCCGGTGCAGGGAGCGATCTACGACGTGCGCTCGGGCGTGTTGCGGCCCGTGGGGTAGCGCCCCGCGGAGCGCCGGCTCGCGGGGTTAGCGCCCGAGCAGGATGGCGCCCGCAGGAGGGCGCCCCGCAGGAGGGCGGGCCGCTGGGTGGCGGCCCGCAATGTGGCGGGCCGCAGGGCGGGGGTGGTCAGGCGTCGATGTGGTCGCGGTCGACCTCGGCGGCGCTCTTGACGATGAACTCCCGCCGGGGCGCCACGTCGCTGCCCATGAGCAGGCTGAAGATACTCTCGGCCTCTTCGACGTCCTCGATGCGGACCCGGCGCAGGATGCGGTGGCGGGGGTCCATGGTGGTCTCGGCGAGCTGGTCGGCGTCCATCTCCCCCAGGCCCTTGTAGCGCTGCACCGGGTCCTTCCAGCGCTTGCCGCGCCGCTCCAGGTCGCGCAGCACCTTCTGCAGCTCGCCGTCGGAGTAGCAGTAGATGTACTTGTCCTTGCCCCGGCCGGGGTTGGTCAGCTCGATGCGGTGCAGCGGCGGGACCGCGGCGAAGACCCGCCCGGCCTCGACCATCGGCTTCATGTAGCGGTGGAAGAGCGTGAGCAGCAGGCAGCGGATGTGGGCGCCGTCGACGTCGGCGTCGGCCATCAGGATGATCTTGCCGTAGCGGGCCGCCTCGATGTCGAACGAGCGGCCCGAGCCGGCGCCGACCACCTGGATGATCGCGGCGCACTCGGCGTTCTTGAGCATGTCGCTCACGGACGCCTTCTGCACGTTGAGGATCTTGCCGCGGATCGGCAGCAGGGCCTGGAACTCGGAGTCGCGGGCCAGCTTGGCGGTGCCGAGCGCCGAGTCGCCCTCGACGATGAACAGCTCGCTGCGGTCGACGTCGTCGTTGCGGCAGTCGACGAGCTTGGCCGGGAGCGCGGAGTTCTCCAGGGCGCTCTTGCGGCGCTGGTTTTCCCGGTGCTCGCGGGCGGCGATGCGGGCCTTGGCGGCGGCGACGATCTTCTCCAGCACGGCGCGCAGCGCCTGCTTCGTGCCGCGCGGCGGGTTGGCGAACAGCTCCTTGAGCTCGCGGCTGACCACGTGGGAGACGATGCGGGTGGCCGCGGAGGTGCCCAGCACCTCCTTGGTCTGCCCCTCGAACTGCGGCTCGGGCACCCGGATGGTGACGACGGCGGTCAGGCCCTCGGAGATGTCCTCCTTGTTGACCGGGTCGTCGCCGTTCTTCAGCAGGCGGGTTTCGCGCAACTGCTCGTTGATCGTGCGCACGAGCGCCCGCTCGAAGCCGGTGACGTGGGTGCCGCCCTTGGGGGTGGCGATCACGTTGACGAACGAGCGCACGGTCGACTCGTAGCCCTTGCCCCAGCGCACGGCCACGTCGACGGTCAGCTCGCGCTGCACCTCGGTGGGCGTCATGTGGCCCTGGTCGTCGAGGACCGGGACGGTCTCGTGGAAGTGGCCGACGCCCTGCAGCCGCAGCACGTCGCAGACGGCCTCGTCGCGGGCCAGGAACTCGGTGAACTCGGAGATGCCGCCGTCGAAGCGGAACTCCTCCTCGACGCGCTCCTCATGGCGGCTGTCGATGACGACCAGGGTGAGGCCGGGGACCAGGAAGGCGGTCTGGCGCAGCCGGACGTGGATCTCGTCGAGGGAGACCTCGGCGTCGGGCAGGAAGATCTGCTTGTCGGCCCAGAACCGCACCCGGGTGCCGGTGACGCGCTTGGGCAGCGGGCCGCCGTCGCGCAGGCCGGACTTCTTGCGGAACTTGGCGGTGGGCCCGTCACCGTCGAACACGCCCGGCACGCCGCGCCGGAAGCTGATCTCGTGGATCCGGCCGTCACGGTCGACCTCGACGTCGAGACGGGACGACAGCGCGTTGACCACGGAGGCGCCCACGCCGTGCAGGCCGCCGGAGGCCGCGTAGGAGCCGCCGCCGAACTTCCCGCCGGCGTGCAGCTTGGTGTAGACGAGCTCGACGCCGGCCAGGCCGCTCTTGGGCTCGACGTCGACCGGGATGCCGCGGCCGTTGTCGCGGACCTCGATGGAGCCGTCGGCGTGGAGCTCGACCTCGATGCGGTCGCAGTGGCCGCCGAGCGCCTCGTCGACGCCGTTGTCGACGATCTCCCAGAGACAGTGCATGAGCCCGCGGCTGTCGGTGGACCCGATGTACATGCCAGGTCGCTTGCGGACGGCTTCGAGGCCCTCAAGCACCGACAGGTGACGAGCTGTGTAACCCGCCTCCACTAGCGTCACTCCAGCTCCTCTGGTCACTTGTCATCGAACACGTGTGCGTAGCCTACCGTTCTTCCCCTGCGCACGCGTACAAGCTTGCCATGCGGTCACGTTTGCCGTTACCGCCGGGCTGCTGGGCATTACTTTCGGACACATTCTGCTCTGGGCGTAGCGAGGGGGAGGTTGGGAACGTCCACGTCCGGTTAGATGTTGTTCCAAGTGACTGACGCCAGATCCTCGCTTCGGCGGGGGTGACCCGAAAGGCGATACGTGACTGGAGCTCTTGCCCCCGTTAAGCCGCTGACGGCCCTCGACCGCTGCGACCGTTGCGGTGCCCAGGCATACATTCGCGCGACCCTGCCCGTGGGCGGGGAGCTGCTGTTCTGCGCCCACCACGGGCGTCAGCACATCGCGGCGCTGCGCGAAAAGGGCGCCGACATCCTGGACGAGTCGGCACGACTCAGCGAAACCCGATCCCACGCCCCCGACGGCGAGCGCTGACTGCGCTGGCCTTGAGATAACCACATATTGCATGACAGAACGGCGATCCCGGGCCTGCCCGGGATCGCCGTTCTGCGTTCACACGCCAGATCAGCGCGCCTGGTCAGCGCACCCGGTAGTGATACGCGGCCACCGGCTCCAGCCCCTCGCTCCGGTAGAGCGCCTGGGCGGCGGCGTTGCCGGCCGTGACCACCAGGTAGGCCCGCCCGCCCCCGGCCAGCGCCCGCAGCACGCTGCGCGCCAGCCCGCGCCTGCGGGCAGACGGCAGCGTCGCCATGCAGTACACGCCGACCGTGGCGTCTTCCGTGCTCCCCTGCGGCACTCCCCTGCCGACCGCCACGGGCACGCCGTCCTCCTCCACCGCCGCGTAGCGGGCGGGCACGCCCGTGAGGATGCGCCCCGCCTCGCGCAGCCCGTCGCCGTAGCGGCCGTCGACCTGCCACCAGGTCCGCGTCCAGGCATCCCAGGGCCGGTCCTCGACCCGTACAGGATGGCCGGGCTCGCCGGGGACGGACCCGGACATCACCACGGTCGGGTCGGCCCGCGCGTAGCCGCGCCGGTCCAGCTCGGCGTCGAGGCCGGGCGTGGCGCCCGGCCCGATGGAGAACGCGCACGCCTGCCCGCGCGCCGCGTAGAACGCCTCGGCCGCCTCAATGGCCGCGCCCAGGTCGGCCGGGACGCCGAGCGGCAGCACCGAGTTCGCGCGCTTGGTCACGCCGCCCGCGTGGCGCAGGATCCAGCCGTCGTGGCGCACCTGCTCGTAGGCGGGCCACGCCTGGTGCACGAGAGCGTCGACGTTCATGGCCCGCGAGCCTAGCCGACCGGGTTTGACGGCATCACTCCAGGTAAGTGCCTCCCCCATCACATGGGCCGTGAAAGGGGTCGCCATGTCCAGGTCAGCTGCCGCGGTCGCCGCGATGCTCCTCCTGACCGCGTGCGGCGGCGTGGGCGGCCCGAGCCGCCCGGCGGGCGAGTCGCTGACCACGATGGGCTTCGGGCTGCCCGACGAGATCGCCACGGTCCGGGTGGACGCCTTCAAGAAGGCGTACCCGGGGGTGACGGTCCGGATCAACGAGGGCGCGTTCGACGAGCAGGCGTTCCTGTCGGCGGTCGCCTCGGGCAACCCGCCGGACGTGGTCTACCTGGCCCGCGAGCGGCTGGGCAGCTACGCCGCGCGCGGCGCCATCCAGCCGCTGGACGACTGCGTCAGCCGCGAGTCCATCCCGACCGGCGACTTCTACCCGGCCGCGCGGCAGCAGGTGCGCTACGACGGCCACTGGTACGGCATCCCCGAGTTCTCCAACTCGATCGTGCTCATCGTCAACGACCGGGCGGCCCGCGACGCCGGGATCGACCCGGCGAGCGTCGACACCTCCGACTGGGACCGCCTCGCCGAGCTGGCCAGGAAGATGACCAGGACGGACGGCGGCAAGGTCGAGCGGTTCGGCTTCAACCCGAAGCTGCCCGAGTTCCTGCCGCTGTGGGCCAAGGCCAACGGCGCCGACCTGCTGTCCGCCGACGGCCGCACCGCCGGGCTCGACGGCCCCGCCGTCGTCGAGGCCATGACGTACGCGAACCGCCTGGTCGAGTCGCAGGGCGGCTGGAAGCGGCTCAAGGCGTTCGTGGACACGTGGGACTTCTTCGGCGCCCGCAACCCGTTCGCCGAGGACCAGGTCGGCATGATGCTGGGCGAGCAGTTCCTGGTCTCCTCGATGGCCGGCACCACGCCGGACGTCGCGATCACCGTGCTGCCGTTCCGGGGCCGCGACGGGCAGCCGGTCAACCTGGTGGGCGGCAACGCCTGGGCCGTGCCGAAGGGCGCGCGCAACCCGCAGGCCGCCTGCCGCTGGATGAAGACGATGACCGCAGCCGAGACCTGGATCGCCGCCGCGCGGGCCCGCCAGGACAAGCGCACCCGCGAGGGCAAGGTCAACATCGGCACCTTCACCGGCAACGCCAGGGCCGACGAGACGATCTTCGGCGAGATCGTCAGGCCGAGCGGGAAGGCGCCGTTCGACGCGGCGGTCAGGACGATCCGCGCGGTGCAGCCGGCCGGGTTCGTGGTGCCGCAGTCGCCCGCCGCGGCCGAGTTCAGGAAGGCGTGGGAGGACGCGGGCACCCGCGTGCTGCTCGGCGGCCAGAAGCCGGCCGACGCCCTGGGACGCGCCCAGGCCGAGGCCCAGAAGGCCATCGACGGGGCGGCGTCGTGAGACCGGAGACCCGCTGGGCGTACGTCTTCGTGCTCCCCTGGCTCATCGGGCTGGTGCTGTTCCAGCTCGGCCCGATGCTCGCCAGCCTCGCCCTGTCGTTCACCGAGTACGACCTGATCTCCAGCCCGGAGTTCGCCGGGACCGCCAACTACGCGCGGATGGCGCAGGATCCCAAGGTCGCGGTGGCGATCGGCAACACCGTGCTCTACACCGCCCTGCACGTGCCGCTGGCCATCACGCTGGCGCTCGGCCTGGCGCTGATGCTGAACCGGATCGGCGGCCGGGGCGCCGGAGTTTTCCGGACGATCTTCTACCTGCCGTCGATGACCCCGTACGTGGCGGTGGGGGTGCTGTTCCTGTTCCTGCTGAACGGGCAGGCGGGCATGGTCAACCAGTTCCTCGGCCTGTTCGGCGTCGAGGGGCCGCAGTGGACGACCGATCCGGACTGGATCCTGCCGGGCATCGTGCTCATGTCGCTGTGGAACCTGGGCTCGACGACGATCATCCTGTTCGCGGCGCTGCGGAACGTGCCCGCCGAGCTGGCCGAGGCCGCGATGATCGACGGGGCCGGGGCGTGGGCGCGGTTCCGGCGGATCACGCTGCCGATGATCAGCCCGGCGCTGTTCTTCGTCGTGATCATCAACACGATCGCGTCGCTGCAGATGTTCGACCAGGTGTACGCGATGTTCTTCGGCAACCAGGTGACGCAGCAGGCGTCGGGCGACTCGGCGCTGTTCTACGTCGTCTACCTGTTCCAGCAGGCGTTCCAGTTCCTGCACATGGGCTACGCCTCGGCGCTGGCCTGGGTGCTCTTCCTGGTGATCGCGCTGATCACGCTCGTGCAGTGGAAGCTCGGCGGGCGGCTGGTGCACTACGAGGCGGGAGAGCGGGCGTGAGGCGGCGGCCGTTCTTCTGGATGATGCTCGCGGCGGCGTCGGTGATCTTCCTGTACCCGTTCGTGTGGCTGGTCGTCGCCTCGCTCAAGCCGCGCTCCCACACCTTCGCCGACCCGTTCGTGCCGTGGCCCGACCCGTTCGCGCCGGAGAACTACGCGGTGGTCTGGGAGGCCGTGCCGATGCTGGCGTGGCTGGTGAACACCGTGCTCGTGGGGCTGGCGGCGGCGCTCGCGGTGACGCTGTCGAGCGCCTTCGTGGCGTTCGGGTTCGCCTACTTCCGCTTCCCCGGGCGCAACGTGATCTTCGCGAGCGTGCTGGGCACGATGATGCTGCCGGCCGCGGTGACGCTCGTGCCGACGTACCTGATCTGGCACGCCGCCGGGCTGACCGGGACCCAGGTGCCGCTGTGGGCGGGCAACCTCTTCGGCTCGGCGTTCTACATCTTCCTGCTGCGCCAGTTCCTGCTCGGCGTGCCCCGGTACGTGTTCGAGGCCGCCCGGGTGGACGGCGCCACGTACCTGGACCTGTTCTGGCGGATCGCGGTGCCGCTGGCGAAACCGGCGCTGATCATCGCGTTCGTGTTCGAGCTGAAGGCGAGCTGGTTCGACCTGATGAAGCCGCTGGTCTATCTGCAGGATCCGAGCCTGTTCACGTTGCCCCGGGGGCTGAAGGCCGTCGTCGACCAGTTCTACCAGGGCGGCGACCCCAAGTGGGAGCTCGTCCTGGCCGCGAGCGTGATCACCACGCTGCCGCTCGTCGTCGTCTTCTTCGCCGGGCAGCGCTACTTCGTGCAGGGCGTCGCCACCACCGGGCACCGGTGATGACCAGGGCGTATAGGGTTCGGCTGTGCTGATTCTGCTGCCGCCGTCCGAGGGCAAGGCGTCCACGGGAGACGGCCCGCCCGTCGGAGAGCTGTCGTTCCCCAAGCTCGGCCGCCCGCGCGGGCGGGTCATGAGCGCCCTGATCAAGGCCTCGCGCCGCCGCGACGCTCTGAGCGTGCTCGGCCTGTCGCCCGGTCAGGCCCCCGAGCTGGCCAAGAACCTCGCGCTCAAGGAGGCGGCCACGCTGCCCGCCGCCGAGCTCTACACGGGCGTGCTCTACGACAACCTGGCGCTGTCCGGCCTCGACGCCGACGCACGGGCCAGGGCCGAGGAGAGCGTGCTGATCTTCTCGGGGCTGTGGGGGGTCGTGCGGCTGTCCGACCGCATCCCGCCCTACCGGCTGTCGATGGGCGTGTCGCTGAAGCCCCTGGGCGGGCTGGCGGCCTTCTGGCGCCCGCTGATCACCGCCGAGCTGGACCGGCTGCCCGGCCTGGTCGTCGACCTGCGCTCGGCCACCTACGCGGGCGCCTGGCGCCCCGGCGACCGCGGCGTGTCCGTACGGGTCTTCAAGGACGGCAAGGTCGTCAGCCACATGGCCAAGGCCACCCGGGGCGAGATCGCCAGGAAGCTGCTGGAGAGCGGCCTGACGCCCACCACCCCCGACGAGCTGGCCAAGGCCCTCGACGGCCTCGGCTACTCCGTACGGCTCGCCCCCGGCAAGCTCGACGTCGACCTCTGAACGACGAAAAAAAGGGGGGTGCGGCCCGCGCGGGCCGCACCCCCCTTTTCTCCGTGCTGGGACCTAGTCCAGGTAGTCGCGCAGGACCTGCGAGCGCGACGGGTGACGCAGCTTGGACATGGTCTTGGACTCGATCTGCCGGATGCGCTCGCGCGTCACCCCGTAGACCTTGCCGATCTCGTCCAGCGTCTTGGGCTGGCCGTCGGTGAGGCCGAACCGCATCGACACGACGCCCGCCTCGCGCTCCGACAGCGTGTCGAGAACGGAGTGGAGCTGCTCCTGCAGCAGCGTGAAGCTGACGGCGTCGGCCGGCACGATGGCCTCGGAGTCCTCGATGAGGTCACCGAACTCGCTGTCGCCCTCCTCACCCAGCGGGGTGTGCAGGGAGATCGGCTCGCGGCCGTACTTCTGGACCTCGACCACCTTCTCGGGGGTCATGTCCAGCTCGCGGGCGAGCTCTTCCGGCGTGGGCTCGCGGCCCAGGTCCTGCAGCATCTGCCGCTGGACGCGGGCCAGCTTGTTGATCACTTCGACCATGTGGACCGGGATGCGGATGGTCCGCGCCTGGTCGGCCATGGCCCTGGTGATCGCCTGCCGGATCCACCACGTGGCATAGGTGGAGAACTTGTAGCCCTTGGTGTAGTCGAACTTCTCCACCGCGCGGATCAGGCCCAGGTTGCCCTCCTGGATCAGGTCCAGGAACAGCATGCCTCGGCCGGTGTAGCGCTTGGCCAGCGAGACCACCAGGCGGAGGTTGGCCTCCAGCAGGTGGTTCTTGGCCCGGCGGCCGTCCTCGGCGATCCACTCCAGCTCGGCGCGCACGTCGACCGGAAGGCCGTCGCTCTCGCCGCCCAGCTGCTCCTCGGCGAACAGGCCGGCCTCGATGCGCTTGGCCAGCTCGACCTCCTGCTCGGCGTTGAGCAGGGGGACCTTGCCGATCTGCTTGAGGTAGTCCTTGACCGGGTCGGCGGTGGCGCCGGCGGCGGCGACCTGCGCGACCGGGGCGTCATCGTCGTCGTCGGACAGGATGAGGACCTCGTCCTCGCTCTTCTCGGCGGTCACGGCGGCGGCCTCGGCGACGACCTTGGGCTCGTCGTCGGAGTCGTCGTCGTCGGAGTCGGCCTCGTCGGTGGAGTCGGCGTCGTCGGCGATCTCCTCGACGTCGATGTCCTCGAGGTCGTCCAGCTCCACGTCGCCGTCGAGCTCGATGTCCTCGTCGTCGTCGGCGTCGGCCTTGGGACCCTCGGGGCCCTTCGGCTTGTTGTCGGCAGGCCCAGCGCTGTCCGGCTTGGCCTTCTTGGCAGGCGCGGCCTTGGCGGGCGCGGCGGCCTTCTTGGCCGCCGGAGCGGCCTTCTTGGCGGGAGCCGGCTTCTTGGCCGCCGGCTCTGCTTCGGCGGTGCCCACGACCGCGGTCACGGTCTCGGGTTGCTGCTCTTTGGCGGCCGCCGCCGTCTTGGTCTTGACGGGCGCGGCGGTCTGGCGCTTTGCTGAGCCTCGAGACTTCTTCTTCGGCGCAGCCGAATCCGCGGCGGTCACCACCACGGTCACGCCCTCTTTGCTGAGGTTCCGCAAGAACGCGGCGGCGTGCGACATGGGGATGTCCGCCTCCTCGAAGGCCTGACGGACGTCCTCAGACTCGAGGAAACCCTGCGAGCGCCCACGCTCGAGCAGTCGCTGAATGACGGGCTCGTTCAGCTCTTGTGGCTTCGAGCGAGTCGAACTTGCAGGCGACACGAACACCTCTCGAACGAACGCGTGGCGACAATGGACCCAGATGCCCGCTGGGGGGCTGATGCCTCTCTCGGAGATCGGTGAGGCCGTGCGGATCGCGACGGACCTGTCCAGCATTCTGGCACGACCACGCACTCCATACGGCCACCTCCCGGCGGTTGACCTCCACCCTAGGCCGACCAAGAGAGTAGTGCGTACGTAAGCGCGCCACTGATATCCGAAAGCAACCCTTATGACTGTTTCATTCAGTCACTCTTCGTGGCGGGCGGCACGTGAATGGCCAGGGCGGTAACGTCATCATCTTGCTCATATCCCGACAACATCCGGTCGACCAGGAAGTCCAGCAACATGTGTGGACTTCTCACGACCTCAGGCGGCGCTTCGGTCACAACACTGCAAATCTCTGCGAGACCGGCATCCAGCCCGCGCTTCCGGTTCTCGACGAGGCCGTCGGAGTAGAGCACGGCGGTATGGCCGGGCGGCACCACGAACCGGAACTGCCTACGGCTGGTCGGCCAGCCTAGCGGGGTGCCCGGCTCCGCGTCGCAGAGGATCGCCGTGCCCTGCGGAGAAACCAGCACGGGCGGCGGGTGACCGGCCAGCGCCAGCGTGCCCTCGCCCGTCGACGGCTCGACGACCATGTAGGCCAGGGTGGTGACCTGCTCTTCCTCCTCGGTCGCGTCGAAGACCCGGTCCAGGCCGGTGAGAACGGCGGCGGGCGGCGGGTTGGTCAGCGCCAGCGCCCGCATGGCGTTGCGGATGCGGCCCATCCCGGCCGCCGCCTTGACGCCCTTGCCCATGACGTCGCCGACGACCGCGGCCACGCGGCCGTCCTGCAGCACGAACGCGTCGTACCAGTCGCCGCCGACCTGCACGTGGCGGCTGCCCGAGCGGAAGCGCTGGGCCAGCTCCAGGCCCCTGACCACCGGCAGGCGGTCGGGCAGCAGGCTGCGCTGCAGCGTCTCGGCGGTGCGGTGCTCGCGCTCGAACAGCGTGGCGCGCTCCACGGCCAGCGCGCACTGCCCGGCCAGCGCCTCCAGGAAGACGCCGTCCTCCTGGGAGATCTTCTGCGGCCGGGTGAAGGAGAACCGCAGCGCGCCCAGCGCCCGGCCCGCCGCCAGCAGCGGCAGCCCGACCCAGGCGCGCTCGTCGCTGCTGGCCAGGTAGTTGGTCAGCACCTGCTCGTCGCCGCCCGCCTCCAGCAGCTGGGCCTTCAGGCTCTCGGGCGACTCGGCGAACACCGGCCGCCGGCTGTTGACCGCCATCGTCATCACGCTGGAGCTCGACAGCGGGATCTCCTCGCCGGCGGCGCCGGACGCCTCGGGGACGCCCTCGCCGTTGATCAGCTTGAGCGCCGCCCGGTCGGTGTCGAGCAGCGCCACGGCCGACCGGTCGGCGGCCAGCGCCGTGCGGCCGACGTCGATGATGACCTGCACCACCTGCTCGACGGTGAGCGCCTCGGCCAGTATGGCGGTGGCGCCCTGGAGCCGGGCGGTGCGCAGCGCGGCGGCGCCGAGCTGGTCGGTCAGCCTGCCGCGCATCTCCTCGGCCTCGCGCTGCGGCGTGACGTCGGTGTTGGCGCCCACCCACTCCACGACCCTGCCGTGCCGGATGATCGGCACCGCGCGGACCTCGAAGTGGCGGTAGCCGCTGGCCCGGGTGCGCACGCGGTAGTTCCACTCGAACATGGTGCGGCCGCGCAGCGCCTCCTTCCAGGCCTCCTCGGTCTGCTGGCGCTCCTCCGGGTGGACCACGTCCAGCCAGCCGGCCGCCAGGTATTCCTCCAGGCCCTGGCCGGTGATGGCGCGCCACTGCGGGGCGTCCTCGACCACCGTGCCGGTCGGCGAGGTGATCCAGACGAGCTGCGACTGCGCCTCGACCAGCGAGCGGTAGCGCTCCTCGCTGCGGCGCAGGTCCTCCTCGACCAGGCGGCTCTCGGTTACGTCGAGCCCGGCCAGGGCGACGGCCTGCAGCGCGCCGTCGGCGTCGTGGACCGGCGAGAACGAGACCGACCAGTAGCGGGCCTCGCCGCCGGTCGCGCGCACCCGCACGGGCCGCTCGGAGACCGGCGCGTCGCTGCCGATGACGGCCTGGACGCCGTGCGTGATGAGCTGGCTGAGGTCGGCCGCGAGCGTCTCGGACGGCGCGCGTCCCAGCAGCCGCTCGGCGGGCACGCCGACGACCTCGGCGAACACGTCGTTGACCCGCAGGACGCGGGTCTGGGTGTCGAAGAAGGCAAAGGCGAACTCTGCCTCGGACAGCAGGCCCTCGAAGAGGGCGGAGTCTGAGACGTCCACATCCGACTCCCGGGGACGGGGAACGGAGGTCTCGGCGCTCATGGTCGGCACCTCCGTCGCGTGCCAGGGTCTCCCACGCGGCACATCTCCATAATCGTGTATCGGCGTAGCGCAGCTCCGGGCGACCGGATTCTGCAGTACATCATCTGCGATGGGCGGGCGCGGACGGAAGCCCCGGCCGCCATACGGTCAACGCATCCTGTCAAAATCGCTCCACGTTGCGCAGCAAGATCAGGCTACTCGGCCTTCGCCGCCCGCTTGGCCGCCTGCTTGGTGGCGCGCACTCTGCCCAGGCTGTCGGCGTCGACCACGTCCGCGACCGAACGGTAGGACCCCTGCTCGCCATAGGGGCCGGCCGCCTCGCGCCATCCTTGCGGCTGGACCCCGAGCTGCTTGCCCAGCAATGCCAAAAATATCTGGGCCTTCTGCTTGCCGTATCCCGGAAGGTCCATCAGTCGTTTGAGCAACTGCTTGCCGTCGGCTGCCTCGGTCCAGATGCGCTCGGGCTTGCCGTCGTAGTGCTCGACGAGGTAGGCGGCGAGCTGCTGGACGCGGGCCGCCATCGACTTGGGGTAGCGGTGGACCGCCGGTTTGGCGGCCAGGAGCGCGGTGAACGCCTCGGGGTCGCAGGCCGCGATCTCCTCGGCGGTGAGCTCGTGCCCGAGCCGTTCGGAGATGGTGTAAGGGCCCGTGAACGCCCACTCCATCGGCACCTGCTGATCGAGCAGCATGCCGACGAGCAGGGCGAGCGGACTGCGGCCGAGCAGTTCGTCGGCCTCCGCGCGCTGGGTGAGCTGGATGCGCATGGGAACAGCTTCGCACGAAAGCCGCTCCCGAGAAGCGAAGACAGCCGTCGTGGAGGCTTGACACCAGCCCGAGAAAAGATGAAATGAGAGCGCAAGTCACCTGCGTCCATTCCTGGGGGTTTGCCCTGGGGCATCCAGAGGAATCTCACACCTATGCTCGCTCTGGCCACACGCTTCCTCAAGGAGCCGGTCAGTCTCAGGCTGGCCGAGGAGTTCCTGACCGTGCCCGTGGACACCATCGACCGGTGCGTCGAGGACGTGTGCGTGTGCGCGCAGCACCTCGGCATCACCGCGACACCCGAGATCGTGGAGCGGATCGCCCGCGAGCACCTGCTCGCGATCGTCAACTCCGCGCCGCCGCCGCGCGCCCCTCGATAACATCGGAGTCACCGGGCCGCGTTCTGCGCACCGTTTCCGCCTGGAATGCGAGAGAGTGAGGGCGTGCGCCGACACCGACGAGACCCCCGGGAGAGCCCCCCGCCCGACGACGTGTTCAAGGAGATGGTGCAGGCGGCCCGCGAACTGCTGGCCGTGCGCAGCCCGCTCGACGCGGAGCTGATGGTCTCCGACATGGTCGGGGCCTGGTGGGGCAGGAAGGTGCGGGGCGGCGACGTCGAGCAGGTGCTCGGTGAGGGGCTGGTCGACTACGCGGCCAAGGCCGGCACCCCCGCCTCGCTGACGCTGCTCATCTGCCTGGCCTACCTCGGCACCGCCCGCCAGGGCGCCAAGGCCGAGGGCGCGGCGCTGGCCATGATGGAGTCCGGCGTGGCCAGGCCCGGCTGGGCCGACCGGGTGGGCGCGGTCAAGCCCACCGGCTGCTACGTCTCCCGCGACGCCTACGGCGACCAGGACACCGTCATCTGCACCTTCGCCTACCGCTGGAACGAGGACTCCACCCCCCGCCACAACCAGGACCGGCACGCGCTGGTCATGGTCGTCGACCACAACATGTCCGGCATGGCGCGCGACGCCTGGGTGTCCTCCCACGTCGACAAGCTGCTGGAGCAGGCCAGGGCCGAGGCCGCGGGCAACCCGATGCTGCTGTTCGAGGAGATCGAGCCGCAGCAGGCCAGGGCGCTGCTCGAATCGGCGATGAAGGCCACCGGCGAGCCCAAGACGCCCCCGCCCGTCAGCGACAGCTACAGCGCCTACCACGCCTTCGCCCGCGCCCGCCTCAAGGCGCTGCCGCCCGGCCGCAAGCGGCCCGCCCCGCTGCACATCGAGGCCCCCTACAGCCGCGAGCGGCGGGCGATGCTCGCCGCCGAGTTCCTCGCCTCCGACGCCGCCGAGCACCTGTCGGACCCGTCGGCCGCCTCCCGGTGCGCCGACCACATCATCGACTACGGCTGCGAGCAGGACTTCGGCCGGCCGCTGCGGGTCAGCCCGACCAAGTGCGAGACGTTCCTGCTCGACTGGCTGCCGCGCAAGGTCATGCTCTCGCAGGCCGAGCAGGAGGCGATGCCGCACGCGCTGTCGGCCTGGGTGCGCTTCGCCGCCGCCCGCACCGGCCTGCCCGAGCAGGGGCTCAAGGCCACGCTCGACGCGGTGTGGGGGGCGATCGGCAAGTTCCCCGAGGCCTACCGCGACCCGACGTCGTTCGGCATCGACCGGCCGCTGCTGGAGCGCCTGCTGCCCGACGGCGACCTGTCGGCGCTGGCCAGACGGGCGTTCGCGTTCCCGTTCCTGCAGGGCGTGCACAACGGCGTCGACCTCGACCGGCTCAACCCCGCCGACGCGGCGGACCGCCGTACCCTCCTGGAGATCGACCACGTCGGCGCGATCGACGAGGAGCACCTGGCGTGGCACGAGGAGATCGCCACCCGCCTGTGGGACGGCGACCCGCCGCAGCTGTGGGAGGCAGCCCAGCGGCTGCTCGACCTCGGCCACGACCGCCACGACGTGCTCCACGTGCTCATCGAGATCGCCGAGCGCATCGGCGGCGACCCCGAGGAGCTGGCCGCCGCGCTCGACGACATCGCCGACATCCCCGACGAGATCTGATGGCCATGTACACGCGGCTCGCGCCGGGCCGCTACCGCGCCTCCGAGCACACCCAGGGCCCGTGGGACCCGGCCACGCAGCACCTCGGGCCGGTGACGGCGCTGCTCGTGCACGAGCTGGCGCTCACCGCGCCCCGTCCCGGCCTCGACCTGGCGCGGCTGGCCGTCGACGTGCTCGGTCCCGTCCCCGTCGGCGACCTCGACGTACGCACCGACGTCGTGCGCGACGGCAAGCGCGTGCAGTGCCTGTCGGCGTCGGTGAGCGGCGGCGGCCGCGAGCACGTACGGGCCACCGCGTGGCGCATCCGCGAGGCCCCCACGCCCGCCACCCCCGCCGCCGACCCGCCGCCCCTGCCCGGCCCGCAGGGCGAGTCGTGGATCTCGACCGGCTTCGGCTACGGGCGCGCCACCGAATGGCGCTTCGCCCGCGGCGGCCCCGACGAGCCCGGCCCCGCCACCGCGTGGGGCCGCTGCCGGGTGCCGCTGGTCGACGGCGAGGAGATCACGCCGATGGAGCGGCTGGCGCTGTTCGCCGACAGCGGCAACGGCATCAGCCTCGCCCTCGGCTTCGACACCCACCTGTTCGTGAACGTCGACCTGACCATCTCCCTGTTCCGCGCGCCCGCCGGCGAGTGGATCTGCCTCGACGCCGCCACCGCCATCGGCCCGTCCGGGCGCGGCCTCACCCGCTCCACCCTGTACGACCTCGACGGCGAAGTCGGCAGCGCGACTCAGACCTTGTTCGTCGCGCCGAGGTAGCCGCTCACGCCATGATGGGGTCATGGTGATGGACCTGAACGCGGACCTCGGCGAAGGCTTCGGCATCTGGCGGCTCGGCGACGACCTGGCGCTGCTCGACATCGTCACCAGCGCCAACGTCGCGTGCGGCTTCCACGCCGGCGACCCGGTGACCATCCGGCGCACCTGCGCCGCCGCCGTCGACCGGGGGGTGTCCATCGGGGCGCAGGTGTCCTACCGCGACCTGGCCCACTTCGGGCGCCGGGAGATGGAGGTCGAGCCTGAGGAGCTCTGCGCCGAGGTGCTCTACCAGCTCGCCGCCGTCGACGGCATCGCCCGCGCCATGGGCGGCCGCGTCTCGTACGTGAAGCCGCACGGCGCCCTCTACAACCGCATCTGCCGCGACCGGGAGCAGGCCGAGGCCGTCGTCGACGCCATCGCCGACTACGACCCGGCGCTGCCGGTGCTCACGCTGCCCGGCTCCGTGGTCCACACCGTCGCCGCCGCCGCGGGCGTCCCCACCGTCGCCGAGGCGTTCGCCGACCGCGCCTACACCGCCGACGGCGCCCTGCTCCCCCGCCGCCTGCCCGGCGCCGTGCTGCACGACGCCGCCGACGTCTCGGCCCGCGCCGTCCGCATGGCCCTGTCCGGATCGGTCATCTCCGCCGACGGGGCCGAGGTCCCGGTCAAGGCCCGCTCCCTCTGCGTCCACGGCGACACGCCCGACGCCGTCCACCTCGCCCGCACCGTCCGCGACGACCTCCTGGCCGCCGGCGTCGTCCTCCAGGCCTTCGCATGACCGCCCCCACGCGGCCCCTGCCGCCCCGCCGCCTCCCCTCGCGCGAGCTCCCTCCCCGCGAGACGCCCTCCCCCCTCCGCCCGGCCCGCGAGACTCCCTCCCGCCGCCTCCCACCCCGTCGTCTCCCCTCCCGCCAGGCCCACACCTCTGGTGGACACGCAAAGGCCACGCCCCTGCCGGACCACCGGAACGGCGCCCCCTTCCGGCAAGGGCCCCACCTCCCGGAGGTGGGGCACCGCGCTGCCAAGAGCGCGCCCCCGCTGGAGGGCGCTTGGCCTTCGGCGAGAGAGTGGGGGTCTGCCCAAGAGGACCGTGGCCCGGTCTGGCCGGGCGGCCTCGTGGGGGCGGCGGTGCGGAGGGGCGGGCGCAGTCGCCGGGAGGCGGGCGGGTGATTCGGCGGGTCGGGGAGCACGGGCTGCTCGTGGAGACGGGCGCGCTGGACGTGTCGCACCGGCTGGACGCCGCGCTGAGGGCCGAACGGCCGCCCGGGGTCGTGGAGGTGGTGCCGGGGCCTGAGACGGTCCTGGTGGTGGCTCCGGGGGCCGAGCAGGGCGGGTTGCGGGCGCGGCTGGGCGAGCTGCTGCGGCGGTGCGCGGCGGCCGGGGTGACGGAGGCGCCCGAGGAGAAGGACGTGGTCCGGGTGCCCGTCGTCTACGACGGGGCGGATCTGGAGTCGGTGGCCGAGCTGGCCGGGGTGCCGGTGGACGAGGTGGTGGCCCGGCACACGGGGCGGGAGCTGGTGGTGGGCTGGCTGGGGTTCGCGCCGGGGTTCGCGTATCTGACGGGGCTGGACCCGGTGCTGCACGTGCCCCGGCTGGCGACGCCGCGGACGTCGGTGCCCGCGGGGTCGGTGGCCGTGGCGGGGCCGTACTCGGCCGTGTATCCGGCGGCGTCGCCGGGCGGGTGGCGGCTGCTGGGCAGGACGGGGCTGCGGGTGTGGGACGTGACGGCGCGCCCGCCGTCGGCGTTCCGCCCGGGGACCCGCGTGCGCTTCGAGGCCGCATGATCGAGGTCCCATGATCGAGGCCGCATGATCGAGGTGCTCGGGTCCGGTCCGTACGCGACCGTGCAGGATCTGGGGCGCCGGGGGCTGGCGCATCTGGGGGTGCCGCGTTCGGGGGCGGCCGACGAGGCGAGCCTGCGGCTGGCGAACCGGCTCGTCGGCAACCCGGAGGGGCTGGCGGGGATCGAGGCGACGTTCGGCGGGCTGCGGCTGCGGTTCGGGCGGGGCGCGTGGGTGGCGCTGGCGGGCGCGCCGTGCCCGGTGCGGGGTCCCGCGCGGGCGGGCATGGGGGTTCCGTTCTGGGTGCCCGGGGGCGGCGAGCTGGCGCTGGGGGCGCCGGCGTGGGGGCTGCGGACGTACCTGGCGGTGCGCGGCGGGGTGGCGGTGGAGCCGGTGCTGGGCAGCCGGTCGACCGATTCGCTGTCGGGCCTGGGGCCGCCTCCGCTCGCGCCGGGGACGAGGCTGCCGATCGGCGACGCGGCGGATCGGGGCGGGATCGGGGTGGATCTGGCGCCGCTTCCGGGGCCGGGGCCGGCGGTGCTGCGGGTGCTGAGGGGCCCGCGTGACGACTGGTTCGCCGAAGGGGCGCTGGCGGCGCTGTGCGCGGCCCCGTACGAGGTGAGCCAGGACAGCAACCGGGTGGGGGTGCGGCTGCGCGGCGCGGAGCTGGCGCGCGGCCGGGAGGGGGAGCTGCCGAGCGAGGGCATGGTGGCGGGCGCGGTGCAGGTGCCGCCGAGCGGGCAGCCGATCGTCTTCCTGGCCGACCATCCGCCGACGGGCGGCTACCCGGTGATCGCGGTGGTGCGTGAGGCGGATCTGGGGGTGGCGGCGCAGCTGCGGCCCGGGGACGAGGTGCGCTTCCGCGTCACAGGCTGACGTGGCCGCTGACGCGGGTGACGACCGAGCCGCCCACCCAGACGTCGTCGCCCTCGGCCGTGATGCGGACGCGGCCGGCGCGGCCGAGCGCGGTGCCCTGGCTGACCGTGTAGGGGGCGGTGACGCGGCCGGTGCGCAGGAGCCACTGGGCGACCGAGGCGTTGAGGCTGCCGGTCACCGGGTCCTCGGTCGTGCCGCCGTCGTGGGGGCAGAAGGCCCGCAGCTCGTACGCGTACGGCGACCCGGCGGGGTGCGGGCCCGCCACGCCGACGTCGACGGGCACCCGGCCGGGCCGCAGCGCGAGGACGGCGTCGGCGTCGCGGAGCAGGAGCGCGACCCAGCCGGGGCCGTTGTCGGCCCATTCGGCGTCGACGACGTCGTCCCTGGCGATGCCGAGCGCGGCGGCGAGGCCGGTCAGCAGCGTCTCGTCCACGGGGCCGGAGCGCAGCAGCGGCGGCGCGGCGAAGGCGAGGTCGCCGCGGTCGTCGCCGCGCACGCGGATCAGCCCGGCGCCGCATTCCTGGACGACGGTCCGCGAGTCGCGCGGGACGCCGCCCGCCTCCAGCCAGGCGTGGCAGGTGCCGAGCGTCGGATGCCCGGCGAACGGCAGCTCGGACGTGGTGGTGAAGATCCGTACCCGGTAGTCGGCGCGGGGGTCGGCGGGCGGCAGCAGGAACGTGGTCTCCGACAGGTTCGTCCAGTGGGCGAAGCGCTGCATCTCCTCGTCGGTCAGCCCGTCGGCATCGAGCACGACGGCGAGCGGGTTGCCGCCGTAGGGCGTCGAGGTGAACACGTCGACCTGGCGGAAGGGGCGCTGCATGCTCGCGAGTCTGTCAGAACCGCCGGGAGCGGCGCAGCGCCGGGGGCCGCCCGTCGGGGTCGACGGCGAGCCGGTAGAGCGGCTGGGCCAGCATCCTGCGCACGCGGCCGAGGCTGGGCCCGGGATGCGGGCGCAGCCGGCCGGGCGGCCTGGGCCCGCGACGGCCGCCGCGGTGCCAGGCGTCGAGCGCGCGGGCCGAGGCGGCGAACGCCTCGAACGCGTCGCGGGGGTCGCACAGGCCGGACGGGTCGCGGTCGAGGTGCTCGCCCGCCAGGAGCAGCCGCAGGTCGCGGGCGAATTTGCGGGCCCCGGCGGGCGGGCGCGGGTCGGGCTCCTCGTCGACGACGGCGCAGCTCAGCTCCGAGTCGTACGTCCACGAGCGCAGGTTGACGTTGTCGGAGCCGATCGAGGCCCACACGTCGTCGACCACGCACACCTTGGCGTGCACGTAGACGGGGGTGCCGGCGTGGTTCTCCAGGTCGTACACGCCGAGCCGGTCGCCGCCGGCGCGCCGGAGCCTGGCCAGCGCGTCGGCGCGGCCTATGAGGCTGGCCGGGGCGGCGAGCCAGCCGTCCTGGTCGGGGTGGCGCGGCACCACGATGATCATGCGGAGCCCGGGCTCCCGTTCGAGCGCGGCGGCGAACGGCTCGATCACCTCGGTGGACCACAGGTACTGGTCCTCCAGGTAGACCAGGGACCGGGCCCTGGCCAGCACCTTGTGGTAGGCCCTGGCGACGCTGCGCTCGCCCAGGGGCGCGAAGGGGTAGGCGGACCGCCGGTAGGGGTAGGTGCGCAGGAGCTGCACGGCGTGGGTGCCGGCCGGGGCGGGCGGCGGACCCGGGTCGGGCAGGGCGGGCACGTCGTCCATCCGCTCGACGTGGTCGCGCAGGCGGCGCAGCGGCTGGCGGGTCTCGGGGGCGGGGTCGTCCCAGCGCTCGCAGAAGACGGTCTCCACGTCGGCCACGGCGGGGCCGTGCACGGCCACCTGGGCGTCGTGCCAGGGCGGGGTGTCGCCGTAGACGTCCGGCATGGGCGCGGCCTGCGGGTCGCCGCGGTGGGCGGCGTCGTCGCGGCGGCTGTGGCACAGGTCGATGCCGCCGACGTAGGCGACGTCGGCGGCGGCGTCGCCGTCGTGGCGCAGGACGACGAACTTCTGGTGGTGCGAGCCGCCTGGGCGGACCCGGGTGTCGAGCAGGCACTGGCCGCCGGCGGCCTCGATGTCCTCGCCGAGGTGGCGGTTCTCCGCGGCGCTGAAGCGCAGCCGGTCGAGGTGGGAGCGCCAGATCAGGCCCCGGACGAGCGCTCCCCGGTGCGCCGCCGCGGCCATGGCGCTCGCCACGCCGGGGCCGTCGCCGGTCAGCCGCTCGTCGGGGTCGCCGCGCCAGTCGGCGAACAGCAGCAGGTCGCCCTTGCCGAGCCGGTCGAGCGCGGCCCGCAGGTCGGCGAAGTAGGCGGCGCCGTGGACGAGCGGGCGCACGAGGTTGCCGGTCGTCCAGGCGCCGAGCCTGGTGGCCGGGTTGCCCCGCTCCTCGCGGGTGAGGAACCACTCGTCGAGCCGCACCCCGCCCGGCTACCCGGCGGCGGCCCCGGCAATCAGCTTCTCGGCGCGGGAGACGGCGGCGGCGAGCGGATCACCGGGGACGGGCTCGAACAGGTCGGCGGTGACCCGGCCGCCCTTGGCCTCCCAGACGCCGGCGACGTGCCCCTGGTGGAGGACGACCGGGGAGATCCAGCCGGCCTGGCGGCTCACTCTCGCCTTGACGGCGGCCGGGACGAGCGGCTCCAGGGAGCGGGGCGCGCCGAGGATGTAGGGGTCGAAGCCGGGCAGCAGGTGGACCTCGTCCGCCGGCCGGGCGGCGGCCAGGTCGTCGAGGTGCTCGGTGAGCGCCAGCAGGGTGTGGCCACCGGCCTCGACCTCGGTCAGCTCGCCGGCCAGGTCGCGGAACCAGCCCTTGAGCACTGCCTTCCTGGCGACGCCGCCGAACAGCCAGCCGTCGAGCATCTCCGGCGTGGCGGGGCCGTGGGCGGCCAGGAAGGCGCGGGCGATCCGCACGCCCGCCTCCTCCTGCGGCGGCAGCTCGGCGGGCCAGCCGGGCAACCAGGCGCGGGGCGCGGTGAAGGTGACACGGCCGTCGCGCGGCGGGCCGTAGCACAGCTCGCCGAGGCGGCTGAGCGGCTTGAGCAGCGCCCCCCAGCCGGAGGTGAGCGCCTCCCGCAGGTGGGCGTCACCGGTCACCTCGACGACGGCGTCGACCAGCTCCTCCCTGGTCTTGGGCGTGTCGCCGAGCGCCTGCGGGACGGCCTCGACGATGGCGGCGATCTCGGCGGCGGTGACGCCGTGGCCGCGCTGCCAGGAGCCCTTCTCCCAGAACCGCAGCGTGCTCAGCGCCGCGCAGTAGCCGGGCAGCTCGTCGGCGGGCAGCAGGTGCAGGGTGCCGCGCATGACCCAGGTCTTGACCAGGGTGCGCTCGTCCCAGAGCGCCCGCTCGACCTCGCCGGGGTCGGGTGAGGCGGCGCGGACGGCGACCGCGTGCTGGGCGGAGGAGGCCACCTGGGCCTGCACCCCGCACAGCCGGCGGGCGATCTCCACGGCGCCCGGCCCGCCGGGGCCGCTCACGAACTGCCGGCGCAGCCGCCAGGCGAGGATCTGCGGCCAGCTCAGGTGGATCGTCACCCGGCCAGTTGTACACGGCCGGGCCGACAGTCCGCGTCAGCGGGTGTAGCCGATGTCCTGGTAGCGCAGCGTCTGGAACCCCCGGGCGCCCGCGTTGGCCAGGTTCTGCCGGGCGGCGACGAGCTGCGGCCGCTGGTAGAGGGGCAGCACGTTGACCTGCTGCCAGATGAGCCGGTCGGCGGTGTTGGCCTCGGCGCGGGCCTCGTCCGGGTCGAGGCTGCGGGCGGCGCGGGCCATGGCGGCGTCGATGTCGGCCGAGCCGGTGCGACCGAAGTTGGCGTTCCACGTCTTGCCGTCGGCGGCGTGGGCGTAGACGCCGTAGCTGCTCGACACCGGGTACGGGGTGCCGATGTAGGCGAACGGCGCGAGGTCGAAGTCGCCGGGGATCACGTACTTGGCGAAGAAGTCGTCGCTGGGCACGGCCCGGATGGCGAGCTTCACCCCGATCGCGGCGAGCATGTTCTGCGCCAGCTCGCCCTCGGACTTGCTGATCTGCACGCCGGACGGCACCACGAAGGTGAGCTCCAGCGGACGGCCGTCCTTGTGCCGGACCGGGCCGGTGCGGCGGTCGAGCCGCCAGCCCGCCTCGTCGAGCAGCCGGGCGGCGCGTGCCGGGTCGTGGGCGCCGAGGTCGCCGGCGTTGTCGCGGTAGCCCTGCTGGGTGGTCATGAAGAAGTGGCTGTTGAGCGGGGTGCTCGGCCAGTCGAGGCCGCGCAGGTCGGAGCGGGCTATGGCCTCCCGGTCGAGGCCGAGCTGGACGGCCTGGCGGACGCGCAGGTCGCGGAGCGGCCCGCGTGAGCCGTTGAGCGTGAAGTGGCGGAAGTCGGGCGCGGCGGCCCGGCGGACCTCGGCGCCTGGCGTGGCGGCGGCGCGGGCGTGGTCGGGGGCGGACGGGCCGATGTCGGCCAGGTCGAGCTCGCCATTGCCGAACATGCCGATGAGCGAGTCCTGCTCGGCCGCCCGGAAGACGATCCTGTCCAGTTTGGCCCGGTCGCCCCACCAGGCGTCGTCGCGCACGAGCGTGACGGTCTTGGCGGTCTGGTCGATGCCCTGGACCTTGAACGGCCCGGCGGTGACGGGGATGCGGTTGAGCCAGGCGGTGTTGAACGCCTCGGGCGTGGCGTTGGCGGAGGCGGGCAGCAGCGGCCCGAACAGCGCCCGCCAGTCGCCGAACGGCCGCGCGAACGTCACCACGACCTCGTGGTCGCCGCGGCCCCGCTCGACGCTCTCGATGTCCTGGTAGCCGGTGGAGGAGGCGATGTGGAAGGCCGGGTCGCCGCCGTCCAGCGCCTGCCACTGGGCGCGGAAGTCGGCCCAGGTGATGGGCCTGCCGTCGGACCATCGGGCGCGCGGGTTCAGCTCGTAGGTGACGACCTGCTTGGGCGTGGTGGCGGTGACCCGGGCGTCGATCAGGTAGGCGTGGTTGACGGAGATGCGCGCCCTGTCGTCCGACACGAACGGGCGCGGCAGCAGCGCGTCGGTGATGGCCGCCGCCACGGCGAGGTGGCCGTCGACGTGGTGCCTGTTCCACTGGGCGGGGAACTCGTTGACGCCCCAGCGCAGCGTGCCGCCGTCCTTGACCCGCTCGCGCGGCACGGGGTTGAGGTCGGACGCCTTGATCACCGCGTCTCCGGTGGGCCGGACGACCACGGCGCCGCCCCCGCCGCACGCCGCCAGCGCCAGCGCCGCGGTCGCGGCGGCCACGAAATGAGTTGCTTTCAACGGTACTCCTGTCAGACGACGGCGAGCTTCTCGGCGTAGTGGCAGGCGGCGGCCTGGTCCTCGCCGAGCGGCCGCACCTCGGGCTCGGTCTCGACGCACAGGCTGCGCTCCTCGGCCGTCAGCACGCCCCGGAAGGTCGGGCATCGGGTACGGAACCGGCATCCCGACGGCGGGTCGGCCGGGCTGGGCGGCTCGCCGTCGAGCAGGATGCGCTCGCGCGAGCGTTCGCGCACCGGGTCGGGCAGCGGGACCGCCGACAGCAGCGCCTGCGTGTACGGGTGCGCCGGGCTGGCGTAGACGGCCTCGGCGCGCCCGATCTCGGCGATCCTGCCGAGCTGCATGACGGCGACCCGGTCGGCCAGGTGGCGGACCACGGCCAGGTCGTGCGCGACGAACAGGTAGGACAGGCCCAGCCGGTCCTTCAGCGCGCCGAGCAGGTTGAGCACGCCCGCGCGGATCGACGTGTCGAGCGCGGAGACGGGCTCGTCCAGGACGAGCAGCCGGGGTTCGAGGGCGAGCGCGCGGGCGATGGCGACGCGCTGGCACTGGCCTCCGGACAGCTCGCGCGGGTGGCGGGCGGCGCAGGCGGGGTCGAGCCCAGCCAGGGCGAGCAGCTCGGCCACCCGGCCCTCGGGCGCGCCCCGGCGGTGGGCGCGCAGCGGCTCGGCGAGGATGTCGTGGACGGTCATGCGCGGGTCGAGCGAGGCCGCCGGGTCCTGGAAGACCACCTGCATGTCGCGCCGGATCGCGGCGCGCTGCGCGGGCGTGAGCCGGGCGGTGTCGCGGCCGAGGACGACGATGCGGCCCTCCTCGGGCCTGGCCAGCTCCAGGATCTGCGTCAGCGCCGTGGTCTTGCCCGACCCCGACTCGCCGACGAGGCCGAGCGTCTCGCCCTCGCGGATGTCGAAGCTGATCCCGGCCACGGCGTGCACGGTGCCGGTCCGCCGCCTGAACAGCGTGCCGCGCGTCAGCGGGTAGCGCTTGACCAGGCCCTCGACCTCCAGCACCGTGCGCGGGCGGCGGGTCACCGGCTCGCGCGGCGGCGCGGGCCGCTCGGCGCCGTCCCGGCGGACGTCGGCCCTGTGCACGTCGGCCCAGCGGATGCAGGCCGCCCGGTGCCCGGCCCCGACCTCGAACAGCGGCGGCTCCCGGTCGTCGCACGCCTCCACCCGCATCGGGCAGCGCGGCGCGAACGGGCAGCCCGGCGGCAGCCTGCCGGGCTCGGGCGGGCCGCCCTCGATCGGCACCAGCGGCCGCCTCCCGCCGCCGTCGACGCGCGGCACCGAGCCGAGCAGGCCCGCGGTGTACGGCATCCGCGTGCGGTAGTAGACGTCGTCCACGTCGCCGACCTCGACCGGGCGGCCCGCGTACATGACCAGGACGCGGTCGGCGAAGCCGGCGACCACGCCGAGGTCGTGGGTGATCAGGACGATGGCGGCGCCGGTCCGGCGCTGCGCCTTCTTGAGCACCTCCAGCACCTGGGCCTGGACGGTGACGTCGAGCGCGGTCGTGGGCTCGTCGCAGATGATCACGTCGGGGTCGTTGGCGACGGCCATGGCGATGAGCGCGCGCTGGCGCATCCCGCCGGAGAACTCGTGCGGGAAGGCGAGCGCGCGGCGGGCCGGGTCGGGGATGCCGACGAGGTCGAGCAGGTCGACGGCCTTGACGGCGGCCTGCTCGCGGGTGACCCGGTGGTGGGCGCGCACCGCCTCGGCGATCTGGTCGCCGACCCGGTAGACGGGCGTGAGCGCCGACAGCGGGTCCTGGAACACCATCGACACGGACCGGCCCCGTACGCGGGCCAGCTCGCGCTCGGAGGCGCCGACGAGCTCGCGGCCGTGCAGCCGCACCGAGCCGGCGACCTTGGCCTCGGGCGGCAGCAGGCCGAGCACGGCGGCGGCGGCCACGGACTTGCCCGCGCCGGACTCGCCGACGATGCCGAGCACCTCGCCGGCACGCACCTCGTAGCTGAGGCCGCGCACGACGGGCACGTCGCCGAAGGCGACCTCCAGGCCGTCGACCTCCAGGACCGGGCTCATCGCGGCCCCTTCGCGGCGGGGTCGAAGGCGTCGCGCAGCGCGTCGCCGGCCAGGTTGACCGCGAGCACGGTGACGACGAGCAGCCCGGCGGCGAACCAGAACGTCCACGGCGCGTAGATCGCGGTCCGGGAGCCGTCGGCGATGACCGTGCCGAGCGACACGTCGGGCGGCTGGATGCCGAGGCCGAAGTACGACAGGGACGTCTCGGCGAGGATGGCGGCGCTGACGTTGACGGTGGCGTCCACGATGAGCAGGGACGACAGGTTGGGCAGCACGTGCGAGAAGATGATCTTCACGGGCGGGACGCCGAGATAACGGGCGGCCCGGACGAACTCGCGCTGCCTGAGCGAGATCGTCATCCCCCGGACGATCTTCGCGGTGACCATCCACAGGAACAGCGCCAGCACGATCACGAACAGCGGCCACTGCCCCGCCCCGAACAACGGCGACATGATCGCCAGGACGAGGAAGGCGGGCAGCGCGAGCAGCAGGTCGGCGGCCCAGCCGAGCACCCGGTCGGTCCAGCCGCCGAAGTAGCCGGCGAACGCCCCCGCGAGCGCGGCCAGCGCGGTCGACACCAAGGCGGCGAGCAGGCCGACGATCAGCGACCGCCGCAGCCCGCACAGCGTGACCGCGTACACGTCGGCGCCGGTCTGCAGGGTGCCGAACCAGTGCCGGGGCGACGGCGGCGCCAGGAACGCGGTGAAGTCCTTGTCCGCGGGGGACCACGGGCTGAACAACGGCCCGGCGAACGCGAGCGCGAACATCAGCGCCAGCACCGCGGCACCGGCCCGCCCCTGCCGGGAGGCGAGGAAGCGCCGCGCCAGCACGCGCCCGCGGGACGGCGGCGCGGCCATTGCCGGGCCGAGTTCGCCGGCGACCTCCTCCTCCGAGAGCGTCATCCCGCCCTCACCCGGGGATCGAGCGCGGCGTGCAGCAGGTCGGCGGCCAGCGACGCGCACAGCACGGCCAGCGCGGCCAGGCACGAGATCGCCGCGACGGTGTTGACGTCGTTGGTGAAGACGGCGCTGATCAGCCGCTCCCCCAGCCCGTGCCAGCCGAAGATCTTCTCGGTGAAGGCGGCGCCGGTGAGCAGCGTGCCGAACACGAAGGCGAAGTACGTCGCGACCGGGATGAGCGCGGTGCGCAGCCCGTGGCGGACCAGCGCCCGCCGCCTGCTCAGCCCCTTCGCCCTGGCGGTGCGCAGGTAGTCGGCGCCGAGCACGTCGAGCATCAGGTTGCGCTGGTAGCGGCTGAAGACCGCGATCAGGCCGAGCGACAGCGTCACGGTCGGCAGGATCAGGTGCTGGAGCCGGTCGAGCAGCCCCGCCCAGAGCCCGGCGTCGAGCCCGGCGGACCGCTCACCGCCCACCAGGAGGACCCGGCGGCCGAACAGGTGGTCGTTGGCCCAGGTGCCGCCCAGGATCGCCACGTTCGCCAGCACCACGACGGGGATCGCCAGCAGCAGGTAGGCCAGGCCCGCCGACAGCCGGTCGAACCAGCCGTACTGCCTGGCCGCCGCGGCGGCCCCGGCGGCGACGCCGAGCACGCTGCCGCACACCAGCCCGAGCAGGACCAGCCGCAGCGTGACACCGGCCCGCCGCCGCAGGTCGTCGCCGACCGGCGAGCCCGTCACGCTCCTGCCGAAGTCGCCGCGCAGCACCCCGCCCGCCCAGGTCAGGTAGCGCTCGAACAGCGGCGTGCGGTCGTTCAGGTTGAGCGCGGCGAGCTGGGCGTCGACGGCGGCGGGCGGCGGCTGCGGGGTGCGCCCGGCGTAGTTGGCGCGCGGGTCGAGGGCGGCGGCGGCCAGCAGGTAGGCGAGGCTGGCGGCGACGGCGGCCAGCACGACCGAGCCGAGCAGCCTGCGGGCCAGGAACCCCGCCATCGTCCCCCCTTACGAACGGCGTGTGGCCATCGTGCTACATTCCGCGACCATCCGGGCGCAGGCACATGTCAAGGGGGCGTCTGGTTAACGTCCGGAAAGCCCTGGTCAGACCCCTCGGCGGGGCGGTCAGCGGCCGGAGAGCTCGTCGACCGCGGTGCGGACGTCGTCGCTGGTGATCGTGGTGAGGTCGGCGGAGCTGGCCGACTCGCCGCGCGAGGCCAGCGCGGCCAGCCGCACGTCGCGGCGCATGGCCGCGCGCTCGAACAGCGACCTGGCGAAGCGGCCGTTGCCGAGCCCGTCGATCAGCCGCTCGCCGCACACCCAGGTGAACACCTCGTCGAGGTCGCCCAGCGCCTCCTCGTCGAACCGGTCGCCCGCCTGCTCGGCCAGCAGCACGGCGATCTCCGACAGCTCGCGCGGCGCGTAGCTGGGGAAGGTCACCCGCTGGTTGAACCGGCTGGCCAGGCCCGGGTTGGAGGCCAGGAAGACGTCCATCTCGCGCTGGTAGCCGGCCAGCACGATGACGAGCCGGTCGCGGTCGTCCTCGGCCCGCTTGAGCAGCGTCTGCACGGCCTCGGCGCCGAACGCGTCGCCGCCCGAGTAACCGGGATTGACCAGGCTGTAGGCCTCGTCGATGAACAGCACGCCGCCGAGCGCCCGGTCGACCAGCTCGTTCGTCTTGATCGCCGTCGCGCCCAGGTGCTGGCCGACCAGGTCGGCGCGGTGCGCCTCGACCACGTCGGGCCGGGCCAGCAGGCCG
The DNA here is from genome assembly GCF_019396325.1 of Nonomuraea ceibae. Taxonomy (GTDB): domain Bacteria; phylum Actinomycetota; class Actinomycetes; order Streptosporangiales; family Streptosporangiaceae; genus Nonomuraea; species Nonomuraea ceibae. The sequence continues at coordinate 47,441 of NZ_JAHKRO010000068.1, forward strand.
AGCGCGGCGAACACCCGGCCCACGACGCGGGCGACGGTCGTCTTGCCGGTGCCGGGCGGGCCGACGAACACGAAGTGGCGCGTCTGCGGCGGCGTCGGCAGCCCGCGCTCCTGGCGCATCCGGGCCACCTGGAGCTGGGCGGCGATCGCGTGCACCTGCCGCTTGACCGGGGCCAGCCCGGCCATCCTGTCGAGGTCGGCCAGCGCCTCCTCCAGCGTGGGCGTGGCCACGTAGCCGCGGAAGCGGGCCGTCAGCTCGTCGAACGCCTTGGTCACGTCGGCGGTCGTGGTCGTCACCAGGTCCTCGGTGGTCGGAGTGCCGCCCGCGCCGACCACGCGCACGTCACGGGCCTGGGCGGCGGCCTCGACCAGGCTGCGCGCGAACCGGGCGTTGCCCAGCTCGTCGACCAGGCCGCGCCGCTGCACGTCCTCGAACATGCCGAGCAGCGCCGCCCTGGCCTCCGGGCGCATGGTGTCGCCGCGCTGCCGCTGGAGCAGCTCGGTGATCTCGGCCAGCTCCCCGGCGGAGTAGGTGGGGAAGCGCACGCGCGTGGCGAAGCGGCTGGCCAGGCCGGGGTTGCTGGACAGGAACGCGGTCATCTCCTGCTCGTAGCCGGCCAGGATGATGATCAGCCGGTCGCGGTCGTCCTCGGCCCGCTTGAGCAGCGTCTGCACGGCTTCCGCGCCGAACCGGTCGGGCTGGCCGTCGGAGGAGTTGATCAGGCCGTACGCCTCGTCGATGAACAGCACGCCGCCGAGCGCCCGGTCGACCAGCTCGTTCGTCTTGATCGCCGTCGCGCCCAGGAACTCGCCGACCAGGTCGGCCCGCTGCCCCTCGACCACGTACGGGGTCTCCAGCAGGCCGAACGCGTAGAAGATCTTCGCGAGGGTACGGGCCACGCTGGTCTTGCCGGTGCCGGGCGGGCCCAGGAAGACGAAGTGGCGGGTGGGACGCCCGGCCGTGTAGCCCGCCTCGGCGCGCAGCCGGGACGCCTCGATGGAGGCGGCGATCGAGCGGACCTGCTCCTTGACCGGGGCCAGCCCGATCATGCCGTCGAGCTCGGCCAGCGCCTCCTCGACGGAGATCTGCGGCAGCGCGGGCGCCTTGTCGGCCACCGGCTCCGGCCTGCCCTCGCGCGCCCGTACGCGGACCTGCTCCTCGGCGGTCAGCTCGGACCTGGCGCGGCGGGCCAGCAGGAAGCGGTAGCCGAGCACGGCGGCGGCGGCGCCGTAGGCGACCCAGACGGCCAGGCTCTCGGAGACCAGCGAGACGGCGGCGGCCAGCGCCCCGGCGGGCACCAGCGCCAGCAGCGCCGTCACCCAGGGCGCCACCCACCGGATCAGGTGCGCCCCCGCGGCCACCGGCAGCGCCAGCAGCAGGAGCAGCGTCGCGGTGAACGGTGCCTGAAACAGCACTTCGAATACGGGCAGCAGGCACGCCCATGCGGCCACCACCAGCAGCGTCGCGGCAGCGCGCGGGAAGTGCAGCGCCAGCGCGACGAAAGAGAGCACCGCAAACGTGATCAAGAAGGTCTTGTCCGGCGCGCCACCGAGCGCCACCGACAGACCGACGGAGCCCACCAGGACGACCACGTACATCACCCGGCGGGCGGCCGGCGGAAGCCGGAAATAGCGCACGCGCACCTGTTCGAACAGATCCCGCACCGCGGCCCGCCCCGCCGCCCGGGTCCTGCTGGACTCCTGCATCACGCCTCCCCGGTCCGCCCCTGGTTATACCGCACCGGGCCGTCGATTGGGCGGACCTGACACGCTAGGTGGAGCTGACGAAAGCGGCGATGTGCCGGCCGAGTTCGGCGCCCGCGTCCTCCTGGAGGAAGTGGCCGGCGCCCGTGATGACCGGATGGGCGCGGCCGGCCGCCCCCGGCATGGACCGGCGCAGGACGGGCGCCATCCCGGCGGTGATCGGGTCGCCGTCGGAGAAGGCGACGAGAAAGGGCCGGTCAAGCGTGGTGAGGACCTGCCAGGCGGCGCGGTTGGCGGCCGAGGCGGGGTTGTCCGGCGCGTACGGCACGAGGCCGGGCATCGCCCGTGGGCCCGCTTTGTACGACTCGTCCGGGAAGGGGGCGTCGTAGGCGGCGCGTACCTTCGGCGGCAGTTTCGTGGCGCAGCCCGATTGGACGAACCTGGCGATGTCCAGCTCCGGCGCGGACGCCACCGCGTCCTTGAACCGGTGCCACACCTCCGGCATGGGATTGTCACCCGTCGGCAACCCCGTGTTGGCGGCGACGATCCTGGCCACGCGTCCGGGGTGCTCGGCGGCCAGGCGCAGGCCGATCAGCCCGCCCCAGTCCTGGCCGACGAGGGTGACGCCGGTCAGGCCGAGCGCGTCGTACAGCAGGGCGCGCGTCCACTCGACGTGCCGGGCGTAGCTGTGGTCGCCCTGTTCGGCCGGTTTGTCGGAGCGGCCGAAGCCGATGAGGTCCGGCGCGATCGCGCGCAGCCCGGCGGCGGCCAGCTCGCGCATCACGTCGCGGTAGAGGTACGACCAGGACGGCTCGCCGTGCAGGAGCACCACCGGCTCCCCGTCGGCGGGACCCGCCTCGGCGTAGGCCATCCGCAGTCCGTCGCCCACGTCGGCGTAGCGGGCCTCGTACGGGAATCCGAGCAGATCGGCGAATCGGTCGTGGGGGGTGCGGAGGATTCGCATAGAACAAGATTCTATGCAGCGGCCCCGGCGCCGCCCAGGGATCGGGCCGCGAACGGTATTCCGGATCAACCGATACCGCTACACCCATCGGGTGACATGGCCTAAGCTGCCACGCAAGTTCATGCGGGCCCGCTTGCGCACGGATCGGCCTGCAAGGAGGTCCATGACCGTCACCCAGGCCGCGCCCCTCGCCCGCCGCGCCGACCACGAACCCCGGGACAACCGCTGGGCCGTCCTGGTCCTGCTCTGCCTGAGCCTGCTGCTGATCACGGTCGACGCCACCGTCCTGCACATCGCGGTCCCCGCGCTCACCGCCGCCCTGGAGCCGTCGGCGGTGCAACTGCTGTGGATCGTGGACGTCTACTCGCTGGTCGTGGCCCCGCTGCTGATCATGTTCGGCTCGCTCGGCGACCGCTACGGGCGCAAGCGGCTGGTGCTGGCGGGGTTCGTGCTGTTCGGCCTGGCCTCGGCCGCGGCGGCCCTGTCGACCACGCCGCTGGCGCTCATCCTGTCCAGGGCGGCGCTCGGCGTCGGCGGCGCGATGATCATGCCGGCCACGCTGTCGCTGATCCGCCAGGTGTTCACCGACCGGCGCGAGCGGACGATCGCGCTCGGCGTGTGGAGCGCCGTGGCCGCCGCGGGGGCGGCCGTGGGCCCGCTGGTCGGCGGCCTGCTCGTCGGCTGGTGGTGGGGCGCGGTCTTCCTGGTCAACGTGCCGATCCTGCTCGTGCTGCTGCCCGCCGCCGTGCGCCTGCTGCCGGAGTCGCGCGGGCGCGCCGGTCACCCGTGGGACGCGCCCAGCGCCGCGCTGTCGGTGCTGGGCATCCTGGCGCTGGCGTTCGGGCTGAAGGAGGCGGGCTCGGGCAGCCTGATGCCGTTCGGCGCGGCCGTGGCGGTGTTCCTGACCGGGGTGGCGCTGCTGGTGTGGTTCGTCAGGCGGCAGACCCGGCTGGCCGCGCCGCTGCTGGAGGTCGGCCTGTTCCGGCGGCGGGCGTTCACCACCGGGGTCGCCGGGGTGCTGCTGGGCGTGTTCGCGCTGGTGGGGCTGCAGCTCATGCTGGCGCAGTACCTGCAGCTCGTGCTGGGCGACAGCGAGATCCGGGCGGCGCTGCGGATGCTGCCGCTGGTCGTCTCGGCCGTCGCCGGCGGGCTGGCGGCGGCGCACCTCCTGCCCCGCCTCGGCATGCGCGCCACGATGAGCGGCGGCCTCGGCCTCGTCGCGCTCTCCCTGACCCCGACGCTGACCTGGGGCGTCGAGAGCCATCCGGTCATGCTGGCCTGCTGCTTCGTGGGCATCGGGTTCGGCGTCCAGGTCGCGCTGCTGGCCGCGTCCGACACGATCATGTCGGCGGCCCCCGAGTCCCAGGCGGGCGGCGCCGCCGCGATCGAGGAGACCGCCTACGAGCTGGGCGCCGGTCTCGGCGTCGCCGTGCTCGGCACGATCACCACCATCGTGTACGCCCCCGCGCTGCCGGCCGTGCCCGGCGTCCCCGGTGCGGACATGGACCAGGCCAGGCAGTCGCTCGCCGGCGCCGCCCACGTGGCCGACCGGGTCGGCGGCAGCGCCGGCCACGCGCTGCTCGACGCGGCCCGCTGGGCCTTCGTCAACGCCCTGCACACGACCGTGGTCGTGAGCGTCGTCCTGCTCAGCCTGACCGCCGTCGCCGTGGCCATGCTGCTGCGCCGTGATTGAGGTGTGTGATGTCCCGATTAGGGCAGACAACAACCGTGAGACAGGCCCTCCGTGATCTCGCCGCGCTCGTCGCCCGTGTGGGCGTGGGCGGCATCTTCTTCGCCAACGGCTGGCGCAAGCTGGAGATCGGCCTGGCCCAGACCGGGGTCCAGTTCCAGTCGCAGGGCGCCCCCGCGCCACGGGCCTGGGCCACGATCACCATGATGACCGAGCTGATCGGCGGCGCGCTGCTGATCGCCGGGCTGCTGGTGTCGGTGATGGGGCTGATCCTGTTCGCCGAGGCCGTGGCCGTGCTGACGGTCGCGCCGCCGCTCAACCCGATCACGCTCAACGAGCTCATCCTGCTGGGGGCGACCTCGCTGCTGCTCGCCGTGGTGGGCGCGGGGCGGCTCTCGGTGGACCACATGGTGGTGATCCGGCGCAGGGAGTCGGAGGCGGCCGGCGAGTTCGCGGCCGACCAGGAGGCCGACGCGGTCATCGCCAGCCTGCGCGACCCTGACGCCCCGCCGCGCCCGTCCACCCCCTCGCACCCGACCACTCCATCGCGCCCGGCCACCGCGCCGGAGCAGGCCGACGACCCCGCGCCGCCGCCCAGGACACCGCCCAGGACGCCGCCCGCCGCCAAGGGCGCGCCGGCGGCCAGGGGCAAGCCCTCGGCCGAGCCCGCGCCGGACGACACGGCTCCGCACCCGCGACCCGGCCGCACGGACCCCGAGCCCGCCGGTGAGCCCGGCTCCTCCCCCGGCGACACGCTGGTGGCCGGGCGGAAGAAGCCGCCGACGCGGGGCCGCCGGACGACCTCGGCCGACTAGATGATTGATTCCAAGGGGTTGGGATCAGTGGTCGTAGGCGGTCAGTGAGCGGGCGATGGGCTGACCGGTCTTGTCGTTGTGCCAGATCACGGCGGTCAGTGCCAGGATGCGGGTGATCAC